>CAVXRE010000019.1:0-332811 GCA_963764175.1 uncultured Verrucomicrobiae bacterium | reverse complement strand
CAACAGCGCGACCTTGACGGTCAACGTTCCCGTGACGGTCAGCGTTGCGCCGGTGAGCCAGACGGCCCTGGTCGGCAGCAATGTCACCTTCAGCGTCACGGCCTCCGGCACCGGTTTGAGCTATCAATGGTTGTTCGGCGCTTCACTCGTCGGCAGCGGCAGCAGCCTGGCCTTGAACAATGTCACCACCAGCCAGGCCGGCCTTTACACGGTCATCGTCAGCGGGACCTGCGGCAGTGTGACCAACAGCGCGACCTTGACGGTCAACGTTCCCGTGACGGTCAGCGTTGCGCCGGTGAGCCAGACGGCCCTGGTCGGCAGCAATGTCACCTTCAGCGTCACGGCCTCCGGCACCGGTTTGAGCTATCAATGGTTGTTCGGCGCTTCACTCGTCGGCACCAGCAGCAGCCTGGCCTTGAACAATGTCACCACCAGCCAGGCCGGCCTTTACACGGTCATCGTCAGCGGCGCGGGCACGCCCGTCACCAACAGCGCGACCTTGACGGTCAACGTTCCCGTGACGGTCAGCGTTGCGCCGGTGAGCCAGACGGCCCTGGTCGGCAGCAATGTCACCTTCAGCGTCACGGCCTCCGGCACCGGTTTGAGCTATCAATGGTTGTTCGGCGCTTCACTCGTCGGCACCAGCAGCAGCCTGGCCTTGAACAATGTCACCACCAGCCAGGCCGGCCTTTACACGGTCATCGTCAGCGGCGCGGGCACGCCCGTCACCAACAGCGCGACCTTGACGGTCAACGTTCCCGTGACGGTCAGCGTTGCGCCGGTGAGCCAGACGGCCCTGGTCGGCAGCAATGTCACCTTCAGCGTCACGGCCTCCGGCACCGGTTTGAGCTATCAATGGTTGTTCGGCGCTTCACTCGTCGGCACCAGCAGCAGCCTGGCCTTGAACAATGTCACCACCAGCCAGGCCGGCCTTTACACGGTCATCGTCAGCGGCGCGGGCACGCCCGTCACCAACAGCGCGACCTTGACGGTCAACGTTCCCGTGACGGTCAGCGTTGCGCCGGTGAGCCAGACGGCCCTGGTCGGCAGCAATGTCACCTTCAGCGTCACGGCCTCCGGCACCGGTTTGAGCTATCAATGGTTGTTCGGCGCTTCCGTCGTCGGCAGCGGCAGCAGCCTGGCCTTGAACAATGTCACCACCAGCCAGGCCGGCCTTTACACGGTCATCGTCAGCGGCGCGGGCACGCCCGTCACCAACAGCGCGACCTTGACGGTCAACGTTCCCGTGACGGTCAGCGTTGCGCCGGTGAGCCAGACGGCCCTGGTCGGCAGCAATGTCACCTTCAGCGTCACGGCCTCCGGCACCGGTTTGAGCTATCAATGGTTGTTCGGCGCTTCCGTCGTCGGCAGCGGCAGCAGCCTGGCCTTGAACAATGTCACCACCAGCCAGGCCGGCCTTTACACGGTCATCGTCAGCGGCGCGGGCACGCCCGTCACCAACAGCGCGACCTTGACGGTCAACGTTCCCGTGACGGTCAGCGTTGCGCCGGTGAGCCAGACGGCCCTGGTCGGCAGCAATGTCACCTTCAGCGTCACGGCCTCCGGCACCGGTTTGAGCTATCAATGGTTGTTCGGCGCTTCCGTCGTCGGCACCAGCAGCAGCCTGGCCTTGAACAATGTCACCACCAGCCAGGCCGGCCTTTACACGGTCATCGTCAGCGGCGCGGGCACGCCCGTCACCAACAGCGCGACCTTGACGGTCAATGTTCCCGTGACGGTCAGCGTTGCGCCGGTGAGCCAGACGGCCCTGGTCGGCAGCAATGTCACCTTCAGCGTCACGGCCTCCGGCACCGGTTTGAGCTATCAATGGTTGTTCGGCGCTTCCGTCGTCGGCAGCGGCAGCAGCCTGGCCTTGAACAATGTCACCACCAGCCAGGCCGGCCTTTACACGGTCATCGTCAGCGGCGCGGGCACGCCCGTCACCAACAGCGCGACCTTGACGGTCAACGTTCCCGTGACGGTCAGCGTTGCGCCGGTGAGCCAGACGGCCCTGGTCGGCAGCAATGTCACCTTCAGCGTCACGGCCTCCGGCACCGGTTTGAGCTATCAATGGTTGTTCGGCGCTTCCGTCGTCGGCAGCGGCAGCAGCCTGGCCTTGAACAATGTCACCACCAGCCAGGCCGGCCTTTACACGGTCATCGTCAGCGGCGCGGGCACGCCCGTCACCAACAGCGCGACCTTGACGGTCAACGTTCCCGTGACGGTCAGCGTTGCGCCGGTGAGCCAGACGGCCCTGGTCGGCAGCAATGTCACCTTCAGCGTCACGGCCTCCGGCACCGGTTTGAGCTATCAATGGTTGTTCGGCGCTTCCGTCGTCGGCAGCGGCAGCAGCCTGGCCTTGAACAATGTCACCACCAGCCAGGCCGGCCTTTACACGGTCATCGTCAGCGGCGCGGGCACGCCCGTCACCAACAGCGCGACCTTGACGGTCAACGTTCCCGTGACGGTCAGCGTTGCGCCGGTGAGCCAGACGGCCCTGGTCGGCAGCAATGTCACCTTCAGCGTCACGGCCTCCGGCACCGGTTTGAGCTATCAATGGTTGTTCGGCGCTTCCGTCGTCGGCAGCGGCAGCAGCCTGGCCTTGAACAATGTCACCACCAGCCAGGCCGGCCTTTACACGGTCATCGTCAGCGGCGCGGGCACGCCCGTCACCAACAGCGCGACCTTGACGGTCAACGTTCCCGTGACGGTCAGCGTTGCGCCGGTGAGCCAGACGGCCCTGGTCGGCAGCAATGTCACCTTCAGCGTCACGGCCTCCGGCACCGGTTTGAGCTATCAATGGTTGTTCGGCGCTTCCGTCGTCGGCAGCGGCAGCAGCCTGGCCTTGAACAATGTCACCACCAGCCAGGCCGGCCTTTACACGGTCATCGTCAGCGGCGCGGGCACGCCCGTCACCAACAGCGCGACCTTGACGGTCAATGTTCCCGTGACGGTCAGCGTTGCGCCGGTGAGCCAGACGGCCCTGGTCGGCAGCAATGTCACCTTCAGCGTCACGGCCTCCGGCACCGGTTTGAGCTATCAATGGTTGTTCGGCGCTTCACTCGTCGGCACCAGCAGCAGCCTGGCCTTGAACAATGTCACCACCAGCCAGGCCGGCCTTTACACGGTCATCGTCAGCGGCGCGGGCACGCCCGTCACCAACAGCGCGACCTTGACGGTCAATGTTCCCGTGACGGTCAGCGTTGCGCCGGTGAGCCAGACGGCCCTGGTCGGCAGCAATGTCACCTTCAGCGTCACGGCCTCCGGCACCGGTTTGAGCTATCAATGGTTGTTCGGCGCTTCACTCGTCGGCACCAGCAGCAGCCTGGCCTTGAACAATGTCACCACCAGCCAGGCCGGCCTTTACACGGTCATCGTCAGCGGCGCGGGCACGCCCGTCACCAACAGCGCGACCTTGACGGTCAACGTTCCCGTGACGGTCAGCGTTGCGCCGGTGAGCCAGACGGCCCTGGTCGGCAGCAATGTCACCTTCAGCGTCACGGCCTCCGGCACCGGCTTGAGCTATCAATGGTTGTTCGGCGCTTCACTCGTCGGCACCAGCAGCAGCCTGGCCTTGAACAATGTCACCACCAGCCAGGCCGGCCTTTACACGGTCATCGTCAGCGGCGCGGGCACGCCCGTCACCAACAGCGCGACCTTGACGGTCAATGTTCCCGTGACGGTCAGCGTTGCGCCGGTGAGCCAGACAGCCCTGGTCGGCAGCAATGTCACCTTCAGCGTCACGGCCTCCGGCACCGGTTTGAGCTATCAATGGTTGTTCGGCGCTTCCGTCGTCGGCAGCGGCAGCAGCCTGGCCTTGAACAATGTCACCACCAGCCAGGCCGGCCTTTACACGGTCATCGTCAGCGGCGCGGGCACGCCCGTCACCAACAGCGCGACCTTGACGGTCAACGTTCCCGTGACGGTCAGCGTTGCGCCGGTGAGCCAGACGGCCCTGGTCGGCAGCAATGTCACCTTCAGCGTCACGGCCTCCGGCACCGGTTTGAGCTATCAATGGTTGTTCGGCGCTTCCGTCGTCGGCAGCGGCAGCAGCCTGGCCTTGAACAATGTCACCACCAGCCAGGCCGGCCTTTACACGGTCATCGTCAGCGGCGCGGGCACGCCCGTCACCAACAGCGCGACCTTGACGGTCAACGTTCCCGTGACGGTCAGCGTTGCGCCGGTGAGCCAGACGGCCCTGGTCGGCAGCAATGTCACCTTCAGCGTCACGGCCTCCGGCACCGGTTTGAGCTATCAATGGTTGTTCGGCGCTTCACTCGTCGGCACCAGCAGCAGCCTGGCCTTGAACAATGTCACCACCAGCCAGGCCGGCCTTTACACGGTCATCGTCAGCGGCGCGGGCACGCCCGTCACCAACAGCGCGACCTTGACGGTCAATGTTCCCGTGACGGTCAGCGTTGCGCCGGTGAGCCAGACGGCCCTGGTCGGCAGCAATGTCACCTTCAGCGTCACGGCCTCCGGCACCGGTTTGAGCTATCAATGGTTGTTCGGCGCTTCCGTCGTCGGCAGCGGCAGCAGCCTGGCCTTGAACAATGTCACCACCAGCCAGGCCGGCCTTTACACGGTCATCGTCAGCGGCGCGGGCACGCCCGTCACCAACAGCGCGACCTTGACGGTCAACGTTCCCGTGACGGTCAGCGTTGCGCCGGTGAGCCAGACGGCCCTGGTCGGCAGCAATGTCACCTTCAGCGTCACGGCCTCCGGCACCGGTTTGAGCTATCAATGGTTGTTCGGCGCTTCCGTCGTCGGCAGCGGCAGCAGCCTGGCCTTGAACAATGTCACCACCAGCCAGGCCGGCCTTTACACGGTCATCGTCAGCGGCGCGGGCACGCCCGTCACCAACAGCGCGACCTTGACGGTCAACGTTCCCGTGACGGTCAGCGTTGCGCCGGTGAGCCAGACGGCCCTGGTCGGCAGCAATGTCACCTTCAGCGTCACGGCCTCCGGCACCGGTTTGAGCTATCAATGGTTGTTCGGCGCTTCACGTCGTCGGCAGCGGCAGCAGCCTGGCCTTGAACAATGTCACCACCAGCCAGGCCGGCCTTTACACGGTCATCGTCAGCGGCGCGGGCACGCCCGTCACCAACAGCGCGACCTTGACGGTCAACGTTCCCGTGACGGTCAGCGTTGCGCCGGTGAGCCAGACGGCCCTGGTCGGCAGCAATGTCACCTTCAGCGTCACGGCCTCCGGCACCGGTTTGAGCTATCAATGGTTGTTCGGCGCTTCACTCGTCGGCACCAGCAGCAGCCTGGCCTTGAACAATGTCACCACCAGCCAGGCCGGCCTTTACACGGTCATCGTCAGCGGCGCGGGCACGCCCGTCACCAACAGCGCGACCTTGACGGTCAATGTTCCCGTGACGGTCAGCGTTGCGCCGGTGAGCCAGACGGCCCTGGTCGGCAGCAATGTCACCTTCAGCGTCACGGCCTCCGGCACCGGTTTGAGCTATCAATGGTTGTTCGGCGCTTCCGTCGTCGGCAGCGGCAGCAGCCTGGCCTTGAACAATGTCACCACCAGCCAGGCCGGCCTTTACACGGTCATCGTCAGCGGCGCGGGCACGCCCGTCACCAACAGCGCGACCTTGACGGTCAACGTTCCCGTGACGGCCACGCCGCTGAGCAGCATGGTGGTTTATCAAGGTGAAAGTGCGGCGTTCAACACCGTGGCTTCGGGTACCGGACCCTTAAATTATGTTTGGATGAAAAATAGCAGCGTCATCTCTGGTCAAGCCGGCAACACTCTGACCTTGGACAATGTGACAACCAATGACACAGCAACCTACTCGGTGATTGTGGCCGGGGCGTGCGGCAGTGTTACAAACAGTGCCAATCTGACCGTCGATCCTGCGTCATCGCCCACCCTTTCAATCGTGAACATGCGCAATGGAACTGTAAACGTATCCGCGGCGAATGGCGCTCCCGGTCAGAGCTTTGTTCTTTTGGTTTCAACCAACCTGGTCAACTGGACAATCGTCAGCACGAACACGGCTGACTCAACCGGGGCAAGCACTTTCGTCGGCCTGGATGCCACGAACCATCTGCACTACTTTTACCGGACCGTAACGCCGTAATTCTGAATCAAATTTGCGATGCGCGATTCGGAGACGTCTCTCAAATTGTACATTGAAAATGGTCAGAGCCGCTCCGCCAATGCCGCCTGGCTTTTCGCAAATATTTCCTTGTGCAGCGAATTGCCGTGCGCATCCATCGTGACGACCGCCGGAAAATCCTCCACCTCAAATTCCCAGATCGCCTCCGGCGCGCCGAACTTATCCATCAGGTAAACGTTGCGCACCTTTTTGATGCACTCGGCCAGCACCTGCGCCGCGCCGCCAACCGCGTGCAGATACAGGCACCCGAACTCCTTGCACGCCGCCAGCGTGCGGTCGCCCATGCCGCCCTTGCCGATGACGCCGCGGATGCCGAAGTCGCGGATGATTTGCGCCTGATACGGCTCCTCGCGGATGGACGTCGTCGGGCCGGCGGCGGTGGCTTTCCATGAACCGTCGTCCTGCTTCATCACCACCGGGCCGCAATGATAAAGAATCCCGTCGCGCAGGCTCACGCCC
Organism: uncultured Verrucomicrobiae bacterium; assembly: GCA_963764175.1. GTDB lineage: Bacteria > Verrucomicrobiota > Verrucomicrobiia > Limisphaerales > UBA11358 > UBA11358. The sequence goes on along the minus strand of CAVXRE010000019.1, from coordinate 326,221 downwards.
GGCGGCAGCTTGCCGCCTTCGTGCAGATACTTGTGAACCGCATCGCGCCCGGTGTGGACGATGCCGGAAATCAAAACCTCGTCGCCGACTTTCAGCGCGCGGATTTTTTCTTCGGAAAATGGAAAACTCAACTTCGTCATGATCAAGCAGCAACCAGATCGGTTTCCAGCGGCTTGTCTTTTTTGAAACGGCTCACGCCCATGACGCTAAACCCGATGACATGGCCCTGTGCGTCCACCCGCTCCATCACGGCGTCGTGTTTGGTTTCCTTTTCATAACCGGCGGCGTCCGAAAATCTCACTTCGAGATAATCGGCTTCGGCGTCGAACCAGATTTTTACTTTGTCGGCCATAAATCTTCTCCGGCTTTCGGTTTGTCGGTCAGGTAGGCCGTGACCACAAACGCATCGCTCTCCACATATTTAACCACAACACACAGCCATTTGCCACCCACAATCGTTTGCACGTAAAACTCGTAAAACAACCGCACCGCCGCATCCGAACGCGAACGCCGCACCAATTGCGGCTCGCGCAGCACCCGCTCAATCTCCGCCGCCATGTGCTTCATTTCGGCGTGCTCCAGGATGTGCGCCAGACGCTCGTCCGTGAGCCGCACCGAATGGCCGAAACAATCTTTAAGCGTCTTCATGCGAAGGCTTGTGAACCGCGTCGCGCCCGGTGTGAATGACGCCGGAAAGTTGAGCAGGAGTTACACCTAATGATTCGCTCAAGAGCATAAAAGTTTTATTGCGCTTTAATTAATACAGCCACTTCCCAATTTTCCCCTCCGCATCCAGCGTCACGCCCTGGCGGCGATAGGCCCAGCACATGTAGCTGATGCTGACGAAATAGGACGCAGGCAGGCGGTTCGCCGCGCAAATCTTCACGCCCAGCAGCGTCGTCTTGCCGCCGAATCCCATCGGGCCGATGCCGAGCTCGTTCGCCGTCTTCAGGATGTCCTGCTCCAGCACGTCGAGTTCCGGGTTCGGATTGCGGTCGGGAATCAGCCGCAGGAATTGCGTCTTGCTCAGCTCGTAACCGGTGGCGCGGTCGCCGCCGATGCACACGCCGAGGATGCCCGGCCCGCAGCCCCTGCCCTGCGCCTGCAACACCGCATCAAGAATCGCCTTGCGGCAGCCGTCGAGGTCGCGGTTCGCGTTGAGCTTCTCGTTCGGCAACGAGTATTGCGCGCCGACGTTTTCGCAGCCGCCGCCTTTCAAAACCAGTCGCACGGAAATTTCAGGCGAGCGATGCTGATGAAAATGAAACGCCGGCGCACCGGGCCCGACGTTTGTGCCGTCGTTCTTGCCCGTGAGCGAATCCACCGAGTTCTGCCGGAGAAATCCTTTTTTGGTCGCGAGCTTCACGGCTTCCTTCGCCGTTTCTTCAAACGCGATCTGGTCGAAGCCGACCGGACAAACCACGTAAAACAAAATGCTGCCGGTGTCCTGGCAAATGGGCTGCGATTTTTGTTTCGCCAATTCGACATTGCGCTCGATGATTTTCAGCGCGTTCCCGGCAATTGTCCCCCTTTTTTCCTGCTCCAGCGAATCGAGAATCGCCTTTTGCACATCGTCGGGAATCTCGGCGGACGTGCGGCGGATGAGTTCGACCAGCGAATCTTGCAATTGGCTCATAAATCCCGTCAAGCGTAAGTCCTCCCGATGAAAGCGTCAATTATCGCTCTCATAATCTTAATCTTTTTCTTAATCATAATCGCGAAATCGTTGCATAAAGCGGATTAAGATTAAGATTACGATGGCGATTATGACTGATTAAGCGGTAAATAGTAGCCATGAAATGCGGCATCCGCGTCGCCACGCCGCCTCCAAAACCATTGATGGTTTTTGACGGCGACTGCAATTTCTGCACGCTCTGGATCCGGCGCTGGCGTCAGATGACCGGTGAGAGCGTGGATTATCTGGCCGCGCAAGACCCGCGCATCGCCGCACAATTTCCGGAAATCCCGCGTGAGCAATTTGACACGGCCGTTCAACTCATTGAGACCGACGGCTCGGTTTATTCCGGCGCGGAAGCGGTGTTTCGCACGCTGGCGCACAATCCCAGCCGGCAATCGCCGCATCGCGTTTACCAAAAGTCCGTGCCGTTTGCCGATTTCACCGAATGGGCGTACCGGCGGGTTGCCGAAAACCGGAAATTCTTTTCCTTGCTGACGCGCTGGTTTTGGGGGCGGCATGTTGAAGAACCGGCGTATTTTCTCACGCGCCGGATTTTTCTGCGCGCGCTGGGCGTGATTTACCTTGTCGCTTTCGTCTCATTGTGGACGCAAATCAGCGGACTGATTGGACACGCCGGCATTTTGCCCGCCGACCAGTTCATGACGGCGGCAAGTCAACAATGCGACGACCGGGGCATCGGGCTGGAACGCTATCATTTGCTGCCGACGTTGTGCTGGCTCGATTCCTCCGACGGCTTCCTCCATTTCCAATGCGCGGCGGGCGCGGTGCTGGCCGTCATTTTGATTGTGGGGATTACACCCGTGCCGTGCCTCGCCTTGCTGTGGTTGTTGTATCTCTCGCTCGCGACGATTGGACGCGATTTTCTCGGTTTTCAATGGGACAACCTTCTGCTCGAAACCGGCCTTCTCGCCATCTTCTTCGCGCCGTTGCAATGGCTGCCTCGAAAACTTTCGCGCGAAATTCCCCCATCCCGGATCGTGCCATGGTTGCTGCGATTGCTGCTGTTCAAACTGATGTTCTCGTCCGGCTGCGTGAAGCTTTTGAGCGGCGACCCGAACTGGCGCAATCTCACCGCACTGACTTTCCACTACCAGACACAGCCGCTGCCGACGTGGATTGCCTGGTACGCGAACCAGTTGCCGTTGTGGTTTCAAAAGGCATCGTGTGCCGTAATGTTCTGCATCGAGCTTGGCGCGCCATTCCTGATTTTTGCCCCGCGCAGATTGCGATTTTGCGGCGGCGCAGCCATTGCGTTCCTGCAGATTTTAATTTTGCTGACCGGCAACTACACATTTTTCAACCTGCTGACGCTGGCCTTGTGCCTGCTGCTGCTGGATGATTTTGTTCTGGCAAAATTTGCGCCGGCCAAACTCCGCCAGTGCCTTGTTCCCGATTCCCAACCCTCAACCTCAAACCGTCCGCGCCGCTGGCCTCGCGCCGTCACCGCCCCGCTCGCAGGCATCGTGATCGTCCTCTCGCTTTTCCAAATGGGACTGATGTTCGGCGTGCGCCCGGCCTGGCTGCTTCCGGTGGCCGCGGTGGACGAATGGCTGTCTCCATTTCGCAGCTTCAACGGCTACGGTTTGTTTGCCGTGATGACCACCGACCGTCGTGAAATCGTCGTCGAAGGCAGCAACGACGGCGTGAACTGGCTGCCTTATGAATTCAAATACAAGCCCGGCGATGTCCACCGGCGCCCGGCATTCGTCGCGCCGCATCAGCCGCGTCTGGACTGGCAGATGTGGTTCGCCGCGCTCGGCGATTACCGGCAAAATCCGTGGTTCGTGAACTTCTGCGAACGGCTGATGCAAGGTTCGCCGGAAGTCCTGTCCTTGCTCGACAAAAATCCCTTCCCGAATCATCCGCCGCATTACATCCGGGCAGAATTTTACGATTATCGTTTCACGAATTTCGCCGAACGCCGCGCCACCAATGCCTGGTGGAGGCGCGAATTTATCGGGGAATACTTGCCGCCGATTTCACTTCCTGAATAAATTGAAGCCGCAACACTCATGAGTGAAACATCCGATCCAGCCTGCGCCGAGGCGGAAAGCCGCGCGACCGGCTGGTTTACACCCCTGCGCTTTGGAATACTGCTTGCGCTGCTGATTTTCGCCGCGTTCCCGCAGGTCCTGCTCGGTCTGCAAACGTTTGTCGTGCGTGACTACGGGTTCTTCGCATATCCCCTCGCCTGCTTCCAGCAACAATGTTTTCATCACGGGGAGCTGCCATTGTGGGATCCGTACAACAACTGCGGCGTGCCATTTCTCGCGCAATGGAACACGATGCCGCTCTACCCGCCGTCGTTGATTTATCTGCTCCTGCCGCTGACGTGGTCGTTGAGCTTTTTCTGCCTGCTGCACCTGTGGTTCGCCGGGTTCGGAATGTTTTTTCTCGCGCGCCGGTGGACGGGAAACAATTTCGCCGCTGCTTTTGCGGGCGTGGCGTTTTCGTTCAACGGGCTGACGCTCAACCTGCTCATGTGGCCGAGTCACATGGCGACGTTCAGTTGGATGCCGTGGGTCGTGCTCGCGGTGGAACTGGCGTGGCGCGGCGGCGGGCAAAAAATCATCCTGGCCGGGCTGGTGGGCGCCATGCAAATGCTCGCCGGCGGACCGGAAATCATTTTGCTCACCTGGCTTCTTCTGCTGGCGCTCTGGATTCAACAATTCATCCGCGGCGAATCTGCACGCGGCCCGATGTGCTGGCGTTTTCCGCTGGTGGTGATGCTGGTCGCCGCGCTGGCTGCGGCGCAACTACTGCCATTCCTCGATCTCTCCGCCCATTCGCAACGCGGTGTCGGCTACGCAGACACGCGCTGGTCCATGCCCGGCTGGGGCTGGGCCAATTTCCTCGTGCCGATGGCGTTTGGCCGCACGGAGACGGAAGGCGTCTTTTTCCAATACGACCAATCATGGACGTCGTCCTATTATCTCGGCATCGGTACGCTTTGGCTGGCGCTGCTCGCGCTCTGGACGGTGCGGGAACACCGCGTGCGGCTGCTCGGCGGGGCGGCAATTCTCGCGCTGTTTTTTGCCTTTGGCGAAAACACCTTCGTCTATCCCGCCATCCGAAAAATTATCCCGCAACTCAGTTTTGTGACTTATCCCATCAAATACGTCGCGCTGGTGGCGTTTCTGATGCCGTTGCTCGCGGCATTTGCCCTCGCGCGGTTGCAAGAATTGAAACGTGAAGGGAAAAGAAATTTCAAAAAGCGCGCCATTTTTGCCGGCCTGATTTTGTCCGCACTCCTGGGGGGAATTCTTTTCTGGGTGTGGCGCTTCCCGTTTCCGACGGACGACGTTCACGCAACGTTGTTCAACGGGCTGTCGCGCGCGTTTTTTCTGCTGGTGACTGGCGGGCTGCTCATTCTCTTGACACTGGAGACCAGGCCGGGACTGCGCCGCATCGCACCGCTGCTTTTGATCATCGTCGCATGGCTTGACGTCTTCACCCATGAACCCGCGCAAAACCCGACCGTGCCGCCGGGCGTTTATGAACCGAACCTGGCACGAACAAAACTGGCGATGAACCCCCAGCCGGAACTCGGCGGTTCGCGCGCCATGATTACAACGAAGGCGTTCATGGAGTTCATCCATTTCGCGTTGAACGACCCGAAAAATAATTTTCTTGGAAAGCGGCTCGGCTTTTGCGCCAACGTCAACCTCCTCGACGCCGTGCCAAAGGTGGACGGCTTTTTCTCGCTCACGCCGCGGGAAGGCGATGATTTAAATTCGCTGCTTTACGGCTCAACAAATGAAATTCCGCGACTCGAGGATTTCATGGGCGTGTCGCAAATTACCGCGCCGGACAAATTTTACCACTGGCAGTCGCGGACAACCTTCCTGCCGCTCGCCACCGCCGGACAAAAGCCGGTTTTTCTCGACGACGCGGACAGCTTGCGCGCGCTGTCGGCGCGGGATTTTGACGGAAGCAGAATTGTTTGCCTGCCGCCCGGGGATAAACCGTTTGTGACGGTCACGAACCAAACCGCCGCCCGCGTGCTTAAATCACATTTTGGGATGCAGAATGTGGATGTCGAAGTGGAAGCCGGCGCGCCATCGCTCGTCGTCGTGGCGCAGAGCTGGTATCATGACTGGTGCGCGGAGGTGGACGGCAAACCGGCGCGCTTGCTGCGGGCGAACGACGCATTTCAAGCGGTTGAAATTCCGGAGGGACGGCATCGTGTGCAATTGATTTACCGTGACCGCGCGTTTGAAACGGGCGCGGGCATTTCACTGCTGGCGTTGCTCGCCTGTCTGATATGCGTGGCAGCCTCTTCCCGGCAGAAAGCGGCAAACTCCTGAGTTGATGTCTGATGTTTCAAATTACATGGGAACCACCTTTGACGTAAGCGTCATGCCAAGCACCTATTGACAGAGCAACGGCTTGGGTCGTAAGTGTCAGAGATATTATGCTACGACGTTTATGACGCGACGCGTTGCACCGGTTCGTCATGGAGAAGCACCGGTTCGTCATGGAGAAGCACCGGTTCGTCATGGAGAAGCACCGGTTCGTCATGGAGAAGCACCGGTTCGTCACGGAGAAGCACCGGTCGGTAACGGAAGTCTGCCTGTCCGTCACCAAAGTCTGCTGGTTGGTAGTTTGGGAGGAGACTGTATCTGTCCGGTAATTCGTCCCCAAAATCCTAATTCCATTTCTTGCGCGCTAACCCAAAAGCATTACAATGAAGCCGATGAAACTTGCGCTGGCGGTTTTGGTTTATGTGCTGATTGGCCTGGTCCTGAGCGGAGGCATTCTGCTTCTGCTGGCAGGCAAGCCGTGGCTGTTCATCATAGCCTTCATTGCCTACGTCGTCGCCTTCGGCAAAATCGGCTGCATGACGCATTAGAAGTGCGGAATTCGGAGTGCGGAGCTGGCAATTTAAATGCAGGCGCTCGCAATTCTGCCATTTTCAATCTTCTATCTTCAATCCCCGCTTTTTCACTTCGCCGGAACGGAAAACTTCTGTTGCATGGCCGATTCGATCTGCTGCCAACTCCAGTCTGATGCACTTTTGTTTCCCGCCGCGACACCCGTCGCGTTGGCCGTCGAGACCGAAGTGCCTTGAACCATATAAGCCTGGTTGCCCCAATAAACCAGGTTGTTGCCGGGCAACGCCAGGGAGACGAAGCTTCCAAAATCTGCATACGGCGCGATCTGCCCGTTCTGCAATGCCGTCACTGCAATCACCCCCGGCGTCGCCGCCGGATAAGTCGGCGTAGACACCGGTTGATTGCCCGCCGCCGCAAAGAACACAACGCCGTCTTTTTCCGCCGATAAAATCACGCTGTCCAAAATCGAACTGTCACCCGAGCTGCCCAGGCTCATGTTGATGGGATTGGCGCCACTGTTCACCGCCTGCACGATTCCGTTGGCCACGTCCCAGCTCGTTGTAGTCGGGTTCGGACCGTAAACATCCACCGGCTGGATTTGGACCGAGCTGCCGCCATTTTGCGCCGCCGCGATGGCCGACAAAATCGTGTAGGCCATCGCCGTGCCATGCGTGATGTCGCCGCTGTTTGCCGGCGCGTTGCCCGCCACGGAAAGTTGTTTGAGCAGAAAATCGTTCAACGACCCGTCAAGCGGCTGCACCGCGGTATCGAGCAGACCCACGATGATGCGCCCGGAATCGCCCGGCGGCTTGAGTTGCAGTGAAAGCGGCGGCACCGGCGCATTCGCAACCGGCTGCGCGGATGGCGGCGGATCGAAGTAATAATTGTAATCCACCTGGGCCACGTCGCTGTTGTTTTGAAGTTGGGCGAGCGCGGCATCCGTTGCAGCCGCGTCACCGAATTGCAAAAGGTAGATGCCCAGCTTGTCCATCCGGCCTGCCACTTTTGCGCCGAGCAGCCTGGCCAAGTCATCAATGTTGGCACCCGGTTTGAGTCTCACCAGCAGTTGATTCGGGACGTGCTTTGCCACTACCTTGCCGGCGCGCACCAGTCGTGTGGCGTTTTGCATCACGGTGCGAAAGACATAAAGTTGCGAAGAGGCGTTTGTCCCCGGCACGAGGGCAAAATTCAAATCACCGAGCAACATCCGCAGCGCGTCACTGGACGGCAGGTCCTTGAATTTCGCGGATGTGTTGCGCGCCGTGCCCGGCTCGACATAAATGCGCCAGCCGGTTTCTTTCGAGATGCTCTCCAGCAGCGGCCAGAGGGGTTCGCCATGGATGTCGGCATCCACGCGGTCGGCGGCCTTGTGCCAAACGAGCGAATTGGTCTGCGCACCCGCGCCGGAAACAAGCGCGAGGCACAGAAAGAAAATCGCCGCCAATGTTTTCATTTACGATTTACAATATACGATTTACGACTCCTTTACAATTTTCACATGACGCGTAAATCGCAAATCGTAAATCACTTCGTCACGGCCCTCACCCACGCCTGATTGTCGAGATACCAGCGGATGGTTTCTCGAATGCCGTCTTCAAATTTGTGCGCGGGCATCCAGCCAAGTTCGTCCTTGATTTTGGTGGCGTCAATGGCGTAACGGCGGTCGTGGCCGGGGCGATCCTTCACAAACGAGATGAGCTTGCGCGAATTGCCGCCGAGTTCCGGTGCGAACTCGTCAACGGTGTCGCAAATCAATTCGACAATGCGCAGGTTGGCCCATTCGTTGTGGCCGCCGACGTTGTAAGTCTCGCCGTTGCGCCCGCGCGTGAGCGCCAGCCACAACGCCTCCGCATGATCGCGCACGTACAGCCAGTCGCGCACGTTCATGCCGTCGCCGTAAACCGGAACCGGCTTTCGCGCGAGAAGGCTTTGGACAATGACCGGGATGAGCTTCTCGGGGAATTGATACGGACCGTAGTTGTTCGAGCAATTCGTGATGACGGACGGCAAACCGTAAGTGTGATGATAGGCGCGCACGAGCATGTCGCTGGCGGCCTTGCTGGAGGAATACGGCGAGTTCGGCGCATAAGGCGTCTTTTCCGTGAAATATCCGGTCGGGCCAAGCGAACCGTAAACTTCGTCCGTGGAAACGTGATGAAAACGAACCTCCGGCCTTGCGCTTTTGATTTTTGACTCCGGACCCAACCAGCAGGCACGGCAAGCTTCGAGCAAATTGAATGTGCCGACGACGTTTGTCTGAATGAAATCGCCCGGGCCGGTGATGGACCGGTCCACGTGCGATTCCGCAGCGAGGTGCATGACGTGCGTGACGGCGTGTTTCTCGACGACGCGAAGGACGTCGCACTTTTCGCGGAGGTCCACCTTCTCAAAGGCATATTTCGGATGCCGGGAAACTTTTTCCAGGTTTTCCGGGTGCCCCGCATAGGTGAGGCAATCGAGATTCACCAGCCTCGACACTTCCGGCCGGTCAATGACGTGATGAATCACGTTTGAGCCGATGAAACCCGCACCGCCGGTAATCAACAAGTTCATGGTTGAAGTTTCAAAGTTGAGTGTTATTCCGGTTTCCAGTTTCGCAATGAATCCTCGATGGCTTCCTCAACCGGGCGAATTTTCACGCCGGTGGACAGCAGTTTGGAGACATCCATCACACAATTCGAGCGCGGCGTTTTGGCGCCCGAATGATAAAATTCCTCGTCACTCGCCCAAAATTGGAATTGCCTCGCCGGCTTGAGGATTTTTTGAATCAACCCGACGACCCGCCGCGTCGTGATGAAATTTGGATTGGTCACGTTGTAGGTTCCGAACGGCGCGCGGCGCTCCCGCAAATCAAGACACGCCTTCACAAAATCCGAGCGGTGCGAAATGGAGTTCACGTTGTCATAAACCTTCGGGTAACGCTGGATTTTGCTGAGATAGTTGCGCGTGCTGTCATGTTCATCGAACGGAATCCGCAACCGCCAGACGTAGCTTTGGCCGGTGTTGGCCATGGCTTCTTCGCCCAGCGCCTTGGTGCCGCTGTAAAAACTGCACGGCGGATCACGAAATGAAAAATTCGGCTTGTCGGTCTCCGTGAAGCCGTGGATGCTTTGCGGAGACTGCTCCACCAACGCGCGCAGTTCCGGCCTCGTCATGTCCTTTTCGGCGCGCGTTTGCCCGTTTAACGCCACTTTCGCTCCGCTGAAAATGCAGCCGCTCGAAACGTGTCCCCACGGAATGCCGGCGGCCGCGCAGGCATGGGCGATGGTTTGCGGCAACAAGGTGTTTCCGGCCAGCGTGTCGGCCCGGGCAGTCTCACAGGCGTCCACATTCGGTTTGCCCGTGTAACCGGCGGCATTGATCACAAACTCCGGCTTCTTTGTTTTGAGAAAATTCCACAGCGCGTCGAAGCGGGTGTAGTCCGCTTCCCTGCGCGAAAGGGGCGTGAAAGGCAGTTTGCGGCGCTGGAGTTCGCGTGCGAACGCCTCGCCGATGTAACCCGATGCGCCAAGGAGAAGGATCATTTCTGGGTTTTGAGCCGTTTTGCCTCCGCCACGAGTTCAGTAAGGTAATCGCGGTATTCGCACTTCGGCATCTTGTCTATGAGCTTTTCCAGCTGGTCGAGTTTCAAAAATTCACGGCGATAAGCCGCCTCCTCCGGGCAGCCGATCTTGACGCCGGCGCGTCTTTCAATCGTCTGCACGTACGCCGAAGCCTCGTGCAAACTGCTGCTGGTGCCGGCGTCCAGCCACGCAAACCCACGCGCCAGCCGTTGCACCCGCAACGCGCCGCGCCGCAGGTATTCCACGTTCACCGCGGTGATTTCCAGTTCACCGCGCGCCGACGGCTTCAGTTTTTTCGTAATGGGCACGACTTCGTTGTCGTAAATGTAAAGTCCCGGCACGGCGTAATTGCTTTTCGGCGACTTCGGTTTCTCCTCGATGGAAACCGCCTTGCAGTCCGCGTTGAATTCCACCACGCCGTAGCGTTCCGGGTCGTTGACGTGATAACCAAAGATGGTCGCACCGGATTTGAACTCCGCAAATGCACGGTGAAATGAATCGCCGCCATAAAAAATGTTGTCGCCGAGAATCAACGTGACGGCGTCCCCGGCGATGAACGATTCCGCAATGAGAAAGGCCTGCGCGATGCCTTCGGGCCGGGGTTGCTCGCGATATTCAATGGAGAGGCCAAACCGGCTGCCGTCGCCGAGCAACTGGCGGAATCGCGGCAAGTCCTGCGGCGTGGAAATGAGGCAAAGCTCGCTGATGCCTCCCTCGATCAGCGTCGTGAGCGGGTAGTACACCATCGGCTTGTCATAAACCGGCTGGAGCTGTTTGCTCGCTACGAGCGTGAGCGGATACAGCCGCGAACCGGCGCCCCCGGCGAGAATGATTCCTTTCATTGGCAAAGCTTAAGAATTATTTCCTAACAAGGAAAGCTGAAGTTCCAAAAACAAAAAACCGCGCTCCAACGAACGCGGTTTGAGAATGTTCATCAGCCTCAACTTGACAAAGCGCCGGCTGCGGCGGCCGTCTGGTTGAAAACCAGCTTGTCGTTCTCGGCAGTGACCTGTATCGGCTCGCCTTCGTGCAGGTTGCCCTTGAGTATTTCCTCGGCGAGCGGGTCTTCCAGAAAGCGCTCCACGGACCGGCGCATCGGACGCGCTCCGTATTGCGGGTCGTAACCCTTTTCCACGAGAAAATCCTTCGCCTTTGCGTCCAGTTCGAGCCTGAGATTTTTGCGCCGCAACCGTTCCAAAACCTTGTTGACCTCCAAATCCAGAATCTGGATGAGGTCGGGCTTCGTAAACGAGCGGAACACGATCATGTCGTCGAGACGGTTCAGAAATTCGGGCCGGAACGTCCGTTTGGCGTCCTCCAGAATCCGTTCGCGCATTTTTTCGTAGGTGGCTTCGTCGCTGATGGGCGAGAAACCGAGCGTGGACTGGCGCTTGATGAGGTCCGACCCGACGTTCGATGTCATTAAAATGATGGTGTTCCGGAAATTCACCACGCGACCCACGTTGTCGGTCAACTTGCCCTCCTCGAGAATTTGCAGGAGCATGTTCCACACGTCCGGATGCGCCTTCTCGACTTCGTCGAACAGCACCACGGAATACGGATTGCGACGCACCTTTTCGGTGAGTTGCCCGCCTTCCTCATAACCAACGTAGCCGGGCGGCGAGCCAATCAGCCGCGAGACATTGAACTTTTCCATGTATTCGCTCATGTCGAGGTGAATGAGCGATTTCGAATCTCCAAACATCTGTTCGGCCAGCGTTTTGGCCAGAAGCGTCTTGCCCACGCCCGTCGGGCCCAGCAGCAGGAAAGTGCCGATGGGCCGGCGCGGGTCCTTCAAATCCGCACGCGACCGGCGCAGCGCCTTGCAAATGGCCGTCACAGCCTCGTGTTGGCCTATGACGACCTTTTCCATCTCGCCTTCGACCGACAGCAGCCGCTGCATCTCCCCCTGCTCCATCCGTTGAAGCGGGATGCCCGTCCATTTGGAAACAACATGTAAAATATCCTCCTCGTCCACGACGATGCGTTTTTCCTCGCCCTTGGCGCGCCAGTCGCGCAACAGCGCTTCAAGCTTTTCCTTTGCCTGCTTTTCCTGGTCGCGCATCCTGGCCGCACCTTCAAAATCCTGGTTTTTGATGGCCTTCTCCTTCTTGCCCTTGATTTCCTCGATCTCGGCTTCCATCGCCTTGACCTCGGGCGGCCGCGTCATCGTGCCAATGCGGGCGCGCGAACCGGCCTCGTCCATCACGTCAATTGCCTTGTCCGGCAAAAACCGGTCGGTGATGTAACGGTCGGAAAGCTTGACGGCGGCCTCGATGGCCTTGTCCGTGAACTCCGCTTTGTGGTGCTCCTCGTATTTATGGCTGAGCCCCTTCAGAATCTGTATGGCCTCGTCAGTCGAGGGCGCCTCCACCTTGACGGATTGGAACCGGCGTTCGAGCGCGGCGTCCTTCTCGATGTATTTGCGATACTCGTTGAGCGTGGTGGCGCCGACGCATTGCATCTCGCCGCGGCTGAGCGCGGGCTTGATGATGTTTGAAGCGTCCATCGTGCCTTCGGCTGAACCGGCGCCGACAATCGTGTGCAGTTCATCAATGAAAAGGATGATGTTTTTGGCGCGGCGGATTTCGTCCATCACGGCCTTGATGCGCTCCTCAAACTGGCCGCGATATTTCGTGCCGGCAACCATGAGCGCCAAATCGAGCGTGATCACGCGCTTTTCGCGGAGCAATTCAGGAACGTTGCCCTTGGCGATTTCCTGCGCCAGACCCTCGACGATGGCGGTCTTGCCAACACCCGCTTCGCCGAGCAGCACGGGATTGTTCTTCGTGCGGCGGCACAAAATCTGAATCACCCGTTCAATCTCATTTTTGCGGCCGATGACCGGGTCCAATTCGCCCTTGCGCGCCAGCTCAGTGAGATTGCGGCCAAAAGCCTTGAGCGCGGGTGTTTTGATCTCGCCCTTTTTTTCGGCGATCTTCTCGGCAGGCTCGCCCTGCTCCTCCTGGGCCGTGAAATTCGGATCCAGTTCCCGCAAAACCTCCTGCCGCGTCTGCTCGATGTCCACGTCGAGTTCCCGCAGGATGCGCGCCGCCACACCATCGCCCTCGCGCAGCAGCCCGAGCAGGATGTGTTCGGTGCCGATGTAAGTGTGGTTCAAATTCTTGGCCTCGCGCTTCGCCAGGTCGAGAACCTTCTTCACGCGCGGTGTGTAGGGAATGTTGCCGATCATCTTCTGGTCTGGACCGGTGCCGACGGCCTTCTCGACGGCCAGCCTGACGGTCTCCAGATCCAGCCCCATTTTTTGGAGCACGTTGACGGCAACGCCCTGCCCCAGCTTGATGAGGCCGAGCAAAAGGTGTTCGGTGCCGATCACGTTGTGATTAAAGCGGTCGGCCTCCTTGCGCGCCAGTGCAAGCACCTGCTGCGCGCGCGGCGTGAAATTGCTCATGCTTTCGTCGCTCATAATGCTGCTCGTAAAGTGCTATGCTTTGCCCAAATTGTCCAGTACTGTTCGGACAAGAAAGCAGAATGGATGCCGGAAAATCAGAATGACCGCACAACAATCGTAAAATGAAGCCTGTAGCTATACGGCGGAGGTTTTGTCCGGTCGCGAACCTTCGCCGCCCCGTCTGGCAACCGGCCGGTTCACGTTTTTCAAGCGCTCCCGCAGCATGTCCGCGCGGATGAGGTCGCGTTCCTCGGCGGACAACTTGTCCGAAATCTGCCGCTGCAAATGAGCCGGCTGGGTCGTCAGGAACAATTCATCCACAAATGAGCGCTCCGCGCCCGGGAACAATTCCATGTCCACCCCCAGCCGCAGGAGCGACAGCAGGTTCATCGTTTCCTTCGACGAAATGCTGTGCGCGTTTGCCAGGATGCCGTAGGCGCGGCCGATGTGGTTGTAAACCATCTTCGGTTTCTTCTCCAAAAGCGTCTGGCGCGCGTTTTCCTCGTGCTCGATGATTTGGGACAAAACCTTTTCGAGGCGTTCGACAATCGCCGCCTCGTTTTCCCCGAGCGTCATCTGGTTCGACACCTGGAAAACATTTCCGAGCGCCTCGGTGCCTTCGCCGTAAAGCCCGCGCACGGCGAGGCCAAGTTTGTTGACCGACTGGATGATGGGATTGATTTGCTCGGTCAAAACGAGTCCGGGCAGATGCAGCATCGCGCTGACGCGGATGGCGGTGCCGAGATTCGTCGGGCAAGCGGTCAAATAACCCAAATCGTTGTCGAAGGCGTAATCGAGTTTTTTTTCCAGCTCGGAATCCAGATGGTCAATCGCGTTCCACACCTGGCGCAGTTGCAGGCCGGGACGCAACGACTGCATCCGCAGATGGTCCTCCTCGTTAATCATCACGCAGAACGTTTCGTCACGGCTGAAGACCAGTCCGCTCCCCGCGCTTTTGGCGGCGTGCTCGCGGCTGATGAGATGCCTCTCGACCAGAATCTGTTTGTCGAGTGCGCCCAGGTTGTCCATCGCCTCCGAAAAGGCGTCCTTCATTTCCGGCAGACTTTCGATTGCCGGACGAATCAATTCCAGCACACGCACGCGCTCCGGCTTTTTCGCCCAGCCGGGAAATACGGCGTCCCTCAAATTGCGAGCCAGCCGGACGCGGCTGGACATGACGATGCGATCGTGCGGGCCGTGGCGGCGCGCCATCTCGGCGGGCGGGGAAAGAAACGCGTGAATGTCCTGCATATTTACGATTGCCGATTTACGATTTACGTTTTTTTTGACCGGTTTCGATCGCACCAAGGCAATCGTCAATCGCCGATGCTAAATCGCAAATCTTTCTCATTTCGCCGGTTTTGCGGTTGCAGTCGGACCGCTCAAGTTCTTGATTTCATCGCGCAAGGCCGCCGCCTGTTCGAAATTTTCGTCCTTGATGGCCTTGGCCAGTTTGATTTGCAACGTTTTCATGCGGTCGGACAAATCGCGCGACTGGCGCAACGCTTCCGGCGCCTTGCCGGCGTGCCGCGTGCCCTTGTGCATCGTCTTGAGCAGACCGGCCAGGCCTTCCGCAAAAGTTTGGTAACACTCCGGACACCCGAGCCGGCCTGATTTTTTGAAATCCGCCTGGGTGAAACCACAGCGCGGACATTTCAACTCCACGCCGCCCGCCGATTGTTCGATTTGCTGCGACGCGCCCAGCCCGAGCACCAAATCCAGGTCCGCCAAGCCAAAACCGGTCGGGTCATTGATGCCCTTGGCTTTGGCGCAATCCTCGCACAAATCCATCTTCTGCATCTTGTCGCCCACAATCTGGGTCAGGTGCACCGTCGCCGGCTTTTCTTTGCAAATGGTGCAGAGCATAAATTGTTAAATCGTGAATCGTGAATCGTCGAATCGTTTCATCGGACAAACATCAGCACTATTCACGTTGCAACGGTTTCACGTCATTTGTATATCGGCTCGCCGGAGGCTTTCGTCAAGGCGTGGTAGGCTGTCTCCAGCTTGCGCGTGATTGGCCCCGGCTTGCCCGTGCCGATGACGCGGCCGTCAATCTTCACCACCGGCACGATTTCCGCGCCCGTGCCGGTCAGAAAACATTCGTCCGCGTTGAACAAATCGTAGCGCGTCAGGTTCGGCTCGGACACCTTCAAGCCGGCTTCCACGGCCAGCTCGATCACCGTCTGCCGCGTGATGCCATAAAGCGCGCCCGCCGACAGCGGCGGCGTGGACAGTTCGCCGTTTTTCACGATGAACAGATTGTCGCCGGTGCATTCGGCCACGAAACCCTCCGCGTTCAACATGACGGCTTCCTCGACGTGGGCGTTGTTTGCCTCGATCTTCGCGAGGATGTTGTTGAGATAATTCAGCGACTTGATGGCCGGATTCAACGCGCTGTGCAAATTGCGCATCGTCGGCACGGTGACTATGTCCATGCCCCGCCGGTACAACTCCTGCGGATAAAGCTGGATTTTGTCGGCGATGATGATGACCGACGGGCGCTTGCAGTTTCGCGGGTTCAAACCCAGCGTTCCCGCGCCGCGCGTCACCACGAGCCGGACATAACCGTTGCGGAGCTTGTTTTCCCGGCAGGTCACGACGACCGCATCCATGATTTCCGCGTGCGACATCGGGATTTCGAGAAGGATGGCTTTCGCGGAACAAAACAACCGGTCGATGTGCTCCTTGAGCTTGAACACGCGGCGGTTGTAGGCGCGGATGCCCTCGAAAACACCGTCGCCGTAAAGCAAGCCGTGGTCGAAGACAGAAATCTTCGCGTCACGCTCGTCGTAGTATTTGCCGTCAATGAAAACTTTCATGCGTAATTCAATGGAGCCTATGGCAAAAAACACAGCGAGGCAAACGGGAATTTGACGTTACTGCGGCGGCCCGTGACCATCGGCATGGTTTATCGCATCAGATCAGCAAAGCTGACAGGGCGCCGCGACAGTTAAATTGTCGTGACAGGGCGGCGATGGTGATTATATTGCTGCGCCTTTCGACGACCCTATGGTCTAGCGGTTAGGACACCACCCTTTCACGGTGGTAGCCCGGGTTCGATTCCCGGTAGGGTCGCCAAAGTTTAAAACGCCGATAATATCAACAGTTTGCGCCATCGAATTAACGCAAACGGCCTTTTGACACGCTTCCAAACATTCTCTAGCCTCCACGCATGGCAAAGGTTGCCGCAAAAAACGACCGTAGCCGCTCCACGGTCGAATTCATCGACTCTTCTCGACACCCAGGACAAATGGATAATGGATAAATGAACAGGTCCGTCAAACATGTTGAATTTATAGATCATCTGCGGGGAATTGCCATTATATCGGTGCTGTTTTTCCACGCCCTCAGCACGTTGTTTGGATATGACAGGCTGCCATGGAAAGGTTGGTTTCGGGACTTTCATACCTCTGGCGATTCGTTCCTTTACTTTCTTCCGTTCAGCGTTGGCAACGTGGGTGTTCCGATTTTTTTTGTTGTCAGCGGGTTCTGCATTCATATGAGTTTCCACCAGCAGGGACAAAGATGGGGCAGCTTTTTCATCAGACGCATTTTTCGCATTTACCCGGCATATCTTGCGGCGCTGGTTTTTACCTCACTGCTGCTTTATTCGGCACATATTGGGTTTAACTTCCACAGGCCGGAGAATTGGAAGCAAATACTGACTCATTTATTTCTCATCCATAATCTTGGTCCCCAGACGTTAAGCGGACTGAACGGCCCATTTTGGAGCCTGGCCATTGAAGCACAATTATATTTGCTGTATCCAGCGTTACTGGTTCTGGTTGCAAAACTGGGATGGCGGCGAAGCATGTTCCTTCTTGGCGTAGTTGAATTGTTAATACGCGGCACGGACGGTTTGATACGTGGCACGGATGGTGTGGTACCAACTATAGATGACACAAACACTCCTGCGGGACATATTTCATGGTTGTTTGCCTCGTCGCCATTGGGTTACTGGTTCAGTTGGTCTTTGGGCGCTTTTATCGCTGATGCATTTTTAAAAAATCAAACTCTTCCTTTTGCCAAAATTTCGCCGGTTTGGTGGCTCGCTTTGGCAATCGTCAGCTATTTTGTAAAACCACTAACTCACTTCCATTTCTTATTGTTCGCTCTGACGACAGCAGTAGTTGTCAGCAAGCTTTTAAGCGGCGCCAGACCTGAAATCAAAGTTCCACCATTTTTATTGGTTGTTCTTAAAAAAATCGGTTTGTGGAGTTACAGCATTTACTTGTTACACTGGCAACTTCTCCAAAATTATTCGTATTTCATCGATTGGGTTGTCCCAGCGAAATTCCGTTCGGTCCCGGTGGGGTTTTTGCTTGTTCTCGCAACGTGGCTGCCAACGATACTGTTGGCATTTTTGTGGTATAGATTTTTCGAACGCCCCGGTATTGCCCTGGGAAAGCGAATTATTCAAAAAGCAAACTTTCGAGATGGCACCAAAGTCGAGAGCGAAAGTTCAAATGGAGGTTCTCAGGCATGGATTGTGGCGGGGAGATATTATTTGATGCTTTGCGCCTTGCTGGCCATCGTTTTCGGAAGCCTTTTAATTAGTGAAAAATTGATTGCGCCGCCTCCTGCCGAATATAATGAAGTGGCTTGGTCGCTCGCCACCAGTCCTGAAGCAACCAATCGAGATGGAGCGCTTGCCGTAGAACTTGCTGAAGATGCCTGCCAACGGACGCAGTACAAGGAAACTGTAATGGTTGGAACATTGGCAGCGGCTTACGCGGAGGCAGGGCGCTTTGACGAGGCGATCCTAACGGCGCAACAAGCCTGCGCTCTGGCGAAGAAAAATGGGGAAACCAATTTACTTCAGGAAAACCAAGAATTGCTGGCATTGTATCAGAAGCACCAGCCCTTTCGTGACCTCAAAGCCGATACGCGCAAGTAAACATCTCACCGTTTCGCGGCTCACCAATGGGTTGAAATTCCGACCTGCGAAATGGACAATTACCGCGGAAGCAGCGCCTTCAAATCCTCCGGCAGCCACCAGCGCAGCAGCGGCCCGCACATCGCCGTCGTCGCCAGCGCCATGATGACGAGCATCGTGAACAGCGCGGGCGTGAGCAGCTTGAGTTCGAGGCCGACGTTGATGGCGATGAGCGCCATGAGCGCGCGGGTGTTCATCAACGACGCGATGCAACCCGCTTCACGCGGCGGCTGGCCGGTCAGCCGCGCACCCAGATAACAACCGCCCAGTTTTCCAAGCACCGCGGCGGCCAGAACCACACCGCACGCAATCCAAGCCTCCGGCGTTTGCAGCGAACCGATTTTTGTGTTCAAGCCGGTGTTGGTGAAAAATATCGGTACAAACGCCACCAGGACCACGCCGGAAAATCGGTCGCGCCACGCCTTCACGATTCCCGGTTCCTGATGCAGGCACGTCCCGAACAAAAACGCGCCGAAGATGACGAAGATTCCAAGATAATGCGTGACGAGACAACTGGCGAACAGCGCGACCAGCAGCAGCGCGAGAAACGAGTTCGGCATTCCCTTTTCATGCGCATCGTGAACGTGTTTGCGCCAAAAGTTCCGCAGTGCGGGGCCAATGATTTTTTGCAGCAGCAGATAAAATCCCGCGATCAGCACGATCTGCAAAAGGAGATGCCAGACGTTGAAATCCGTCATCACGAGCGCGGTGGCTACGCCGAGCAGCACCCAGCCTGCCACGTCGTCAATCGCCGCCGTGCTGACGGCCACCGCACCGATGGCGGTGCGTTCGAGGTTCATTTCCAAAAGAATCCGTCCCATGATGGGCAGCGCGGAAATCGAGAGCGCGACACAGAGAAAAAGTTGAAAGCCAAAGCGCGGCGTGTCCGGCGCGAATTCCCGGTGCAGCCACGGCCCGATGGCGAGTCCGCAAAGAAACGGCCCGACCATGCCGCAAATTGATACCGCCGTGACAGTTTTCGATTTGGAGCGCAAATGGCTGTAATCAAATTCCATCCCGACCTGGAACAACAAAAAAATCAGGCCGAGCTTGCCGAGCAATTGCAGCGATGTCTGCGTTTCCTGGGGAAACAACTCCGACGGCACGGTAAAACCCGGAGACAGATTGAAAAGCTTGGTAATGGCATCGCCCAGAAAATTGGCGATGGACGGCCAGATGGCGCCGAGTGCCGACGGGCCGAGCAAGATTCCCGCCGCGATTTCGCCAACGGCCAGCGGCTGGTGCAAAAAGCGTTTGCCGAGCCGGCCAAAAAAATAGGCGGCGGCGATGATAATCATCCACTGGATCAAAACCAGCGTGAGATGGCCCTCGATGGCGACCGGATTCATAAAAGTCCGCTGGCAAATACAAACCGGCAGGCGGCAAAGCAAGATCAAATCTTAATTGTTTTGAAGCACAGCCCGGGAGTCTCAAAACGCTCGAAAACAGTACGCCACAGCGGGCTTACGGCTTGCCCGTCAGCGAGTTCTGATGTTTGGCGACTGCTGCCGCCATGGTGGTTACATTCTGGAGAATCTGACGCGCGGTCTCGGGATCGGGAATCTTGAGTCCGTAAGTCTTGTCAATGGCCACAACCAATTGAAGGGCATCCACCGAATCCAAACCCAGACTGCCGGGGCCAAACAATGGCTGGTCGTCGCCGATTTCTTCCGGACCGATTTGGAGCATGAGATTCTCCACCATCAGTCTTTTGATGTCCTGTTTGAGCGCGGCTGTATTATCCATTACAAAATAACGCCATTGATTCTGAGAGGCGTATCCTACGACAAGGCCGGATTCGGCGCAAGCCGGGAAGCAACTGTGCGGTGGTCTGGTTTGAAATTGTGCAGATGTCTCCAGGCGGTGTCAGGCTGTACGGACATCTTTCTGCTTTTCCACCAGCGACGCGAGTTTTTTATTGGCGGCATCCATGTCCGTCGTTCCTTGGGATTGGCCGGGCTTCGCCGCCGATGCCGTCCCTTCTTCAGGAGCGTGGAAATGCGAAGAAAATCTCGGCGTCTCCGGGTAAGCCCGGCGTATCAACAATCCGCCGCCAATCAGCCACCAGGCAATGAACAGGTCAAATACTATGGGCAATATCGCGTTTAGGATGTCGCCTTTGTCGGCGGTCTCAATTCCACCAAAGTCCAGCACCTGTGGCACGGCGTTCAAACCGAAATAGAGAAAAACAAGTCCCAAGAGCCGGACTGCCAGGCCGAAGATGTCCTTGAATATGTCTCTTGGTTTCATGGCTCGCTGAATCTGTGCGTGCTCAAGTCGAATGCGTTCACCGTCACCGGTGAGTCTAAATGGCATCAGTCGGATTGTTCAAGCGCTTTCCATTTTTACGAACGAGCAAATGAAATCATTTCGTTTTAGACACGTCCGGCTATATCAGCTAAAAGTTAGCGGCATGTTTTTTGGCCCGAGCTGTGTCGGATCAATTCGTCGATGTGGAAATGCAAGCCGGTCCATCCTGCTTGCTTTGTTGACTCTACAGGCTTTCACCCTGACGAGCTTGGCGCTCCCCGAACGTCTGGTCGTGGGCCTGGACGGAATTCCGTACCGCGACATGAAGGCACTGCAGGAAGGTTTCAGTAGCACAAACATTTGGGGAAAGCGGTTCCAACGCCAGGCCTTCAGTTCCAGTGAAGGATACTTTCCGGTCAGCCGCCTGATCTCGACGTTTCCGTCCACGAGCGACGTCGCGTGGACTGACATTTTCGGCGATCGCCCGCTGCCGGGTTATCAACGCACTTATTTCAGCGCGGCCGCGAATTCTCAAATTTCCATCAACGGCATCACCACGTCCATGGAGCATGAAAGGCAGATGAACTGGGAGTTGAACAATAATTTCCTTCGTTCGATGGGTTACCTCTATCCGGTTCACACGTTCGACTACGAGATGCATGAACTGATCCGGGGCTTTCTCAAGACCAGCAGCGAAGATGCCAATTATTACGTCTATGTCCGTTCATCGGATGATGCCGAGCACATGGATCGCGACACTTCCGCCATGCTGTGCCAGCTTGATGAGCAGCTCCAGGACTTGCGTGCCCGTTACAAGGCGCGGGTGGGACGGGATCTTCAAATTGTGATTCTCTCGGATCACGGGCACAATCACGCCGGCCCCGGCACGCGCGTCGAGGTCCGGGCCTTTCTGGAAAGGGCCGGCTACCGGATTGCGAAATCCATCACGAATCCAAAGGACGTTGTGCTCCCGACGGCCGGGATAGAGAGCTGGGTGGAAATCCACAATTCACCCGCCGAAACCGGACGGCTCGTCGAGCTTCTCGCACATCTGAAAGGCGTGGACGTGCTGGCCGCCCCGCTTTGGGAGCGGACGAATCGTTTCATCGTCATGAATTCCCGGAGTGAACAGGCCTTCATTGACTGGAATCCCGGGAAGAATGCCTTCCGATATTCAACCGCGAAAGGCGATCCGCTCAATTACAACCCGGTGGTCGAGGCGCTCGCCCGGACGAACCAGCTCGATGCCGACGGTTTTGCCACGGCGGATGCATGGATGGCTGCGACCATGACCAATCGCTACCCGCTCGCGCTCGAGCGGATTGTCCGTGGTCTCACTCGTGTCACCCTCAATCCCGCGACCATTCTCATCAGCCTGGACAACCAATATGTCAACTCCGGATGGCTGGTCAAAAAAGGCAGCCGGCTGGTGACCTTTGGCAGCACCCATGGAGGACTGGATGATCTTAATTCCGACGGAATTGTGTTGAGCAATTTTACCCCCACCCGAGACACTTCAAGTGACCGGGTGGCCGGGCTGTTCGATGATTTTGCGGGATTGCGCAATTTCCGCACGGAGGAAAATGGCGCGGAATGGGTCACCGAATCGGAACAATCCCTGACAAGGATTGCGCGGGTGCCATTCGACCGGGATTATACGTTGCTGCCCGGCAATGACGTTTTTCTCCGGATTTGGTCGCCGCAATTTGCCCGCCTGGACATCAATGCCCCGGTCGAGGCGACGATTGAGAAAGTCCGGCATTTCTCAAACGGACAAAACCAGCACGACGAGCCCAACCCGATGGACGCTTCCAAACAGCACCTTGCTTTCAACCAACTGATTTCCTTTCCGGACAAATGCTTCTACGAAAGAGTCTATGCGCTTCCGCCCGCCCTGATTCTGGAACCGCAAACTGCGTATCAGATTTCGGGAAGCATTCGCGATCAGGACAAAAGTTTCGACCTCTTTCAATTCACTTTTTACACCGACAGCCATGGTCGTCCGGCGGCGTATTAACAAAATGGATTGCAACTCTCTTTCATCCATCACCCCGTCAATCCATTTATCCAACACAACCGTTCATGGTTGAGCAGCCACAAACGTTTTCCTTTTGCCAGCGCAAATCATCTGCGCAACGTACCGGCCCGAAAGCGCGGCCGACGGCAGGCCGCCACCCGCCACCACCCAATGGCCGGCCATGTAGAACTCTTTCAACCCCGGCAACGTGTAGGGAATGCGCCGGCCCAAAATGCGCGGCGTTGGCAGCCAGCCTTCGTAACTGCCCTGCCAGTTGCCGGTGTAACGCACAAACGTGGCCGGCGTCGCGATGTCGGAACGATCCAGGTTTTGGGCCAGACCCGGGAAACGTTTGTCGAGGATGGCGATGATTTCCTGAACTACACGTTTTTTCTCGGCCCGGTAACGCTGCGCATCGTTCTTCTTCAAGCCGGTCCAGAACTCGTAGCTCGTCGGCAACCTGACCGTCATCACGGTTGTCCCTTCCGGGCAGAGCGCCGAATCGGAACCAAACGTCTCCACTTCCAAGCGGTTGTGTTGCCTTTGATCGTCCACAGACAGCGGCTGTCGCAAAGGCAGATTCAGCGTGTGCGGCGCATCCGGAAAGATTTTCTTGATTCCCAGCGAAACCTGGATGATGGCCGGGAACGGCAGGCAATTCTCGTACAGGTAACGGATCTTCCTGTCCACAAACCGGCCGTCCAGCATTTTGAAAATCGTCGTGTGCCCGTCCGCGCAGGAAACGACGGTTGCGGCGGGAATGACCGTTCCATCGTCGCAGCGCACGCCGGTGGCACGATTGTTTTCGACGATGACCGAAGCCACCCGGGCTTTGTACCGCACGGTTCCGCCAAGACGCGTGTACCGGTCCGCAATCGCCATCGCAAAATCCCACGAACCGCCGGCGACAAAGCCGCAGTTGCTGCGCGTCCTGAACGCCAGCACCATCACGAGCACGAGGGCCGACATGTGCTCGTTGCTGGCGATGGACTTCAGCGCCTCGCGGAGAAAATCATTTTTGTAGCGTGCAAGATAGGTGTTGATGGGCAGGTTCTTCCATCTCAAGATGACGGGCACCATCGGCAGATAACGAAGTCCCGTCCTCATTTTTTCGCGGTGCGTCATCAATTCCACCGGTTTTTCGAGAGGCGGTTCCAGCGGGGCGCAACGGCGCGCCGCCCGCACCAGCTTGTCAATCAAGCCGCTGTCCTCGGGCGCAATGCGTTTGAACTCGCGCGCGAGTTTGTCCAAGTCTGACGGCACGACGAGAGTGTTGCCGTTGGCGTCCTCCACCCGGAGTATTTCGTCATTGGGAAGAACCTTGCGTCCGGCGATGGCGCCCAGTTCCTGCCAGATTTGATGGAAGGCTGACGGCGGCTGGGTGCCAATCAACCAGCGCAGGCAGCCGTCGAAGACATACGGCCCGCGATGCCAGGCCGTGCATAATCCGCCCGGCAGCAGGCTCGCCTCCAGGATCTCGGTCTGGATGCCGTTCATTTGCAGGTAACAGCCACATGCGAGACCGGCAATGCCGGCGCCGATGATGATGACCTTTTCTTTTCCCGGAGCGGTGGCGGCGGGTTCGGGCATCGTCGGCGTGCTGCGTGGCTGTTCTTCGACTTGCATCATTTCGGGTTGCGCGTGATTACTTGGGTGCTTCTTCAATCAGCGTTTCAATTGTCCATGTTTCAACGGCCGGTTTCAAGCCTGTGTCTGGCGCGGATATTTCCCATCAGTTTTCGGTTGAGCTATGAAATTTGAAAGTCCAGATTGCGGGCGCGACCTGTGACACGGTCTCATCCTATGAGGGTTGATGGTTGAGAGATGAGAGTTTGGCTTTGGATTGTTCAGAACTGCCAGATAGATTCAGTTCCACAGACCGAATTTAATGAACACAGAAAAGGAAGACATTCTCAGTAAAGTTCCGGAAGTAACGCTGATCTTTTGGATCATAAAAATTCTGGCGACGACACTCGGCGAGACGGGGGGTGACGCCGTTACCATGTCAATGAATCTGGGTTATCTCGTGGGCACCGGCATCTTTTCCGTGATATTCATGGCGGCAGTCATTGCCCAGATTTCCGCAGAGAAATTTCATCCACTGCTCTATTGGATCACCATCATCGCCACGACCACGGTTGGAACCACGCTCGCCGATTTCGCAGATCGTTCCCTGGGCATTGGTTATGCGGGCGGATCATCGATTTTGTTCATTCTACTGATGGCGTCCCTGTTCGTCTGGTATCGCACGCTGGGTTCGGTTGCCGTGGATACCGTCAGCTCACCCAAATCGGAATTGTTCTACTGGATTACCATCATGTTTTCTCAAACCCTCGGCACGGCTCTCGGTGATTGGACGGCCGATTCCGCAGGTCTTGGGTACGGTGGCGGTGCGGTTGTGTTCGGCACCCTGCTGGCGGTCATTGCGGCGGCGTATTACTGGACCAAGATTTCACACACGGTGCTGTTTTGGGCTGCATTCATCCTGACGCGACCGCTGGGGGCAGTGGTCGGCGACTTCCTGGACAAGCCGATCAGCAAAGGCGGTTTATCGTTGAGTCGATATTCAGCGTCGGCGACATTACTGGGACTGATCGTGTTTTTCGTTTTTGTGTTCTCCCATAAACCAGCCAAACGAACGCACTGAGTGAAACGGGACCTGATAAATTGCCGGGGCCAGACGCCCGGGTTGTGACTTCCGTTTTCGCTCTTGCCGGGCAACTTCACGCTTGCCGTTTTTCGCGCCGTGACTCAGCTTTGGAAAGTTAGGCGTCACGAACGATTCTATGAATTCGACACAAACGATCATTCTCGAGGTTGCTGCCATTGGGATTCTTCTCGCCATCGGGATTTGTGCATTATTGCTGCTCCGAACTTTTATGCGACGCCTCCAGAACGGACAAGGGCCGATGGGGTCGGTTATTCAGCAGAGCCGGGAGATGGCCAAAGAGAATGTGGCAGTGGCCAGAGAACGGATTCAGCTTGAGAAGGAGTTGCTGGCTGCCCAGAAGGAGACAAACGAACTGTTGAAGCAGATACTTGCCAAAAAGAAAAATGATGCCTCCTGACAAATCGCGGCCAACGCGGGATGGCGCTGAAGCCTGCCCCGTCCTGCGGAGTTCCGCTGTCGCGGAGGACATCATCAGCCCCGCGTGCCCGAGCTCTGGGCATTAGGCTACCTCGCACATGAACAAATCAGCACCTTTCCCTCGTAAAGGCCAGATTTGGGAGGTCATTGACGGCTGCGACGCACTGATTCAGTATCTTTTCTCAGCGCCCATCACCTTCAGCGGTTCTGGCAGACTTGCCGCTGGCGAGCGAGTTTGTGTTATGACCGAGACCACCGATCCGCAGCCAGTGGTTGTGAGTTTTCTGCCAGTCCGCTATGATGAGTTGCATGATGGTCTTGTTCCTCCCGACATACGCGACATGCCTCGCTACAAGAAGTACATGCTCTCAGTGAAGTCAGGATACTTTTATGAGCATTTCAGGCTTATTGAAGATGTGGTCTAACAAGTCGCCGGCAACGTGGGATGGCCGGTCCGGTTCCGCTATCACGGAGGACATCATCAACCCCGCGCGCCTGAGTTCTGGGCGTTAGGCGGCCATACCTTCATGCGCCTTAATACATTCATTCAAACCTTCGTGCTAGTTGCTTTCGGACTGGGCTTTTTTGTTTTTGGCATTGTGGCGTTCATACGCACCGGCAATTCCCAGCAGCAGTTTGAAGGCAGGCTGCAAAGCATTCGATCCGGCAAGATTCAGACCGAGACGCTCACTGTCGTCAGGAAATATGTGGACCACGGTGGAAAAAGCGATTGGCCGCATGTCGTTTTCAGCAGCAACCGGCAGCCAAAGGTGAGCATTGCGGTTACGCACGATTTTTTCAACAGTGTAAACCTGGGGGACACCATTCCCGGCTATTACTTCCCGGATGGTTACTTTATCCCTCAGACCCACGAGGGAAATGCAGGCGTCGGCAAGTGGTTTTTTCTCAGCTTGGGCGTTTTGCTGGGGACCGGAGCGCTGGCTGTTGCTTTTGCGATGGCAAGGGCAAAGCCACGGCCTGTTGACATGGACGCACTTCGGACAATCATCCGCGACAGAATGGATGGACATTGAACACGCCGCCTGAGAAATCGCCGGAGACAGCCGTCGCGAGTCGGCGGTGGCTCGGCTTTCTTCGTCAGGCAGACTATACTTTATGAAAACAGCCGTCACCTGTTTGGCCCTCACGGTCATGCAACTATCCGGCTACAGCCAGCCAGTTAAAGAGACGCAAACGCCAGAGGCTCCCGCTTCAGCGTCCGCCGGGGTTCCGGCTGCCGCGCAACCCGCCGGCCCGCCTTATCAATTGGCCGGCACCGAAACCTTTGAACTGGCGTCACCGGAAACGGGAAACACCTACAACATCGTGGTGGCTTTTCCCGCGGATTACGCCTGGGCCGCCGCCGGCAAAACCTATCCAGTGATTTATGTGATCGATGCCCAATGGCAGTTTCCGCTCATCTATACCGTCGCCGGGGCGGTAAATTACGATGGTGCCATGCCGCCGGTGTTGTTGGTGGGAATCAGTTGGAAAACCACCAATGGAAATCTGATGTCACTGCGCGATCAAGATATGACACCGACGTCAAAATCCCGCCCCGATTATGGTCATGCTGAAAAATTTCAGGATTTTCTGCGCCACACCCTGTTTCCCCGCATTGAGTCGCGCTATCGGGCCAATCAGCATCGAACGGTCACCGGCTGTTCCACCAGTTCGCTCTTTGTTTTTTATACGTTGCTGTCCCAGCCCGATTTGTTTGAGGGCTATATCGGCTCAAGCCCGCCCCTCGCTTGGGACAATTATGCAATGAATTCGATTTTGGACAAATTCCCGCAAGACGGCATCAAGCAAAATACCCGCGCCTATATGACTTGTGGCGCTTTGGAAAATTCTTCGGTTTGGTCGGATTTCACCAATCGACTGGCCCGGAAAAATCTGAAGAATTTAAGTTTTTCCTTCGCGCCGGTAAGCAATGCGGGCCATGCCGGTGAAAATGCCGAATGTTATACGCGCGGACTGCAATTTGTGTTCGCCACCAGCGTGCCCCCGAAATCCGGTTCCGGAACACAGTAAGGCCCTGGTTTGGTTTGTCACGGTTGCGACGAGCGATTTATTTCGCTCGCAGCAGAGCAGCCAGCGAAGATATAATTTTGAGATGAGACATCCGTGGCCTGACAAATCGCCGGAGCCAATCGCCGTTGGCGCTGAAGCCTGCCCCGTCCTGCGGGGTTCCGCTGTCGCGAGCGTAAAGCCCCGCGGGGCAACGCACCTTTAGCGGGTTCACGTCGCGAGTCGGCGTGGCTCAGCTTTGGATCGTTAGACATCATAGCGCGAGCAAAATTATGAGAGCATTTATTTTAGCCGGACTGTTCAGTTTGTTAGGTGGTTTATCATCTATCGCCGCCGATACTCCGCCGAGTGATGCGGTGATTCAGCAGCGGATGGTCGGCACTTGGATTATGAACTGGCACATTCTCACCAGCTTTACCACGATTGCCACGAACGGTGATTATGCGGGGTATGATGTGAGCAATAGCGTGCATCCAGAGACCAATTGGTTTGAGGGCACGATTAAGATTAGAGATGGATTGTGGATTGATACCCTCAAAAAGAGCAGTGTCACAAACCAGCCAGTGCCCTATGTTTTTACCAACGTGATTATTCGACTGACAGACCGCGAGTTGATTTTTCGAGTACAGGATAGAAGTCAGCCGATGATGTGGGAAAGAATCAAACAATGATGCCTAACCAGTCGCCGGAGTCACCCGCCGTTGGCGCTGAAGCCTGCCCCGGATTACGGGGTTCCGCTGTCGCGAGCGCAAAGCCCCGTGGGGCAACGCGCCTTTACGGGGTTCACGTCGCGAGTCGGCGGTGGCTCAGCTTTTTTCGTTAGGCAGCATGAGCACCATGAGCAAAACTTGGAAGACGTGGTCGCCATTTCAGTCGCCTGAAGTGCGGGAGATTTGCGCGCACATGACCGACGCCGAGAGAGCGAAGGTTACAGAGCGCGGCGGTGGCTATGGTCTTTGGGTTGCGGCCACATTTGCCTTACCGTTGGCTTTCGCGCTGACCTACCGGAGTCTTGTTGCCATTATCATTGCTGCCGTTTTAGTCACGGTTCATGTCATTTGCGTTCCATTTTGGCAGAGGCGACAGAAGCTGTTTCTGTGTTCGACAGCTTGGGCGCGAGAGCAGGGTTTCACACCGGAGCAGATCCGGTTATTTGCTTTCAGACGATGACGATGCTGCCTAACACCGCGCTGGAGCCAACGGCCACTGCCCCTTGAGTTTTGGATTGAGCCATGAGATTTGAAAGTCCAGATTGCAGGCGTGAGCCAGCCGCCCGTGGCCGTAGTTCAGCTTTGGATCGTTAGGCAGCAAAGGTAATTCCGCCAAATGAAACCCGCCGCAAAATTCGCCGTCGTTCTGGTCACGGCACCGGATTTCAAAACGGCGCGCGCGCTGGCCAATGCCGCGTTGTCGGCGCGGCTAATTGCTTGCGCAAACCTTGTCCGGAAAATCGAGTCGCTTTACTGGTGGCGGGGAAAAATCGAGTCGGGCGCGGAAGTGCTGTTGATTTTGAAAACAACAAAATCAAAACTGGCCCAGCTGGAAAAACTGGTTCTCGCCAAACATCCCTACGACACGCCGGAATTCATCGTCCTGCCGGTGAGCGCGGGCAGCCAACGCTATCTCGATTGGCTAGCGACAAATTGCCGGTAGGGCCGCGACCCCGTTGCAGACTCGATGAATTCTGTTAAATTGCGGCAATGAAAATGAACCTGGTTAAGAAACTTTCGTTTCTCACGATTCTGGCCCTCGCCACCGCTCTTGTTGTCGGCTGCAAAACAACCAAGCCGGTTGATTGGAACAGCCGCGTCGGCACCTACAACTTTGACCAGGCCGTGACCGAACTCGGCCCTCCGGACAAGCAGACGACATTGAGCGACGGCAAACTGGTGGCGCAATGGGTTACCCATCGCAACGGCGGCAGCAGCTTCAGCATCGGCACGGGATTTTACACCGGCGGCGTGGGCGTGGGCGTGGGACAAACCACCGGCTCGCAATTTCCAGACAGGATTCTAACGCTCACCTTCGGCACCAACAGCGTGCTCGCCGCGTACTCCAAAAACTATTGACTGGGAAAAAACAAATCAAACCATGAAAAGCAAAATTGCACTGTCCTGCCTGCTGATTGCCATTTCCGGCGTGCTATTCGCGATTTCCGGCTGCGCGTCAACACGTCCGCTGGCCGCGCAGCAGGCGAATTATCCTGAAGACAAAGTGGATGCCCGCGGCTTGTTCGTCGAAAATTGCGTCATCTGTCACGGCAAGAATGGGCGCGCCCACACATTTCACGGCTGGCTTGTCGGCGCGCAGAACCTCACCGATGCAAAGTTTCAGGAGGAGACCACGGATGGCGAAATAATCAAAGCGATCAAAACGGGTCCAAGCGTGATGCCCGCTTTTGAGAAGAAATTGTCCCCGTCAGAAATTGACGCGCTGGCAGCGTATGTGCGCACCTTCAAACAGTCGCCCTGAGGCGCGAAGAGAATAAGCCTCGTCTGTCGAGCAAGGGGCAGCCCTGCCCTTTCAAAATATTCAGTTCAACGCCACGCCGCGGCGGATGTAAGTCGGGATGTCCAGGTCTTCGCCCTTGTGAATCGTCGGTTCGCTCTTGTCGAACCGGCCTTTGGAGACAATCGCCAGGGGCAACTGCGTTTGCAGCATTTTCGAACCCGGTTTCCGCCCACGAGGACCGCGCCGCGCCATCATCTGCTCGCGCTGATCCATGTTGAGCGACGGCGCCGCCGGCATGGCATGGGCAGATGTTCGCACCGTTGCTCCGCGCGAAACCGTTTGTTCCGGCAAATCGCCCGGCATTTCAGCTTTGGCAGCGGCATTTTTCGCCGCGATGACCGTGACACACAGGCGGTTTTTCAACGTTTCGTCCACCGCGGCGCCCATGATGATTTGCGCCTGTTCGCACTGGCGGCTGATTTGTTCCATCACGCGGTTGACCTCGGTCATCGTCAAATCCTTTCCACCCATGAGGCTCACCAGCACCGCGTCGGCCTCGGCCAGCGCGCGGCCTTCGTCCAGCAGCGGGTGCGCGAGGAGTTTTTCCACAATTTCACGCGAGCGCGCCACCCCGGCGGTTTCGACGGAGGCAAAAACACTTTCCGAATGGCGGTCGTGAATCAACGCGCGCAAATCGTCGAAGTGAATTTGAATCAAACCGCGCCGCGTGAGCAAATGCCAGACCCCGCGGACGCTTTCCAGAAGCAATCCGCCCGTGATGCGGAACGTGTCGAGCACGCTGGTGTTTTCGTCAATCAACTTGAACGTCTTCTGGTTCGGCAGGCAGATGACGCCGTCGGCGACGGCCTTGAGTTCGCCGAGTCCCTCCTGCGCCTGCTCCTGGCGGCGGTTGCCTTCGCACACAAACGGCAGGGTCACGAATGCGAGCACGAGCGCGCCGCCTTCCTTCGCGGCGCGGGCGAGCACGGAGCTGATGCCGCTGCCGGCGCCGCCGCCGAGACCGGCCAGAATGAAAACGACCGTCGCGCCTTCGCAGGCGGTTTTGAGCGTGGAAAATTGTTCCTCGGCCAGCGCGCGTCCGCGTTCGGGGTCGCCGCCGGTGCCAAGCCCGCGCATCAGCTTCGTTTCGAGCTGGATCTTCACCGGGGCGGTGGATGCCGCAAGCGACGGCCCGTCCGTGTCAATGACTGCAAATGATGCGCCCGTAAATTCCCCGCCAATCATCCCGTCGAGCAACTGAACGCCCGCACCGCCCACGCCGAAAATTTTCACGGCGGGTTTCTGTGCCGGCCTGGCGGCCGCCTCAGGAGTTTCAACTTTGTTTTTCATGGCGGGTTGGGATCAGGGCCGTTGCAGAAATCCTCCAATCGCGCCCTTGATTTTCCGCGTCAGCGACGCTTTGCCTTCGCGTTTGCGGGCCTTGAACGAGCCGAATTTCACGAGGCCGATGCCGGTGACGAATTCAGGCTGGCCGAGCGCGGATTTGAGTCCGCTGACGGAATTGGTCTGGCCGAGCGACACGGGCATTTGGAAAACCGGCTCGGCGAGCCGGGCGATATGCGGCACGCGCGCCCCGCCGCCGGCAAGAAAGACGCCCGCGCGCAGATAGTCGAGCAGGCCGAGCGGCTCCAAATCCTGGGCGACAAGCTGGAAAATTTCCTCAAGCCGCAGCGACATGATGCGGCGCAAATGCTCGATGTTGACGGTCTTGAGCGGCAGGCCGAGCTCGTTGGTGATGGTGACGGTCTGGCCTTTTGCCGCGTCGTCCATGAGCGCCGAGCCGTGTTCCAGCTTGAGCTTTTCCGCGCGGCTCAACGGAACTTTCAAGCCGTAAGCCAGATCGTTGGAAACGTGGTCACCGCCGATTGCGAGCACGCCGGTGTGTTTGATGACGCCGTCGGTGTAAACAACGTAATCGGTCGTGCCGCCACCGATGTCAATGACCAGCGCGCCGAGTTCCTTTTGCTCGTTCGACAACAAGGCAAGAGACGACGCGAGGCCGTTGAAAACGATTTCATCCACTTCGAGCTGCATGCCCTTGACGAGGCGGATGGCATTTTGGAGCCGGTTGGTGTTGCCGTGGACCACGTGCATGTCCACTTCGAGGCGCGAACCCAGCATGCCGACGGGTTCGGTCACGCCATCCTGTCCATCCACCAAAAAGTGCTGGCGGATGGCGTGAATGACGCTGTTTTCCGTCGGCAGATTGATGGCCTTCGCGTTTTTGATCACGTCCTGCACGTCGTCATCGGTGATTTCGCGGTCGGCGGAAACCACCGGATGCATGCCGCGGTTGTTGAAGCCGCGGATGTGTCCGCCGGTGACGCCGAGATAAACGCTGCGGATTTCCACGTCGGCCATCTGCTCGGCTTCGACAATCGCGTTGCGCACGTCCTCCTCCGCCTGCTGCGTGTCCACAAGCTCGCCTTTGCGCACGCCGCGCGAGCGCGCCTGGCCGAGGCCGATGACGTTCAGCACGCCGTCGGCATTCTGTTCGCCGACGACGGCGCAGACTTTCGACGTGCCAATTTCAAGCCCGACGATGATGTTGGAGTTGTCAAACATTGTTTTTCAGGGTGTGCGCGTGTTTGAGTGGTCTTGGCGTTGAAATGGGAACGCCGCCGCCGTCGATCCAGCGCGCGGAAATATTGTTGGTCACCGCCAGGTTGAGCGAAGCGATGGTCTTGTTCATGCGTTGTCCCACGTCATAAATTTCCCGCCAGCGGCCCAATTGTCGGGAAAAGTCGTCCAAATCGAAAGTAATTTCGCTGCCCTGCGCCGTCGTGGCGACCAAAACTTCCGGCGCGGAAACGTCAATGCGCTGCAGATTCACGAGCCCGGCCATCGGGGAACTGTTGAAATCCGTGATTAATTGCAGCGCCGCCTGCACCTGCGGCGAATCCATGCGGCGGCCCGGCTGCAGTTGAAAGAAATTCAAGCCGATGATGACCGGCAATTCATCGCTCACCTGCGCGAGCGGCACCACGCACAAACGCGGGTCCAGCGGCTGCATCACGTAGCCATCCGCGTCGAGTTCGAACACGTTGACCTGGATTTTGCCCGCGGCGTCCGCGCTGGGCACGTTCACCTGCGCCACCGGCTCGCGTTCGTTCACCCGAATCCGCAGCGTGCGCGGCAGAATGCGTTCGACCGACACCGATTCAATCATTGAAACCAGTTCGAGGTTGCGTTTGACCGTTGCCAGATCGAGCGCAAACAGGTTGTCCCCCGGTTTCACCGCCGCCCAGCGGCGCAACTGGTCGGGCATGATCACGCCGTCCGTTTGCACGTCAATTTGCCGGATGGCGAACTCGGGATTTTCGTAGATGAAATGGTCGAGCGCCCATTCGCCCGCCCGCCAGAACAAATAGAGGCCGAAGACCGTGCCAAACAGGACGCCAAAAGCCATCGCCGCCAGCCGTGTGCGCGTCGCGCGCAACTGGCCGGAGCGCAATTTCACGTCAAGCACGTGTCCGCGGCTCAATCGCCTGTTTTTCTTTTCACTCCTGAACCACATCGTTCAACCAAAATCCAAAATGAACCGCAAACGTCCGGTCAGGCGGCACATTGCAGCATTTTTGGATTTTGCATTTTTGGTTTTCCATTTCTTCGCAGCGCCAGATTCACCATGCGCTGGCACAATTGCGCGTAATTCAATCCCGCCGCCGCCGCCGCCTTTGGCAGCAGGCTGGTTTCCGTCATGCCCGGCTGCGTGTTGACCTCCAGCACCACCGGCTGGCCGTCCGCGCGCACCATCACGTCCACCCGCGCGTAATCGCGTCCGCCCACCGCGCGGAACGCGCCGAGCGCGGCTGCTTGAATGCGCTTTGTCGCCGCCGCATCAAAATCCGCCGGACAAAAATATTCCGTGCGGCCTGCCGTGTATTTGTTGCGATAATCGTAACTGCCAACCTTCGGCCTGACTTCGACCACCGGCAGCGGCTCATCGTCCAAAATGGCCACCGTCGTCTCGCGTCCGATGATTTTTTCCTCAACCAAAACCTTGGAATCAAATTTCAACGCCTGCGCCAGCGCATTCTGCCAGTCCTCAATGCTCTCGACGAATTGCAGGCCGACGCTTGAACCCTGCCGCACCGGTTTCACCACCAGCGGCGGCTGCCAGCCCTTCGGCCACGGAGCATTTTCTGAATTCACGACCAAAAACTTCGCCGTGGGCACGCGTGCGGCGATGCAACGCCGCTTCGTCAGCACCTTGTCAAACGCGATGCGGCTGGATTCGGCATCGCAACCGGTGTAAAGCGCGCCGAGCGTTTCAAGCTGGCGCTGCACCGTGCCATCCTCGCCGTAAGTTCCGTGCAACGGCGCGAGGCAGACGACATCGGTATTGGGCGGCAAAACCCAGTCCGGTGTTTTCGGATCAATTTCAAAAACCGTGTGACCGAGCGAACGCAGCGCTTTCACCACGCCCGCGCCCGAACGCAACGACACTTCGCGCTCGGCGCTTGGGCCACCGAACATGACCGTAATGTTCAATTTCCGATTCATTCTTCCCCGATGATTTCAACTTCCGTCTGCAATTCGATGCCGCGCTCCTCTTTCGCGCGGCGCTTTAAAAGCGCAATCAATTCCAAAACATCGCGCGCCGTCGCGTTGCCGTCGTTCACAATGAAATTCCCATGCTCAACGGAAACCATCGCGCCACCGACGCGCTTGCCTTTCAATCCCAGTTCGTCAATCAATTTGCCCGCCGGAATGGTTTCAGGATTTTTGAACATGCACCCGGCGCTCGGCGCCGCCGGCTGCGATGCCCAGCGTTTCCGGCTGAACTCGTTCATCCGCTGCGCGATGGATTCCCCGGCATCCTGCCGGCCCTTGAACACCGCGCCCAGCGCGACATGATTTTTCAAAGTGCCGCAGCCGCGATATTCCACCGACATTTCCTTCGGCGCGAGTTCGCGCACGTTGCCGTCAAAATCCATCAGGCGGACCGCCTCGACGACCTCAAACGTCGCGCCGCCCATCGCGCCCGCGTTCATGCGCAACGCGCCGCCGACGCTGCCCGGGATGCCTTCGAGAAATTCCATGCCGCCCAGCCCGTGGCGTCTGGCCTCGACCGCGACATTTTTCAATTTCGCGCCCGCACCGCAGCGCAAAAGTCCGTCCGCGACCTCGATGCGGCTGAAATCCGCGTGCGACAGGCAAATGACGACGCCGCGAAAACCGCCGTCGCGCACGAGCAGGTTCGAGCCGCGTCCAATCACAAAAAACGGCACGTCGCGCCCGCCGCAAAATTTCACGACCAATGCCAAATCCTCTTCCGACGCCGGCTCAACATACACGTCCGCAGGGCCGCCGACGCGGAGCGTGGTGTGCTTCGCCATCGGCTCGTTGCGGCGAATGACCGTTGCCTCTGAAACGTGTCCGGCCAGTTCGTCGGCAATTTGTGCTCCGCTTTGCATTGGCTTTTCCAGAATGGAATTTGTTGCCGTCATGCTGCGACCTTCAAGTTCATTTCGCCCCTCGCCGCGTCCTTTTCGCCGCTTCGCCGGGCGGGGGAGAAATCCCCGGTGGCAGCGCTCCGGGGAATCGCGCTCAAAATGTTTTCGGCGATTTGTTCCGCGGCCTTTGGAGCGTGCCATTTCACCAGTGCGGCCTGCATCGCCTTGCGCGCCGGTTCATTTTCAACCAGCTCGCGCAACATCGCCGCCACCTTTTCCGGCGTGGCGTCCTTTTGTTCGAGCAAGCGGGCCGCACCGGTCTTCTCGAACGCGCGGGCATTGAAAAACTGGTGGTCGCCAGCCGCCGCCGGGAACGGCACGAGCAGCGACGGCAACCGCATCGCGGCCAGTTCCGCCAGCGACGACGCGCCGGCACGGCTCACGGCGGCCGTCGCCGCGCCCAGCGCAATATCCATTTCGGCAAAAAACGGTTTCACGACGGCGCTGAACCCGCGCGCCGCGTAGGCCTGTTTCACTTTCTCAAAACCGCCCGCGCCGGCGAGGTGCAGCCATTGCCAGTCGCGGCCGGCCAGCAGCGGCAGGGCGGACAGAATCATTTCGTTGATGCCGCTCGCGCCCTGGCTGCCGCCCATCACCATAATCATCGGACGGTCCGATTCGAGTCCGAGCGCCGTGCGGCACCCGGCGGCATCGCCCGGTTGAAATTGCGGGCGGACCGGCGTGCCGGTCGTTTTGACCTTGCGCGTCTTCAATCGCGCGACGGCTTCGGGGAATCCCACGAACGCCCCGTCCACAAAGCGCGCGAGCAAGCGGTTGGCGCGTCCGGGAATGGTGTTGGATTCGTGCAGAAAGGTTTTGGCGCCAAAATTCTTTCCGACCCAGACGGGTGGTGCGCCGGTGAATCCGCCCATTGTCAGGACGGCATCGGGTTTGCGCCGGCGAAAAACCTTTTGCGCCGCGAACAGCGATTTTACAAAACTGCCGGCGAACGAAAGATAATTGCGATTTTGAAGCGCCGCGGCGGGCAGCGTGATGATTTCCACGCCGCGCGCGGACTTGACCGCCTGCTGGTCCACGTCCTTTGGCGAAATGAGCAGTGCAACGGCGCAGCCGCGCCGAGTGAGTTGCTCCGCCACCGCGAGTCCCGGAAACAGATGCCCGCCCGTTCCGCCGCAGGCGATGGCGACGAAAGGCGTGTTGGCTCCGGGTTCAGTCATGTGGCATGAGCGGGTCTTCGCCGTGCGAGGGTGGTTCTGGCCGCGCGGACGGATGAAAATCCATCGGTCTCGGCCGATTCGGGTGCAATTTCACCGCGCGCGCGCGCGTGCCGCGCGACGCTGAACAGGATTCCGACACAGGTCAGCATGGCGAGCAGGTTTGAACCGCCGTAGCTGATGAACGGCAGCGGCAGTCCCTTGTTCGGCAGGGCGCTGGTGACCACGCCAATGTTAATGGCCGCCTGCAGGCCGATCAAAAACGAGAGCCCCGCGGCGAGCAAGAAGCCAAAGGTGTTGCCGGCGTTGAGCGCGATGTAAAATCCACAAACCACAATGACCAGAAATGCCAGGACGACAAGCATGGTCGCCACCAAACCGAGTTCCTCGCCGATGTTGGCGAAGATAAAATCGGTGTGGATTTCGGGCAGATAACCAAACTTGCGAAGGCCATTGCCGAGGCCGACGCCGAACCAGCCGCCGGACCCAAGCCCGATCATGGCCTGCCGCGCCTGAAGCGCCGCGCCTTCCAGGTGTTGTTCAGGATGCAGCCACGCAAAGATGCGCCCCATCCGCATCGGGTCATGCAGGATGGAAACCGCGAGGCCGGCCACGCCAAGCAGGGCGGGAATCAGAACGTGTTTCCAGCGGACACCGGCAAGGAGCAGCATTGCGCCACTGACGGCGGCAAGGAGGATGGTTGTGCCGCGATCCGGTTCAACGAAAATCAGGCCGAGCACCAGTGCGATGAGAATTCCGGAAAAAAAGATCCCGCGTTTCCAATTTTGCATCTGCCGCTGATAACGGTCGCCGTACCACGCCAGCATGATGATGAGGGCGATTTTGGCGAATTCGGAGGGCTGGATTGTGAGGCCGGCCTTAATCCAGCGATGCGCGCCGTGGCTGGCGTGGCCG
This sequence comes from uncultured Verrucomicrobiae bacterium, assembly GCA_963764175.1. Taxonomy (GTDB): domain Bacteria; phylum Verrucomicrobiota; class Verrucomicrobiia; order Limisphaerales; family UBA11358; genus UBA11358. Next base: position 288,366 of record CAVXRE010000019.1, on the reverse strand, counting down.
ATGCGCGGCACGAAGACCAGCGCGAGCAAAATGAGGGCAAGGACGAAAACCGGCCAGGCAATTTTTTTGATCAGTTGATAGTCGAGGGCGGTCGCCGCCACGCAGAACACAAAGCCGACCACGCACCAAACGAGTTGCGTCATGAGGTCGTGCGCGCCGATTTGCGTCATGCTCGAGCTGTAAAGCATCACCAGCCCCAGCGCCAGCAGGGCGGCAACGCAAAACGCCAAAGTCGTGACGGCGACTTTCATTGCAAAGATTCAAAATAAATGCCAGCCGCGGTTCAACCCGACGGTCATTGCTGGGCCGGAGCGCCCGGCGCGGGTGCCGGGGCCGGGGCGGCCGGAGCCGCCGTCGGGGAGACGGGAGCCGGAGCTGCAACAGGCTCTGGAGCCGGAGCCGGGGCTGCGGCCTTTGCCGGAATCTTCAGCTTCTGCCCTACCTTGATTTCTGTCGTGGTCAGATTGTTTTCGGATTCAATCGCCTTGACGGTTGAGCCGTTGGCCCTGGCAATTTTGGTCAAGGTGTCGCCGGATTTGACGGTATAGGTTTCCTCGTCACCGCCCGCGGCAGCGGTGGCCATTCCAGTCGGCGCCGAGGCCGCCGCACCACCGGACGGAGCCGGGATTGAAAGTTTTTGTCCGACTTTTAATTTCGTCGGCTCAATGCCGGGATTCGCAGCCTCAACGGCTTTGACCGTCACGCCGTATTTCTTGGCAATTTTGGAGAAGCTGTCGCCTTTGACCACGACATATTCAGTCGCGGCATTTTCCGGGGCCACAGGAGCCGCGGGAGCAACCGCCGGCACCACTGGCGTTGCCGGAGGCGCATTGGTGTCCACCGCTGGCGGGGCATTGGTATCCACCACTGGCGGGGCATTGGTGTCCGCGGCCGGCTGCTGGCTGTTATCGGCCTCCTGTTCGCGTTTGCAGCCTTGCATGAGCAGGGCCGTCAAACCGAGCACGTTGATGGCGACCACGCAAAACACGGCGACTTTTATGCGCGAGCGGGTCTTGTTTTTCTGCTCCAGAAGTGAGCCTTGGGGAACGAACGGATTCGGATTATTCATCGGCTTGGCGCTGATTGCGTCCTTTCATTGAGGTTGGGTTGAGTTCTTGACCGCGAGTTTTTCCCTCTTAAAACTTCGCAGCGTTTTAAAACCAGTTTGTTCATGTGCCTGACTTGCACGGTACGACCCCGGCGGCATTGAAATCGGTCAAACCCCGGATTCGCGCGTGAAAATAAAAGCCCCCCGCCGCCTGACGCGCTCCGGGCCGTTGCCGCTGTTTGTTTTAACAACAAGCCCGCGCACGCGCAAGGGGTAAAGCGCGTTTGCGCCACTCCAAAAAAACGTCTGTCTGCCGGATTGAACATTGTCGATTGTCCCGTCGTCATCTCAGTTTCAATGTGCTCAACGCGATGAGCGCAAAGAGCACGCATAAAATGTAAAATCGCATCACCACCTGCGATTCATACCAGCCTTTTTTCTCAAAGTGATGGTGCAGGGGCGCCATCAAAAAAATCCGCTGGCCGGTGCCGTAGCGCATCCGCGTGAAACGAAACCAGCCCGTTTGGAGCAGCACCGAGGCCGCCTCCATCACGAACACGCCGCCGGCAATCACCAGCACGAACGGCTGGTGAATCAGCACCGAGACGATGCCCAACGAGCCGCCGATGGCGAGCGATCCCGTGTCGCCCATGAACACCTGCGCCGGGTGGCAGTTGAACCACAAAAAGCCAAGGCCCGCTCCGAGAAGCGCCGCGCAAAACACCGTCAATTCACCGGCGCCGTTCACGTATGGAATTTGCAGATAAGCCGCCGCCTTGAAGTTGCCCGCCAGATACGTGAACACCAGAAACACAAACGCCACAATCAAGGAACATCCAATGGCCAGGCCGTCAAGGCCATCCGTCAGGTTCACGGCATTTGAGGAGCCGACAATTGCCAGCACCACAATCGGAATTCCGAGCCAGGCGGCATGTTTCAACAACGGATATTTGAAAAACGGCATCGTGATTTCCGTGACGAGCCTGCTGGTTGAGGGGGTTTCCCACAAATACACGCCGATGAACAGGCTTACGGCCATTTGCGCCCACAACTTCACGCGCGGCGGAGTGCCGCCCCCGCTTTGCTGGATGATTTTGGCGTAGTCGTCATAAAATCCCAAACCCGCCAGCACGATTACCGAAAGCAGGGTCAGCAAAACCAATTTGTTGTCCAATTGCGCCCACAGCATCGTGGAAAAAAACAACACGGCGACGATCAGGATGCCGCCCATCGTCGGCGTGCCCTTTTTGCTCAGGATGCGCGCCGCCAGACCGCCCGCTTCCTCGGCTCGGTCGGCGTAATCCTGGCCGAATTTTTGTTGCTTGAGCCAGTGGATGATCATCGGGCCCAGCCACCAGCTCGACACCAGCGCGGTGATGGCCGCGCCGGCACTGCGCACCGTGATATAATGAAACAGCCGCAAGGCCGAAAGGTGATTCGCCCACGGCGTTCCCTTTGACCAATCGAGCAGCTGCTGGCTTAATAAATAAAACATTCGTCTTACCTCACGATCTGCCGGTCTTCAACATCTCACCGATGCGCTCCAGACGCACCGACCGCGACGCCTTCAACAAAACCACGTCGCCGGTTTTCAAAAAACTTTTCACTGCGGCCATCGCCGTCTCCACGTCCGCAAATTCAATCACGCGGTTCAATCCCGCGTCGCGCGCCGCCCGCGCCGTGACCGGCGCCATTTTGCCGACGGCAAACAATTGTCCGATGCCCAATTCCGCCGCGCGCCTTCCCACTTCCGCGTGCGCGGCCTCGCTGTGCGCGCCGAGTTCGTTCATGTCGCCCAGCACGGCGACCCTCCGGCCCTGCAGCGGCAGGTCGCAAAGCGTTTCAAGCGCCACCAGCGCCGAATCGGCGTTGGCGTTGTAAGTGTCGTCCAGCACGCGCACGCCGCCCGCTTCCCAGAACTGCAGCCGCATTTTTGCCGGCTTGCACCCGGCCAGGCCGTCCCGCACCACAGGACGGCCCAAGCCCAGTTCCTCGCCGACCGCCATCGCAAACAAGGCATTGCTCACCTGATGCCGGCCCAGCAAATTAATCCGGTACTCGCCGTTCCATTCAATCTTTGGCGCATCCACGCGGAAGGTCACGCCATTTTTATCGGGACGAATCCCCTTCGCCCGCCAGTCATTCCGTTCGCCGAGGCCGACCCGCACGACGCCCGCGCGCGCGCGCCGGACGATTTTTTCCGTCCACTCGTTGTCGCCATTTACAAAAAGCCTGCCATCCGCCGGCAACAATTCCGCCAGCGAACCTTCTTCCCGCGCGACGCCAGCGACGTCGCCAAAAAATTCCAGATGCTCCCGGCCGATGTTTGTGATGACGCCGTATTTCGGCTGGATCATTTTCACGAGCGGCGCGAGTTCGCCCGGGTGGTTTGTGCCCGCTTCGACCACGGCGGCCTGGTGCGATTTTTCGAGCCGCAACAGCGTCAGCGGCACGCCGATGTCGTTGTTGAAACTCGCCTCGCTCCACAACACCGCCAGCTTTTGACCGAGCGCCGAGGCAATCAATTCCTTCACCGTCGTCTTCCCGTTTGAGCCAGCCACGCAAACGACTGGAAGATCAAATCCGCGACGGTGGGCCGAGGCGAATTTCCCGAGCGCCACGCGCGTGTCACGCACCGCGAGCACGGCGCATTCCGGCAATAGAGTGGGAATTTTTTCTTGTTCCACCACGACCGCCACAACGCCTTTTGCCGCGACTTCGTTCAAAAAATCGTGGCCGTCGAAGCGATCGCCTTTGACGGCGAAAAACACGTCACCGGCCTGCGCCTGGCGGGAATCGGTGCATACGCGTTGGACGAGCGTGTCAGCCGAGCCGCGCCTGAGCTTGGCGGCGCAGGCTTCGGCAATAAATTTCAAAGAACGTTGTTCCACGGTAAATGTCCGGCTATTTCATGGAGACTGTGAACCAGATGCCCGCCGCTGGTCCCCCACGGCCGCGAGCGACGGTGAATTGGTCGGTCCCGAAATTTTGTCGGGCGGAATGTTCAAATAACTGGCGCAGCGTTCGGCAATTTCCCGGAACACCGGGCCGCAAACCTGGCCGCCGTAATAACCTTCTTTCGGCTCGTCCATAACAACGGAAATGCAGAGTTGCGGGTCGTCCGCCGGAAAAAAACCGATGAACGACGCAAAGTATTTGCCCCGTTCGTAACCTTCCGGCCCGACTTTTTGGGCGGTGCCGGTTTTGCCTGCCGCGGTGTAATCCTTCATCGCCGCGCCTGGCGCGGTGCCATCCGGTGAAACGACCGTTTTGAGCGCTTCGATCATCATCCTGTCCGTGGAATCGCTGATGACCTGCCGGACGCGTTGCGGCATGTATTGTTGCACCACGTCACCGCTGCGGTCTTCGAGGCGGTTCACGAGCATCGGCCGCATGAGCCAGCCGCCGTTCGCGATGGCGCACATGGCCATGAGCATTTGCAGCCGTGTCACCGCCACGCCCTGCCCCATCGGGATTTGTGCGATGGAAACCTTGCTCCACTTTTTGACTGGATACAAAATTCCCCTGACTTCGCCCGGCAACGAGATGCCCGTGCGCTCGCCGAAACCGTAATCAGTTGCATAATCGTAAAGCCGGTCTTCGCCAAGGCGGATGCCGATTTTGGCCGCGCCGATGTTCGACGACTTCGTGATGATGCCCTTGGTGGTGAGAATCCCAAACGGCTCATGGTCATGCAAAACCCGTCCTGCATAGGCGAAATGCCCCTCTTCACAATCAAACGTGTCGTTCAAATGCACAACGCCGTCGTTCAATGCGCCGGAAACAACAACAATCTTGAACGTCGAACCCGGTTCCATCACGTCGCCGATGACGCGGTCACGGCGCGCGTCGGCGGGTGAGGAGCCGGGGTTGTTCGGATCAAAATCCGGCAGCGTCGCCATTGCCAGGATTTCGCCCGTGCGCGGACGCATGACAACGCCCGTGATGCTGATGGGTGTGTGCTTCTGCATGGCGTCGGCCAGGGCGGTTTCGACAATGTGCTGAATGGCCGAATCCAGGGTGAGCACGACATTGAGGCCATCGCGCGCCTGCACGTCCTGATCGCGCAGCGCCACCAGTTCCCGGTTTTGCCGGTCCGTTTCCGTCACGCGCCAGCCCGCCACGCCGCTCAACGCGGAATTCAAAACCAATTCGATGCCGTCGCGTCCCGAAAGCTGGGAAATGCGGACGCCGTTCATCGCCACATCATCCGAACCCACAAAACCAAGCACCTGCGCCGCGAGCGGGCCGTTGGGATAAACACGCAACTGGTCCGGCTCGGCAAAAATCGCCCCCTCGCGCAGGTTGTGGAAAAATGCGCGATTGGTTTTCGACAATTTGTTTTCATCCACGCCAAACGAAAGATTGGTCATCGTCATTTGAATCTTCTGCCACGTCTCATCCGGGACATTTTTTTGAAGACGGACATAATTAAGGCCGTTGGTGACAATTTCGCCTTTTTCATTTTTCCAGATCCGGGGAATGAGGCGCTGACAAAGAACGCCTTCGCTCATGCCCAGCAACGGCGCGATAGCATGAGCAACGACCGCCTGCTGGTTGCCGATCAACGAGGGATTGGCGCAAACCGTATTCAGGGAAATGCTCGTGGCCAGCAGGTTGCCGTTCACGTCCAAAATGTTTCCCCGGCGCGGCGCCTTGAAAAAATCGTGCTCCGTGTTCGACTCCGAGATTCTGGTCAACTCATCATGCCGCAACACCTGCAAGTCCACGAGCCGATAACCCAACCCGGCAAACGCCGCTCCCAACAACAGCATCAGCAGCAACACACGTCGAAGTTGCAATTTGTTGCTCATTTCCAAAACGGCCGGCCGCCCGCGGCGATCGGTTCCTCACCCGACGGCGTCACGGGCGGCGGCCAAATTCACAAATTATTGAGTGGTTGCGCCAGTCTGGCGCGCGGCCATCTGGCGGACTGCATCTTGATTTCCGGACGACGCCGGCGCCGGTTCAGGCAGCCGCCAGATTTGCGACGGTTGCGCCGGACCAAGCCCCAGATTCAATTCCCGCGCCCGCTTATCCAGCATGGTTGGCGAACACAGCATCGCAAGCTGATCGGCGAGCTTTTGATTCGTGTCCTTCAATTGGGCCAGGCGGATTTCCCGCTGCCGGATTTGCTGGCCAAGCTGGTAAATCTGTCCTTTTTGCCACACATAACCGACGGCCGAGCCCGCAATCAAAAGGCACAAAAATGACGCCTTCAGCGCCGGGCCAAACCGGATTGCCGCCGACTGGCTTCTTCGATTTTTCATCATTTAAATTTTCTCCATCACCCGCAATTGCGCGCTGCGGCTGCGCGGGTTATCAGCAATCTCCGCCGCCCCCGGCTTGATGGCCTTGCGCGCCACCCATTTCAGCTCCGGCTTTCGCGGTTCCCGCAGCTCCGGAACATCCACTTCCCCGGCGAACGTGTAATCCCGCGACCTCACCCGTCCAAAATCCTTCACCACCCTGTCTTCCAGCGAATGAAACGTAATCACCACCAGCCGTCCGCCGGGCCTCAACGTTTTCACCGCCGCGTCCAGTCCCCGTTTCAAAGAGCCCATTTCGTCATTCACCGCAATTCGCAGTGCCTGAAAAACTTTTGTCGCCGGATGGGCCTTTTTTCCGTGGCGCGGCGAAATTTTCTCAATCAATTCCGCCAGTTGCCGTGTCGTCTGGAACTTCCGCGATTCGCGGTCACGTACGATCGCCTTTGCAAACCGCCAGGACTCGCTTTCGCCGCCAAATTCAAAAAAAATCTTCGCCAGCTCTTCGGCACCCGCGCCATTCACCAAATCCGCCGCCTCCAGTGGTTGCCGCGTGTCCATCCGCATGTCCAGCGGTCCATCGTGCTGGAAACTGAATCCGCGCCCGGCGCAATCCAGTTGCGGCGAACTCACGCCCAGATCCAGCAATACGCCATCGCAACCCGCCGCCGGGACCCAACCGGCCAGTTCCGCAAAATTGCCGCGGCGGATTTCAAATCGCCCGGCGAACTCCGCCAGCCGCGCGCGCGCCGCTTCAACCGCGTCGCCATCGCGATCGCATCCAAACAGCCATCCAGTCGGCGAAGTCGCGGCCAATATAATCGCCGCGTGCCCAGCCCCACCGATTGTCCCGTCGACGTACCGTCCGCCCGGCCGGGGTTTCAGTGCGTCCAGCACCTCCGCCGCCATCACCGGTTTGTGAACGAAATCTGGCACTGTGCATCGGTTTCTGGCCTGTTCAGCTTGCTTTCATCTTCAAAAGCCGTTCACCCAGCAATCCCCACGAATTTTTAACCGGGCCCGGATTTGTCTCAACCGCATCGCTCGCGGGGCGGGACTTGAGCGGAACAACCTCGACATCCACGTCGCTGAGGTCGTTGCGCAAAACTTTTACCGAGTCCAGGGAAAGCTCCACCTGCACGGGAGTTTTCGCATTCCTGCCCATCGCCGCCGGGAACACGGAACCTGACGCAAACGGGTTCAAGCGGCTCATCCATTTCGATGAACGGCGGGATTTCTGCGGCATCACGACCGGCTTTTCGCCGGCAGCCACCTGATGGCTGGCGGCAAACGCCAGCGTGGGCAGTTTTTGCGTCTTCGCCGCAATCTCCTTTTTCAGCGGGGCGGCATTGGCGCCTGCCACCGCCGGACCGGCCGTTTCCGTTTCGGCTTCAGCAGTTGCCGCGAAGGGATTCTTCGGCGAAGAAAACTTTGGGAGATAAACCTGTTTATTGGCGCGATACGGACTTTCCCCACGGCGACCGAGCGCCAGACTTTTTCCCGCAGCCAGCAATGCTCCAAGTTTCATAACTATTTTATTCCATGAATCTGAAGGCGTCAGGCGCCAACGCCGAGTCGGCAGCCTGAACCTTTTCGTAACGTTCCGGATTCCAAATCTCAAACCGGTCGAGCAACCCGACCAACATCGCCTCGTCTTTGAGTCCTGCTTCGCGGGCCATCTCATCCGGCAGACAAATCCGCCCGGCCTTGTCCACGGTCGCCTGCGCCGAGCCGCTTCCGATAATGCGTTTCAGGACCACTTTTTTCTGATCGCTGTTCGGCATCTCATCAATGGACTGCATCAGCTTCCCCATTTGCGCCGGCGGCAGGACACGCACGCACGATCCCACGCCCTCCCGCGGCCAAAGGATCAGCGTCAATTCCAAATCCGCCTTTTGCGGGCGCCACTTGGCCGGGATTTGCACGCGCCGCTTCTCATCCACGCCGTGCCGGAAACGCGAATTGTAGTAAGCAGGTTCTTTGTTTGTCGTACTGCCCATTTGTTCACCGCGGGAACTGCGAATGGCCTTTCTCCCCACGACGCCCCAATATCACCCATTTTGACCCACTTCGTCAACAAAAATTTTCACTTTTTTGATGATTTATTCAGAAGTTATTCACAACGTGAAAACCAAGCCAAAAGTCCAAACTCAAATCTCATCGCCTGACAACTTGCAACTTGCAATCTGAAGCTCGAAACTTGCCGGAATGCGAACCGCCGACTTCGATTTTGCGCTGCCACCGGAATTGATCGCGCAACGTCCCGCCCTCCGGCGCGACGAATCGCGGCTTCTGGTTTTGAATCGCGATGGCGGTCGCATCGAACACCGCCAATTCCGGGATCTCCCGGATTTTCTCCGCGCCGGCGACGTGCTCGTCTTGAACAATTCGCGCGTCATTCCGGCGCGATTGCGCGGCGTGAATGCCGGCACCGGCGGCCAGTTTGAAATCCTGCTTCTCGAAGAAAGCGCCGTAAACGACTGGTGGGCGATGCTGCGTCCGGGCAGGCGCGCGCGAGCCGGCGCACAAATTGCAATTCATGACCGGGATGGAAATCCCGCCGGCATCTGCGCCGCTGTCGTTGAAACAAATGACGAAGGCAACCGGCGGTTGAAATTTACCGGCACGCCGGATGTCCGCGGCCAGCTTGAAAGGCTCGGAGAAACGCCATTGCCTCCCTATATTCGTCGCGACCACGAACTGCCGGAGGACAAGGAGCGCTACCAGACGGTTTTTGCCAGGAACGGCGGTTCGGTGGCCGCGCCAACGGCGGGATTGCATTTCACCCCGGAATTACTGGAAAAAATCCGCGGGCGCGGCGTGCAAGTTTGCTTCGTCACCCTGCACGTCGGTCCCGGCACCTTTCTGCCGGTGAAAACCGAAAGCCTCGCCGCGCACAAGATGCACGAGGAACGATTTGAAGTTGGTGAAGAAACGGCACGCATCGTTAACCAGGCCAGGATTTCCGGCCGGCGCGTGATTGCAGTCGGCACAACGACGATGCGCGTGCTCGAAAGCATTGCAGCGCTGAACAACGGCAAAATCGTTGAAAATGCAGGGAAAACACGCATTTTCATTCATCCGCCGTTCCGGTTCAAAATCGTGGACGCGCTGCTGACGAACTTTCACCTCCCCTGCTCCACTCTGTTGATGCTCGCGAGCGCTTTCGCCGCACCGGGCGAAACACGCGGACGTGAAACGATCCTGGCGGCGTATGCCGAAGCAATCCGGGAACGTTACCGTTTTTACAGCTTTGGCGATGCGATGCTGATTTTATGACCCCAAAGTCCAAAGCCCGAAATCCAAAGCTGCCGTTTGTCCTCGTGAACATGGCGATCACGGCGGATGGCAAAATTGCGACGGCCAACCGCGCGGTTTCATCCTTTGGCAGCACGCACGACGACGAGCACCTCCTCGAACTGCGCGCGACGGCGGATGCGGTCATGGCCGGCGCGCGAACGGTGGATTCCGCTCCTATCAACCTGGGGCCGGGACCGGCGAAATTCCGGCGGTTGCGGCTCCGTCACGGCCTGGCCGAATACAATTTGCGCATCATTGTAAGCGGCAGCGGCTCGCTCAATCCCAACGCGGAGGTTTTCAAACGCCGTTTCTCGCCCATCATCATTCTTACAACCGGACGGGCATCTAAAGCGAACCTGCTTCGGCTGCAAACCGTCGCTGATGAGGTTAAAATCTGTGGCAGGCGCGAAATCAATCTTCGCGCCGCATCATGCTGGCTCCGTGAGAAATGGGGCATCAAACGATTGCTTTGTGAAGGAGGCAGCGAACTAAATGATGCCCTGTTTCGTGCCGGTTTGGTGGACGAACTGCATTTGACGGTTTGCCCTAAGATTTTTGGCGGAAGGCGTGCGCCAACGATTGCCGACGGGCGCGGTTTCGGCAGTCTGGCCGTTGCCGCACGGTTCCGACCCAAGAGCATCCAGCACATTGGTGACGAGCTGTTTGCCGTCTTTGCTTCGGCCTGATCCGCCACTCCAAAGCGGATTTATTCACCATTCGGCGGGCATTTTGTCACCAAGCCGTAACCAAGGGAATTATCAGCGGCCCGCTCCATCGCACAACTTTCGCCATACTTAGTAGATATACTGATTTTATATCTAAGAGATGTTGCTTTACAAATTCAAACATTTTACCCGGCCCATTTGTTTCTTATCTCATGTTTTAATTGATTTAATTGATGTTTTTAAAGTGTGACGCCTCCGCATTGGCCGCCTGATTACATTAGCTTGACATATGAAACAATGTTTTTGAAGTTGGCCGCACGCAATTGGCCTTGATGGCGGCGCATTTTGCGCGCCGGGCCTCAGGCCACCATGCTTAAGTTGAAAGCCGGACGCGGTTTCACGGGCGATTTGACCGGAATTGAATGCCGAAATTGCGCCTGCAAGCCGCAAGAAGTGCCAACTGAAAAACCAAGAAACACCGATCAAATGAACGTTTCAAGCCTCAGAAAAACACAGACCCGTACCAACGCCAACCCCAAACCCAAAATCCCGTCATTTATGAAAAATCACTGCTCCAGGATGCAAACCTGTTCCGCCCTCGTGGCCAAGACCGCCCTGTTCATGCTGACTGTCTCCGCCCTGACGATGGCCGGCCGGATACAAGCGGCGGATAAATATTGGCGAATAGATGGCACCAGCTCCACTTGGACCAGTTTGTCCTGGGGAACATCACCCAGCGGTCCTTTCAACGTGGGGTGGACGGCGGGAGATAATGCGACTTTCAATGTTCCGTCCGCTCCAACCAACCTTGTCACCTACGTGACCACCACCGCGATTGGGAACGTCACAGTCAATGCAAATACCATCGTAACGCAAGCCGGCACGTTGACCACTGGCGGAACTGTCAGCACTTTCACGGTTGCCGACGGCGTGACTTTGACCTGGCAAGGGCAAGGTTTCTCGACGGCGGCCGGAACGGGCTTCATCAAAGCCGGAAACGGAACCTGGGACATGGGATCGCAAAGCGGCGCCTTCCCCGGCGGGTTCACCCTAAACGCCGGAACAATCTCCATGAGCGGTACCAGCGCCAACACGGTCGGAACCGGGGCGCTTGCCATCAACGGAGGGACATTTTATTCCACCGGCACCCGCACCTTTGCGGCGGGTTCGCTTGCCATCGGCGGCGACTTCACTTTCGGCGGCACGGGCAACCCGGTTTTTGGGATGCCGATCAGTCTTGGCTCTGCAACGCGAAACATCACGAACAGCACTGCGAGCGGCAGCCGCATCTTGGGTGGAGTGATTTCAGGCAATGCCGGGGTCGGGCTCACGTTTTGGGGTAGCGGCAGTGGAACAATAAATCTCACCAACGCCGCAAACTCTTTCACCGGACCGATCACCATCAATGGCGCGGAAGTCCAATTCCAAAACGATGGAAGTTTCGGCGCTGTTCCGGGTTCGCCCACGGCTGGCGCGATTGTCATTGATGGCGGTCGGTTGACCTCCGCCGACGGTTCACAAAACGCTGTTACTTATACGTTAAATTCCAACCGCGGCATTCAGGTCGGTTCGGCGGCGGGCACCTCAATCAGCGTGAAATCAGCCACGGGATTGCTTAACTACAATGGCGTCATTGCCGACAAGCCAAGTTCGACGGGTATTCTCGTCAAACAAGGAGCGGGCACGCTTTCTCTTGGCGGTGTGAGTACTTACTCCGGCAACACCTTCATTAACAATGGCCCGCTGCAATTAACCACCGGCGACAACCGCCTGCCCGCCGGCACCGTGGTCAGCATCGGCCAGTCCGCCAGCGCCAACCTCGGTGTTCTCGATCTAAACGGAAACAACCAGGAAATCGCGGGACTTGATTCAGTGACGGGGATTAATACCAGCGCCGCCTTGAAAAATACCGTCACCAACTCCGCCACTACCGCCACGTTGACACTGTCAGGCAGCGGCATCTATGCTTACGGCAATGGCTCGACCAACGACTCGGGCATCATCACCGGTCCCATCAACCTGACGATGGCCGGTTCCGGCACCCAAACCCTGGGCGACTCCAACACTTACACCGGCAACACCACAGTCAATGCAGGCACGCTCGCGTTGAGCGGCACAGGTTCGATCAACCAGACTCCGGTGATTACCGTGGCGGCTGGCGCAACCGTGGATGTCTCTGGTCGCACCGATGACACTCTGACGCTGCCCAGCGGCCAGACGTTAAGCGGGTTTGGAACGGTGACGGGGATTTTGACCGCGACCAGCGGTTCAACGGTTGCACCCGGTTCGGTGACGGCTGCGGGCGTGTTGACCGTAACATCGAACACAATACTGGGTGGCACGACCGTGATGAAACTCGACAAGGCGAACGCAACCAATGACGTGTTGTCCGCGGGCGGCACCTTGACCTATGGCGGGACGCTTAATGTGACGAGCCTCTCCGGCACGCCGGCGGCGGGCGACAGCTTCAAACTTTTCAACGCCCCGGCCTATGCTGGATCATTCAGCACGACCAATCTGCCGGTGTTGGGCAACGGCTTGGTTTGGGACACAAGCCCGCTTACAAACGGGATTTTGAACGTGGTGTTAACCGTCAAACCGGCCCCATACATCACCAGCTTCAGCCTGTCGGGAACAAATCTGGTATTCACCGGGACGAACGGTTTGGCCAGCGGAACCTATGTGCTGTTGACAAGCACGAATGTCGCGTTGCCGCTGACAAATTGGACGCCCATTGCGACGAACAGGTTTGACGGCAGCGGCCAATTCAACCTCACCAACGGAATCAATCCAGGAGTGCCGCAGCAGTTCTACATCCTCTCCCAATAGCTGACAAGCGGCTGGGAAACAACTCGGGGCGGCGGCAAGACCATCAAGGCGATGCCCAACGCGGCGGAATTCTTCGTTGCGTCTGGCGGCACCGCCCTGGAGTTCTGTGCCAAACTTGGCAACTGATATAAGTATAAGTCCTTGACAATCAGCATAAAACATGTTAACATTTTTAATGTTTAAAACATTAGAAGACAGCAATTTCAGCCATGCTGATTTTTTGCATTGTCTGATGAGCAATTGAGCCGGGTGCGTGCCTGGCAAACCGTTGTACGCGAGATGAAGGCAAATTCTGATCTCGGATGCGATTTCGCCCGAAGCCAAGGTTGAAATTGCCGCCGCACAAACCGCAAATAATTCTCAAAAATTCCACATTAAAATAATCCTATGACAACAACCCATAAACTCTTCGCAATCATAATATCGCTATTGACAACCCTGGCCATCAGCCACGCCCAATCCTTTGATCCCGGCGACTTGGTCGTCTTGCAAGTTGGCAACGGCGGCGCGTCGCTCTCAAGCGCGGGCACTGCCATTTTTCTGGACCAATTTACGACGGGTGGGAGTCTGGTGAGCGACCTGGCGATCCCCTCCACCGGTTCTGGCGAACTGGTCAACAGTGGCTCGGCTTCGTCCGAGGGCCAGTTGACCCTTTCAGGCAACGGTCAATATCTGGTTCTCGCGGGTTACAATGTAGCTGCCGGCACCGCCGGGGTTGCCAGTTCAACCACCATTCCACGCGGCATTGCCACGGTGGACGCGAGTGGAAATTACTCCCTCATCGCCACGACGACCACTTTTTACAACGGCAACAACATTCGCGGCGGCACAAGCGACGGCAACGGCAACTTTTGGGGCGCCGGCCCTGCGAGTTCCGGTGGCACTGTCTATTTGGGGACCGGAACACCGGCTCAAATCACGAGCTCCAACAGCCTTGTCATCCAGGACTTTGGCGGCAATCTATTTTACAGCACCGTCAAGGGTACCACTGGAATTTATAAAATTGCCGGCACACCGACCAGCGGCATTGCCACACCGACCCTTGTTCTGGCCAATGCGGCTCCTTCTGACTTCGCGTTCAACACAAGCATGACCATCGCATACGTGGCCAACACCAGCGGAGGCATCCAACGCTACGACCTTAGCGGAGGCAACTGGACATTAAGTTACACCCTCGATGGCAGCACTGGCATGAATGGACTGGCTGTAAATTTCAGCGGCGCTGATCCCTTGATTTACGCCACGACAGAGGATGGGAAAAATCTCATTGAAATTACCGATGCTGGTCCGGGGTCCTCGGCAGACACCCTCGCCACTGTCAGCGGGACAACCGAGGCTTTCCGCGGTGTGGACTTTTCGCCGCAAGCCACGCCCGAACCTTCGACCCTTGCAATGATTGGATTGGGCGCCTCAACTTTGTGGGGATTCCGCCGCATCCGCAAGTCCTGAACCCCCTTTTTTGCCAAACGCGCGGGCGAACCCTGCGCGTGTTTCATTTTGTCGTCGAACCTGACTGCGTCTCAACCCAGCGCGCGAACAGCCATAGCAAGTCCGACAGGCGGTTGAGGTAGATCAGAATTTCTGCGTTTTGCAGTCCGCCCGTCTCTTTCAATGCGCACACGCGCCGCTCGGCGCGGCGGCAGACCGTCCGGGCCATGTCCAGCGCGGCGGAATTTTTTGTCGCACCCGGCGTCGCCCAGCCTTTGAAACTGATGTTTTGGGCTTCAATTTCATGGACGAGATCGTTCAGTTTTGAAGTCATGTCCGGCGTGACGAGCCGGTGGCCGTCTTTGACGTAGCGCTCCAAATCATCCACCTGAACGCCAAGCTCCCCCATCAACACGACAAGCTCCCTCTGAATCCCAAATAGATTTTCCCGGACAAAATCATGTTCCGCCGTCGCGCGCGCCATGCCGAGCGCGGTGTTCAGTTCATCCACCGTGCCGTAAGCCTCGACACGTGGATGTGATTTGGGAACGCGCCGGCCGTACATGAGTGCCGTGGTGCCGTTGTCGCCGGTCTTGGTTGCAATGCTCACGGGGACTAGCTAATCCACGAAGCCCTCTCTTGCCAAGCAGAACCCGCGTCAATTTGTTTCCAAGCCGCGACTTTGGCTGGCCGGGAATGTGGCGGGAAGTGCAGACCAACTCAACTGATTCACCAGCAGAGCGATCAAACTTGTGTCATGTCCGGCTGTTCCGCGCGGTTAATACCTCATGCGGCTGCGGCTTACCATCAAGAGCATCATCCCGCCCAATATGGAGAGCGAAATCGTGCTCGGCTCGGGAGCCGGAACGACGAAGGAGTTTGCCGATGAAAAGTTGTAATTATTTGGGAAATGGGCGGTCAATAAATTGTAACTGACATCAAAAGGCGAACCATTGCTGTTGGTTCCGCCAGGCACGAGGCTGCCCAGATTTATTCCCACCAGATCCTGATAAAGTGAGGATGCCGAACCCAGCTGGATGCCGACACCGTACATTTGCGTGCCGGAGTTTTCCAGGGTCAGGCCAGGGAAATTGGTCACCACACCCATCAACGTGGCTGCCCCGTTGACCGTGCTGATGCGGAACAAATCCGTGTTGGTGGCGCTGACTCCGCCGTCAGTGTCATAAAGGTTGCCGTCGGAGCCGAAGCGTATGTTTTGTCCGGCACTGCCGATGGCGCTGTTGTTGAAGGCACCCACTAGCGTCGCCTGGCCGTTGGCGGAGTTGATGGTGTAAAGGGCGCTTTGAGTCGCCCCGTAAAGCACCCCATTGGATGCAAATGCCAGGGACTCAATCCCGCTGACGCTGAAGTTAACGCTGGTCAGCACCGCACCGGTATTCGTGTTCAACGTCACCAGCGAAGTCGAATTGACAATGCCATACAAGGCGCCACTCGGCGCGGCGGCGATGTCGTTGAAAAGAGTTGTTCCCTCGCTGCCCAATTGTGTGAAGCCGCCGGTCAGCAGGTTCATAAGCCCGAAAAGATTGTTGCCCTGGTTAAATTCCACGGCATACGCCTGCTGGCCAAAAGCAGTGCCGGAAGAAAACAACATCAATCCGGACAACACGCAAAATGCTGCCCTGAACGATGGTCTGATCAAATGTGCCCAGATGCGCCTAACCGGTGCCGTCTTACAGTCATTTCTCATAGTTCATACATCTTGAGTTGGTGCATCACTCAACCCCATAAACACAAATTGCGCCGGTGCAGCCTCTGCCCACAACAAGCGCAGTTTCAGTACATAGTGGTTCCTATCCCTTTTTCCCGAGTTCCTCGACTAAGCAGCCCCAATGCCATCAACGTAAGTTGTTGTAAATGGGGTCGGTGAGATTTCTAATATTGAAGGAATTCAAAAAAAAGCAGTCACTTTTGGGATGAACCCTGTCCCAAAACGCGGCACGCAGGGCGGGATTTCGCGAATTATTTATCGTTGTCCGGCGAATAGATCGCGGAAGAATCGCCGGCTCCCTTCGCCGGACGATTGGTTGCCGGCGGCAATGGCGGAACCGCCGGCGAAGTCACTTTCTGGTAGGCCAGAATTCCCTTCACAATCGCCTGCGCCAGCTGGCGGCGGTAGGCATCGCTGAAAATTTTTCTGCCTTCGACCGGATGCGTCATGTAACCGCCTTCAATCAAAATTGCCGGCATCGCCGCGTCGCGCAGCACGGCAAAACGCGCGCGCCGCACGCCGCGGTCTTCTGCCGCAAGGTTTCTCACGAGCGATTTCTGTATTTGATACGCCAGCAGCAGGCTTTTTTGTTCATTTCGATTGGCAATCGTCGGGCCGGTGCCAACGACAGAGCCAAATTCGCCGCTCTCGCCGCGCGCGTTGGTTGAACTCGCCCCGACAGGCGTGATGCAATACGTCTCCGGCCCTTCAACTTCATTGCGGCCGGTCGGTGTCGCGTTGAAATGCAAGCTCACGAACAAATCCGCCCCGCGGCGGTTCGCCAGCGCCGGGCGCTCGGACAATTCCACGGACGTGTCCCTGGTCCGCGTCATGATGACGTTGAAGCCGGCTTGTTCGAGTTGGTCGCGCACCACCGCCGCCAGCGCAAGCGTGTATACTTTCTCGTAATGCCAGCCCACACGATTGCCGGTGTCCTTGCCGCCGTGACCCGGATCGAGGCAAACGGTCGTGATTCTTTTCGAGGACAATTTCTGCGAAATGACCAGCGGACGAATCGCCGTCTCAAGGTCGGGTTGGGCGATGAGCAGCGCGCCTTTCGTGTTTGCGACGGGGAACGACAGCGCGACCCGGACGCCGTTGATGTCCGCGTAACGTGAGTCCACGTCAAAGACCAGCCGCGTCGTCTGGCTGGCGAGAACCATCTCGTCACCGCGACTCGTCCTCGATGCGTTCAAGCCGTTCGAGCGCGCCCAATCTGCCAGCGACACGTAGCTTTGGCCGTTGATGAAAGCCGCGCGCGTCGGCGTCAGATAAAACACAGTGCCCGACACCAGCAGCAGCGCGAATTTTTTCAGCCAGCCAAACCGTTTGCTCATAAACGGTCAAATTGCCCGCGTCGCGCCGGAGATTCAAGGGAAATGCCGCAGCCTAACCGTCTCAGCGGTGATGTTGTGTCATGACGTCGGCAGGATTTAACATGAAAAGCAGGGCCAACGAAGCGCGGTTCCATAAAGGAGACAATCTCGGTTTTGGCATGTTGCATCCCGATTGACGGAAAGGCCGGAACAACAACGGCTAAACCATATCGTCAAAGGCTGAAAATATCTCTGGCATTTGGCCTTTGGA
The DNA here is from genome assembly GCA_963764175.1 of uncultured Verrucomicrobiae bacterium. Lineage (GTDB taxonomy): Bacteria > Verrucomicrobiota > Verrucomicrobiia > Limisphaerales > UBA11358 > UBA11358. Next base: position 270,513 of record CAVXRE010000019.1, on the reverse strand, counting down.
TTTTAGTCCCAATTGTTCCCGCCTAGCGCACGATGACATCTGGCGGGCGCATCACGACGTCCGGGGCGCGCACTACGACTTCTGGATGTCCTGATCTGACTTCCGAACGACCCCTGATATGATCGTGCCCGCCAGCATACCCGTGCCATTCAGCATCGGAAACGAGACATCCGGTGGAGGTGAGGAGGGTGATGACGCAGATAAAAAACAGGAATATTTTCATGTTTGGTTTGTATCGCTTTCGGGGGACGTTACGCGATAGGCCGAAACTTCACCATGGGGTGAAACCCTACGTCCAAAATGTGGAGGGTGGAATGAAAACGGTTGGCCGGTTTTAGTTCCCGGTCAAAGAATGGCCTCACCTCTCGAACTTGACCGGAACGGAGAGATCAAACCCTGCCCGCTCCAGTTGTTCGGCATTTCGGATTTTTGCTCCGTTGATCGTCACGTCCTTAAACAGGACCGGCGCGACATTCGTTCCCATCATCAAGCTTGGCTTTGTGGTCTTGTAGAAAGTGCAGTTCTCAAAGGCAAAGTTCGTCAGGGGGTTGTCGCCGCCGTCAATATAGACCTGCCCGCCATCGTTTTCGAAGGTGCAGTTCATAAACCGGAAATCGTCCATGGGCGCGTTATGGCTGAATTTTGCGCCCGAGGAATATCCCCGCCCCATAAAATACGCCGGCGTCAGTTGAATCCAGATGGCGAACTTGTTGTGGTTGGCGATGAAATTCACGTCCTCGAAGCGCAGGTGCTTGACAGCGGGGGCGACACCATACCCGATGGCCAGACCGGCCGTATAGGTGTAATTGACAAATCCTTTCACGACAAAATCCTCGATGCCCCGGGATTCGCCCGTCGTGGGGTCGGTACCGCGATAAAAAGCCCAGGTGTCGTCCATGGACATCGCGAACCCGTCTTTAATCCGGATATGGCTGCTGGCGCTGAAGTCGTAATCATCGTCATGGTACTGCTGCTTGCGGTTTACGATCTTGATGTTGCGGGTGGTGAAATTGTCTGTGCCGATGACAAACACGGTCCAATAGGCGGACCGGACGAGCAACAGGTCTTCGAAGGAAATATTGCGGCAGTCGTTGACAATGTAGCCCCGGATTCCGGTGCCATGAGGGTCCAACACTTTTCCGTCCGCGTCCCGGGCGCGTCCATCCGGGGTGTCGGGCTGGAAGTCATGCCACAACCACGGGTATCCCTCCATGTCAATGGTGCCCTGCCCCATCAGCCCGGCATTCTCGACATGGTCAAAGATAAAGAAAGCCCTGAGCTGCCTTCCGCCGGAAGCCGTGGGTGCGAAAGGATAATCCACATTCCTGCTGGATCCCCGAATTACGGCCCCGGCGTCAACGTAAAGCTTTACGTTGCTCTTCATGAACACGGTTCCGGTCAGGTAAACGCCGGGTGGAAAATAGAGCACGCCGCCGCCGGGCCGGGCGGAGACATCGCTGATGGCCTGGTTGATGTTCGTGGTTTCGAGCGTCTTGCCCGTGCTGTCAACGTGGTAGTCCATGATGTTGACCACGTTTGTGTCGCCGGGTTTGGGAGAATTTGTGACCGGCGGTTCGGCAAACAGCATCAACCCGGTGCTGTAAAACATCGGCTCGTCGTTGATAAAAATGACCAGATAACGCGGACGGTCCATGTCAAAGCTGATCGTATTTCCGCTGATCTTCGGATGGATGCCATAAGCGAGCGGCCTGATGTTGCAGGTGAGGACCTTCCGGTCACAGACGAACGAAGTAATCTCAACGTGGACCTTTCCGGTCATGGCGAAGCTGGCGTAGTCCATCCAGTTAAACTGGTCGAAGGTCAGGAAATGATGCACGAACACCGGCTGGCCGTTCACGGTCACCTTGTAAGATTCGCTCGGCACCGCGCCCGGATAAGGCGGGTAAGGAGTGACGCCGGCAAAAACCGCCGCCGGCATGAGCAGCAAAAGCAGTCCCATCAAGCACTCTGACAATCTGGAAATCATGGCCAGACGGTAACACGACAAGGGCCAAAGGCTAAAGGCTAAAAGCTGAAATCGCTTTTGGCGTTAAAAGTTTGATTTCCGGGAGCAATCGTTTTTAATGCGTCGGCTTAGTTTTGAAATGAACATCCACGAATATCAGGCCAAGCAACTGCTCGCCAAATATGGCGTCGCCGTTCCGCTGGAAATCCCCGCCAAATCGCTCGACGAAGTCCGCGCCGCGGCAGAGAAAATCACCGCCGGCGGCGGCGCAAAAGTCGTCGTCAAATCCCAAATCCATGCCGGTGGACGCGGCAAGGGCCTGTTCACAAGCGGATTCCAGGGCGGCGTGAAGGCCGCGTCGTCGGTGGACGAAGCCGTTTCCATCGCCGGAAAAATGCTCGGCAACCTGCTCGTCACCAAACAGACCGGGCCGGACGGACGCCGCGTCCAGACTCTGCTCATCGCCAGTGGCGCGAAAATCAAAAAGGAATTTTACCTGGCCGTGCTGCTCGACCGCGCGGCCGGGCGTCCGCTCGTGATGGCCAGCACCGAGGGCGGCATGGACATCGAGGAGGTCGCCGCCAAAACGCCGGAAAGGATTTTCAAGGAATGGATTGATCCCGCCGTGGGCATCATGCCGTATCAGGCGCGCAACATCGCCGCCGCCCTCGGCCTCAAGGGTGATTTGTTCAACGGCGCCGCCAGATTCGTCACCGGCGTTTTCAACACATGGTGGGAATGCGACGCATCGCTCGTGGAAATCAACCCGATGTGTGTCACCGAACTGCCTGACGGCAAGGAATCCATTCTGGCGCTGGACGCCAAAATATCGCTCGATGACAACGGGCTTTACCGTCATAAGGAAATCCAGGCGATGCGCGATTTGAACGAGGAAGCGCCGCTGGAAATCGAGGCCAGCAAGTTCAACCTGAATTACATCAAGCTCGACGGCAACATCGCCTGCCTCGTCAACGGCGCGGGCCTCGCGATGGCCACGATGGACATCATCCAGCATTTCGGCGGCAGTCCGGCAAACTTTCTCGACGTGGGCGGCGGCGCGAGCAAGGAACAGGTCGCGGCGGCGTTCAAGATCATCCTCCAGGACCCGCACGTGAAGGGCATCCTGGTGAACATTTTTGGCGGCATCATGGATTGCAACGTCATCGCCACCGGCATCGTGGCGGCAGTGAAGGAAACGCATCTGGAAATTCCGCTGGTCGTCCGGCTGGAAGGCAACAACGTCGCGGCCGGCAGGAAAACGCTGGCGGAGTCCGGCTTGAAACTCATCACCGGCGATTCGATGGCCGACGCGGCGCAGAAAGTGGTGAAGGCGGTTGGGAAAACGGGCGATTTGAAGAATTAAGACACATGTTTCGGGGCGGAAATGAAAATTCAGGGTTGAACATGATCAAGGACGATCTTGAACCTTATCGCCGGCTGGTGGAATTGCAGAAACAAATGATTGAAGCGGCCCAAAAACATGAGCAAACGAAACGCAGGCGCGATGCCTTGCGCGAACTGATGGTTCTCGAGATCGGCGGCCGGCGGCCGGCCCGGCGCGGTCTGCGGCATCGTCTGCAACAGTCGGCGGTAAAAATTTTGAAACGGGTGCCGGGGTTTGTTTTCGGGTAAACAGATTCCTGGCGCCTTCAACCACAAACAACCATCATCATGCTCAAGGTCAACGAAATTGCATTTTGCTGCTACGCCGTAACCGACTTCGCCCGGGCGCGAAAGTTTTACGAGGGCGCGCTCGGTTTGAAACCCACCAAGGTGGTTGACTTCCCTCCCGACTCGCATTGGGCGGAATACGACATTGGCCCGGGCACGCTTTCCATCGGCTCCGCGTCCGGCTGGAAACCCAGCCCCGATGGCTGCTCCGTCGCGCTGGAAGTGGAGGATTTCGACGCGGCCATCACACATCTGCGGGCGAATGACGTGAAGTTCCGCATCGAACCGATGCCCACGCCGGTCTGCCGCATGGCCATGATTTTTGATCCCGACGGCAACACGATTTGCATTCACAAGCGGAACAAATCGTAAATCGCAAACCAAATCGAAAACCTTCAATGTCCATTCTCGTCAAACCCGACACCAAGGTCCTCGTCCAGGGCATCACCGGCAGCTTCGGCGCGAAACATGCGCAGCTCTCGATTGACTACGGCACGCAAATCGTCGCCGGGGTCACGCCGGGCAAGGGCGGCCAGATTTTCGAGCATGCCAGAAAATGCATGCCAATTTTCGACACCGTGGTTGAAGCGGTAAAACAAACCGGCGCGGCCGCCTCCGCAATTTTTGTCCCGGCGGCCTTCGCAGCGGATGCCATTCTCGAAGGCGTGGACGCCGGACTGGAAGTCGTCGTTTGCATCACCGAAGGCATTCCGGCACGCGACATGATCAAGGTGAAGCGCGCGATGGAAGGAAGCAACGCGCGGCTTGTTGGACCAAATTGTCCCGGCATCGTCACGCCCGGCGAGGGCAAGGATTCCCACGGCGGCTGCCGCATCGGCATCTCGCCGGGGTACATCCACAAAAAGGGCCACGTCGGTGTCGTCTCGCGCAGCGGCACGCTCACTTACGAGGCGGTCTGGCAATTGACCTGCCGCGGCGCCGGGCAATCCACCTGCATCGGCATCGGCGGCGATCCGGTCCCCGGCATGTCGCATCTGGACGTCATTAAACTGTTCAACGACGATCCGGACACGCACGGCATTATCATGATTGGCGAAATCGGCGGTACGGCCGAGGAGGAAGCCGCGGTGTGGATCAAAACGAATTGCAAAAAACCCGTGGCGGGTTTCATCGCGGGCGCGACCGCGCCGCCCGGACGCCGCATGGGCCACGCAGGTGCCATCATCAGCGGCGGCAAGGGCACGGCGGCGGCAAAAATCGCGGCGTTCAAGGATGCCGGCATCGGCGTTGCCACCACCCCGTCGGAAATCGCCGACACGCTTTTGAAAATGATGTAAGAAAGCGTTGAATCGTGGATGGTTAAATCGTTAAATCGGTTCCACGATTCTCAATTTGGCGGCTCGACAATTTTGTGGGCATCATTGACTTCATTCTGAATCTTGCGGGTTTGCTGCTGTGGCTCAACTGGCGTTCACTTCGCTCCGATCCGCTCGGCAAACGGACGCCCGCGACGCTGATTGGCACGTTGCGGCGCGTCGAGCCGCAGCGTTTTCAGCATTGGCACCTGCTGGCGGCCATCGGCGGGCTGCTGTTGGTGCGAGCCGGGTTTTACTGGCAGATTGGTTTGGTATCCAGGCCTGTCTGGGCGGGAACGCTGGATCTGGGCATCATCGCCCCCTCTTTTCTGAGCAATTCATTTGGCCGGATGTGCCTGTTCTCCGTTTTCAGTTTCGGGCTGATGCTTGCGGTTTTTTATCTGTGGTTGTTGCTGCTCTCGCTGTTGGCCGGGCCGGAACCGGTTCACGGGCTGGTGCGAATGCAACTGGGCGCGATGGATCGCTGGTCGCGATGGAAGAAATTAATTTTGCCGCTCATGGCCACGGCACTGTTGTGGTGGCTCGCGAGCTGGTTGCTGGAATGGTGCGGGATAATTCCCGGACCAATTTCAATGGCACATCGCATCGGGCAATCGCTGCTCATCGGCATGGGCAGTTACCTGGCGTGGAAATATGTCGTCAGCGGGCTGCTGGTTCTGCATCTTTTGAACAGTTACATTTATTTCGGCAAACATCCGTTTTGGAATTACGTGAACGCGACGGCGCGGACGTTGTTGCAGCCTTTGGAACGCGTGCCCTTGCGCGCCGGAAGGGTGGATTTTGCGCCGGTTGTGGGAATTGCGCTGGTGTTTTTGCTGGCCGGGCTGGCGGAACGCGGGCTGATTTTTATCTACGGGCGCTTGTCGTTCTGAAAATGGTCCGCCGGCCTCGTCTTGGGCAGTCTGACGGTGACGGTTGCTCCCGCGCCCTTTTCACCTTCGATGAAAAGCGTGCCGCCGTGCAATTCAACCAGCCGTTTGGCGATGACCAATCCCAGGCCCAATCCCTGCTGGTCCTGCATCTTTCGGTCGAACTGCACATAAGCGCCGATGCGCCGGATTTGTTCGGTGGAAAAACCGCATCCACGGTCGCTGACGGAAAGGACGATGTTGTTGAACTCCTCGCCCAGCTTGACTCGCACCGGCGAGCCGGATCCGGAAAACTTGAAGGCATTTTGCACCAGTTCGGTGACAACCTTGCTGAAATATTCCTCGGAAATCGGCACGGAAAGGTCGGCCGCCTCCACGCTTAAATCATCCGGACGCCCCGCCTGCGCGGCCTGTGCGGTCGCCAGTTCCTTGGTGAGCGTGGCGGTGTGTTCAGCCTGTCCGATGCGCAGGGCGCTGACATTTTTCGGGTCGGCGGCAATCAGCTCAAGCTGCGCATAAATCAGAAAATTCTCGATCAGCCGTTCGAGGCGCTGGCCGGAGTTGTGGATTTCCTGGCCCATCTCGGCAATCTCGCCCGGCTTGAGGGTGTTGGCGGAGGTGGCCAGGAGTTCGGCGTTGGAAATAATGCCATTCAGCGGCGTCCGCATTTCATGCGGCATGATGAGGCTGATTTTGTCGCGCAGGCTGGCCAGCGTGCGTTCTGCCTCATCGCGCACGGTCTGCGCCTTTTTGAGGCGCGCGTCCACGGCGGCGTAAAGCGCATCCGTGGTGAATGGTTTCGGCAGGTAATCGTCCGCGCCGAGTTCCATGCCGTGGCGCATCCCGACGTTGTCGGCAAGCCCGGTCATCAGAATAAACGGAATGGCGGCGGTGGGCGCTTCGTTGCGCAGCGAGGTCAGTGTCAGATAACCATCCACCTTTTCCATGTTGACGTCGCAAAGAATGAGATCGGGCAATTCCTTCCGCGCGATCTCAATGCCCTCGGCGCCATTGGCAGCCTCGACGACCGTGAAACCCTTTTGCTTGAGCGCCAGATGAATCATCTCGCGCAACCATTCCTCATCGTCTATGACCAGGATTTTTTTCATCGGCAGTGCGTCGAATAAAGCAATAAACGTGCCCGCCAATCTGGCCAGCCGTGCATCCGGCCTTTGTAACTGCTGCCCGCTGAACTACTTCCGCTCTTCGATTGGCGTGTAATGGCCGAGTGTGCGGCCCGTGTAAATCTGGCGGGGACGATATATCCTGCTCTTCGTCTCTTCCATGATTTCCTTGTAGTTCGCAATCCAGCCGGGCATCCGGCCGATTCCGAACATCACCGGAAACATTTCCACCGGCAGGCCGATGGCCCGCATGATGATGCCGCTGTAAAAATCAACGTTCGGATACAACTTGCGCTCCACAAAATAGGAATCCCGCAACGCCGCTTCTTCCAGTCGCTTGGCAATGTCCAGCAGCGGGTCCGTAATGTGTAGAACCTTGAACAGGTCGTCGCAAGCCTTCTTTATGATCTTGGCGCGCGGATCGTAATTTTTATACACCCGGTGGCCGAAGCCCATGAGCTTTTTGTTGCTGTTTTTGTCCTTGGCCGCCTCGATGAACTTTGAGCCGTCATCGCCAGTCTTGTGAATCTCCTCGAGCATTTCAAGCACCGCCTGGTTCGCGCCGCCATGCAACGGCCCCCACAACGCGCACACGCCGGCGGCGCAACTGGCAAACAGATTGGCCTGGCTCGATGCCACCATGCGCACCGTCGACGTCGAACAGTTTTGTTCGTGGTCGGCGTGCAGCAGGAAAATCAAATCGAGCGCCCGCACCACCTCCGGTTTCAACTCGTAGTCCTCATACGGCGTCGAGAACAGCATGTGCAGGAAGTTGGCGGTGTATTTGTAGGCCTTCTTCGGATAAATCAGCGGCAGGCCGAGTGACTTGCGGTACGAATACGCCGCAATCGTGCGCACCTGCGAAATCAGCCGTGCGGCGTAAATGTCGAATTCCTTGCCCTTGCCCCAATGCCAGCGCATGAGGCCCTCGTCAAAACAGCTCGCCGCGTTGATCATCGCCGAGAGAATCGCCATCGGGTGCGCGCCCGCGGGGAATCCCTGGAAATGAAACTTCATGTCCTCGTGGAGAAACTGGTTCTCCGTCAGCAAATCGGAAAAGCGCCGCAGTTGCGCCCGGTTCGGCAGGTCGCCGTAAATCACGAGATAGGCCGTCTCGATAAAGGTGGACTTCTCCGCCAGCTCTTCGATGGGAATGCCGCGATAACGCAAAATCCCCTTCTCGCCGTCAATGAACGTGACCTTGCTCACGCATGAACCCGTGTTGCCGTAGCCCTCGTCGAGTGTGATATAACCGGTGTTCGCGCGCAGCGACGACACATCCACCGCTTTTTCGCCTTCGCTCCCCTCAACAATCGGCAGCGTGTAAGTTTTGCCATCCAATTCCAGTTTCGCCTCTTTGCTCATGTTCTCTCCTTTGGTCGAGTTATTGCACCATTAATTTGCAACAGTTTGCGTCGAAAAATATTTTTGGCAAGGCATGAAAGCAAAATTTCGGAAAAATTTGCAGCCGATTTCGCTGGCGCGGTGTTCCACTTTTTGACTCAATCCCGAACATCATGAAACGCTGGGCCTTCCTGACCGTCCTGCTTTATGCACTCGCGCTGCTGCTCCTGACCACGCCGGTATTGCTGATGGCCTTCGGCAACTGGGGGATGAAGAGCAACAATTTTCAAACCAGAGACGCGTTCGAGCTTTATTTGCAGTGGGGTTACTGGCTCTGGCTCGCCATCATGGTTGCAGGACAGGCATTGCTCCTGTTGCTGCCCATCAGCATCGCCGAACGCCGGCTGCCGGCGCGGCGCCCGCTCAGGACGCCCGTCATCGTCAGCGCGTTCCTTCTGGCCAACCTTTGTTTCGCCGGAATTTTCTCGATCCTCTGCGCCATTTTCACCGACAAGGCATTCGATTATTTCGACCTGTTCTCCATTTTCGCCTCCGGAACAAATCAAAACAGCCAGTCCAACGGCAACAATTCAGGATGGGGCGAGTTGTTTACTATGATCCTCACCGTGCTCATTTTCTGGCTGATTTGGGGTCTCGTCTTCCGCAGGTTCGCCAAAACCGACGACCCGGAATCGCTGCTCAAGCGGCTCACGCGCTGGCTCCTGCGCGGCAGCATCCTTGAACTGCTTGTTGCCGTGCCCAGCCATGTCATCGTCCGCCGCCGCGACGATTGTTGCGCGCCCGGCGGCACTTTTTGGGGTATCGCCACGGGCATTTCGGTCATGCTGCTCTGCTTCGGTCCCGGCGTATTCTTCCTATTTGTCGAACGGTACGAGCAGTTGAAGCCGAAACCGCTGGACAGAAACTTGAACGCGGAATAAAGTCAAAATATGAAAAAGGATAGGCCGCAAAACGCAGCATCTATCACTGGTTAGGCTACATTAGCGCGATTTTATGAAACAAGTATATTCATCACGAGATAGCGCACAGGTAGGTTTGATGCAGAGCATTTTGGACTCTGCCAACATTCCTTGCGAAGTGCGAAATGATGCAGTGTCACAGGCGATGATTGGCGTGCTTTTTGAACCAGAGCTTTGGGTTTTGCGAGACGAGGATTATGATGAAGCAAAGCAGGTGATTTTGGAATTCAGTCGCAAGAGTGTTTGACGATGATGCCGCCTAACAAATCGCCGGAGCCCCTAACACCGATTATGGCTTCGTTTCCGCATTCGCGGTTGACAATATCGGCGGCGTGGCTCGGCTTTTTTCGTTAGGCGGCTAGAACGCACCAAAATTTATGGATGATTTACCCGAATTGACGCCGCGAGAGAGTTTCCAAGCCAGCCTCTACAAAGACCCGAAGGCATTATTCCGGCGCGCTTTGATTCGGATGCTTTGGTATCTGGTTCCATCTTTGGGACTGATGGTTGCCTGGTTTATCAACGGAGACCCTGCGTATGCCATCATTGGTTATGGCATTTTACTTTACCAGACCATTTATCGTTTGTATTTGACCAAAAGAGGCGCCCAAACCACCGGCAGCATCATCAAGAAGTATGAGACGAAACGAGGAGACAAACCCGACGCCGCCTAATATAAGGACAGGCTGCAAACTTAATTAACAAGCTTCGCGCTTTTCCACCTTCGCCCTGCTCCGGCGCGACAAGCGCACGACAAAATTTCTTTTCTTTCCCCCGCCACGCCTTAACTTCCGCGCAGGCAAATGTCTTTGAAACTGTTCAACACGCTCTCGCGCTCGATTCAGGAATTCTCGCCGCTCGATCCGGCAGGCAAAAAAGCCGGCATGTATTGCTGCGGACCGACGGTCTATGACTTCGCCCACATCGGCAACTGGCGCACGTTCGTCTTCGGCGACCTCGTCCGCCGCACCCTCGAATTCAAGGGCCACGCCGTCACGCACGTGATGAACATCACCGACGTGGAGGACAAAATCATCAAGCGCGTCCGCGAAAACAAAACCACGCTCCGCGAATTCACCGGCAAATACGAAGCCGCGTTTTTCGAGGACTTGAAAACGCTGAACTGCCTTGAGCCGCATCAAAGGCCGCGCGCCACGGAATTCATTCCTGACATCATTTCGCTCATCGAAAAACTCGTCGCCCGCCGTGTTGCCTACCAGGCCGCCGATGGTTCGGTTTATTTCAGCATCGAAAAATACCAGGCCGCCGGCTGCCATTATGGACAGCTCATCAAGTTGAATCCCGACGAGCTCCGCCCCGGCGAACGCGTCAAGAGCGACGAATACGCCAAGGAGTCGGTGGCCGACTTCGCGCTTTGGAAGGCGCGCGTGCCGGAGGACGGCGACGTTTTCTGGCCGAGTCCATGGGGCGAAGGCCGTCCCGGCTGGCACATCGAGTGCAGCGCCATGAGCATGAAAATCCTCGGGCCGGGCTTCGACCTGCATCTAGGCGGCGAGGATTTGATTTTCCCGCATCACGAGGACGAAATCGCGCAAAGCGAGGGCGCGACCGGCAAACCCTTCGTCAAATACTGGCTGCACGGCGCGCATCTGCTGGTTGAAGGCAAAAAGATGAGCAAATCGCTCGGCAACTTTTTCACGCTGCGCGATTTGCTTGCCAAGGGATTCACCGGCCGGGAAATCCGTTATCTGCTGCTCACGGCGCATTATCGCGAGACGTTCAATTTCACGCTGGAAGGGTTGCAGGGCGCGCGCACCGCATTGGCGCGGATTGATGAATGTCTCGGCAAGCTGCGAGAATTAGCTGGTGACACCACCGCTTTCCCGGAACAAGAGGATTATTTAATTCCAAAATTTTCTGCCGCATTAGACGATGATTTGAATGTCTCGCGTGCCTGGGCTGTCGTGTTTGACTGGGTCCGAGATAGTAATCTTTTTTATCATGTGTTGCAGGACGAGGAAATCCGGGGTGCTAATCTAAATACAAAAAATTGGGCAACTCGGGCGGCTGCTAGACTTGCCGCATGGGAAAAAGTGGATTCTGTTCTCGGCATTGGCGAGAAACCAGAAATCGAAATTCCAGCAGAAATAAATTCTTTGCTTGAATCTCGACAAGTCGCCCGCAAAACGAAGGATTTCAAGCGCGCCGATGCAATTCGCGACGAGTTGAAGGCCAAAGGCTGGGTTATTGAAGACACGCCGAAAGGGCAGAAATTGAAGAAAATTTGACCGCGAACCACGCGAACACGGAATTTGGAAGCCGCCGGAAAGTTTCTTTTGTGCGTTTCGCATATTTCGTGATTTGATTCCTGGCGCAAATCGTAAATCATAAACCGTAAATCGAAAACAGTGAAGGCTCCGTTCATCACGTTTGAAGGCACGGAAGGCTGCGGCAAATCAACGCAGATTGAATTGCTCTCGAGCCAGATACACGGGCTGGGATACCGCGTGAGCGTGTTCCGTGAGCCGGGCGGCACACCGGTCGGCGAGGAAATCCGCCACACCCTCAAACACAGCAAAAACAACGCGGCCATGACGCCGGAGGCTGAACTGCTGTTGATGAACGCCAGCCGCGCCCAACTCGTCCGCGAAGTCATCCGACCCGCCCTCGCCGCCGGTGAGATTGTCCTGTGCGACCGCTTTTACGATTCGACAACGGCGTATCAGGGCTACGGGCGCGGGTTGGAGCTGGCCCTTGTCAAAAACGTGATTGATTTTGCCGTCGGCGACACAAGGCCCAATCTCACCCTGTTTCTGTATGTGCCGCCGGAAGTCAGCGCCGAACGCCTGCGCTCGCGCCAAGTCACACTCCCATTTGCCCGCGACCGGCTGGAAGAAGGCGACCGCAATTTTTTCGAGCGCGTCGCCAAAGGTTACCAGGCCGCGGCAGCCGCCGAGCCCGACCGGATCCGCGTGGTGGACGGAACGGGGCCGGTTGACGTTGTCTTCGCCGGGATCTGGGAGCTTGTCCGGCCCATTCTGCCGCACATCGGGCGATGGTGACATTTTTCGCGCACTTGCCGAATTGACAGCAACGGGTAATGTCTTGGCGCAAAGCATGAACGAAAAAACGATTGGCGAAATTGAGGCGCGCATCCGCGGCGCGGATTCCATCAACGACAACCGCAAACGCGAATTGCTTGAGCTGCTCGGCACGCTCAAGGCCGAGGTTGGCTCGTTGGAAAAAACGCACGACGAACAGGCCCGGAGCATCGCCGGCTTCGCCCAGTTGTCGGCTCATGAGGCGACGCGCGCGAAACAAAACCCGCAACTGCTGGAACTTTCCATCCGGGGACTGCGTTCGTCCGTTGAAGGCTTCGAGAAATCCCACCCGCACCTCGTCGCCATCGTCAATACCATCAGCAACACGCTTTCAAACCTGGGAATTTGAATTTATCCGGAAATTGACGGATTAATCTTCCCGAGGCTCCAGTTTTGCAATCGCCGCCATGATTTCGTCGGCGATTTCCTGGTAAATCTCCTTGAGCCGCGCCTTGGAACAATCCTTCGCCTCGGCCCGCAGTTTTTCAAAGCGCATCGGTTCGCCAAATTTCACCGCGATGCGGTGCGGCCGCGGGAATCTGTGGTTTCGCCCGAATGCCTCAAACGTTCCGAACACCCGCACCGGCACAACCGGCGCGTCGGATTTGGCCACCACCAGCCCGATGCCGGAACGCGCGGGCTGCAACCGCCCGTCGCGCGTGCGCGTGCCTTCCGGAAACAAAATGATTCCGCCGCCGGCAAGCAACCGGGAAAGAATCGCCTTCAATCCCGCGGCGCCGCCGCCGTCGCGGTCCACCGGCACGGAATTCCACGAACGCAACAGCGCGCCGATGCCCGGAAACCGGAACAAGCTTTCGCGCGCGAGATAATTGATGGGACGGTGGAGCGCCGAGCCGACGAGCGGCGGATCAATGAAACTCGCGTGGTTTGAAGCGAGAATCACCGCGCCGGTTTGAGGAACGCGCGCGGCGTTGAAGGCGCGCCAGCGGAAACAAACCGCGTAGATCGCGCGGAAAAAAATCCAGCCGAGACGGTAGCTGAGGTTCATAAAACAAAAGCGAAGATGGAAAATCGAAGATAGAACATGGAGAACAAATTTCGCCGATTGTCTGGTCTATTCTCCATCTTCCATTCTCTATCCTCGTTTTTCTGGCAGCCGTTTGCGGACCTCCGCCAGAATCAAACCGCTCGTCTGCTCGGAAGTCATGCTCGAATTGTTGATGATCTTCGCGCCCAGCGGAATCATCAACGGCGCCACGGCGCGCTGGCTGTCGCGCTGGTCGCGCGCGGCGAGATTTTCATGGACGCCATCGGCGGCGCGGCGGCGCGAGCGTTCCTCAAGTTTCGCGTCGAGGTAAAATTTGAAATCGGTTTCGGGAAAAACATTCGTCCCGATGTCGCGGCCTTCCATGACCAGATTGCCGAACTGCATGCACTCGCGCTGGCGTTTGACCATCCACTCGCGCACCTTGGGCACCGCAGCCACGTGCGGCACGGCGGCGCTGGTTTCGGCGGTGCGGATTTCCTTTTCGGGATAATGCCCCTCCACGAGCAGGCGCACCCGGCAATCCACGCAGACCAGCGACGTTTTCCATTTGCGGCACGCGGCGGCGACGGCCTTGGCGTCATGCACGTCAATCCCGTGCGTCAGGCAATACCAGGCCAGCGTGCGATACATCGAGCCTGTGTCCACGTAAATGTAGCCGAGCGCCTTGGCCACGAGCCTGGCGTTCGTGCTCTTGCCGCTGGCACTCGTGCCGTCAATCGCGATGATAATCGGTTTCATCAAATTTTATTTGTAGCGGCGGTCTGTGACCGCCGCATATTTCTGGCGACGCTCACAGAGCGCCGCTACAAATCAGCCCGCAAATAATTCCTCAACCGCCAGCTTCCGCGTCCTTTCGCCGTTTTTAATCTCCCAAATCTCCGCGCCCAGGCCTTTGGGCGGTGGTGCGGCGAGTTTCTGGAAAAAATTCGGGAACGTTTTCTTCACGCACGCGGGATTTTTGATTTTAATGCCCGGAACTTTCAATCCCAGAATTGCAAAACACATCGCCATGCGATGGTCATTGTAGGTCTCAATCTCCGCGCCGTGAAGCTGCGACGGATAAACCGTCAGTGTGTCGCCTTTCTCGACCACTTTCGCGCCGCACTTGGTCAATTCGGTGCGCAACGCCACCACGCGCTCGGTTTCCTGGACGCGCAGGCGACCCAAATCAGTAAATTTACAAAAACTTGACGCGAATGGAGTTAAGACTATCGCTGTCATAATGCTATCCGCTAAATCTGTCATTCTTGAAATTTGAGTTACATCTTTTGCTGCCCCGAACTGACGAATGTAATTTGCGACCCGAAAATAATTTGAAAACATCAAATCAATTTGAACTGCTCTTGCCCCCGTAGGTTCCTTCACTTTAACAACGCTGAAAGCATCGGCTCCTAGAGAAACCAACAACCATCCCGTGGCTTTGAAATAGCTGGCGCTTGAAGCATCAGGTTCAACTGGATAAGAAGAAATTTTGGATTGTTCGAATGCGGAGACCACGTTTTCTGTTAGCCAAACATAAGGCGATTCTTCCGCATTTTCGCCAACAACCTCGACTTTCCAATTTCCAACTTTTGCGCACAGCAACAGTGCCGACGCGAATTGCGAGCTTTCCTCGATGCTCACTTTTACTTTGCTTGTAGGAGACGACGTGAGGAGTCTCTGACTTTCACTCTTAATTTGAGTCTCGTTACCTCGACTCCTACTTCCACCGCCAAAAATCGTTGCCGGCAATTTGTCATTCGGCGAATCCACGCGATATCCCAGCTCACGCAATGCCTTGAACAAAGCCGCCTGCGGTCGTTCGTGCATCCGCGGCACACCGCTCAGGCGATAAACTCCGTTGCCCAGACAAACAAACGCCGCCAAAAACCGCGCCGCCGTGCCCGCGTTTCCAACGAACAAATCCAATGGCTTTTCCGGCGTGCCCGCATTCGGAATTTTTCCGCCAAGACCTTTTACCGTGATGGTGCGATTGCAAAATTCCTCCGGGTCCGGCTCAACCTTGATTTGAAATCCGAGTTTTTTCAGCGCCTCGGCCATCACCTGCGTGTCCTCGCTCCAAAGCGCGCCGGTGAGCGTGACCTCGCCATCTGCCAGCGCCGCCAGAATGAGTGCGCGGTTCGTGATGCTCTTCGAGCCGGGCACGGTGATTTCCGCGCGCACCGGTTTGTCGAGCGGAACGATTTCGATCAAATCAGGTAGAGCCATCAGGGCGAGGATAGAGGATGGATGATGGAATATAGAAGATGGAAATTGCGCGCGGCTGGTCTGTTTTTTTCATCTTCCATCTTCAATTTTCCATCTTCGTTTTCATTCCGGCGACGGCGATGCACAGGAAGCGCACCAGTCGTCGCGGCGCTGTTTGGCCGTCTCAAAAAATGCCGCAATGGCCTTCGCATCACCCTTTTTCACCAAGCGCTGGAATTTCTGCAAATCAGCGACAAAGGCGTCCAGCGATTTCGCGAGATTGCTGCGGTTGGCCAGGGCGATGTCGCGCCACATTTCGGGCGAGCCGGACGCGATGCGCGTCGTGTCGCGAAAGCCGTTGGCGCAAAGCTCGGCCTGCAGCTTCGGTTGCGAGGGATTCAAAATCAGGTTCGCCAGCGTGGCGGCCGCCACGTGCGGCAAATGGCTTGACCGGCTGACGAGCGTGTCGTGCGTCTCCGGCGTCAATTCAACCACGCGAGAGCCGAGCGCCTTCCAAAATCGTTCGACTTTTTTCAGCGCCGGCCGGTTTGTTTTTTTTGCGGGCGTCACCACGCAAACGGCGTTCTCGAACAGGCTTTCGCGCGCGGCGCCCACGCCGGTTTTTTCCGCGCCGGCCATCGGATGGCTGCCGACAAAATGCGCGCCGGATTTGGCAATGAGCGATTCGAGTTCGCCAACGACACCAGCCTTGACGCTGCCGACATCGGTGACAATCGCTCCGGGCTTCAGCGCCGGCAGCAGCCGCACGGCGAGCGGACGCATCTGCGCGAGCGGCGAGCAAAGGATGACGAGGTCGGCGTCCCAAACGGCGGCAAGCAAATCGGTCGTGGCAAAATCCACCGCGCCCGCTTTTTCACAATCCTTCAGGCTTGCGGCGCGGCGGACGAAGCCCGCGGTTTGGCGCGCGAGCCTCCGGCGTTTGACGGCCAGCCCGATGGAACCGCCGAGCAGGCCGACGCCGATGATTGCGATTTTCCTAAAAAGCACGGCGTGAAGATAGCGGATGGAGGGCGTCTCGTGAATCGTTAAATCGTTGAACCGCCGGGTCATCTTGTGCGAACCGTTCAACAATCTAACGGCCTGACAATTTAACGGCGGAATTTTCCCGCGCCGATTGAAGGCACGCGTCCTGCACCTGCTGCGTTTTCAGCGCCCACATCGGCCATTCTTCGTTCAGCTTGCCGGAAAAAATCTGGTTGGCGAAGTTGCGGAACATGATGGTGTTCTGCGCGGTTGCGTGGCCCAGCTCCGCCGACTCTGGAATGGGTGCCTGCCCTTGGGCGGCACCGGCCTCCCGGAGGCGAATTTCCGTCCGGTTGACCTCAAAGGCCGGCTCACGGCTGTTGAACGGATGGACGAAATCCGGCGTCCACAAGCAGCCGTTCACGCCGCTCACAAAAACCCATTGCTGCGGGGCGGCAAGAAACGAAGAATAAAATCCCGCTGAAACACCGTTGTCGAAAACAAGCTCGGCGGAAAATTCGGTGGGCGCGGATTTGCGGCCGCGTTTGGATTCGGGCTGCGAGAGAATCCGGCCGGTGACCGTGCGCGGCAATTGCCATTTCAGCGCCCAAAGCGTGATGCGGATGCAGTACCAGCCCAGATCGCCCAGGCAGCCCGCCGGCTCAAGCCGGCCGTCCACGCGGATGTTGTTGTCGGAAAACCCGCCGGTGCCGAGGAAGCTAAACGCGGACGAGATCCGGCGCACCGGCCCGACGCTCTTGCCATCGTCGAGAAATTCGCGGATGCGGTCCAGGCGCGGATTATGCATGAACATCACGCCGTCCATGAATTGCACGCGGTTCTTGCGGCAGGCGTCCACCATTTCCTGAACGTCGGCGAAACTGACACCGCACGGTTTTTCACAAATGACGTGCGTGCCCGCGGCCGCAGCGCGCAAAACCCATTCCTTGCGCAGCCCGGTCGGAAGCGGGATGTACACGGCGTCCACGTCCGGCGATGCGAGCAGTTCCGCGTAACTGCCGAGCGCGGCAGGTTCGGCAGCAAAGGGAAATTCGCCCTGGCATTTGCGGATGAATTCGCGGCTGCGCGCCGCGTCGCGACTGGCAACGGCGGTCACGATGGAATTGCCGGAATTGAAAATTGCCTTCCAGTTTTGGCGGCCGATGTTGGCCGTGCTCATGAGTCCGATTCGCAGTTTTTTCATAAATTTTGTAGCGGCGCTCCATGAGCGTCGCCGAGATCTTCCGGCGGTCACAGACCGCCGCTACAAGCCGCCTCTCTTGCCCGTTCCAAAATCACATCCGCGATGTGTGGTTCACTGCCGACGGCGGACGCATACCAGACGAGCCTGCCATTTTTCCCGGTCGGATTGCGCCAGGGCGGCTGGCCTGCGGCGAGCCGTTGCCGGATGATCGGCTGCGCTTCACCCAGCATCGCGGGAATGTCTTCCTGCGTGTGCAAACCGTCGCTGATAAAAAAGGGCACGACAACCAGATTTTTCGCCTGCGCCAGAGCGTAGCAATCAGCGATGCGCGGAGTTTCCTCCAGGTAAATCGCATGAACGCCGGCGTAGAGGTTCATGGCGCGAATCAATCCGGCCTGCCGCTCGATGGCCTGCCGCGACTTTTCATTTTCCTCCGTGCCGTGGCCCGCAATGAACAGCGTGATGTCCCGCGGTTTGGGCGGCCGCGGGAACGGAAATTGTTCGACGATTTCCTTTGCGCGCGACAAAATGACCTCCGTCATGCTTTCGTGAGTTCCCACCGGCTGGCAATAAATCAAGGTACGCGACGCGTGGTGCGTGACGCGCGATGCGCCAAAACCGAGTTCCCGCGGGATGATCTGGCTGCTGAAGTAACCTTCGCTGATGAACAGTGGCGCAATGAACACGCGCTGCGCCGAAATTTCAGACAGGACTTTTTTGATTTGCGGTTCCTGCTTCCAGAATGCCTCGCGGACGCCGGCGAAAATTTTCCGGCGGCGCAATTCCGCCGCGTGCTGGTACACCGGGGCCGCGGAGTTTGCATTTTGCTCCGTGCCGTGTCCCAGCACCACCAGCCAGGCGTCGGAAAAGTTTTCACCGCTCACGCGAAAGGGTTAACCCATGAACAGCCCGTCCGCAAGCTGGTCTTCCCCAAGGACATTTTTTGCTTGAAACATTCCGGCCTTTGAGGTGTCTTAAGTTCAGGTTTTCCGTGAAATTAATTCAACTATAACAATAAAAGAATGAATCCGATCAAACTCGCCGTTGTCGCTTTTGCCGCCACGTTTGGGCTGGCCGCCGTTGCCTCCGCCGATGACGCGGCGGGCAAATTGCCGCCTGCCTCGACAAAACAAGGCGTCACCTATACCGCCGACATCAAACCCGTTCTCGACACTTCGTGCGTCAAGTGCCACAGCGGTGACAAGCCGAGAGCGAAGCTGAAACTGGACACTCTTGAAAACATCCTCAAAGGCAGCCAGGACGGCAAGGTCATCATCGCGGGCGACAGCGCCAAAAGCCCGCTCGTGTTGAGCGCCGCGCACCTGACCGATGACCCGGATTTATGGATGCCGCCAAAGAAGTTTCAAGCCAAGTTTCCGCCGCTCACGCCGGACCGGATCGGCTTGATTCGGGCTTGGATTGATCAGGGCGCAAAATGAGACGCTTGGCAGGTGGCAGGTGACGGATCTGACGCGACATGCGCCACGCGCCACCGGTCACTTTAATGGCGTGCGCTTTTGATCGCGCAATTTCTCGCGTCCCCGCAACATTTCAGTTTGTTCCGTTTGCGGAATTTCCGGCTGGCTGATTTTGTGTGTCAGCGCGGCGATTTGCCGGTCCAGAAACTGATTGCGCAGCGATGTGACCACATCTGCAAGTTGCCGGTCGGGATTCGGGAGCTTGCGATCTTCGGCGGCGGCTTCGGTGACGAGGCTTCGCATTTCAGGCGATTCGCATTCATCCAGAAAGGCGGCCAGGTTTTTCCATGTCTCTTTTGTCTGCGCCGCCAAACGCTGTTCGACTATTTTCCGCACCAGCGGATGCGAAATCCAATCCACGTCCAGATGCAATGCAACCCACGCGGCCAATTCGTCGTGCAACAGGAGCAGTTTCAACAGCCAAAATTCCTGAGTGGACGGACGCACCGCTTCAGATTCAGGTTCCAAGGCCGGTTCGCCTGACTCTGAATCCTGCGCCTTGAAACCTGAACCCTGGGCTTTGAACTTTGAAAATTCAGCGCGGACGGCTTCGGGCGAAACACCCAGTCGCAGCGCGGTCTTTTGCGCGTAGGTGTCAATCAAAACGACATTGCCGGTTTTGTGGACAGCCTCGGCCATGCCCTGCAAAACAGCGTTCCGGCCTTTGTCGCTGTTTGCATCGTGCAATTTGCAAAGTCGGTTCAGATAGTAATCGAAAAATCCGTCTGCGTTTTCCACGAGCTTGCGGAACGCCTCGCCGCCATTGGCTTTGATGAAGCTGTCCGGGTCATGCGGCGCGGGCACAACGGCAACGCGCACGGCGAGACCCGATGCAAGCAGGTGATCCAGCGATCTCACTGCGGCGTTCTGGCCGGCTTCGTCGGAATCGAAACACAGCACCACTTCGTCCACGTAACGTTTGATGATTCGTGCGTGTTGTTCGGTGAACGCCGTGCCTTGTGGCGCGACGATGTTTTTGACGCCGGCCATGAAACAGGCAATCAAATCGAGCTGCCCTTCGCAAACGACGGCAAACCCGGCGTCGAGCAGCGCGCGCTTGGATTTGTCGAGGCCGAAAAAAACCTTGCTCTTAGTAAAGATCGGAGTTTCGGGTGAGTTGACATATTTCGCCGTTTTGTCGTCGCCGGCCAGAACGCGCCCGCTGAAGCCAATCACCCTGCCCTGCTCGTCGCAAATCGGAAACATCAGCCGCCCTCGGAAGCGGTCGTAATAATTTTGCGTCTCGGGTTTCTGGATGATGAGCCCGGCCTTTTCGACGAGCGCGGGTTCGTGGCCCTTGCTTTTCGCCCAGTTGACGGTGTCGTCCCAGGCCTCCGGTGCGGCGCCGAGTCGAAACAGTTTCACGGCTTCCGCTGACACGCCGCGTTTTGCCAGATAATCGCGCGCAAGCTGCCCGGCGGCCTCGTTGAGCAGGCAATTTTGCCAGCGCTGGGCGATTTGTTCGTGAACCTGGAGAAGCTGGTCCTTGAGATGGCGCGATTGTTGTTCGCCGGGGCCCTGGTCGGATTCAACCGGGATTTTGGCGCGGTCGGCCAGCCGGCGCACGGCGTCCACAAAACCGATGTTTTCGTATTCCTTGACGAAGGTGAAAACGTCGCCGCCCTTGTGACAGCCGAAACAATGAAAAATCTGGCGGTGCGGGTTGACGCTGAAGCTGGGCGTCTTTTCCTTGTGAAACGGGCAGAGCGCGACAAAGTTTGCGCCGGCCTTTTTCAGCGGCAGATACGAGCCGATGATGTCCACGATGTCGCTGGCGGCGCGGACGCGTTCGAGGGTTGCGGAAGAGAAACCGGCCATGCTCGTTCAGCGCGCGCCGGCGCGGGTCATTGTTGTATTGTAATCACGCCCTGCGGTTTGGCCGCCGGTTTTTTGGACTCGGGCGGCACGGTGTTGATCAGCAAAGTGCCAAGATAGTCCTTGATGTAAGGACCGACAAAGGATTTTTTGAACACGCTTTCCTGCACCGTGTGCAGGTCGGGAATGTAATTGCCGCTGTAAACGCCGCCGCCATACCAGCGTTGCACGTAGGCCTGGTTGGCCGCGATTTCCGCCGGGGTGTAAACCTTCGCGTTCAGCAGGGCCAGCGCGAATATAAGCATGCATGCAAAACGGATCATGCCTGAAAACATTCCCATGTAATACTCAGCGCCGCCAAAAATGTTGCTGCCGGTCAGCCGTGGAACAAAAATTTTCTTGAGAATCACAAATACAAACCAGACCAGGAACGCCAGAATCAAATAGCCCGAGAAATAACTGGCCGGTTTGCTCCACCCCGCCATGTTGATCAAGGCTTGAGCCGCGACCTCGTAGAAGAACCCGCACACGATGACCAGCGACAGCCATTGGAACACCCGGAGGAATTCCTTCGTCATGCCATTTTTTCGTCCGCGGAACAATCCAAAGGCCAGGATCAACAGCACCGCCGCGTCAAACCAGTTGACCGGCAATTTGTCGAGCGTCAGCTTGTCTGTAATCGCAGCAATCATAAAATCAGAGATTATTTCGCCGAATTCAAAATACCAGCCGAATATACAGCCCATTCCATGCCAAATTCAGAAAGTGCAATACCACGGGCAATTTAACAGGGGCAGGCCCCTTTTTCGGGTGGCCCTGTCAACCCCGGTTACCCTGATAAATATTCGCCGTCACGGCGGATTTGACGACAGCCAGAACTGGATGTCTGTCACCTGTGGATTGGCCGGATCCAGCGCCAGCACTTTCAAGTAATGCTGCCGTGCCCGCGCGACGTCGTGCAACTGTTGCGCGTAAAGATTGCCCAGGACCAGGTGCGCCCGGGCTTCGTTGGGGCTGGCCTTCAGGATTTTTTCCAATTCGCGCACCGCATCAGGCACGTAACCCGTCGCACTGAGCGCCAGCGCGAAGTTGTAGCGCGCGTCCGCGGAATCCGGCCGGATGGCCAGCGCCATTTCGTAAGCCGCGAGCGCCTGCTGCAAATCCCGCAAGCGATACGACAGCACGCCAAAATTGTATTGCGCTTCAAACCAGTCCGGATCCGTCTCCGCCGCCTGCTGATACGCTTTCATGGCGTCCAGCCATCGCCCCTCCTGCTCAAATTCCCTGGCACGCGTGAACGCGCCCGTCGCCGTCCGCCGGTCGCCCGGCTTCGGTTTGCGCGGCGACAGATACGCATATCGCGGGAACACCGGTGGCGCGGGCTGTACCATTTTAGCCGGCCTGGTTTGAACAACCGGCGGCGCACTCGCGGACGCCGGTGGAACGGGTGCCGCACCGGCCTTCGACGGCAGCAACGGCCTCGAATTCACGGCTTCAACCGAACCCGGTGGCGGCAGCGGGGTCACGCCATTTTCATCATACGGTTTTTCCGGTGTGGAAGATTGAAACCAGTGGGCCGGATTAAGCCGGTGCCAGATGCCCGGCTTTTCAACAGGGGCTGGTTCTGGCGGCGCCGCCGCCACCGGCGGTGCGCTGGAGATCGCGGCTTGATTCGGCGTGGTGACAATCACCGGCTCCGGCTGGACTTCCTCGACCTGGGCCTGAGGCGGCGGATTGGAATAAGTCCTGACGGCGGTCTGCGCCCGGGGCGACGGCGCCGGACGAAATGCAGCCGTCGTCTGCGCCCTGGTTTCGCCCGCGTCCGGCACTGAGGCGGACGCGGCGTTTTGATTTTCGTTTGCGGATCGCGGCGATGGATTTGCCGTCGCGGCCATTGCCGGCTGCTCCAGCCCCCTAGCCAGGGCATCAACATCATTCCAGTTTGCCGGGCGCGGCGTGAGCGCCAGATAGGCGCGGTAATTTTGCAAAGCCAGCTTGTTGTCGCGCAGATATTCCTGCGCCACCGTCGCCAGATTCAAAATGGCCGGCGCGTAATCGGGATGCGCCTTGACCGCCGCGTTGAAATATTGCGCCGCCTCGCGCGGCCGGTCGCGCTGGACTTCCGCCAGTCCCAGGCCGTTCAGCGCCTCGGCGTTGTTCGGATTGAGATAAAGCGCGGCGCCGAAACTTTTTTCTGCCGACGCCAGCTCGCGCATGCGAAGTTGCGCCAGACCGAGCTTTAGCCAGCCTTCGGGCGCGTTGCTGCGCCGGAGCGCGTAGGCGGTGAACTCCGTCGCGGCCGCGTCCGGTTTGTCTTGTTCCAGCCAGAGGCAGCCGAGGTTGTAATGAGCCTCGACGAGATCGCGGTCCAGCGCGAGCGCGCGCTGGTAATCGGCGGCGGCTTCGGACGGCTGGCCGGCGTGATGCCACGCCAGCCCCAGATAATTCCACGCCTGGGCATTGGTGGCGAGAAGCGACGTGGCGATTTTCAGCTGTGTCACCGCGTCAGCGTAATCCCCGCGATCCAGAAATTTTTTGCCCTTGAGCAGCGCGTGCGGGCCGGACGGCGAGCATCCCGAAATGAAGATGGCGAGCGCCAGAAAAAGCAAAAACCGAAGATGGAAAATCGAAGATCGAAGATGGAAACCGGCGCGACGGCGAAAAAATCCATTCTTCCTCCTTCGCGGCGCGCCATAGCGCCGCTTCGGCGCGACGGCGGCCATGTTCCATCCTCCATCCTCGCATTCATTTTTTGTGGCCAGCATCGGCGATGGTGGTAGCATCCATGCCCTGACGTGTCAAGAAACGCACAAACCTGGCTCAACGGAATCTGAATCCTGATCGCAATCTCAAAATGGATTGCGGTTAAGATTACGGCCAGGTTTAGGATTAAAATGCTGAAACAGATTCAAATGGTTCGGTCTTTTGGCTGGCTGGCCGCCGTGGCCGCCGCCTGGCTTGCGGCTTTGCAGGCGCAGGCGGCCGATCTTCTTTTACCGCCTTCCACAAACATCCCGGCGCGCGTCGTGATGGTCGAAGACCCGGATGCCACGTTCGATTTCCAGCCGGACAATCTCCGCGTTCAAATCATGGTGGAACGTGGCATCACCGGTCTCACCGGGAAAGCGGCGCCTGCAGAAGCCTGGCGCAGCCTTCTGACCACGCAGGACGTTGTCGGCATCAAGGTTTTTTCCGCCGCCGGATCAATCAGCGGCACGCGCCCAGCCGTCGTCGCGGCCGTGGTTCGCGGTCTCCTCGACGCCGGCGTGCCCCCGCAGCACATCATCATCTGGGACAAACACGAGGATGACCTGCGGGCGGCGGGATTTTTCAAGCTCGCCGCGCAGTTCGGCGTGCGCGCTGCCGGCGCCGCGGACTCCGGTTATGACGAAAAAACTTTTTACAACCCCGATACCGCCATCATCGGCCATCTCGTCTGGGGCGATTTGGAATTCGGCAAAAAGGGCGAAGGCGTCGGACGCCGATCGTTTGTCTCCAGACTCGTCAGCCGGCAGATCACCAAAATCATCAGCATCGCGCCGCTGCTCAACGAAAATGAAGCCGGGATTTGCGGGCATCTCTACGGCCTGGCGATGGGCAGCGTGGACAACACCCTGCGATACGAGGGCGACCCCGACCGGCTGGCCGTCGCCGTCCCGGAAATCTACGCCCTGCCCGTGCTGGGCGATCGCGTGGCATTGAACATCACCGACGCGCTCATCGGCCAGTACGAAGGCGGCGGGAAAGGGTTGTTGCAGTATTCAGAAGTGCCGAACCAGCTTTGGTTCAGCCACGATCCTCTTGCGCTCGACACGCTGGCATTGAAGGAATTGGATCGCGAACGCCGCGCCATCGACGCGCCCGCCTTCAAACCCAACCTGGAACTTTACGCCAACGCCGCCCTGCTCCAGCTTGGCGTGAACGATCCCGCAAGAATCCCCGTGGAAAAACTGCGCTGAAAAAAAGTTTCCATCCGGCAAAGCAAGCTGGTCCGGGCCGGGCAAAACTTCCGTTCGGCAGATTCTACAAAAACAACTCGACCGCGAAACATTCATCCACCACATTAGCGTTATGAAAAATCCAATATTTCCATCCGTGCTGCCGGTCCTCGTCGGCCTTGCTTGCATTGTTTCCAGCCAAACCGCCGGGGCAACGCTCAAGATTGGCGATCCGGCGCCCAAGCTTCAGGTCACCAAATGGGTGCAGGGCGAGCCGGTGGGTGAATTCAAGCCCGGGACGGTTTACATCGTTGAATTCTGGGCCACGTGGTGCGGCCCGTGCCGCGCGTCCATCCCGCACCTCAACGAATGGTGGCAAAAGTTCAAAGACAAGGGCGTCGTGGTCATCGGCCAGGACGTGTGGGAGCAGGACGACAGCGCCGTTGCGCCGTTCGTGAAAAAAATGGGCGACCAGATGACCTATCGCGTTGCGCTGGACGACAAGAGCCAGGAAAAGGACGGTGCCATGGCGGTCAACTGGATGAAAGCGGCGGATCAGGACGGCATTCCCACGGCGTTCATCGTCAACAAACAGGGCCACATCGCCTGGATCGGCCATCCGATGGAGCTGACGGAACAACTGTTGAACGACGTCCTCGCGGACCATTACAACGTTGACAAGGCCGCCGCGGATTACGAGCAGCAGCAGCAAACGCAGCAAAAATTGATGGACCTTTCCCGAAAGCTCAGCGCCAGCATGGGCCAGCAAGACTGGGACGGGGCGGATGCCGTGGTTGCCCAAATCGAAAAACTGCTGCCCGCCGAACAGCGTGACGGTTTGGGCATGGTTCGTTTTCAAATCCTTCTTGGCCGCAAGGATTATCCCGGGGCCTACAAGCTGGCCGGCGCCATAAGCGACGCCCATCCGGAAAATGCCGGCCTTCAAAATGAACTCGCATGGGCCATTGCGACGCAGCCCGGACTCGAAAAACGCGACCTTGCGCTGGCCGAAAAATTGGCCGGGCGCGCCAACCAGGCAACCCAGGGAAAAGAACCGGGCGTTCTGGACACGCTCGCCCGCGTGCTATTCATGGAAGGCAACACCAACGGAGCAGTCGCAACTGAACAAAAGGCGGTCAGCCTGGCTGAAGACCCCCTCAAAGGACAGCTCCAGCACATTTTGACGGGTTACCAGCAGGGTAAATTGCCGGAATAGGCCGCCGATGAAATGCGCCGCTCACCATGCCGAAGCGACTGCCGTGTGCGCCTACTGCGGACGCGCGTTGTGCGCCGATTGCGCCAAACCTTCCTCGACGCAGCGCATGGTATGCTCCGACGCCTGCGCGACGGCGCTTTCGCGCGACGACAAGGCCATGCAACTGATTCTGCAAAAAAGCCTGCAGAGCGCCCGGGCCAGCGCGTTTTACTGTTATCTTTGCAGCGGACTTTCGGCGGCGGGCGCGGTCGGCGCGTGGTTTTATCTGCCGTCACCGTTCCTGATTGCGTTCACGGCGGGTTGCAGCATCGTTTTCATCGCGTCCGGAATCTGGTACGGCCGGATTGCCAGGAAACAGAATCTCGATTCTTGAATTGATTGAGTCCCGCCGGGAAAAGTCTGTTCATCTTTGCAAAAGCCGGTTCAGCCCGTTCGCGGCCTCTTTGATTCTGTGTCCGGGCTGGAATTCACGTTGGCGGTGTCGCAATCAAATCCGCATGAAAGGTTTTGATTGCGTTCAGCATGAATTGAATGGCGACCGACGCCAGCAACAAGCCCATGATGCGCGTGGCGATGCTCATCGCAATCGGGTTCAACCACCGGCTGCCGCGGGCCGCGATTCGTAATATCAGATAGCTCGCCAGCGCAACCGCCAGGATGCAAACGTAAAGCGCGATATGCTGGGAAAAATCCTTTGCCTCGTTTTGAAGCAGAATCGTCGTCGAAATCGCTCCCGGTCCCGCCAGCATGGGAATGGCCAGCGGCGTCACGGCGATGTCCGTCTTTTCGATGCCGGCCTTCGTTTCCTCATGGGTTTCCTGGACGCGCGAGCGTTGGGCGCGCAACATGTCCAGCGCCACGAGCAGCAGCACGATGCTCGCGGCGATTTCAAACGCCGGCATGGTGATGCCCATGACCCTGAAAATCAATTGTCCGGCCACGGAAAAAGCCAGCAGCACGCCCGCCGTCACGCAACAAGCCAGCCGCGCCGTGCGGATGCGCTGTTCCGGCGTGTCATTCGGCGTCATGGCCAGAAACGCCGGCACGGTGGCCAGCGGATCCACGATCACAAAAAGCGAACCGACCGCCAGCAGAATGTATTCGGACAATCCCACGCGAATGGAATTAGGAACTAATTGAGGCGAAAGTCAAACGAGGAAAACCAAAACCGGGGCTGAAAAACCTGTTCACTGCTTCGTTTGCTTCTGTGATGTACGTTCACCCCCGCTGCCGGGTGGCCTCGTAAAGGAATATTCCCGTGGCGACGGCCACGTTCAACGAATTCATGTGACTCGGCATCGGGATTTCCACCATGTCGTCGCACGCGGCCAGCACGGCCGCCGTGAGACCCGGCCCTTCCGCGCCGAACACCAGACAACAGTCGCCCCGCAAATCCACGGCGCTCAACTGCTTTGCCCCGGGCCGGGGATGCGCCGCCAGACAGCGCACGCCGCGCGCGCGCAGCGCAGTCAGTTTTTCCACCAGGTTGTCCACGTGCACCAGCGGTTGCTCGAAGGTGGCGCCCATGGAACCGGAAATCGCGCGGCGCTGGAACGGACTGCCGCACGTCTCGCCCACAATCAGAAAATGCACGCCAAACGCCGCGCAGTTCCGCACCACCGCGCCCAGATTTTCCGTGCTGGCAATGCCCTCCACCGCCGCCAGCAGCATCGGGCGCGGCGAGTTTTTCAGGAGCGTTTCAAAATCCGGTTGCGGCGGGATTCTGGCCACGGCCAGTGCGCCCTGATGCAACTGGTAGCCGGTGATGGTTTCCAGCAGCTTCCGTTCGCCGACATAGACGCAAATCTCTGCTTCCGGCCGGGCGCGCAGTTTTGGTTCGAGCTGCTCCAGCCACGCGGGCGTGAGCAGCGCGGACACGACGGTGAACCGGCTTGCCAGCAGCCGCTTGACCACTTTGATATTGGTGGCCACCAGCACGCCAGCCTGTTCATGTTCCTCGGGGCGGCGAAGGGTCTGATACAACGCCAGTTCCGGCGCGTCGAGTGATTGAACCGGTTGGATGCGTAAATTCGCCACGCCGGAATTAAAGCGCGCGGCAGCGGTAATGAAAAGCGCCAAGGCGAAAACCTTTTACACAGGTTTCACGAATTGCCGCGAATTCCAATGCGTGCAATTCGTGTCGGAGCTTTGCACTTCAGGCCGCGTGTGAGCCGTCGCAAAAGGGTTTGTTGTTCGATGCGCCGCAGCGACATAGCGTCACCCGGTTCCGGACTTCATAAGTTTTGCCATCGGCGGCAATCACCGGGATGCCCCCGCGCACCCAGATCGGGCCGCTCACCTTCTTCTCCGTGTCCTCAATCAACCCGAGCGATGGTTCAAATTTCGGTTCGATGGCTTTGCCCGTCTTTTTATCCCACACCACCAGCCGGCCGGCGGGACAATGCGCAGCCTCATATTCCGTCAGCCGCCGGGCTTCGGGATTGTCGGATTGTCTGACCAGGTTCCAGATTCTCCCTTTTGGATCGCAGAAACGGGCAAAGGCACAAAGGCTGTCTGCGTCGGTAAGATTCAATGTCGGCCCTTCGATGGTTTCGGCCTGCTTCAGGTAAGGCTCACGGCTGGCGGTTTCCGTCCCGTCGAAATTGACCTTCTGGTGGGTTCCATCGCAGAACGGCTTGTTGCCGGACTGGCCGCAACGGCAAAGAGCATATTGCGATGGTGAGGGATGCTTCCTGCCTTCCCGGTAATCGAGGGAATCGCCCCCGGCATTGGTGACAATCCATTGCTCGCTCAGCGGAAGGCCTCCGGTCACGAGGTAGGGACCATCCTTGGTGACTTCAATTTTCGCGTTCGGCTGTTCACTTTTTTTCATGGCAGTTTGCGGATGCGTTTTATCGTCAATGGCAGGGACGCCACGCTTCGGCGTCCGGACAGTGCGGCGCGCTTTCCCCGCCATTAAATCAATACACTCCCTTGTTGCCGTTCACAACGGAAACTCAGCCATGCCCGGGCAATTCTGTCAATCCTGACTTGATGGGAACGCCGCTACGCGATCCTGCAGGGAATCACCGCGTCTTCATCGAAAGAGTACACCGCGCACATCCGATGGTATCCGTCGGCAATGACCACCTTGCCATTGACCGTATCCCTCACGAGCAGGAGCGGCGACACGGCGCCACCGGACTCGATTTTCAACTGGTACTTTTTTACATGAGAATTGTTGACCCCCAGCAACGGCAATCGGGCGGCCCTGAAAATATCCTTCGCCTTGAACTCTGACATCGAAGCTTTTTTCAATTTTTTGACAAGACCGGCGGCCGCCTTTTTGTCGTAAATCAAATTCAAATACGACAGGGCTGCCGGGTAGTCATGTTCTTCCGGCTTGCCCAACCATTTAATTTTCATGGACATTTTATGGATCACCCATACCTCTCTTCGTTTCAACCTTCAAGCGCCATGTTCACCGTTGCCGCGCCCGGTGGAACTGGTCTGGCATTTCCGACGCGGGCGGCCGGGTGACGGTATTGGTGCCGGGGAGATTCGCAGCCGGTGATTACCGACCTTCCGCCGCGGCCTTGATTGCATCCAACGCTTCCCAGCGGGCATAAAGCTTCGCGAGATTTTCCTTCGCGGCAGCAAGGTCGGCCACAAGCTGGTTCGTTTGCGTGGCATGGGTGCGATGAAAATCCGGCGAGGCGAACAGTGCTTCGATGCGGGTTATTTCCGCATCCGCGGCGTGAATTCGCGACTCCATTCCTTCCAGTTCGCGCGCCTCCGCAAAAGAGAGTTTGCGGGGCTTTGCGCGGTTCGGTGCTTTCGTGGCGGCGACTTGGGAGAGTGCCGCTGACTTGTTTGTGGAGATGATGGCGGCACTCTGCCGGGACGCCGCTGCGATCGCACGCTGCTTCTTCTCCAGATAATAATCGTAGTCGCCGACGCTGTGGTGGATTTTTTCGTCGCCTTCAAAAGCGAGGATGTCCGTGCTGACGCGGTTGAGAAAATAGCGGTCGTGGCTCACGACGCACACCACGCCGGGGAACGCAATCAGCGCCTCCTCCAGCACGCGCAACGTCGGCAGATCCAAATCGTTCGTCGGCTCGTCGAGGATGAGGAAGTTGCCGCCGTTTTTCAGGATGCGCGCGAGCAACAACCGGCTCCGCTCGCCGCCGGAAATTTTTTTGACCTGCGTCATGATGCGATCGTCGGCAAATAGAAAGCGCCTCAGATACGAGCGCACGGAAATCTTTGACCCGCCCCAGATCACAAACTCCGTGCCATCCGACGCCTCTTCCAGCACCGTGTGCTCGTCGTTCAATTGCAGGCGGCTTTGGTCCACGTAATTGAATTTCGTCAACTGCCCGGTCTTCACGGCGCCTTCCCCCGGCGCGAGCTGGCCGAGGATGATTTTAAACAGCGTGGTTTTGCCGAGTCCGTTCCGGCCGCAGACACCCACGCGCTTGCCGTTCTCAAAGGTAAAATTGAATCCGCGAAACAAGGTGCGTCCGCCGAGTTCCATGCCGAGATTGCACAACTCCACCGTGCGGTTGCCCAGTTGCGGCGGCGGCGGGATGACCAGCTCCATGTCTTCCTCGACCGCCGGCCCGTCCTGGGCTGCCGTCTCATAATAGCGCTCGAATCGGTCCTTCTGCTTGCTGCGTTGGGCGCGCGGGCCTTGTCGCACCCATGCAAGTTCCTTTTTCAGAAACATCTGCCGTTTGTGCTCAATCACCGCGTCGGCGGCCTGGCGCTCGGCCTTGTCGAGCAGGTAATCGGTGTAATTGCCGTCATGCCACCAGAACCTGCCGTCGGACAACTCGACAATGCGGCCCGCCACGCGGTCGAGAAAATAGCGGTCGTGCGTCACGACGATGAACGTGCCGCTGAAGTTTTCGAGAAAATCCGCGACCCATTCTATGGAATCCGGGTCGAGATGGTTTGTCGGCTCGTCGAGAACCAGGCAATCCGGGCGCGAAACAATGGCGCGCGCCAGCGCCACGCGCCGTTTCTCGCCGCCGGAAAGCGATTCGATGAGCCGCGCGCCGTCCGGGCAATTCAGATGCGAGAGCGCCGCCTCGATGCGCTGATCGAGCGTCCAGCCTTCGAGCGATTGGATGCGATGCTCCAGTTCTTCATGCCGTTTCGAGCTGGCGGGCAGCGCTTCAAACTCCGCGATGAGATCGAGCACGTGTTTCGCGCCCGCGCGCACGTTGCCGCGCACGTCGAGCGCCGGATCGAGCGTGAAATCCTGCGAAAGATAACTCACTACCAGGTCCCGCCGCCGCGTGACTTCGCCCGCGTCCGGTGATTGCAATCCGGCGAGGATCTTCAGAAATGTCGTCTTGCCGCTGCCGTTGCGCCCGACCAGCCCGATGCGCTGTCCCTCGTCAATCGCCAGCGTCGCGTGGTCGAGCACCGTGCGGTCGCCGTAACAAACGGTCAGTTCAGTGGCGTTGAGGATGGTGGACATGTGTGGATTGTTGAACTGTTAAAATGTTAAATCATTGCACCGGAACACCGCTTCCTCGTTATAACGGTTCAACGATGTAACGATGCAACGCTTCATGAATCCTTGGCCGTCTGCACCGGCAAAGCGGACAACGGAACGTGCTCGTTGGTTTTGGTGAAATATTCCGCCGACCATTCGTTGGGGAAAAGCACCACGGCGTTTTTGCCCACGTCATAGGCGATGCGCGAGCCGGTCGGCAGCGACAGGGCATCAAGCTCATCTTCCTTCATGCCCACCGGCAGCCAGCGCACGACTGTCCACGGCGCGGATTCGAGGCGCGACACCGCACCGTATTCGCTTTCGAGCCGGAATTGCACCACCTCGAATTGCAGCGGGCCGACGGCGGCGAGCAACGGCGTCTTGATGGAGGAATTGCGCAGGTACAGCGCCTGGATGACGCCTTCCTGCATCAATTGTTCGAGGCCCTGGCGGAATTGTTTGAACTTGGCGGTGTTCGGATTGTGCAGATAACTGAAGGCTTCGGGCGTGAAGCGCGGGATTTCCTTGTAAACGATTTTGGGATCGGTGGTCAGGGTGTCGCCGATGCCGAAACTGTCGTGGCCGACGAGACCGATGACGTCGCCCGGCCAGGCTTCATCCACGATTTCGCGCTCATTGCCGAACAGTTTGTGCGAACTGGAGAGACGAACCTTCCTTTCCGACCGCGAATGATGCACCGTCATGTCGCGCTCGAATTTGCCGGAGCAGACGCGGACAAACGCAATTCGGTCGCGATGGCGCGGATCCATGTTCGCCTGAATTTTGAAAATGAAACCGGAAAACGCCGGGTGCTCCGGTGAAATCGAAACACCCGCCATCACGCGCGGCTTGGGCGGCGGCGCATGTTTCAGGAAACCGTCGAGCAAAAGCTGGACGCCGAAATTGTTGATGGCGCTGCCGAAGAAAACGGGCGTGGTTTTTTCCGCAAGCACGGCGGCGTCATCCCACTCGTGCCCGGCGTGTTCGAGCATCTCAAGTTCCTCGACGGTCCGGCGGAAAGTTTCGTCATCGAGCTGGCCGCGAACTGCAGGATCATCGAGTCCGCCGACCTGCACCGGCGCGCGATATTGGCCGCCGACGGTGCGCTCGAACAGGTGCATCAGCTTCGTCTGCCGGTCATAGACACCTTGAAACTCGAAGCCGTTGCCGATGGGCCAGTTCACAGGGAACGCGCCGATGCCAAGCACGCGTTCGAGTTCGTCGAGCAGCGCGAGCGGGTCTTTCATCGGCCGGTCGCACTTGTTCATGAACGTGAAGATTGGCACGCCGCGCTGGCGGCAGACCTCGAACAGCTTGCGCGTTTGCGGTTCGATGCCCTTGGCCGAGTCAATCACCATCACCACCGAATCCACGGCGGTGAGCACGCGGTAGGTGTCCTCGGAAAAATCCTTGTGCCCCGGCGTGTCGAGCAGGTTGAGGCGGTAGCCGTTGTAATCGAACTGCAGCACGGTGGAGCTGATGGAAATGCCGCGCTTTTTTTCCAGCTCCATCCAGTCGGAGGTGGTGGCGGCCTGGTTCTTTCGCGCGGTGACCGAGCCGGCGAGCTGCACCGCGCCACCGTACAGCAGCAGCTTCTCCGTGAGCGTGGTCTTGCCCGCGTCCGGATGCGAGATGATGGCAAACGTGCGCCGCTTCTGAATTTCTTCCGCAATGCTCACAAGAGCCGTGAAGCATATCAAAGAATCAGGCAGGAACAAGTTTTGGATTTTGCCAGCAAAACCGGGTTAGCCACGGATGGACACAGATGAACACGGATTCAATTCAAAGCAGAGAACATTGACTCTCAACTGGAACACACCGAAGCGTTTTGCCGTCAAAACGCCACACTTGTGATGTCTTACGGTTACAATTTTGCTGATCTACAGAAAAATATTTCAGGTAAGCGCTCGGCAAATAATGTTGGTTTTTGTAAGCTGGCATCCCTGAAACCACGGTTTCATTTACGTTTAAAAACCAATTCGCTATCGTCTGCAGTGACTTTTATTTTATCGCCCGGCTTGAATTCGCCTTCGAGCAGGCGCATCGACATCGGGTTGAGCACTTGTTCCTGAATCGCCCGTTTGAGCGGACGCGCGCCGAATTGCGGATCGTAGCCTTCCCTGGCCAGCAGCTTTTTTGCGGCCTTGTCCACGTCGAGCGTAAGATTCTGCTGTGACAGGCGCTTTTGCAATTTGTCCAGTTGGATGTCCACGATGCGCTCGATTTCGCTTTCGTCGAGGCTCTGGAAAATGATCACGTCGTCCACGCGGTTCAGGAATTCCGGCCGGAAATGCCGTTTCAACTCGGCCATGATGCGGTCGTGCAGTTCGTTCGGAGTTCCGCCTTTAGGCGGTTTCCCCGCTGTACCCCGCCCCGATTCCGCCTGAAGGCGGGACTCCAAACTTTCCTGGATGATCGGCGAGCCGAGGTTGCTGGTCATGATGACGATGGTGTTCTTGAAATCCACCGTGCGGCCCTGGCCGTCCGTGAGCCGTCCGTCGTCAAGCACTTGCAACAGCACGTTAAAAACATCGCTGTGGGCCTTCTCAATCTCGTCGAACAAAATCACCGAATACGGCCGACGACGCACTGCTTCGCTGAGTTGCCCGCCTTCCTCATAACCAACATAGCCCGGCGGCGCGCCGATGAGCCGCGCGACGGTGTGTTTCTCCATGTATTCGCTCATGTCAATTCGGATCATAGCGCTTTCGTCGTCGAACAAAAATTCCGCAAGCGCCCGGGCGGTCTCGGTCTTGCCCACACCGGTCGGACCAAGAAAAATGAACGAGCCGATGGGCCGGTTCGGGTCCTGCAATCCGCTCCGCGCGCGGCGCACGGCGTCCGACACGGCCTTGATGGCCTCTGTCTGCCCGATGACGCGTTGCGCCAGGCGTTCCTCCATCTTGACCAGCTTCTGCCGCTCGCCTTCGAGCATCCGGGAAACCGGAATATGCGTCCATGACGCCACGACCCGGGCGATGTCCTCGTCGGTGACTTCCTGCCGTAAAAGGGTTGAGCGTTGAGGGTTGAGCGTTGATTGTTTTTCGATGGATGCCAGCTTCTTTTCCAGGTCGGGAATCTTGCCGTATTGGATTTCCGCCGACTTCGTCAAATCCCCGCGGCGCTGCGCCTGCTCCAGTTCGATCTTCGCCTGTTCGAGTTGCGATTGCACCACACTGACGGCGTTGACGGCGGCCTTCTCGTTTTGCCATTGCGCGGTGAGCGCCTTGGATTTTTCCTTGAGGTTGGCGGTTTCCTTGTCGATGAGCTTGAGCCGTTCCTTGCTCGCGGCGTCCTTTTCCTTCGCCAGCGACGTGCGCTCGATTTCCAGTTGCAAAATCTGCCGGTCGAGCTGGTCCAGCTCCGTTGGTTTGGAATCCAGTTCCATCTTGATGCGCGACGCCGCCTCGTCCACCAGATCAATCGCCTTGTCCGGCAAAAACCGGTCGGTGATGTAGCGATGCGACAGCGTCGCCGCCGCCACGAGCGCCGAATCCTGGATGCGCACGCCATGATGAACTTCGTAGCGTTCCTTCAACCCGCGCAAGATGGCGATGGTCGCCTCTACCGTCGGCTCCTCCACCTTGACCGGCTGGAAGCGGCGTTCGAGCGCCGGGTCCTTCTCGATGTGTTTGCGGTATTCGTCGAGCGTGGTTGCGCCCACGCAGCGGAGTTCGCCGCGCGCGAGCTGCGGTTTCATGATGTTTGCCGCGTCGGTCGCGCCTTCCGCCGCGCCGGCGCCGACCAGCGTGTGCAATTCATCAATGAACAAAATGATTTTGCCCTCGCTGGCAACGATTTCCTTGAGAAACGCCTTGAGCCGGTCCTCGAATTCGCCGCGATATTTCGCGCCGGCAATCATCGCGCTCAAATCCATGGCCACGAGCCGCTTGTTTTTGAGCGATTCGGGAACGTCGCCGCTCACGATGCGCCGCGCCAGCCCCTCGGCAATCGCCGTTTTGCCCACGCCGGGTTCGCCAATGAGCACCGGATTGTTTTTTGTGCGGCGCGTGAGCACCTGCATCACCCGGCGGATTTCCTCGTCCCGCCCGATGACCGGGTCAATCTTCCCCTGCCGCGCCAGCGCGGTGAGGTCGCGCCCGTATTTTTCGAGCGCTTGGAATTTGGCCTCGGGATTTTCGTCGGTCACGCGCTGGTTGCCGCGCAGCTCAGCGAGCGCCTTCAAAACTGCGTCGCGCTTGAGGCCTTGTTTCGAGAAAATCTTTTTCAATGATGGACCGCCGCTGTCAATCAGGCCGAGCAGCAGATGTTCGGTGCTGACGTAATCGTCCTTCAGCTTGGTCGCCTCGGTTTGCGCGGCGTCGAGCGCCTTCTGCAAATCGCGCCCGGCGTAGGGATCGCCGCCGCCCTGGATCTTGTGGCGGCGGGCGAGTTCGGCCTCCAGGTCCGGTTTCAGTTTCGCGACCGGCACGCCGATTTTTTCCAACAGATCGGGAATGAGACTTTCGCCCTGGCCGATGAGGGCGAGCGCGAGATGTTCACCATCGAGTTCCTGATGGGATAATTCGCGCGCGATTCGTTGCGCCTCCTGCAGCGCCTCCTGCGATTTCTGGGTCAATTTCTCCGGTTGCATGACCAATCAAATAAACCGAATGCGCGGCACGTCAAGCCTGCGAAATTTCAACCACGGATGGTACATCAATTTTTGTAAATCTGAACCTTCCTCGTTCTCGATTTGCGTCTTCGATCACGAGGACGAGCACGACGACGAGGAGGAGATAAGTGCCTTGCTCCCCTGCCAGCATTGGGTTAGCTTGGATGCGCTATGGAAACTTCGTCCTTCAATTCGCCCGGCGTGCCGCCGCCGCTGGCTTCTCCGCCGCCACCGGTCATCACGCCGCCGCTCCCGCCCAAACCGCGCAAGAGCCGGGGCTGGATGATTTTTGCGATCATTTTGCTCGTGGTGCTGCTGTTCAGCCTGCTCATCAATTTAACCCAGTTCATCTCGCACGCGCTGAATTTCAACCGCAATTTCACCACCGGCGTCACGCGCGACGTCGGCCCGCGGCTCGAAGAATGCCTTTTGAAGGACAACGACGCGCACAGCAAGATCGCCGTCATCACCGTGAACGGCATCATCACCGGCCACGCGGCCGACCAGGCCGGCAACAACATCGTTGACGTGATCCAGGCGCAACTTGACCGGGCGAAGGACGATGACCGGGTCAAAGCCGTCATTCTCAAGGTGGATTCGCCCGGGGGCGAGGTGATGGCGTCGGATGAAATCAACAAGGCCATCAGCGATTTTCAGGAAAAGGCCAACAAACCGGTGATTTGCTCGATGGGCAGCCTGGCGGCATCGGGCGGCTATTATATTTCCGCGCCGTGCCGCTGGATTGTGGCCAACGACCTGACCATCACCGCCAGCATCGGCGTCATCATGGAAACTCTGAACATCCGCAACCTGATGGACAAGGTGGGCGTGGAACCCAACGTTTACAAGAGCGGCAAGTTCAAGGACATGCTCAGCGGCATGCGCAGCACGAATGAAATCCCGCCGGAAGAACACGCGATGGTGCAAAAACTGATTGATGACACATACCAAAAGTTCAAGGGCGTGGTTGCCGACGGGCGCGCAGCCGCCCACAAGCTGAACAAGACCGAAGGCAGGCCGCTGGCATCCAACTGGGCGGACTTTGCCGACGGCCGGGTGCTTTCCGGCACGGACGCGCTGAAATACGGCTTCGTGGACCAACTGGGCGATTTCAATGACGCGGTGAAAACCGCGAAAAAAATCGCCGGCATCTCCAGCGCGAACCTGGTCGAATACCGCGAGAGCTACGACATTTCGGAATTTTTGCGCATGTTCGGGCAAAGCGAATCCGCCTCGCACGACATCAAGCTCGATCTCGGCATGAACCTGCCCAAGCTGGAGGCCGGGCAGCTTTACTTCCTGTCGCCCACGCTCGTGAACTGACGTGAAAGGCGTCACCGTCATCGCGCACCCGCTGGTGCAGCACAACCTCACCCGGTTGCGTGACAAACGGACGCAGTCGCAGGAATTCCGCCGGTTGCTGGGTGAAATCGCCTCGCTCATGCTTTACGAAGCCACGCGCGATTTCGCCGTCCGCACCGTTTCCGTTGAAACGCCGCTCGCGGACGCGCACGGCCTCCGGCTCGAACGCGAAGTGGCGCTGGTGCCGGTGTTGCGCGCCGGACTCGGCATGTTGGATTCCATTTTGCAATTGATACCCCACGCCCGCGTCGGTTTCATCGGCCTCAAACGCGAGGAAACGACGTTGCGCGCGCAATTTTATCACAAAAGCTTTCCAAAAAACCTCGGCCGCTTCGAGGTCATTTTGATTGACCCGATGCTGGCGACCGGCGGCAGCGCCGTGGCGGCGCTCGACCTGCTGGCCGCGCAGGGCGCGAAACACATCCGGCTGGTAAATCTCGTCGCCGCGCCCGAAGGCATCCGCCGCGTGCAAAAAAGTCATCCACGCGTGCCGATCTTCACCGCCGCGGTTGACCGGCGGCTTAATGAAAGAGGTTATATTTTGCCCGGACTCGGCGACGCCGGTGACCGGTTGTTTGGAACTTGAACAGTTGTCTCGTGAATCGTTAAATCGTTGCATTGTTGAACCGGTTCACGATGTAACAATTCACGATTTGGCGATTAACAATGTCAGAAACCCTGCTCATCGTCGCGGACAGCGAGCATGACGCGAACATGCTTTACGCCACCGGCCTGTTCGTGCCCGACCCGTTTATTTATCTTAAGACGCGCGGACGCCCGCTCATCGTCATGAGCGATTTGGAAATTGACCGCGCCCGCGCGCAGGCCCCGCACTGCCGCGTTTTGCCACTGGGCCAATACCAGCAAAAACTGCAGCGCGACGGCATCAAGTCGCCGCGCTTTGCCCATGTCATCCGG
Source organism: uncultured Verrucomicrobiae bacterium (assembly GCA_963764175.1). Taxonomy (GTDB): domain Bacteria; phylum Verrucomicrobiota; class Verrucomicrobiia; order Limisphaerales; family UBA11358; genus UBA11358. The sequence goes on along the minus strand of CAVXRE010000019.1, from coordinate 231,988 downwards.
CAGATCCTGCGTGAAAAACAAGCCCGCGGCGTCACCGTGCCCGATAATTTTCCGCTCGGCATGGCGATGGACCTGGGAAAACTCGGCGTCAAGGTCAGGACGCGTCCCGGCGGTTTCTTTCCGGAACGCGAAATCAAATCCGCCGCCGAAGTCAGGAAAATTTCCGCCGCGCTGATGATGGCCGAGGTCGGCATGGCCGAGGCCATGCAGGTCCTGCGCATGTCCAAAATCGGGCGGGACCGAAAGCTCATTTACCACAACCTGCCGCTGACCTCGGAAAAGCTGCGCTCGGTGATCGGCTGCGCGGTTCTTCAAGCGAGCGGGCTAGCGGCCAACACCATCGTCGCCGGCGGGCGGCAGGCGTGCGACCCGCACGAACGCGGCACCGGTCCGCTCCGCGCAAATGAATTGATCATCATTGATATTTTCCCGCGCTCGCAAAACACCGGATATTTCGGCGACATCTCGCGCACGGTCGTGCGCGGGCACGCGAGCGAGGCCGCGCGAAAACTTTACCAGACGGTTTTCCAGGGACAAAAAATCGCGTTCAAAAAAATCCGCGCGGGCACGCCGACCGCCGGCGTTCACAAGGCCGTGCAGCAATTTTTTGAACAGCAGGGATACAAGACCGGCCGCCGCAATGGTCGAATGGAAGGATTCTTCCATGGCACGGGCCACGGCTTGGGTTTGGAAATTCACGAGGCTCCGCGCGTGGGAGCAACTTCGACCGGCAGGCTTCAACCCGGCCATGTCGTGACCGTTGAGCCGGGGCTTTATTATCCCGAGATCGGCGGTGTGCGGCTCGAAGACGTCGCGCTCGTGACGAACAACGGCGCGCGCAACCTGACCCGGTTTGAGAAGGTGCTGGAGATTTAGGTTGCGAAACTCAAAACGATGAATCCAAACCGCGAAGCTCCAGTGGAAATTGTTCCCTATGATTTCTCCTGGCCAAGGCGTTTTGAAGAGGAACGGGTCATTTTATCCAAAAGGATTAAAAATTGGATTGCAGGAACAATAGAACATATTGGCAGCACAGCGGTAATCGGCCTGGCGGCAAAACCGGTGATTGACATCATGGTTGGCGTGGAAAGCCTCGAAGCGTCGCGCCCTGCTTTGGCCGTTGTTGAAAGTTTGGGATATTGTTACGCGCCCTATCGCGTGGATTTGATGCATTGGTTTTGCAAACCATCGCCATCGTTTCGAACTCACCATCTTCATCTCGTGCCATTCCGCTGCCGGCTCTGGAATGAACGGCTTTTATTTCGTGATTATTTGCGGACGCATCCCAATGTTGCGTCCGATTACGCCAAATTGAAGGAACTCTTGGCGCAAAAATATCGCGATGACAGAGAAGCATACACTGACGCAAAAAGTTCGTTTATCAATCGGATAATCGAAGGTGCGCAGGAAAATCTGCCGCGCTAAAGTCAATTGCGCTGGCGCACAATTTATGTTTTATTCCAGCAAGGACGGCGCGTCCCTTTGAGTGAAAACGGCGGACGCGCTGTCAATTGAACCGAGTTTATGTTTTATTTTGATCCAGTGTATTTATTGTTCGTGATTCCCGGATTGCTCATCGGCATCTGGGCGCAGGTCAAATTGCATCACGCCTACGGCAAATACAGCCGGGTGCCGGTTGAATCCGGCATGACCGGCGCCCAGGCGGCGCGCGAAATTCTCGACCAAGCCGGTCTTGACGACATGCCGGTGGAGGAAATTCCCGGCCAGTTGAGCGACCATTACGATCCCACCAAGCACGCGCTGTTCCTGTCGTCGGACAACTTCCGCGGCCGCACGGTGGCCGCCGTCGGCGTGGCGGCGCACGAAGCCGGTCACGCACTCCAGCATCAGGCGGCTTACGGACTGTTCAAGGTGCGAATGGCGCTTGTGCCGGTAACGCAATTCGCAAGCACGGCCTACACCGGTATTCTTCTGATCGGCATTTTGTTGGGTCTGTGGAAAATTGCCCTCCCCATCATCATAGTGCTTTTTGCGGTGATAACATTGTTCCAACTCGTCACGCTTCCGGTGGAATACGACGCCAGCCGCCGGGCGAAGGAACAATTGTTCCGGCTCGGCCTCGTACATGAGGACGAACGCACGGGTGTGAGCAAGGTTTTGGACGCCGCGGCGCTCACTTATGTCGCCGCGCTCGTCAGCAGCATGATGACTTTGCTGTATTACATCCTGCGCGCGCAGGGCAGCCGCAGGTAACTCGATGGTTAATTGTCTTGCGGCCTTGCGCCGAGGTCTTAACTTTTGTCTCCGTTCATGCCCGCAAAGACCAAAAAACGCAAAGTGACCAGGCCGCAACGGCGCAGGAAGATTTCCGCGTCCCTGGCAGCGCCGCGGGTTGCGCCCGAACCTGCGACTCCGAAGCCCGCCGAAGGCGACACCTCGACATTCATCCGGCAGGAAATTGCGCGTTATGATGGTGACACGGCCATCAAGCTTTACCTGCGCGAAATCGGCCAGGTCAAACTGCTCACACCGCAGCAGGAAATCCAGCTGGCCGCCCGCATCAAGAAGGGCGACAAGAAGGCGCGCGAACAGATGATCAAGGCCAACCTCCGCCTCGTTGTCAAAATCGCGCGCGATTACGAGGGCATCGGCCTGCCGCTGCTGGATTTGATCAGCGAAGGCAACATCGGCTTGATGAAGGCTGTCGAGCGGTTCGACCCGAAAAAGGGCGGCAAGCTTTCCACCTACGGCTCGTGGTGGATCAAACAGTCCATCAAACGCGCGCTGGCCAACCAGTCCAAAACCATCCGCCTGCCGGTCCATCTGGTGGACAAAATTTCCAAGATGCGCCGCGTGGCAATGAAGCTGCAGGAGGAATTCGGCCGCGAAGCGACCGACGAGGAGCTGGCCGATGAACTCGACATGACTCCCACGCGCGTGAGGCAGATGCGGCTGGCGGCAATCCGGCCCGCGTCGCTCGACGCACCCATCGGCGACGACGAGTCGAACAATTTTTCCGAGGTGGTCGAGGATGAAAATGCCACGTCGCCCTACGAAAATCTTGAAGACAAGACCGTCTTCGCCATGTTGCAGGACATGGTCAAACACCTCGATGAACGGGAAGCGACGATTTTGCGATACCGCTTCGGCCTCGACGGCGGCACGGAAAAGACCTTGGAGGAAGTGGGCGAAAAATTCGGCGTCACACGCGAGCGGGTCCGCCAAATCCAGAATCTCGCGTTGCGCAAGCTGCGGAAGATGATCGAAAAACTTGAAAGCACAAAAACCAAAAACAACTGAACCCATGCCCCGCCCCAGCGCCACACCCAGGGAAATCGAACAGGCCATCCGCAATGTCCCGGACTTCCCGCAACCGGGCATCCAGTTCAAGGACATCACGCCCGTGCTCGCCGACGCGCGATTGTTCGCGGGTGCGATTGATTTATTGACAGAAAAATTCCAGCCCGGTTCGGTGGACGCGGTCGTGGGCATTGACGCGCGGGGCTTCATATTCGCCGCCGCCGCCGCCGCGAAGCTGCACGCCGGTTTCGTGCCCGTGCGCAAAAAAGGCAAGCTGCCCTTCAAAACCATCGAACAGGATTACGCCCTCGAATATGGTTCGGCCACCGTGGCGATGCATGTGGACGCCCTCAAGCCGGGCGAGCGCGTGATATTGATTGACGACCTGCTCGCGACCGGCGGCACCTCCGCAGCCGCCGCCGCCCTGGTGAAAAAACTCGGGGCGCAAATTCTGGAAATCGGATTTCTCATCGAACTGAAATTTCTGGACGGCCGCAAAAAATTAAACGGCCATCCGGTGCGCTCCATCATCACCTACTGAGCCGCGCAATTCAGTTTTCATCCTTCCATTTCCCGCTACACTGGCGGCGATGCATTGGCTGCAAACGCTCGACACGAGCCTGTTTCATTTCATCAACCGGTCGTTGAGCAATCCGCTCTGCGACCGGCTCATGCCCATTTTGAGCGGCGCCGGCGTGCATTGGTTCATCCCGCTGGCGGTTGCCATCGGCCTCGCCATGCTTTGCTTTGGCAACGCCCGCGCCAGACTGTGCGCGTTGATGTTGATGCTCGTCGTGGCGCTCGGTGATCCGCTCGTCATCAACACGATAAAACACTTCATCGCCCGGCCGCGCCCCTGCATGGTGTTGCCGGACGTTGTTGAACGCCTCGGATGCACCGGCTCGGGCAGCATGCCGTCGGCGCACGCGGCGAACTGGTTCGCGATGACGATGATCGCGTTCCTTTTTTACCGGCGCAGCGCGTGGTTCATGCTGCCGATGGCGCTGGCCGTTTCATTTTCGCGCGTTTATAACGGCGTCCATTATCCCAGCGACGTTCTGGCCGGCGCAATTCTGGGTGGCGGTTACGCGGCGGCGCTGGCGATTGCGTTTGAAACCGCGTGGCAGCGGCTTGGAAAAAGATGGTTCCCCGCCTGGCACGCGCAACTGCCTTCGCTGCTGAACCCAAGACCCTCAACCCTCAATCCCCAAACCCCAGCTTCGGACCCACACTGGCTTCGCCTTGGCTACGTCCTGATATTCGTCATGTTGATCGGGCGCTGGATTTACATCGCCAGCGGCACGATTGATTTGGAAAAGGACGAAGCCTATCAATGGCTCTGGTCGAAGCACCTGGCATTGTCATATTTCAGCAAACCGTTGGGCATCGCGTTGATTCAATTTGCCGGCACGTCGCTTTTTGGCGACACGCAATTCGGCATCCGTTTTTTCTCGCCGCTGTTCGCGGCCATTTTGAGCGTGATGATGTTGCGTTTCATCGCGCGGCAAGCCGGTGCCAGGCCGGCGTTCTGGCTGCTGCTCATCGTCACCGCCACGCCGTTGCTCGGCATCGGGACGATTCTGATGACGATTGATCCGCCGCTGGTTTTGTGCTGGATGTGGGCGGTGGTCGCTGGCTGGCGCGCGGCGCAACCGGATGGCAGGACGCGCGACTGGCTCATCGTCGGCCTGGCGATGGGACTTGGCTTTCTCTGCAAATACACCGCGGCCTGCCAGATTGCTTGCTGGGCGGTTTTCTTTGCGCTCTGGCACCCGGCTCGACCGCATCTACGCCGCCCCGGGCCGTGGCTGGCTTTGTTGATTTTCCTGATTTGCACGCTGCCGGTGGTCATCTGGAACGCGCAACACGACTGGAGCACTCTCGACGAGGTGGCAGGAAATGCCGGGCTTCACTCGCAATGGCATCCAACCTTGCGTTATTTCTGGGATTTTCTGTTCGCTCAAGCCGGACTGTTGAACCCGGTTTTCTTTGTCGGCGCGCTTTGGGCGATGTTCGGTTTCTGGAAGCGGTGGCGTGAGCGCCCGTTGTGGCTCTACTTTTTCTGCATGAGCGCGCCGGTATTTTTCGGCTACTGGCTTTACTCGTTTCATTCGCGCATTTTGCCGAACTGGATTGCGCCCGCCATTGTCCCGATGTTCTGCCTGATGGTTCTTTACTGGACCGAACGCCCGCGGGTTGCCAGACCCTTCCTCGCCGCCGGCCTGGTGCTCGGCATTCTTGCCGTGGTCATCATGTATCAAAGCAGTCTCATCAGCAAAATCACCGGAGAATTGTTGCCCGGTGAAAAAGACCCGCTGCGCCGCGTGCGCGCGTGGAAACCCACCGCCGCGCTTGTGGAAACCGAGCGTGAAAAATTGCAGGCCGAAGGCAAACCGGCGTTCATCATCGCCGACCATTACGGCATGACCGGGTTGTTTTCGTTCTATTTGCCCGGCGCCAAGGCCGCCCTCAAATCCGAGCCGCTGGTCTATTGCGTGGATTCGGATGAACCGCAAAATCAATTTTATTTCTGGCCGCAATACAATTACCGCGCCCAGCGCAAAGGCCAAAACGCCATTTATGTCACCGAACTTGATCCCTACACGCTCGAACATGGCTGGCTCTGGAAATGGCTGGCGCATCAGCCGGTGAATTACGCCGGGATACCGCGGCCGTTCCCCAAGCCGCCTCCCATGCTGAAGGAATTTGAATCCGTCACCGACCTGGGCGAACATGAAATCAAACTTGGCGACCGCGTCTTCCGCCGGTTGCATCTTTGGGCGTGTTACAACCTGCGCTGAAATGGCTGCGACGGAAATCCTTCTTCGTGTCCGTGATTATGATTTGGCCGCGACGCTCGATTCCGGCCAGGTTTTCCGCTGGCAGGAACAAAATGGTTCCTGGAACGGCGTCATCGGCCGGCGCCGGGTGCGGTTGCGCCAGGTTGAAAATGGAATACTCGCCGAAACCGGGCGGCCGGTGAAAGACTGGAACTGGCTGTGCGATTTTCTCCAAACTGAAATTGAATTGGAATCAATTCTCAAAACGTTTCCTGACGACGAGCCGATGCGCAGCGCCGTTGCCGCGTGTCACGGACTGCGCGTGCTGCGACAGGACCCGTGGGAATGTCTCGCGTCGTTCATTCTGTCCTCGACCAAACAAATCGTCCAGATCCGGCAAATCGTGGCATTGCTTTGTGAACGATTTGGCGAACCGCTCGAATGGTTTGGCGCCGGGCCTGTCGCTCGAACCGGTTCGGCTGCGAACCGAACTCTGCAGTTCGCGTTTCCATCGCCGGAAAAAATCGCACGCGCAACGGAGGCCGAACTCCGTTCGTGCAAGATGGGTTTCCGCGCGCCGCACCTGCTCGCAGCCGCGCGGCAGATTGCCGAAGGCAAGTTCGATTTGGAACTGCCGCGCCGCCTGCCACTGGCCGAAGCGCGCGAAGAGTTGGTGAAACTCCGCGGCGTCGGCGGCAAAATCGCGGATTGCGTGCTGTTGTTTGCCTGCGGTTTTGATTCCGCGTTTCCTGTGGACGTTTGGGTGGAGCGCGCTCTGCGCCAGCTTTATTTTCCGCGCCGGCGCGTTGGCGACAAACGGTTGCGGCATTTTGCCGCGACACATTTCGGTCCACACGCCGGTTATGCGCAGCAATATCTTTTTCATTACATCCGGACGAAATTAAAATAGCTTTTCCTTGATGAAATCTGCAGATTTGATTTCATAACCCCACATGATAAGGGCCACAGATAGAAAAGACATCCGTGCATGGTGCTGTGCACGCTCTTTGGCCTTATAACACTGTTAGACGACTATCATGTATATCATCCCCTCCAAATTAGACGCGGGCGATGAGATACGAGTTTTGGCGCTCTCGCGTTCTCTTGGCGCGGCCCTGCAACAAGCTGGATTTACCGAAGACGACATTAAGTTTGCGACCAACCGCTTGGAAGCCATGGGGTTGACCGTAAGCTTTGGACGGCATGTGAGGGAATGCAATGACCATTTAACTGCTTCACCCCAGCACCGGCTGGAGGATTTGCGCGAAGCCATTGCCAGTCCATCTGTAAAGGCGATTCTGGCGGTCTCTGGCGGTATGGGTTTGACCCAAATTCTGGATGGCATTGACTACGATGACATCAAATCGCATCCGAAGATTATTTGCGGTTATTCGGATGTCGGGCATTTGTGTAATGCTATACTTAGCCGTGCAGGAGTTGTTGCCTATTACGGGCCAAATTTCACGAGCTTTATGATGCGACAGGGAGCTGATTATACACTCCGTAACTTCCGTGAATGCCTTTTCGGGAATTCTCCCATTGAAATACGGCCAGCAGACCAGTGGAGTGATGATGCTTGGCCAAAAGATCAGGAGAACCGCACGTTTCATGAGGCCGAGGGCTTTTGGGCCATTCAGGATGGCGAAGCCGAGGGCAGGATTGTTGGCGGGAGTTATTGGTGTTTGAATATGCTTCAGGGCACGAGTTACTTTCCGCCTCTGCGGGAGGCAGTTCTTTTTCTCGAACACCCCGCCAACGGAAAAGCGACCTTGATGGAATTGGATGGCGGGTTGCGCGCACTTTCGTTCCTGCCGGAGTTCCCAGAGGTTCGGGCAATCGTCATCGGACGCTACGCCAAGAGCGGTGGCGTGACCCGTGAGAATCTGGCCGCACTCTTCGGCGAGATTCCCGCCTTGCGTCATTTGCCAGTCGTTGCGAATTGTGACTTTGGGCACACGACACCGGTCGTCACGGTGCCGATTGGAGGCCGCTGCAAATTGCAGGTGGGCAAAGGCAAAGCGTTTATCACTCTCACGGACCACTAAATCAAAGCAAAATGCCGTCTAACAATTCGCCGGAGCCAACGCCGATTGCGCCTTCAGTTCCGCATTCGCGGTTCACGTCGCGAGTCGGCGGTGGCTCAGCCTTTTTCGTTAGGCGGCACTGAACGCATCCGTGATACCAATGTCTAAATTCAAGAGCATGAAAAAGCTCCTCGTCATTTCTTGCATTGCTGTATTGGTTTTGTATGGCATCAGCGTCATTACAGCATCTGGAGATTCGCCGACTGTATCCAAAAGCTTTCCGCCAGTTTTGCTGACGGCAGCGGTTCCGAGTCAGCCAATTGAGTCGTCGAATCCTTCGCCGGGCATATATTCAGCGGCACCATATTCGATGATAGTTGTTATTCCCAAGCCGGTTGATTCAGGAATGATGATTGTGACAAATGACACCACATTGTCTAAAATGCCTTGCATAAAACCTGACACGAGGCTTGAGAGACGATGATGCCGCCTAACAATTCGCCTGAGCAAACGCCGATTGTGCCTTCAGTTCCGCATTCGCGGTTGACGGTTGCGGCGGCGTAGTTCAGCTTTTTTCGTTAAGCGGCAAGATTTCCCTGCGAGCGTAGGGCTAGTAAACAAACAAACCGAAAGAACAAAATGAAAAACATCAAAATGAGACTCATCACATGGATTGGATTGCTCGCAGTCTGCCTGCTACCATTGGGCGCACGAGCAGCGGAGCATTACCAATCTGGCATTATTGGGCTAGTTGAAACAACTAACACATGGAATACGGTAAGGGTTTTTGACGGCAGGAACCCGATTTTGGTGCCAATAGACGCGGACGGTTTGTTTGTTGTGGACTTGAAACCAGGAAGGTATGTCGTGACGCCATTATTCATCCCGGTTGCTTCCCCAGTTTTGGATCCTATTTTCCCATCATATGGGACTTCGATACCAGTGATGGTTACAGGGCATCATTTTACACTAGTTGATATACCATGATTCCGCCTAACAATTCGCCGGAGCAGACTGCTGTTGGCGCGGTCAGTTCCGCATTCGCGGTTGCCAGTTGCGGCGGCATGGTTCAGCTTTTTTCGTTAGACCACTCCGCACACCATGAGCCAAGAGATTGAGGCGGCACAGTTGCAGCTCACGGTTTTGATCAGAGGCATAGAGCGTCAGCGAGTCCGCTACGGTGAGGAAGCGGAGGATTATGGAGTTGACCGGCAGCCTTGTCATGACTGTGGAGTTGTTAAAGGTCAACTTCACGTTTTTGGTTGTGATGTTGAGCGTTGCCCAGTTTGTGGTGGCCAGATAATTTCATGTGAGTGCGATGATTGAGATAGGACAAACGTGGTCCAACAAATCGCTGCAGGCAACGCGGGATGGCGTCTCCAGTTCCGCTTCGCGGTCAATGTCATTTGCTCCCGCGTACCCGATCGCAGGACGTTGAAAAATTCTTCTTCGCCTCGCATCCTTCGCGCGACATAAAATGAAAATTGAAGCCATTCTTTCACCCGCAGAACTGCCCGCGCTTGCCAGGCGCGATTTGCGCGATGCGGCGTGTGTCGTGTTTGACGTGCTGCGCGCGACGAGCACGTTTGTGACGGCGCTGCACCACGGCGCAAAGGCCATCGTGCCCGTTTCCGAAATCACGGAGGCGCTGGCCATTCACGAAAAACAGCCCGACGTTCTGCTCGGCGGCGAACGCGACGGCGTGCGGATCCGGGCCGCGCAGGCCGGCGGCATTGATTTCGACCTGGGCAATTCGCCGCGCGAATACACGGCCGAAAAAACAGGCGGCAAAACGATTGTTTCAACCACCACCAATGGCACTCGCGCCTTGCGCGCCTGCGCCGGGGCGAAAACGGTTTTGGCCGCCTCGTTTTTGAATCTTTCGGCCACGGCGGAATTCATCAAAAACAATCAGCCTGCCCGAGTGCTGCTGGTCTGCGCCGGCACGCGCGAAAACATGGCGCTGGAAGACGTGCTGGCGGCGGGCGCTTTGTGCGAAATGTTGCCGGGCAATTTTTCGGATTCGGCTGAAAACGCGCGGCACGTTTATGCGCGGGCAAAACCCGATTTGCTGACGGCAGTTCGCTCTTCTGAAAACGCGCGGCGCCTGCTGGCCGTTCCCGAGCTGCGCGACGACGTTTCATTTTGCCTGCAACTCGATGCCTGCCCGCTCGTTGCCAAAATGGAAGCGGATGGTTCGCTTCGCAGACAATAGATTCATCAAAACAAAATGATCCGGCACTGCACAGATTCCGATGTCGTGAACATTTGCGCCATCGTCAACGATGCCGCCCAAGCTTACAGGGGTGTGATTCCCGCCGACTGCTGGCATGAGCCGTACATGCCATTGGATGAATTGAAGGAGGAGATCGCTGCCGGCGTCAAATTCTGGGGCGACGAGGAAGGTGGCCAACTCATGGGTGTCATGGGCATGCAGCCGGTCAAGGATGTGACGTTGATCCGGCATGACTATGTCAAAACCGGGATGCGAAACCGGGGCATCGGTGGAAAATTGCTGGCGCATTTGTTGAGACAGGCGGACGGGAAAATTCTTGTGGGGACCTGGAAGGCCGCCGCTTGGGCCGTCAGGTTTTACGAGAAGCACGGGTTCCGGTTGGTCGGCGAGGAAGAAAAGAACCGGCTGCTCAAGACATACTGGAGCATTCCCGGGCGGCAGATTGAAACCTCGGTGGTGCTGGTTTGCAAAGGAGTTCCGTCCTGAGCGGACAAGATCAAACGACAAATTCCAACTCCTGCCGGTGCAGAAGCAGGCCGCGCTCGAAGGCCTGGCCAAGAAAGCGGCGGATGGATTCCCTGCCCCGTTCGCCATAATCGAGCGTCCAGTGGTTGACATACATCCCGACAAATTTGTCGGCGAGGTCACGCCCCATGTCGCGCGCGAATTGCAGCGCGTGCTGCACCGCCGCGGCGCGATGATCCAGGCTGAATTGAATGCTCGCGGTCAAAATATCGGAAATTTCCCTGCGAATTTCCGGCGGAAATTTCTTGTGAATGACATTCCCGCCCAGCGGCAATGGCAGGCCATCGTTTTGTCTGCCCCACCAAACGCCCAAATCTTCGCAAACGACAAGGCCTTCATTTTGATACGTCAACTGGCCTTCGTGGATGATGAGGCCGACGTCCGCGCGGCCGGAACGGACCGCCTTGAAAATCTGGTCGAAAGGGACGACGACGTAGTCAAAGTTCGGGGTCCGGGATCCGGAATTCGGAGTTTTGCCGGCAGCGAGCCAGAGCTGCAATGCGAGGAACGCGCTGGTCAACGTTCCGGGCACGGCGATTTTTTTCCTCGAAATTTCTTCGCGGGAAAACTTTTGCTTCGCGACGAGCATCGGGCCGTAGCCGTCGCCCATGCTGGCGCCGCTGGGCAGCAGCGCGTATTTGTCGCTCACGTAGGCATAGGCGTGGATACTGACGGCGGTGATGTCGAGTTCGCCGCGCGTGGCGCGTTCGTTGAGCGTCTGGATATCCTGCAAAATGTGCTCAAAGCGAAAGCCACTCGTCGGGATCAACCCCTTCGCCAAGGCATAAAACATGAAGGCGTCATCGGGGTCGGGCGAATGGCCAAGCGTCAACGTCGTCTGCTGCATGGCTGGAAATTAACCGAGGCAACGCACGAATGCGCCAAAAAAATTCGGCGCGTTTAAAAGAGATTTTCACACCAGAACGCCGCGCGGGTGCGCGTACATTTATGTTAAACCGGGGCTGCGCATTTGGAATACTGACGGCGTGGCGAGATTGCCGGACGGGAAGCGACGAGAAATTGAAACAGCACCAAGCAAGGTCTGTCTGACTTTGCGGTCGGAGTCTGTTGTAATTGGGGCTTACCTTTTTATGCCGAAATGGAATCCTGTCCCGTCCTGATAGCCGAGGGGTACTTTGCTTTCGAACACCTCGCGCAACTTGGCGGCAAGACCAAATATCAGCAAATTCAAGGTTAAAACCGGCAACAATATTTTGCTCATCATGCCGTCTTTTCAGCATATCCGGTGCCGATTTAAGCCACGAACTGGAAACGAGGATTAAGGGCGGGCTTTGTCCTGTTTTCATCCACTTCGGACAACTTTTAGACACTTTCCTTGATTGACTTCCCGGTTTTGCCGTCCTAGTTTCGCAGAACAGAGGCTATTGAAACATATGAAGAACGATTCAAACGTCGAAACGAGCCGCGTGCACTTGTGGGCGAAAAAAGGCCGTGCCGTATGCGTGATGCTTAACTGGGGATTGGCGCTTTGGATTTTGGCGCTGGTTGCCGGATGCCAGACCCAAGCCCCTCAACCCAATGGGGTCAAGGACCAGACGGCGGTTACTCCTGAAATCATTGCTTTGCGAGAAGGTGACGTTTTGAAGATTTCATTTCCCGGCTCACCAAGCCTGGACACCACCCAGCAAATCAGAAGAGATGGCAAAATAACGCTGCCTTTGATCGGCGAAGTGCAAGCGGCTGGAATGAGCGCCGAGGCATTGCAGGAGAATCTGGTCAAGACATACGCTCCGCAGCTTTCAACCAAGGAGGTCATCGTCACACTGACATCCTCCACTTTCCCGGTTTTTGTGACTGGTTCTGTTATTCATCCGGGAAAAATTGTTTCCGATCATCCCATCACCGCGCTTGATGCCATCATGGAAGCCGGGGGGTTCGACTACAATACAGCCAATTTAAGGGCCGTGAGAGTGATCCGTCACGCTGGAGACCGGGTTGAAAATTACACGCTGAACCTGAAGCTGGTCCTGGACGGAAAAGAGAACAGACAGTTTTATCTCCAGCCGTCTGATATCGTGTTTGTACCGGAACGACTCTCGTGGTTCTAATTGCAAACAAAAAACTCCCGAAGCGCTTGCTTCGGGAGTTTTTTGCAGACCCTTCTGAATCAGTTTTCGGCGGCTTCCCTTCGATCTCTAATAGGAATATGAAATCTGGCAGCCAATCTGGCTGCTCGAATAACCGTAGCCGGGCTGTGTGGACGAATCGCTGCTCGCCTGATAAAAGACCGCAACCGATCCGCGCCGGGTGAAGGGGTAGCTCAATTGGGCACTGAACGTGTAAAAATCATCTTCACGGCCGCTGGCAGGTGACGCGGTGCCTGCAGATGCCACATATTTGACCGTGTGGTAACCGCCCTGCAAATCCAGGTAGAATTTGCCGAGCAAACGCTGATTCAGTTCACCGGTAAAGTCCGTGTTTTCGGTGGCGGAATTTGTGAAATAAGACGACGACACCATGCGGTCCGCGCTAATGGAAATTTTCGTCACCTCAAAGGGCTGGTATTGAATTGCAACCCCGAAGACTGGATTTAACAAATCACCCGCGCCGCCAGGAAACTGGCTGTCTTCCCCGCCGGCGTTAAGTTGAAAACTGATCTTGTCTGTTGCCCGCCAATTGACCCGGCCCTGAAGTTGTTCGAAAGCCATGTCCGGGCCGGACTGCTCATTGAAGTAGCCAAAACCCGCGCCGATGCCGCCATTCAATCGCGGCCAAAACTCATAATTCAGCCAGTCGAGGGTGGACCATTCGCGCGAACTGTTAAACTGGTCAGCGGAGATAATATTTTGGCTGACCCCCAAATCCGTGGACATTTTGCTGTTGAACTGATACGAGGCGTTGATCGCGGTTGTATAGGTTTGCTGACTGGTTTGGGTGGCGGTCTGGACAAGAGGATCAGAGGTCAAGGTAAAACCTTGCGACAGCCCAAGGGTCCAATCTTCATAAGATGTTCCACCTGTCAGCGTGACCGAGTGATCCAAGGAGTCATGGAAACGGCTGTTCGAATAAAAAGTCCAGCCCGGCGTATAATCCAGAGTCCAATGCCTGCCTATGTCCAAAAGAAAACCGGGGGAGATTTGATTAACGACCGTGCTTTCAGCATTGGTCGGGCTTGATAGAATTCCATTTCCGTAAAGAAACCGGTAAGATGGATGAGGTCGGAAAGTGAATATCCCATATTGAAACGGTTGCGTCTCCGGCGCGCTGCTGGAAGTATTTTCTCCCGCGATGAAAACCGTCATCTCATTATTGGCCTCATATTCCTGGACAGCAGGCGGAGTCACGGGATACGAAGGCGACGGCATAATGACCTGTTGCGCCCTTGCCGCGAAAGACAATGGCAACAGGACGGCCAAGGTGGCTTTCAGTGCCATTGATTTCCTGATGCCGCGAGCGGCAACAATGCGATTGGTGGATTTAAAGTTCATAGGACTATTTTCGAATATGATTGGCCGAACCGATGTGATTTGAGACTTGGCGGGCCGGCGTATCCTCGTGCCATTTCCGCAATGAATCTTCAAGCGCCTCCTTGAGGGGGCGCATTTTAACTCCGGTGGTCAGCAACTTGGAAACGTCCAAAATCGCGTGCGACCGCGGTGCCCTGGCGCCGGGATGATCGGATGGCAAAACCGCTTCATGTCCCAAGGGTTTGATGGACGGCCCGCGCGATTCGGCATCCAGGCTGTAGAATTCCTCGTCGTCCCTCCAATATTCAAAGCGGCGGGCAGGCTTGAGGATTTGTTGAATCATTTCGATGACCTGTCGGGTGCCCACCGCGCCGGGATTTGTCATGTTGTAAATGCCGAATGGGGCGCGGAATTCCCAAAGGTCCAGACAGGCGCGCACAAAATCGTCCAGGTGCGAGAGCGAGGCGATGGCATCATACACCTTGGGATAATGCTGAAGTTTCCAGAGAAAATTCCTCGGTTCGCTATGTTCGCCAAAGGGTGTTCCGGGCCGCCAGATGTAACTTTGTCCGATGCCGCGAATGGCTTCCTCCGCCAGTGCTTTTGTACCGCTGTAAAAATTGCACGGGGCATGACGGAAGGAAAAGTTGGGCTCATCCCATTCGGTGAAACCAAAGAGGCTTTCCGGAGACTGCTCAAACAGCCGTCGGATCTCAGGCTGATTGAGCTCGCGGACCACCCGCATTTTCCCGCCGTCAACGATTTTTGCGCCGGTGTAAATGCCTCCCGACGAAATGTGCCCCCAAGGCGTGTTGGTCAGCAGGCAAACGCGGGCGATGGTTTGCGGGAGCAGCGTGTTTGCAAACAATGTTTCCTCGCGAGTCGCTTCGCAGGCGTCCACGTTGGGTTTGCCGGTGTAACCGGCGGCGTTGATGATAAATTCCGGCCTGATTTTCCGAACGTAATCAAACAGCAGATCGAAGTTCGTGTAATCCAGCGCCGTCCGGGTCAGCGGAATAAAGCTGGAGCGCCGCCGGTGCAATTCGCGCGCAAATGCATGGCCGACGTAACCGCTGGCTCCCAGGAGCAGAATCATGGCAAAATCACGAATTATCCAAACATCTGAGGTCTGTCGGGTCTGGACACTGGATTTTTGTCCAAAAGAAAAACAAACATCATTTTATCCGGCGCTCAGGCTTTCCACACCTGGCCAGGCTTTGTCTTTACACCCGCCATTTGATTTCGCGTGTCCAGGATGCAATCCGCCCAACCTGCCAGTTCCTTGTAGTTGACGGATTGATGATTGGTGGCAATGACCACAACGTCGAAGCTTTCGACTGTTTTGCGATCCCATTTC
This sequence comes from uncultured Verrucomicrobiae bacterium, assembly GCA_963764175.1. Classification (GTDB taxonomy): domain Bacteria; phylum Verrucomicrobiota; class Verrucomicrobiia; order Limisphaerales; family UBA11358; genus UBA11358. The sequence continues at coordinate 216,377 of CAVXRE010000019.1, read as the reverse complement.
ACCGACTGCGTCCCCGCCCAATGCGGATGTTCGCGGGTCATGCGAATCACCGGCACGTAGGGATCGTAATAGGCCACCTCTGCGCCACGCTTTTTGAAAAGGTCCATCAGCTCATAAGTGGGTGATTCGCGATCGTCATCCACGTTCGGCTTATAGGCCAGGCCGAGCAGCAACACGCGGCTGCCGTTCACGGATTTTTTCCGCGCGTTGAGGGCCTCGGCGGCCCGGTTGACGACGTGCAAGGGCATGGCGGTGTTGATTTCGCCGGCCAGTTCGATGAAGCGCGTGTGCTGCCCGAACTCGCGGGCCTTCCAGGTGAGATAAAACGGGTCAATGGGTATGCAATGCCCGCCCAAACCCGGTCCCGGATAGAATGCCATGTAGCCAAACGGCTTTGTTTTCGCCGCATGAATGACTTCCCAGACATCAATTCCCATCGCGCCATAAACGAGCTTCAATTCATTGACCAACGCGATGTTCACGCTGCGGAAAATGTTTTCGAGCAGCTTGGTGGCCTCGGCGGCGCGACAGGAGGAGACTGGCACGATGGTTTTGATGGCGCGGCCATAAAGCGCCTTGGTGCGCTCGAGACAGGCCGGCGTGTAACCGCCGACCACTTTGGGAATGATTTCCACCTTGCTCTGCGCATTTCCCGGATCTTCGCGTTCCGGCGAGAAGGCCAGATGAAAATCAGTTCCGGCTTTCAACTTCGACCCGGCTTCGAGCACTTCGCGCAAATCCTCCTCCGTCGTGCCCGGATAAGTCGTGGATTCCAGCACCACCAAGGTCCCCTTTTTCAAGTGCGGCGCAATGGCCCGGCCGGTTTCGAGGATGAACGAAATGTCCGGCTCGCGGTTTTTATTGAGTGGTGTCGGAACACAGATGATCACCGCTTCCACGCTCCGGACCAGGCTGAAATCGGCGGAGGCGGAAAACATTTTGGCTTCCACCGCCTCGGCAATGGCTTCGGCGGAAATGTGCTTGATGTAGCTGCGCCCGCTGTTCAGCGCTTCAACTTTGGCCGGATCGATGTCCAGTCCGAGGACCGTGACCCCCGAGCGCGCGAACTGAAGTGACAGTGGAAGCCCAACATAACCCAATCCAACGACTGCTATTTTCATGTATACCTTTCTTTTTTTTATCTTTTGTTGTTGTCAAATCCGCCTGGCCGGCTGATTCAGCCTCTTGGGCTTGGCGGTCCCAGCTTTAAAAGCAAAATTATTTTCCGCACCGGCCCGGGAAAGCGTTCCAGCGGGATCAAGGTGGTGAGAACCTTCACGGAATAAATGCCGGTGGCCAGGGTCAGCAACACACCCAGGACAATGGCTGCCGGATATGGAATAAAAATCCTGCTGACAAAGACCAGCCCCACGAGGGGCAGAAACACGAGCGCCAGCTGGCGGTTGGCCACCGACCAACGGAACCCGCTCAAGCGGCGGACGAGCATATAAATGCCGGTCCAATACGCGGCGTACATTCCAAAGAACCCGATGCCGGTGCCGCTCAGGCCAAACACCTTCAAACACACCCAGACCAGCCCGACACAAAGCATGCTGCTGAGCAGTTCGCTCCAGAAGAAAAGTTTCCGTTCGCCCTTGGCAAGCATGATAAAACCCATCGGCCAACTGGCCACGCGCAGCATCATGCCCAGGCAAATCCACCGGAGGATATCCGCCGCCGGCTCGAATTTGGACGAATAAAACAGATGGATGATCAAGGGTGCGAAAGTCAGAGTGGCGATGACTCCCGGTCCGGCCAGCAACAGGCCCACTTCAGTCTGTTCGTTCACAAGCCGATTGCATTCCGGGTTATTGTTCGCCACGGCCGTCAGGCGGGGGAAAAAATCAGCGCCCATGGCCTGCAAAATGAATCCCACATACAGGCCGCCGAGCATCCATGCGGCCTGAAAACAACCAGCCGCCTCCAGGTTGAAAGAGCGCAACACAATCACACGAATCAGGTAGGCTGCGCCCATGGTCAGCAGCCCGCTGGCCATGAAGACCACTCCCATTCTCAACAACGCGGAGGTTTCATCCCAGATCTGCCGCGCGGTCATTTGCACCCGTTCCACTTGAATTTTCCGCGCATACCACCAGGAGGTGAGAATGCTCATGGCCGCGACACAAATCAGGAATGGCACAATGCCCTTTTCGCGGAAAAAATAAACGATGGGAATACTGAGCAACGTTCCATAGAAGGCCCCGAGCACGCTCATTTTGGCGAGATCGGAGATCCGCCGCATTCCCTGCACCAGAGCCGCCTGCCCGGCGGAAATTTCGTTGAGCCAGACCGCCAGCGCCAGCAAGGCCACCCATCCGGCGTGTTGATAATCCCCGAATGTGAATCGCGACACTGGCTCGCAGAGCACCACCAGAAACACAGCCCCGAACGCGCCCGAGAAAAACGCCACCCGCCGCAGGGTGGTGACCGTGTGGGCGATGCGCTGTGAATCACCGGTTCCAACGGCCTCGGCAATCTGACGCACGCCGCTGCTGTTGATTCCCAATCCGGCAACACATCGTGTCAGTTCATAGACCGACCCGTAAAGACCGTACAATCCAAAGCCCGCGGGCCCCAGAAACAACGCCAGGGCCTTGGTCCGCACAATGCCAAGCACGATGTTCAGCATGGAAGAACCCCCAACAAGCGCCGAGGATTTCAGAATCTGGCCATAGGAACGCTGAGACGGCGGTACCAGCGCCGGTTGCATTTCCTTAACGGCCTCTTTTGGTTGGCTGAGCATCGGTTTTGATCAAGTCACTACGGAACAAGGATTGTTAAAAACGAAATTCCAGTGTCTGCCATGGGCAACCTGACTTCGCTGGCCACTCGAAACCAGCGAGGATGGAGGTCAAATAGTTATTCCAATGGTTTGAGGTCGCGGGTCCATTCACGATCTTGAGCGAGGGCCCGGGCTGGTATGCCGCCTAAGAGGCACCGATCGCCATAACTGGCTCTGTGGGTGACGGCACCCGTGGCAATAATGCACCCATTGCCAATTCTTGATCCCTTCAGGATTGAGCAGTTCGGCGTGATCCATACGTGATCACCAATCACCGTGTCTTCAGTACTGCAAGCGCCAATCGTTTCGTGCCAATCGCAGTCGGTGATGAAAACTCCCCACGAACAGATGAAGTCCGTCCCAATTGTAACGCACCGGCGCACCAGGATCATGCTTTTTTCGGTTATTCCAGAGCCACTTTCCTTCAACCGTCCTCCAATATAAAGTTTTCCTCCTTCAATAACGACAATTCGGCACCCATTACCCAAAGAAAAATCTCCGGCTATCGTCAGATTACTGCCGGCTCCCAACTCAATATGCACTCGTTGCCGCGAACCCGCCCAGGAATCGAAGGTCAGTTTCCCCCTGAGCACGAACGAAGCGCCCTTGCCCATTTTTATGGTAACCGGAAGAAACGGGTCTGTGACGCATATGCGGGCGTTGGAACCTTTTTCCGTCACAAAGCCAGTTAAACGCGCACTTCTCAAGCTCAAGTATGCGCTTGTGACATCTCTGATCGCCCGCGACAGGCAGCGCCGGGGCAATCTCATCAGTGATGCAAGAAACATAAATTGAACGCTCAGCAGGGAGTCAAACGGGAATTTTCTTACAAAATGTTTGTTCGGGAAAATTCAGGGCTGTTTTGGGAACCTGCACTTTCAACAACCCGGCAAAACACTTAACAATGATCTCACTGACTCTGTCGTCAAATGCGGTCCAATGGGCAGGCTCAAAACAGTGTCAGACAGTGCTTCCGCTATTGGAAAGTTGCCACGCCTCCACTGGCCATCCGCATAAGCGCCGGAGAGGTGTGGCGGCACGGGATAATGAACCAATGTTCCAATGCCTGCCGCGGTCAACTTTCGCTGGAGTTCATCGCGCTTTGGATGTCGGACGACAAACAGATGCCAGACCGGCTCCGCCCACTCTGGCACGAATGGCAAAGTCAGTTCGGGACTGCCGCTCAACCCAGCCAAATATCGGGCAGCTATTGCCCGTCGGCGTTCGTTCCACTCATCCAGCTTGCTTAACTTGACCTGGAGAAAGGCCGCTTGAAGTTCATCAAGTCGCGAGTTAAAGCCTTTGACCTCATTGTAGTATTTCTTTTTCGACCCATAGTTTCGCAATGTCCGCACCCGATCCGCCAATTGCGTGTCATTTGTGGTGACCGCGCCGGCGTCGCTGAATGCGCCAAGATTTTTGCCCGGATAAAAACTATGCCCAGCCGCATGGCCCAGCGAACCGGTCCGCCGGCCTTTGTACCGGGCTCCTTGCGCTTGCGCGCTGTCTTCGATGACTTTCAACCCGTGTTTCCCGGCCAGGTTCATAATCGGGTCCATGTCCGCCGGTTGGCCGTAAAGATGCACCGGCATGATGGCTTTGGTTCGCGGCGTGATTGCGGCCTCAATACGGCCGGGATCCAGGTTAAAAGTCCGGGCGTCGGGTTCAACCGGGACCGGTCTGGCGCCCGAATACGATACGGCCAGCCAAGTGGCGATGAACGTATTGGTCGGGACGATCACTTCATTACCAGGACCGATGTCATACGCCCTAAGGATTAAATGCAATGCGTCCAGGCCATTGCCGACGGCGATGCAATGTTTCGCCTCGCAATAGCCGGCAAAAGCGGTTTCAAACGATTCGAGCTCGGTGCCCAGCAAATACCAGCCGGAGTCCATGACCCGGTGGTAGGCGGCATCAAATTCGCCACGCAACTCGTCGTACGTGGGCTTCAATTCCAGAAATGGCACATTCATCTGGTTTTTGCCTTTTTCAAAGCTTTAATAAACGTCCGATAGTCACGGTAGTAATCGGATTCATCATACAGATTGGAAGCCAGCACGAGGCAGACGGCGCCCGAAGAAAAATTGTCCAGTTCCCGCCAGATCATCGGGCACACATACAATCCATAATATGAACGGTTCAAATGAAACCGTTTTTTCTGTTTTCCATCGTCCAAGATGACGTCGTAGCTTCCCGACATGGCGACGATTAACTGGTGCAGCCCCTTGTGCGCATGGCCGCCGCGCTCCGCGCCACCGGGCGTGTCGTACAGATAATAAACCCGCTGGATTTGAAAAGGCACATGCCGGTTGCCCTCAATGAAGGTCAAGTTGCCGCGTGGGTCGGCAATCTTCGGCAAATCAATCAATTTGCAGTCATTCAAGGTCATAATTTATTTACTGATTTTGGTTTCAATCCACGGTTGGCTCTCGATTGTCTGTGTTTTTTCCCATTCCATCACCCGGGTGCCCGCCAGACGGGCCAAAGGGACGATGGATTCACGGACCCCGGCCCAATCTTCCGGCTTGAGAAGAAATTGAACCAGATCCACCGGCTGGCCGTTGATGGTCTGGGCGGCGCGAATGATGCCCGCGTCCTTGAATCCAGACCGGCGGTGGAGGGAATGAACGGCAACGTTGGTGGACACGCAGGTGGCACGGAGTTCGCTCAATCCCAATTTGCCAAAGCCCAGGTCCGTCGCCAGCAGGCCGGCAGGCACGCCCGCCATCACTTCCGGGCGAACGATATGCCGTCCCTTCTCGGCACTGGTTCCCCGCACGTCGTAAATGCCATGGGTGCCCAGGGCGATCCCGCCAAGCGTCTCGACGATGAAGTAATAATCCCCGTCCCTCTCAAAATATTTTTCAAGCCACGCTTTCTGTCCGGCCAGGCTGGCTGCGGAATCACCGACTTTTCCCCTCACATAATCCAGGTTCCTGAGCCAGACGATGAACCCGGCATCCTCCATCCGAACGGGACGCAGGCGTATGCCAAAATCTTCAACTTGCAATGAATGTCGCATGGTTATCAGTCAATAAAGGCCACCTATCGCGGCGTGCCCGCTTGCCCTCCGGTTTCAAAGCCGGATCACGACCTCCTGGCGATAGTAAAAAATAATTCTCTTGATGCCAACAATCCGGGAACAGATTTCCCTCACCTTTTCAACCAAGGTGATGCCCAGACCTGTATCGCGGCCCTGCAACGTATAATCCGGATTCACTGCAATGTGCATGATGGCAACCTCCTCGGGTGACGTTCGAAGGAAGACCACCACACCAATCGGATCCTGGTTGCGCCGGTGCTGGTCAAAGGCAAAAAGGGTTTGCGCTTCACAATGTCCTACCCGGACGGACAGGCCGTCACCGGTCTCTTCAATCCGAGGATGGCCGAATTTTTCCAGGGAATTGACGATTCCCTCCCGCAACCGGTATTGGGCAGGGTTGAAAAACATGAGCTCTTCCAGCGCTGGACGGCATGACTTCAAGACTTTCGACGAAAAAACAAGGTTCACGGGAGTCAAAACTGCCACGCTGGACGCGGCCGGTTTTCCGGCGGATTGACTGCGTTCGCGGCACACTCGTTAAGGGTCGGTGAGAAAACCGACCGGCCGCCATCCACGACAATTTCCTGTCCGGTGATCCAACGGGCGCGATCGGAGGACAGAAACTCGACCGCATCAGCCATGTCTTCCGGGCGTCCAAAACCCAGCGGGTAAAGAGACACGAAATCGGAATTGGCGAAATATTCCCTGGTCATCTGGGTCTGAACGATGCCGGGCAAAATGGCATTCACGCGAACTGCCGGGGCGAGTTCCACAGCCAGCGAAAGGGACATGGCGTTGACCGCGCCCTTACTGGCCGCGTAAGCGAAATAGCCCGCCGCCCCCACCCGGGTCGCAATGCTGGAGATGAAGGTGATGCTGCGCAACGCCCCGTGATTCACCCGTTTCGAGACCAGCACCCGGATGATTTCCATTGCGGAAAAGACATTCACGTTGAAAAGCCGGGAGACAAACTCCATCTCCGTCGCGCGCGCCAGTTGAATGCCGGTAATTCCCGCGGAATGCACAAAATGGTCGATGCTGACATTTTTTGCCGCCATGAAAGCAGCCAGTTCATCGCCCAAGCCATCCATCTGGCTCAAGTCTCGCGCCCACAACAGATGCCGCTCCGGGGCTTCGCAGGTCGTGCGGACGGCTTCCAGTTTCTCCTCGCTCCGACCAGCCATGACCAGCTTCCGGGATAAAGCCAGTTTCTGCGCGATGCTCCGTCCAAAACCGGACGAAGCGCCGGTAATCAGGGTGTACGTTTCAGGCATACGGTCAAAATCAGTTCAGGGTGCCGGGGCTTTCCGGGCCGAGCGGCCGCCATCTACAACAATTTCCTGTCCGGTTATCCAGCGGGCGCGGTCGGAAGACAGAAACTCGACCGCGTCGGCCACGTCTTCGGGCCGTCCGACGCCCAAAGGATGAAGGGACTTCACGGAAGCCAGAAAATCGGCATTGGCAAAATGCACCTGATTCATCTCAGTTTCGATGGTCCCGGGCAGGACGGCATTGACGCGGACGGCGGGAGCGAGTTCCACCGCCAGCGAGAGGGACATGGCATTGACCGCACCCTTGCTTGCGGCGTAAACGGCATAACCTTTTCCGCCCAGACGGCTGCCGATGGCGGAAATAAAAGTGATGCTGCGCAAGGCCCCTTGGTTCGCCCGTTTCGAGACGAGCGGCCGGATGATTTCCATGGCCGAGAATACATTCACATTGAACAGCCGGTTCACGAATGCCATTTCATTGGCGCGCGCAAATTGAATTCCGAAAAGCCCGGCGGAATGAATAAAATGATCGACGGTAATTTTCCGCGTGGTCAGGAAGGCGGCCAGAGCGTCGCCGATCCCGTCAAGCTGGTTCAAATCCCGCACCCACATCAGGTGCCGGTCCGGGTTTTCGCAGGATTTGCAAACGGCCTCCAGTTTCTGCGCCTCGATGTCAGCGAGGAGAAGCTTCCTGGACGGAGCCAGCTTTTGGGCAATGCACCGTCCGAAACCGGAGGCGGCCCCGGTGATCAATGTGTAAGTTTCGCCCACGCTCCCTTGTCAGGTTGGCTCGTAATCCAGAACCTTGGAGACCGTCAACGGCCCCAAATCCATGACCATTGAAAGCCAGGTCAGCCCGACGCCAAATCCGGAGAAACACACGCGGTGTGTCGCTTGTTGCAACTGCTCCCTGAAATTGTGCGAAATATTCAACGGGATGGTCACGGAACTGCAATTGCCGTAGAGGCTGACAATGTTGTTCGGCAGTTTCGCCTGCGGAATCTTCATCTTGTCGGCCATCTGTTTCAAAATGAAGGGATTGGGCTGATGAAACAAAAAATATTCGATGGATTCGCGCGTGTTGCCGGAGAAGGAAAGAATGTCCTCAACCTGCGGCGGAACATCTTCCATCGTGAAGTTGAAAATGGCCGCGCCATCCATGTGAATCTGTTCCTGGTTCAGGCGCATGCCCTCCTCTTTTTCCTCCAGCCTGAGCGTCTCCAGTGACGAAGGAGTTCGATACGCGCCGGCGGGAACCATGATGGCCTTGTGGCGCGAGCCGTCATTCTTCAAGTCCATGTAAATCGGATTCTCCGCCTCACAACGCTCGATGACCGTCACCGAACCGGCGTCGCCGGTCAGCGGGTATGAAACACGGTTGCATTTGTCCATCTGCTTGCTGCAGGTGTCGCCATTCAACAGGACAACCTTGGGCAGCGCCGACATTTCCAGAAGCAGGAAGGCCTGCATCAGTCCGAGGAGAAAACCCGTGCAACCTTGATTGATGTCGAGGCAAACCACATCGTGCCCCAGGCCTGCCTTGCCGTGGATTACGTTGCTGGTGGGCGGCATGAAATAATCCGGCGTTTGCGACACAAAAATCAGCGCGCCAATTTCCTCCTTTTTCAAGGTCCCATTATTCAACAGCCATTTTAGCCCGAACAGGCAGAGATCCGAGGAACAAACATCCGGCGGCGCAATGCGGTGCCGGTCCAGGCTCATCATTTTTTTGAACCGTTTCGCCTTGTCCTCGGTGAGCTTGAAAATGGGATACTCGTCGTCAAAACGATACTCCTCCTTCGGCACCACCGAGACGATTGCGCTGATTCTCCTGTGTTTGAAAATAGACTTCATGTGTGTGCCGTTCAGGCGGAGCCACCAGGACCGTCCACTGCCAGCCGCCTCCCTACTTCTTTTTCGATTCCACCAGCGTCGCCAGGTCCGCTGCGGTTACCACGGAACGGATTTCCTCCGCCTTGATGGACACGCCGTATTTTGAATCGGCCATCGCCAGCACCGAGAGCACGGCGAGCGAATCCCAGGATTCAAAATCCTTGAGGACGTCCTCCGGTTTTACGGTTTCCAGGTCGAGAATAGCCGCCAGCCTTTGATAGAATTCAGTCTTGTCCATTTTATTTGTATTCAATGATGCCGTTGAAATCGAACTTGCCGATGGTGAGCAACATCCCCGCCCAAGTCAAGCCGGCGCCGAATCCCGCGAGACAGACGCATAATTTTTCCCGCAGCAAGCGTTCCCCCAAATTGAACGTCATCACCGTCGGAATCGTCACGCCGCTGTTGTTGCCAAAATGCTCGACCACGTTGTTCGGCATCCTGGCGTGGGGAATTTTCATCTTGTCCGCCAGTTTTTGCAGCATGAAACGGTTCGGCTGATGGCAGAGAAAATAGTCCACCGAATCCATCGAAGCCCCCGCTTGCGCGACCACACTTTCAATCAACGGCGGCACTTCTGTCTGCACGAAATTAAAAATGGCCGCGCCGTCCATGAACAGGTGATCCTTCGCGCGCAGGTTGCCATCTCCGGCATCCTCCAATTTTGCCGTTTCCGGCGTGTGCGGCTGGCGCATTCCGCCCGCCGGAATGGTCAGTGAGCTGGCACGCGAACCGTCAACCCTGACGTTTGCATGGATGACCGAATCCTCGGCATCGCGCTCCAGCACCGTGATGGAGCAAGCGTCGCCCACCAACGGATAAATATTCCGGTCCTGCGGCGACACCTTGCGGCTCAAAACATCGGAGTTTACGAGGACAACCTTTTTGATGCTCTCCTGCTCCAGCATCATGAACGCTTGAATCAATCCGATCAAAAAGCCGGTGCAGGCCTGGCTGATGCTTAACGAAATCATGTCCCGCTTCAAACCCAGCCGCCCGTGAATGATGCAACTCGTTCCCGGTATGAGATAATCCGGCGTCTGGGTGACGACGATCAGCGCGTCAATCTCCTCGCGTTTCAGCCAGCCGCGCTCAAAGAGATGCTCCAAACCGAACACCGCCAGATCCGACACGCAAACGCCCGGACCGACAACGCGCCGTTTGTCAAAGCCCATCACTTCCTTGAGCTTCAACGAACGCGATTCCGGAAAATTGAAATTCTTCATGTCCGCGACGAACGACCGCTCGTTTGCCGGCACGACCACGAGCGTCCCGGCAATGCGTTTGCGGTGGAAGACCAGTTTCATATTTTCGCCCCGCTCCTGCGCAGCAGCACCTCGATGGTTTGCATATTTTGGAAATTCTCCGGCACGATGTCCGTGCCGGGAATGGAAATGCCGTAATTTTTGTCCAACGCCGCCACCAGCGTGACCATGTCGAACGAGTCAAGCATGCCATCGGTGATGAAATCGCCGGAAGCGGCGAAGTCAAATTCGGGGCGGATTTCCTTCAGGATTTCGATGACTGATTTCATTGGGGAATCATTCCTTTGGCCAGAACGTGGTCCATCAACCCGTCAGGCGCATAGCCATAATGCCGGTATTTCGTGATGGCATTTTCGTTGCCGGAGTTGACCCATAACGTAAAACGCCGGACGGTGCCATGGATATGGAAATAGTGTTGCATCAGGGTGGAACCGACCCGCTGCGCGCGGAATTTTTCCGCGACGGCCCAGAAACGCACGCTGGAGGCCAGCCCCTGCGTTTCGAAAAAGAGCAGTCCGGCCAGTTCGCCGCTGCGCTTGACGGCCAATACCTGGTGATTTTCAACGGCTGATTCCATTTCATAAGGCGAAGGCAGTTGTTCGCCATGGCGGTCAAATGAGTTTTCAATCAGTCTGAGCGCTGTCGGACCATCTTCCTTTTTGGCGAAACCGGCGTCGGAGGTGCCATCGTTGGTTTCTGGCCGGCCAATTCTTGCCAGACGCTGGAGTTGCGTGTACCGGCGGAAGCCTGCCCGCTCGAATATTGGCGGCAGGTGTTCCAAAGTGGATCCACTCCCCACAAGGTCTGTCGTGACCGGTCCGTCTTTCAGGCCGGGCGATGACGCAATCCCCTGCTCCAACGCCGCTCCGTCTGCGGCGCAAAAATAGAAATGCCGGAAATCACGATCGGTCCTGAAAAAAAACGCGGCGCCCGGGTGCCATTCGGCAAACAATTCCCTGTGGTCAATCCAGCCCTGTAATTTTGATTCCACCGGGAAAAAATTGGTGCAAAATGCCGTCGCGCCCGCCCTGGCTTTTTGGATGGCGTCCAAAACCTGCCCCGGAGTCTGGATGGAACTCATCGGGTTAATTCACGCTGGCCACCAGTTTGGCCCTGTCAATTTTTCCATTCGGATTGCGCGGCATCAGTTCCATCCAGTTGAAAACCGTCGGCAGCATGTATTTGGGCAGCGACACGGACAGGCGCTCGCGGATGAACGCCGGCGTCAACTCCTTGTCGCATTCGTAAAACATGGTGATCTCCCTTTTGTTCTGGTTGTACACCACGCAGCAATTCCGGATGCCATCCACCTGGAGCGAGGCGTGCTCAATTTCGCCGAGTTCGATGCGGTAGCCGAGGTGCTTGATTTGAAAATCCTTCCGGCCCAGAAACATGATTTCGCCGCGGCTGTTCCAAAAACCGGAGTCGCCGGTCCGGTAAATCCATTCCGGGTAGTGCGGATTGAGGGGATTTTGCACGAACCCCCTGGCGGTCCGCTCGGCGTTGTTGTAATAGCCCAGCGCCAGCGAACTTCCGCGCACACAGATTTCGCCCGGCTCGTCAACCCTGGCGGCCTGGTTTTGATCGTTCAAAATCAGGATCTCTGTATTGCGGCACGGGAAACCGACGGGCAATTTTTCGTCATCAGCAAACTCGCGGTCCACGATGAAATAAGTGCAGGCGACGGTGATTTCAATCGGCCCGTAAAGATTTACAAACATGGCTCCGGGCAGGTGGCGGCGCCAGTAATTGAGATGCTTGGTGGGGAAAACCTCTCCGATAAAGAAAACTTTTTTGATGCGATCCAGCCTTGCTTTCGCCAGCAGGTCCTGGTTGGCGATGTTGACCATGATGGTCGGAACCCAGAAAATAAAATTGACGGGATGCGCCATCAAAAAATCGACCAACTTGACCGGGAAGGTGGCGCATTGGTCGGGAATCACCACCCATGTGGCACCCTTGGCAATCATCATGCAAAATTCGAGTGTGTAAGCGTCAAAATAAATCGGTGCAAGGCTGCCCATGACTTCGCTGCCGTCCAGGCTCAAACGCTCAAACGCCCAATCGGCCCAATCAATCGTGCTGCGATGGTTCAGCGCCACGCCCTTGGGAATGCCGGTGGAACCGGAGGTGTGGATGATGCAATACGGATCGGTATCAATGATTGAATCCAGCCGCCTGAGCAGGACCGCGTTGTCATAAATGGCTTCGGGCACCATGGCCTGCTCCACATACAATAGTTTTTCCCCGGCTATGCCCAAGGCAAGCAACGTTGCAGCATGCGCGGCGGAAGTAACGATGACGCCGGGATTGAGATTGTCCAACATGCCTTTGAGCCGCTGCTGTGGAGACTTGACGTCGAGGTTGGCGTACGCATTGCCGCTGTAAAGGATGCCAAGGTCAGCCACGATATTCTGGGCGCTTTTTGGAAGGAACACGGGGATCGGTTGCCGGCCAGCCGCGGTCCGCCGGAGGATCAACGCGGCGCAATTCTTGGCGAAGCGTTCAATTTCCTTGAACGTGAACTGGCGCTCGTGTTCCACAACAGCCACCTTGTCTCCGCATTTTAGCGCAGCCCCTTTTTCAAAATATTCGAGAACGTTTATTTGCATGATGATATATCATCTCCCCCCGTTCGAAGTTTCAGAAGCGAAACAGTCCGTCTATGGACTGATGCTCAACCTGAAGAATTGCTGCGGGAAAACACCAAGACTGTTTGTTGCAATGATGGGATTGCCCGTGCCAAGGATGGGTCCCGGCAATGGAGTCCACGTCGGTTCAGAGAGATTCGTCGAGTATTCGAGTTGATAGCTCTGGCCCGCGATTGTCGGCCAGGCAAGGGAAAGCTGGTTGTTGCTCAAAACAACGCTGCTCAACTGAGGCAGCGCAACCACCGTTAGCGTGCCGTCGACAAAGGCAAAATTGTAGTTGCTGGCACTCAATGTCCCAACGCTGGCCGAGATGTCATACGATCCTGGCACACTGTCAATCGTGGCACCGGCATTTAAACTTGGGTTGCCAGTTAACACATTTGTTCCTTCACCGCTGACAAAGCCGCTATAACTGGCGGTCAATTGCGGATTCGGCAATCCATAGGTTCTGCTATAATCAACGGCAGTCACCGTCAGAGTTGCTGGTGTGATATTGGCCGTCAACCCCGACAATGGAGCAAGGGTGTAATCAGCTGCATTGGCGCCGCTCAACGACATTCCGTTCACTGTCACAACGATATCCGTGCCAACATAAGAACTGGCGAAATTGGCCGTGTATCCGCCGGAAGATAGAGTGACCGTGTCACCGCCCAGCACACCTGCCAAGACCACATTGCTTGAGTTGATCGTTGCGGCTGTCGTCCCGTCATACACCTTGTCGTTGGCGGTAATGCCTAAATTCAACACCTTAATCCGATAAAACTGTTGCGTAGCACTGCCAATGGCATTGGTTTGAGTTGCCGTTGAACCAGTTGCCGTCACGTCCGGCAACAAGTCGGTCCAAGCACCGCCGCTGAGATTGCTGATTTCCTGCACCCTGTACATTCCACCGGCAACTGAATTCCACGTGATGGTGATAATCCCGTTGGTCAGTTGTATCGAAGTGATAACAGGCGCAGGTACCGGCAAAATTGTAACAATCCTGCCCGTGATGTTGGCTGTCAGTCCCGTCGGCTGCGTCAGCGTGTAATTTCCGGCACTGGCACCGCTTAGCGTCAGCCCGGCAACGCTGACCGGAATGTTGGCTCCCACCCCGGCACTGGCAAAATTTGCCGTATAACCATTCGTCGTCAGGGTCACCGCATCGCTCCCCACCACCCCGCTCAATACCGCATTGTTCAAACTGATCGTTGCCGCTGTCGTTCCGTCATAAACCTTGTCATTGGCATTCAACCCCGAGTTCAGCAGTTTGACCCGGTAAAATTGTTGCGGCGCACCGCCAACGGCGTTGGTTTGAGTTGCCGTTGAACCTGTCGCCGTCACGTCCGGCGACAAGTCGGTCCAAACATCGCCGTTGAGATCGCTGATAAACTGCACCCTGTAAATTCCACCGGTAACTGAATTCCATGTGACGGTGACAATACCGTTGGTCAGTTGTATCGAAGTGATTACGGGTGGGGGCACCACCGATGCAATCGTCAAAACCTTGGGGGTGATGTTGGCCGTTAACCCTGCCGGCTGCACCAGCGTGTAGTTGCTCGCGTCCGAACCGCTCAATGTCAGGCCGCTGATCGTCACCGGAATGTTGGTCCCCACGTTCATTCCCGCAAACACCGCCGCCTCGTTGCTGGCCACCAGGCTCACGCTGTCCCCGTTGACCACCCCGGAGAGCGTCAAGTTGCTCACGGCAATCGTCGCCGTTGTCGTCCCATCATATACTTTGTTGTTGGCGCTGATCCCCGACACAATTGTCACTCCCGCCGTTGTGATGTTCGCTGTCAATCCTACAGGCTGTTTCAGCGTGTAATTGGCCGCCTTGGTCCCCGTCAGCTTCAGGCCGCTCACCATCACAAGAATGGCTGTGCCGACGTTGGCGCGCGTAAAGTTTGCCGTATAACCATTCGTCACTAACCCGACACTGTCCCCTGTCACGACCCCACCCAACAGCACGTTGTTAAAATTGATCGTTGCCGTCGTCGTCCCGTCATAGACCTTGTTGTTGGCGGTAACACCTGAATTCAGCACCTCAATCCGATAAAATTGTTGCGTCGCACTGCCAATGGCGTTGGTTTGTATTGCCGTTGAACCAGTTGCCGTCACGTCCGGTGACAAGTCAGTCCAAGCCCCGCCATTGAGGTTGTTGATAGACTGCACCCTGTAAACTCCACCGGTAACTGAATTCCACGTGACGTTGACAATGCCGCTGGTCACTTGTATCGAAGTGATTACGGGCGGAGGTATCGCCGGTACAATCACTACAATCTGCGGGGTGATGTTCGCCGTCAATCCTGTCGGCTGGGTCAGCGTGTAATTCCCTGCATTGGCGCCAACCAACGTCAGTCCGCTCACCGTGACCGGAATGTTAGTCCCTGCGTTCGGGCTCGCAAAGGTTGCCACATACCCGTTGGTTACCAGACCTATATTGTCTCCGTTGACCACCCCGCTCAACACAACGTTATTCGATGTGATCGTCGCCGTCGTCGTTCCATCGTACACCTTGTCGTTGGCGCTGATCCCCGACAAAATTGTCACTTCCGCCGCCGTGATGTTCGCGGTCAATCCTGTCGGTTGCGTCAGTGTATAATTCCCTGCGCCAGCCCCATTTAATGACAGCCCACCTACCGTCACCGGAATATTGGTTCCCACCCCTGCGCTGGCAAAGTTTGCCGTGTAACTGTTCGTCGCTAAACCCACGCTGTCCCCTGTCATTACACCGCTCAGCGTCAAGTTGTTGAAATTGACCGTTGCCGTCGTCGTCCCGTCATAGACCTTGTTGTTGGCGGTAATACCTGAATTCAGCACCTCAATCCGGTAAAATTGTTGCGTAGCACTGCCAACGGCATTGGTTTGTGTTGCCGTTGAACCTGTAGCTGTCACGTCCGGCGACAAGTCGGTCCAAGTACCGCCATTGAGATTGTTGATAAACTGCACCCTGTACATTCCACCGGCAACTGAATTCCATGTGACGGTGACAATCCCGTTGGTTAGTTGTATCGAAGTGATTAACGGCGCAGGTACTGACAAAACTGTCACTCCCTTGCTTGTAATGTTCGCACTCAACCCCTCAGGTTGGCTCAACACGTAGTTCCCTGCATCCGTGCCGATGATGGCATATCCGCTCACCGTGACCGGAATACCTGTCCCCACGTTCGGACTGAAAAACGTGGCGCTCACACCACCCGTAACCAGGCTTACGTCGTCGCCACTCACTGCTCCGTTCAAGTTCGCGGCGCCACTTAATGACGCATTACTTGTCCCGTCATACACTTTCGAAGCCGCTGTCACCCCGCTCACACTCAATCCCGCCGGCGTGATGTTCCCCGTCACGTTCGTCGGCTCCAACAGCGTGTAATCCACCGCCGCCGCACCCCCCAGTGTCAGACCCGTCACCGTCACAGGCTTGTTCGTCCCCACATTCTTGTCCCCATAATTCCCCACTCCATTGCTGCTCACCAACGTCACCACATCCCCGTTGATTACACCCGCCAATCCCGCATTCGTCGCATCCAGCACCGCGTTCGTGCTCCCGTCATACACCTTGTCCATCACCACCAGATTCGTCACCGTCAGCCCCACCACGCTCACAGTGATGTTCACTGTCCCGCTCGCCCCAACCAGCGTGTAGTTCCCCGACTGCGCCCCGCTCAACCCAAGCCCGCTGAATGACGTGATGCTTTCCAGCCCCACATCCTTCCCCCCCAGTGTCCCGCCCGTCCCACTCACCGTCACACTGTCGCTCCCCACCTTGTTCCCCACACTCAATATCCCCGCCAACGCCAACGTCGTCCCGTCATAGGGCCGCGTCCCGCTCAAATTCACAGGCAATGCCCCGATCGTCAGCGCCGTCCCGTTCCCTGCCGCCTGCACAAACACGTAATTCCCATTGTTCGCACTCAGCCCGCTCCCATTGATCGCGTAGCTCCCCACACCGCTCTCGCTTGTCGCCCCAGTCGTGAACTCCAGCGTCCCACTCGTCGCATTCCCCTGGTTGTCCGTCCCAACAAATCCTCCCACGCTCCCGCCCAGTGCAGGCACCCCAGACCCGTATGTCATGTTCGCCGGGTTTGCCGTGTACGTCAGCGTCGCCGGGTTGATCACCCCCGCATTGCTCGCCACCGTGTTCACCGTGTAATTGCCTCCACTGTTCCCGTCGTTGACCGTGTAGGCGCTCACACTCAACGTCTTGCCCGTCCCAACGTTCCTCGTGTCGTATGTCTCCACCACACCGCTCACAGTGTCCGTCCCCTCCAGCCCGCCCACCACCGGACTCCCCAGCGCCACCACAGTCCCATCGTATATCTTCACGTTCCCTGCCGCACTGATCGTCAGCGTCGCAGGGCTGATCACCCCCGCACTGCTCCCCACCGTGTTCACCGTGTAATTGCCTCCACTGTTCCCGTCGTTGACCGTGTAGGCGCTCACACTCAATGTCTTGCCCGTCCCAACGTTCCTCGTGTCGTATGTCTCCACCACACCGCTCACAGTGTCCGTCCCCTCCAGCCCGCCCACCACCGGACTCCCCAGCGCCACCACAGTCCCATCGTATATCTTCACGTTCCCCACCGCACTGATCGTCAGCGTCGCCGGCGTGATGTTCCCCGTCACGTTCGTCGGCTCCAACAGCGTGTAATCCACCGCCGCCGCACCCCCCAGTGTCAGACCCGTCACCGTCACAGGCTTGTTCGTCCCCACATTCTTGTCCCCATAATTCCCCACTCCATTGCTGCTCACCAACGTCACCACATCCCCGTTGATTACACCCGCCAATCCCGCATTCGTCGCATCCAGCACCGCGTTCGTGCTCCCGTCATACACCTTGTCCATCACCACCAGATTCGTCACCGTCAGCCCCACCACGCTCACAGTGATGTTCACTGTCCCGCTCGCCCCAACCAGCGTGTAGTTCCCCGACTGCGCCCCGCTCAACCCAAGCCCGCTGAATGACGTGATGCTTTCCAGCCCCACATCCTTCCCCCCCAGTGTCCCGCCCGTCCCACTCACCGTCACACTGTCGCTCCCCACCTTGTTCCCCACACTCAATATCCCCGCCAACGCCAACGTCGTCCCGTCATAGGGCCGCGTCCCGCTCAAATTCACAGGCAATGCCCCGATCGTCAGCGCCGTCCCGTTCCCTGCCGCCTGCACAAACACGTAATTCCCATTGTTCGCACTCAGCCCGCTCCCATTGATCGCGTAGCTCCCCACACCGCTCTCGCTTGTCGCCCCAGTCGTGAACTCCAGCGTCCCACTCGTCGCATTCCCCTGGTTGTCCGTCCCAACAAATCCTCCCACGCTCCCGCCCAGTGCAGGCACCCCAGACCCGTATGTCATGTTCGCCGGGTTTGCCGTGTACGTCAGCGTCGCCGGGTTGATCACCCCCGCATTGCTCGCCACCGTGTTCACCGTGTAATTGCCTCCACTGTTCCCGTCGTTGACCGTGTAGGCGCTCACACTCAACGTCTTGCCCGTCCCAACGTTCCTCGTGTCGTATGTCTCCACCACACCGCTCACAGTGTCCGTCCCCTCCAGCCCGCCCACCACCGGACTCCCCAGCGCCACCACAGTCCCATCGTATATCTTCACGTTCCCTGCCGCACTGATCGTCAGCGTCGCAGGGCTGATCACCCCCGCACTGCTCCCCACCGTGTTCACCGTGTAATTGCCTCCACTGTTCCCGTCGTTGACCGTGTAGGCGCTCACACTCAATGTCTTGCCCGTCCCAACGTTCCTCGTGTCGTATGTCTCCACCACACCGCTCACAGTGTCCGTCCCCTCCAGCCCGCCCACCACCGGACTCCCCAGCGCCACCACAGTCCCATCGTATATCTTCACGTTCCCCACCGCACTGATCGTCAGCGTCGCCGGCGTGATGTTCCCCGTCACGTTCGTCGGCTCCAACAGCGTGTAATCCACCGCCGCCGCACCCCCCAGTGTCAGACCCGTCACCGTCACAGGCTTGTTCGTCCCCACATTCTTGTCCCCATAATTCCCCACTCCATTGCTGCTCACCAACGTCACCACATCCCCGTTGATTACACCCGCCAATCCCGCATTCGTCGCATCCAGCACCGCGTTCGTGCTCCCGTCATACACCTTGTCCATCACCACCAGATTCGTCACCGTCAGCCCCACCACGCTCACAGTGATGTTCACTGTCCCGCTCGCCCCAACCAGCGTGTAGTTCCCCGACTGCGCCCCGCTCAACCCAAGCCCGCTGAATGACGTGATGCTTTCCAGCCCCACATCCTTCCCCCCAGTGTCCCGCCCGTCCCACTCACCGTCACACTGTCGCTCCCCACCTTGTTCCCCACACTCAATATCCCCGCCAACGCCAACGTCGTCCCGTCATAGGGCCGCGTCCCGCTCAAATTCACAGGCAATGCCCCGATCGTCAGCGCCGTCCCGTTCCCTGCCGCCTGCACAAACACGTAATTCCCATTGTTCGCACTCAGCCCGCTCCCATTGATCGCGTAGCTCCCCACACCGCTCTCGCTTGTCGCCCCAGTCGTGAACTCCAGCGTCCCACTCGTCGCATTCCCCTGGTTGTCCGTCCCAACAAATCCTCCCACGCTCCCGCCCAGTGCAGGCACCCCAGACCCGTATGTCATGTTCGCCGGGTTTGCCGTGTACGTCAGCGTCGCCGGGTTGATCACCCCCGCATTGCTCGCCACCGTGTTCACCGTGTAATTGCCTCCACTGTTCCCGTCGTTGACCGTGTAGGCGCTCACACTCAACGTCTTGCCCGTCCCAACGTTCCTCGTGTCGTATGTCTCCACCACACCGCTCACAGTGTCCGTCCCCTCCAGCCCGCCCACCACCGGACTCCCCAGCGCCACCACAGTCCCATCGTATATCTTCACGTTCCCTGCCGCACTGATCGTCAGCGTCGCAGGGCTGATCACCCCCGCACTGCTCCCCACCGTGTTCACCGTGTAATTGCCTCCACTGTTCCCGTCGTTGACCGTGTAGGCGCTCACACTCAATGTCTTGCCCGTCCCAACGTTCCTCGTGTCGTATGTCTCCACCACACCGCTCACAGTGTCCGTCCCCTCCAGCCCGCCCACCACCGGACTCCCCAGCGCCACCACAGTCCCATCGTATATCTTCACGTTCCCCACCGCACTGATCGTCAGCGTCGCCGGCGTGATGTTCCCCGTCACGTTCGTCGGCTCCAACAGCGTGTAATCCACCGCCGCCGCACCCCCCAGTGTCAGACCCGTCACCGTCACAGGCTTGTTCGTCCCCACATTCTTGTCCCCATAATTCCCCACTCCATTGCTGCTCACCAACGTCACCACATCCCCGTTGATTACACCCGCCAATCCCGCATTCGTCGCATCCAGCACCGCGTTCGTGCTCCCGTCATACACCTTGTCCATCACCACCAGATTCGTCACCGTCAGCCCCACCACGCTCACAGTGATGTTCACTGTCCCGCTCGCCCCAACCAGCGTGTAGTTCCCCGACTGCGCCCCGCTCAACCCAAGCCCGCTGAATGACGTGATGCTTTCCAGCCCCACATCCTTCCCCCCCAGTGTCCCGCCCGTCCCACTCACCGTCACACTGTCGCTCCCCACCTTGTTCCCCACACTCAATATCCCCGCCAACGCCAACGTCGTCCCGTCATAGGGCCGCGTCCCGCTCAAATTCACAGGCAATGCCCCGATCGTCAGCGCCGTCCCGTTCCCTGCCGCCTGCACAAACACGTAATTCCCATTGTTCGCACTCAGCCCGCTCCCATTGATCGCGTAGCTCCCCACACCGCTCTCGCTTGTCGCCCCAGTCGTGAACTCCAGCGTCCCACTCGTCGCATTCCCCTGGTTGTCCGTCCCAACAAATCCTCCCACGCTCCCGCCCAGTGCAGGCACCCCAGACCCGTATGTCATGTTCGCCGGGTTTGCCGTGTACGTCAGCGTCGCCGGGTTGATCACCCCCGCATTGCTCGCCACCGTGTTCACCGTGTAATTGCCTCCACTGTTCCCGTCGTTGACCGTGTAGGCGCTCACACTCAACGTCTTGCCCGTCCCAACGTTCCTCGTGTCGTATGTCTCCACCACACCGCTCACAGTGTCCGTCCCCTCCAGCCCGCCCACCACCGGACTCCCCAGCGCCACCACAGTCCCATCGTATATCTTCACGTTCCCTGCCGCACTGATCGTCAGCGTCGCAGGGCTGATCACCCCCGCACTGCTCCCCACCGTGTTCACCGTGTAATTGCCTCCACTGTTCCCGTCGTTGACCGTGTAGGCGCTCACACTCAATGTCTTGCCCGTCCCAACGTTCCTCGTGTCGTATGTCTCCACCACACCGCTCACAGTGTCCGTCCCCTCCAGCCCGCCCACCACCGGACTCCCCAGCGCCACCACAGTCCCATCGTATATCTTCACGTTCCCCACCGCACTGATCGTCAGCGTCGCCGGCGTGATGTTCCCCGTCACGTTCGTCGGCTCCAACAGCGTGTAATCCACCGCCGCCGCACCCCCCAGTGTCAGACCCGTCACCGTCACGGAAATGTTGGTTCCGACATTCGTACTCGCAAACGCCGCCACATATCCGTTGGTCACCAAGCTCACGCTGTCCCCATTCACCACACCGCTTAACACGACGTTGTTTGACGTGATCGTGGCCACGGTCGTCTTGTCATACACCTTGTTGTTGGCGCTAATTCCGGATAAAACGGTCACGTTGGCGGGAAGTACTGTAAATGATTGAAAAACATTTGTCGCAGCCTGATAGCTGCCATTACCTGCCTGCGAGGCTTGGACAGTAACAGTACCTGCGCCCGTGAGGGTTACGGTATTGCCAGAAATTGTCGCTGGACCGGAAAAAATGCCGAATGAAACCGGCAGACCCGAAGATGCGGTCGCATTGACAGTAAACGGAGCATTCCCGTATGTCTTGTTGGATAGCGGGTCGAAGTTTATGGTTTGTCCCGGAAGCAATGAAGTTACGGTGACATTATCGGCTCCCAAAGTGTATGGCGTTCCAGCTGTATACATTTCGACACTGATTCCACCATTGGTCAATGGAGATGAATCGGTTGCGCTGATTTCCAACGTGCCATCCACGGACACGGTGATGTTGGTACCTTGAAGGGCCAGCGTCAGGGTATGCATACCCGTGCCGACGGGAGGCAAACTCGCCGACTGCAGGAGCGTGACATCCGTCCAATCGCTAAACTTGAACAGTTTTAGTACGTTTGCCCCACCACCGGAACCATCCGGGTATATCCATGCCGCATAATGCGCCCCGGTCGTCGCGTTCAAACGTCCACCAATGCCTCCACCCCAAGCGCTTGTCGTGGAAAATTGAATCTGCGCCTGCACGGCATAGTCGGTCCAATTGGTGTTATCGATGTAAATGTTGCCGTAGTTGTTGGCGGCACTTTGGCCTTGTAGTTGGCCTCCGACGATTGCCCAGGTGCCATCCAAAACGATCCACGGGTAGAGCGAACTGGGAAGATTTGTCGGATGCACGAAATCGTCGTAGAACAAGTCACCGGGCGGGGTCACCATGACGGCAGCCGTAGCCACGCCAGACGTAGTAATCCCATCAGAGGCAAGGTAGGCAAACGCATCAAGCCCCACAAAATTATTGGTTGGCAAATAAGTAAAGGCGCCGTTCGTACTCAGATTCAATATGCCGCCTGAAGGCCCGCTTGCCAGAATTGCGGACAACGGCCCACTCCCACCGGTATCATTGGTTAACACACCCGGAGCCGCGACCGTCAGAATGGAATTTTGGAAGGTGTTGTAGGTTTGATTGTTGGCCACCACTGGATTGGGCGTCACGGCAATGCTCACTGTCGCAATATTCGAGTTGGTCTGGCCATTGCTGGCTTGGTAGGTAAAACTGTCCGGGCCAATATAACCGCTGTTCGGCGTGTAAGTAAAAGAGCCGTCTGAATGCAAGGTCAACACACCATTGGTCGGCCCGCTCACTTCCGTCGCCGATAGGCCAGATCCCAAGTCGTTGCCCAATACGCCAGGCGCTCCAATGGTCAAGATGGTATTTGCCGGCACACTGTAACTATCATTATTTGCCAAGATTGCTGATGCGGTAACGATGACATCATTGACTCCCAATGTGTACGGGTTTGAATCGCTATACATTTCGACAGTGATTCCACCGTTGGTATATGGAGCTGCATCGATTGCGCTGATTTCCAACGTGCCGTCCACGGACACGGTGATGTTGGTGCCCTGAAGCGTCAGGGTCAGGGTATGCATACCGGTCCCCACAGGAGGCAAACTCGCTGTCTGCATGAGTGTCAAGGTCGTCCAATCGCTAAACTTGAACAGTTTTAATACGTTCGCACCGCCACCGGAACCATTTGGGTATATCCACGCCGCATAACGCGCTCCGGTCGTCGCGTTCAAGCGTCCACTAATTCCTCCGCCCCAGGCACTTGTCGTGGAAAACTGAATCTGTGCCTGCACGGAATAATCGGTCCAATTGGTGTTATCGAGGTAGATGTTGGCGTAATTGCCGGCAGCGCTTTGACCTTGCAGTTGTCCTCCGGCGATTGCCCAGGTGCCATCAAATACAATCCACGGGAAGAGCGGATCGAGATCGTTCGTGGAACGCGCGAAATTATCGAAGAACAAATCGTTCAACGGAGTCACATCAACGGTCACGGTGGCAACAATGGAAGTGGTGGACCCATCAGTTGCCAGATAATTGAAACTGTCAATCCCGGTGAAGTTGGTCTCGGGGGTGTAGTTGAAGGAACCGTTGGTGTTAAGTGTCACCATGCCGTTTGCCGGCCCGCTTGTCAGTATGGACGTCAATGGTCCGTTCCCGCCAAAGTCGTTGGCCAAAACTCCCGGTGCCGGCACCGCAAGCGGGGAATTTTCCAGGACGGCATAAGCATCATTATCTGCGGTGGGCGGATCGAGGGTGACGTCAATGCTTACCGTGGCAATGTTTGAATTGGTCTGCCCGTTGTTGGCCTGGTAGGTAAAACTGTCCAATCCGACAAAACCGTTGTTGGGGGTGTAAATGAAAGAGCCATCGGAAAGCAGAGTCAACGAACCATTGGCCGGCCCGGTCACCTGCACTGCGGTCAGGGGGGCCCCACCACCGGTATCGTTGTCCAGAACGCCGGGAGCCGCCACATTCAAAGTGGTGCCTTCCACCACGGTGTAGCTGTCGTTGTTGGCGGCGAAAGGTGTGATGTCAAGAGTAACCGTGGCGATGTTGGAATTTGTTTGTCCGTCGCTGGCTTGATAGGTGAAAGTATCCACACCAGTAAAATTGGTGTTGGGTGTGTAAGTGAAAGAGCCGTTTGAATTCAAGGTCAACGAGCCATTAGTCGGCCCGGTCACTTCAGTCGCGGTCAGGTTTGTGCCCAAGTCATTAGCCAGAACTCCGGGTGCGCTCACGCTCAAGGTGGCATTCTCCTGTCCGCTGTAACTGTCATTATAGGCTGCGACCGGCAAAGTGGTCACAAGGACATTTGACACTCCCAGGGTAAAGGTCGAGGGATACGGCAGCATATCAATGACGATTCCCCCATTGGCAAGCGGAGCAGTTGGATCGTTTGTGCTGATTTCCAGCTTATTATCGAAATAGACAGAGATGTTTGTTCCGTGGAAAGCCAGCGTCACAGTATGCCAGGCGGTCCCCACCGAAGACAGACTTGCCTGCCCCAACACTTGCTGATATCCCGTCAATGTCTGTTGATCGGTCCAGCCCGTAAACTTAACCAATTCTATCGTATTCGGTTGCCCCGCGGATCCTTCTGGAAACACCCACGCCGCGTAGTGCGCCCCGCTCACTGGATCCAATCGTCCGCCAAGACCACCCACGTAAGCGCTGGTGGTGGAAAACTGAATTTGCGCTTGGGCAAGATAGTCCGTCCAATTGGAGTTATCAATATATGCGCCGCCATACCCACCCGGCCCGGCATCGGCTGTTCCCTGCATCAGACCATTGGTTATCGTCCACATACCGGACTCCACAACCCAGGGGAACAGTGAGTTTGAATCGCCGGATGGACGCGCGAAATCATCATAGAACAGAGCGCCGGATGGGTTTACGTCAATCGTCGCTGTTGCAACACTCGAAGTGAGCGATCCTGCGGTTGCCTGAAAGGTGAAAGTGTCAATCCCCACAAAGTTGTTGCTTGGAGTGTAAGTAAACGAGCCGTCGGAATTTAAGCTCAACGTGCCATGGGCCGGCCCAGCTACCGGTATGGCTGTCAAACTCCCGCCATTTTGACCTGCGGTTGCGCCGGCCAGCACCCCAGGCGCAGCGACCGACAATTGAACTCCTTCCTGCGCAGTGTACAAAGCATTCGTGACGACCGGGAGGAGGGTGTAATCAATCGTCGCATTGGTGACGGAGTTGCCAATTAGGACTTTGATCACCTGCCCGTTTATCCAATAAACGTTGCTGCTGGCTGGAACGCCGTTGGTCAAAACCTGATCCAACGCAAATGAAGCGCTGGGAGCCAGGATTTCGATGGCTGTATTTGTGGACGTGGCCCCGGAAACGTTAATCGTGACCTGCGATTGGCCGGCATTGGTGGTAAAGGTGGCGGCAGTGATCTGCGCGTTGGACCGCTGCACCCACCATGAATAGATGTCTTGTGAGTTGGCGGCCCACAGTCTCGGATGGAGTTGGGCGTTCATGGTGTAGATGACGTTCTCCATCTCCTCCCCGGTGGCGTAGCCGGCATTACCAGCCGATGAATCATGCGCGTAAAGATTGATCAGCGCCCCCAAATTGTAATAGTAGTCCACAATTTTCTGAACGCTGAAAACGGTATTCCCGGTATCAATGGCCTGTCCAATTTGAGAACCAATAAAATAATCGCAGGTGGGAAGGGTTATGAATGGATAACGATAATCGTTTGTTTGGGTTGACAACACCCAACTCGGGAAGGGCCCGAGCTTTTCTTCACCGGTTGTTTTGATGCCCAACTGCTGCTCGATCTGATATGAAGGCTCGCGCGTCGCATTAAAGTCTGGTGCCACCCAAGATCGGATGCCGCTGCTGTTGGTTAATCCCCATCCCTCAATGTCAGAAAAAGAATTCGAAATTGAAGTCAATGCATACTGGGTGCCGTTCGCATAGCCTGGAGGAATATTAGTGGAATCCAGATTTTCATCCGGCCCCCAATGCCAGTAGCTATAATCATCCTGGATGAATCCATAGGCGGTGTCGAGGAAATAGGGATCAGCACTTGTGTACCAATTCGGATCCGAACCAAAAAGGCTCTCGATTACAGGCAAAGGCGTGGGGTATGTGTCGACGTTTGTCAGCCCGCCGTTATGAGAGCTTACGATTGCACCGTAGTTTGTGATGGCCTCTTTCAGGCTGTCAATCTCAGTGGCCCGGGCGCCGGAGCTGTAATCTTCCCGCAGAGTGCCGGTGCAAAAGTAGTACTCTCCCTTGGCACCATATTGCTTTTCAAACTGCGCCGAGCTCTCAATCGAATTGATCAGGGATGGAATGGCCTCCATGTCGTGGCGAAACATCGCCGCCGCCTGGTAGGGATAGGGCCACGGGCTGACTTTGACGACCGGCAGGTTATCTGATTGAAATGCCCATTGGATGGCGTTGCGGAAAATGCTATAAGCGTAGGTGGATGGCGCATATCCTCCGTGTCCAATGAGGGGCTCCAGGGGCGCAAAGTAGATAAAATATCCTTTGCCATATTTTTTCACGAGCAGGCCGGGAGATGGATCTCCCTCGGTAGGGTTGTAATCCACCTGGGCAATTGCGGTCGCATCGCTTGCTTGGACTTGCCATGCCATAAACGACAGAAGGAGTGGTGGCGTCTCATCAGGCGTCGTACCTGACAGCTGGCTGTTCTGTGGCACGGACGTTTCGTCAGCCGCTGATGGCATCTGCCAAAAATTTGTCCCCTCCGGAAAGTGAGAGACCAGAAGTTGATTGGTAAGTTTGGCGATCGTCGCGTAGAACCCCCAGTTTGTAAGAACGGGATTCACCATGTTCACCCCCATCGCACTGGCCAAGGCGAAATCGCCGCGCGAGCTGCCGTCAGGGTTGCAGGTAAATGCCGAGGAACCAACAAATAGAAATCCGCCGGCGGCAACATAGTTGGTCAACGGGGCAATTTCGGAATCCTGAATCGCTTCCGAGGCGAGACTGATGACAATGGGATATTTGGGTGAACCGTCGGCATTGGTCAGAACCCCGGACACGATATTTGAATCACCCACAACCGTGAACGCTGTGCCATCGGAACGGAGCATTTCCTTTACCGAATCCGGCATCACAAAATAAGGCCAGTTGGTTACCCACCACTGGTTCCCGGTGGTTCCCGGTCCCGAAGGAGTTTCCCCCGTGGCAGGCATTGTTTCCAAGGCCCTCGTCAATTCGGAGTCATGGATGGCTACAATGGGCTGGCCGCCTTGAACTTGAAGGGCCAGCACAAGCCCAACTACAAAAAGGAAGCCTTTAAACAAGGGCTTGGGCCACAGAAATGCTGAGGTCATATTATTTGGGTGCATAAGACAATTCCTTATCTTTCAAAGTCTCCATCCTAATTTATTTAATTTAACACGCGGCAAATAGAATGCAACCGCCCTTTGGGGTTGGATTTTATCCATTGTTGCAAAAACGACCGTGTTTCCGGCCAGCATTGGCTGAATTCAAACGGGGTTAGTCTGCGGGTGAAAAGGCGTTCCTCATTATCTTCCGACTCAAGACGCGCCAAAGCAGCGTGAAAGCCAAGGCATCCCCCAGGGCTATTCGCATCGCCTTCAGGAAATTTTGCCTGTGTGCTGGAGTTCTCTTCCAAGTTGAGTTTATCGCATATTCAAAGAATTTCCGTAAAGCCAAACGCCTCGCGTCTTGTGACAAGTCGCCTTGATCAAGGTGTTTCGCGCATATTTGACAGGTCGCGTCAAGCATGCGCGCCTTTTGAGACCGCGCCATCGATGTCGCAACAAAGCGGTATTTTGCAGAAATTTCCGGTGAATAGACGAAATCGAACCAACGTGAAAGCCGAAGCAACATGTCCCAGTCCTCGTAAAAAAGCGTTTCGTCGAACAGCCCGGTTTGGCTGTAACATGCGCGCCGAACGAGCGTCGTCATCGAAGGTATGAAGTTGCCCTCCCAAAGGGCATTGTGAATGTTTCCCTCTGGCATCGAATCAAAGCGCCGGTGAGCCTGGATGAATGTCTCTTGCAGAAGTTTTCCGCCCTCGTCCATCTGCAGCGCGTCGCTATAAACAACACCAACCTTGTCTGGAAGCCGTTCCATCAGTTCGACCTGCTTCAGCAGTTTGCCGGGAAGCCAGACATCATCGGCCGCAATTCCAGAAACATATTTTCCGGAGGCGTGGGACAAGGCATGGTTCAGACTGCGGCACACACCTTGGTTTTGTTTCTGCACCATGAGACGATTGGGGATATCACATCTGGCCAGCCATGCCTGAATCACAGCCACGGAATTGTCGCTGGAAGCGTCATCGTGCACGATCAGTTCCAGATTTGGATAGCGCTGCGCTTTCACACTTTCCAAGCACTCGGTCACAAACCGTGCGTGGTTATAGCAAATCACTATGGCGGAAACCAATGGGTATTGCATGAAACTCGGAGTGCTTTGTGGTGATTGCCAATCGCTTGGCCACACATCTAATCTATATCCGCAGGACGAAGTAACGAGACTAAATTTTTTGGTCTTGGAAGACGGGTGAAGGACTCCTTGGGTCGTCACCACTTCTTTTAAGGTTTGTCAGGGAGGCGTTGTGATCCGCGAATTCTTGCCAGCGACTTGCAAAGTTACTAATTGGACGATATCCGAAAGCCCTGCGGTGGTTCCAATTGGACGTATAACGTCAGTTGTGATTGTGCTGACAAGTGAGTCTGGCTGTCGGTGACCTGCAGCGTCCAAACATACGTATTCCCAGCCGTACCGGCGGGATAAGAAAAGCTAGTTGTGGGAGCAGCGCCGGAACCGCTTTGATACACGGTTTGAGTTCCTCCATTCAGGGTGTACAACCACTGCCAGGTAAGCGCATCACCATTTGGAGCTGAGGCTGAAGCCGAAAACTGAACCGCTGTTCCTTCATAAATCTGGAGGCCCGGCGAGTTGGTGCCCATGTCAGGGACGTTCGCGCTGATGGCAGAGACGGTGGGCGGAAGATTGTTTGTGGGTCCTGCGGTAAAAGTGAAATCACCGCTGGAATTAACACTGTTTGTACTATCAATGCTTCGAACCTGAAAATGATAAAGCGTGTTTGATGCGAGGCCGGAAAGGATAATCTGATGGCTGGTCACCAAGGTCGAGTTTGTGGTGCTTGATCCGTAAGCAGTGGTCAGCCCGTAGTTCACAATGGAATTGGCACTTTGATCAGTCGTCCAGGTAATCGTTGCCGCATTGGTGGCGGGAGAGGACTGAACATTGCTTATAACCGGCTCTTGAATGGTTCCAGCAGCATACTCGTAGGCGCCGATGTCCCAAGCGCCGGAACTTGGCCGGTTCTTGCCGGTGATATCATAGGTGAAGCAACTGGATATATTCGCTCCCGCTCCAATGCAAGGACTGCCTGATTGCAAAGTCAGGTCGCCCGCTGCCGGATTGTTGAATTTGGGATTGGTGGTCATACCATGGGAATTTCCACCGGCCGTAGAACCTCCAGCGTTGTAGAAATCATTGTAGTCAGAAATCCCGACTGCCCCTCCATTATCCCCAATTGCGGTCGAAGTGCCCTGGACAATATTGTTGGAATAATAGCTCGTCTGTCCGGTATTCGCCCCGCCCATTCCGCCGCCGCTGCTCGCGGCATAAATGCTGTTGTTGTAGTAATACATGTGGACGGCCCCTCCTGTGATAAAGGCATCCTGTGGGGCATAACCATTTGTAGAGTAGAGCACATTGTTGTAAACCCAGCAGTTCTGGAAACAAGTTGCCGTACCGTTCCAGTCAACAAAAATCCACGCCGTATCATTGCCAGCTTTGCTCAGGTCTGGCCCGATTTTGTTGTTGAAGATGTATATGTTCGTGATGGTGCTCGTTCCCGGCGGCCCGACAAACACCATGATGCCGTTATGGTGGAAGGTATCTGGCGCACCCGTGTCCCAAATCCAGTTTCCGCCACAGTAATTACTGTAGACATAAACGCTTGATGCAAAAAGCGCATCACTACCAATCGAACACACAATGTCCCAATTGCAACCCACCACGCTGTTGTTATAGATGCGGAAATTATCGCTGCCACCGGCCCCGGCAGAACTTCCAAACTGAAATGATATTCCGCTGAATCCTCCATTCGTAATGAGACAGTCGTGAACTGAAACATTTGTGCCACTGCTGTTGATAGAAATGGAACTGCCACCCGCTCCTGAACTTGCGTTGCCAGGATTTGGAATATAGCAGTTTAGCATCGTCAGATTCCTTATCTCAATTCCAGTTTCGTTGTAGTTACCACCCATGGCTGCGACGAAACTGCTGCTGACCTGTTGACCAAGAAGGTCGCCGTTGTTTGTGTTCTGAATTATCCCGTGTCCAGGACCACCGTCCACAGTAATCCAGGAATGGTTGCCAATCCAAATCGCCCCTGAACTCGGCCATGCGCCGGAAGTCATATTCGCGCCGGGACTGAACAAGATGGTATAGGGACTCCCGGCCGTACCGCTGGCTTGAATTGATATCTGACTGGTAATAGTTCCAACAAGATAGACCGTGTCGCCCGGATTGAACATGCCCGCACCACTGCCCCAATTCCCGGAAGAGTTGAGCCACGTCACAGCATAGGCGTCGGCGGCATCCTGCCCGTTAGCCGCTCCCAAGGCAGTCTGGGCGACATAAATATTTTTTGCCGAGAGCAAATTCGGGAAAAGCAGCCCCAAAATGATCCAGCCGCCTGCGGTAAGAACTCCAAACAAGTGCCTGCTGCCAAGCCAACATGGTCTCAAAACAGGCCAACTGCCAGCCATCGGAAAGTTCCATTTCATCAGCAATTCCCACCACCTTCGGCAATGCCAGAGCACGGAATCTTCTCGTTCAACATGCGCATCCAGCGGGTGGATCGATGGTTTTAATCTACAACACAACATCACTATTCTGCTGAAATAGCAGGTGGCTTGCCAAGGCAGATGTCGTGTAATTCTTCAGTTTCCTTTTCGCAGACGATTGGCTCATCCTGCAGGGCAACTCTTTGGGCGGAAATCATGGCGATCAACAGGTACCAAGCCACCTGCATCTGGTCAAAATAGGTCACCGAAATAAGGTTAAGAATATGGGCAAAAAGTGTTGCTCCCACCCCCCAAATTAAAAAACTCGTCTGGAAGTCAGGCTGAATAGGGTCTGTTTCCGCCGCCCTTCGTTCCCTGCC
Source organism: uncultured Verrucomicrobiae bacterium (assembly GCA_963764175.1). Taxonomy (GTDB): domain Bacteria; phylum Verrucomicrobiota; class Verrucomicrobiia; order Limisphaerales; family UBA11358; genus UBA11358. The sequence continues at coordinate 185,156 of CAVXRE010000019.1, read as the reverse complement.
CAATTGTTGGAAGCATTTGACAACAAATGCGACGTAAATAACAAGCAACACAAGGCCGCCATTGACGCCCACTGCCACGAATTGATTCGTGATGTCCGCCCCGCCAAATATCGTTCCCGTGGGCATCCAATCCGACGTGTCACCGACTCCCATCAGCCACCATTTACTGAAGGAGTTTACAAACTGATCTATGAGTTCCGCCCGGTAATAGCCGCCTCCACCGACCACATCGCTGATTCGGCCCATCAGGAACCAGACGGGGGCTTTCATCATCAGGTGCAGCGTTAACAAGGTGAGAAATATGCTCCAGCGGACAGGGCGCATCTTATCGCGCAGCGCCCAAAATCCCAAGGCCACCAAGCCGCCACCAAAGCCCATCAGCGGACCGCTCGAACCAGCCATGATCATGATGACCGTCGACGCAGCGAAGCCAACCAGGGCAGCTTTGCGGTAGATTCCACAGTAAATGAACGTCAGGTATAAAATGCTCAATGTGGAGCCAAAGGAACCTGCGGTGATGGGGCAACGGAATACGGCCATGCTTCGGACATGCCCATCCCGCATCCATGCCATTTCCGGAACTCCACCAAAAATGTGAAAGATATTTCTGGCTGTGGCATGCTCAAGAACCGTGCAGAAGGCAAGCGGCACAATCAAGAAGGCCAGTCGTGAAAGAACAATTTTTGCATCTTCCAACGTCGGAATCAGACTTCGAAAGACTAAATAGGAAAGCACTGCATCATACATGCAGCCCAACTGGTAGATGAAAATCTGGACGGTTCCCTCTCTAACTGTGGGTATGAGTATTGACAATGCCGCATAAGCAATCATGCATCGGTCGATGCCGTTCAGGCGCAACTGGTGGATTTCCCTCTGTTTTATCACCCGGACCAGGCCAGCCAGAAGAACAATTCGGATGGTCGTGAAGTGAAAGCCCAATACGGGAATCTGCTGTCCTTGGGTGATGTAACATACCGCCAACATCACGCCAAGCACCGCCCATTGTCGCGGCGAAAGATACACCACTAACACCATCAGCAATGTCAGCACCATGCCGAAAGGCGTCATGTTGCCCGACGCCAACATGGACAGATAAGCCTTGCCCGATTCAGTCATGAGTCACGCCTGGAATGATTGATGATCAGCGTCTACTTCGTTGAACGCGGCGACCTCGAAGCAACTGATATCCACCCAAAAACCAGAATTGACACCAGCAGCAAAGCGGTTGTCCGCGGCTCCGGCACTGCCTCCGCCCATGTCCCAACGGTGAGCCCTCCGCCAGCGCCATCATTTACACCGCTCGCCCAGAGATTGAGCAGCTGGGGACCCCACATTTCTGTATTATACGATGGAGCGTTGGTGTAAGAGATTAATCCGATTGAGAGCGACATAATATCCGAGCCACCCCATGTCAGATTATTTCCAAGGGTCACTGGAGCGATGTACGAAGTGGCTGGTGTCCAGTTCAGTCCATCCGCTGTGATGTTCCAGGAAACTATGTCTGCCGCGGAACCGGAAATTCCAGACGGAGTATCTAAAAGAATGTTGCCATGGATTGAGATACTCCCGGCTTCAGGATTAAAATCGTATTCATAGATTTGTCCGCCAACGGTCGTGCGACAGCTGAACATCCATAGGCCACAAGCGAGCAACAGGCACAGTTTCATTTTCATAATCTAGTTATTGTAAAAAGTAATTTCTGGTTAGTATTTCCACTATTCGCGACATTTTGAGGGCCATCGGGGCTGAAGGGACATCGGCAGATATACGGAGAGCAACAAGCCCAAGGATTTGGCAAGTGACACGAAACCGCCCGCGTTGGCCATGGAGGACTTCAATTGCATCCTCGCTTCCGACGATTGTCCTGCTCCCATGAGAAATTTGGCGTATTGGCGCCTTTTCGAGGCAAAGGCGGTCCTGAGGATTTTAGCGTATCTTTGTCCTGCCGGTGCATTCTTGTAAGTGTCGGCTAGGAGTTCAAACGCCCTTACGGCAAGCCCAACGCTTCTTAGGCGGTCCGAAGAAATCGACCCGGGCGTCTCCCGATATGCCACCAGAGGAGTTCCTGCGAACACGACTGGTCCATGGAGAGGCAATATATTCATAAGACAGAAATCGTCTGCGCCACTGACTTTCACTGGAAACGGTTCTTTTCCCATCTGAGTTAGTATCCGTTTTGGAATGCAACAAAAGCTCGGAGAACCAAAGGGAGCCGGATAACGATTATACCGTTCAAGAAAGCGCAACGGCTCAATTACTTCGATATTTTGCATCATGTCTCGCGGTTGTCCATTCCAGGAGTAACCGCCGCTGCCGCGAAAGGTCACGTGGCCGGTAAAACTGGCAGCTGCCTGAGGGTGATTTTCCAAAAGCTGTTGTTGCGTTTCGAGGTATCGAGGATGCCAGACGTCGTCGGCATCTAAAAAGGCAACCAGTTCCCCCCTGGCTCGATCGCACAGAACATTTCGCGCGTGAGCAACGCCATGGTTGGGTTGTCGGAGAATTGTGGCCCTGCGTTGGTACGCCTCCAGATGCCGGAACGTGGCATCAGCACTGCCATCGTCCAGAATGAGAATCTCGTCAGGAGCAACGGTCTGCGCAAGCGCTGATTCGATGGCCGCATCAATGGTTTGGGCGGCATTATATGCAGGGATGACAACGCTGATTTTCATGCCACTTTTGATCTGGCATCGAGTATTTGCTGGTAGACTTCAAGAAGTTTCACACCGGCCGCATTCCAAGTAATTCCGGACACAGTGGATAAGGATGCCTCACGCAATTGCTTTAGCAGGGCACGATCCTCGTGCAACAGGTTCATGTGTTGAGCAAGCTTAAGAGTGTCACCGGCGCAATGAACGAGAGCATTTTCGTTGTGATTGCAGACTGCACCTGCTGTGTCGGACACGGCCAAAACACATCCGCAACCGCGGGCTTCTGACGAAACCAATGCGCTGCCTTCTTCGATGCTGGGCAGCACGAACACATCGCTGCGGCGCATCAAATCGGGCAAGTCATTGCGATAACCCAGCACCTTCACGCTCGGATGAGCCAGTTGTGTCGAAAGTTTTTCGGCGTATCCTGGAATAAAGCTCCCGGCAATCAGGAAGGTGCCGTGTTCATGGGCCGATGACTGTAGCCAGGCATCAAGAGCGAAATGCAACCCCTTTCGCGGGGCACAACCGCCCGCGAACAAAAAAGTCAATCCACCGTTGGGCGCAGCCTTCTGAGAATCGGGATAATACAGCTTTTCATCAAAACCGTAGTGATGCCTTGCAAGCTTCGAGGCCGGGAACCCCTGATCCTTGAATGTCCGCGCGACAAAATCGGACGGGCACAACAAGTAATCCGCCAAATCATATTCCCGCTCCTCACGTTCAAGCACCGCAGGATTGTATGCGTGCTCATGCCCGGGCGGCATCGCAACCCCAAGGCGCTGGCATTCTTTGCGAACAACTTCGTATGCGAACCGTGTGTGCGCGTTGGGCCGCTCCAATACGGTTGGGATTCCCAGTCTGGCGCCGGTTTTGAGGGTGCGCAACGCGCCCAGCGGCCACGCATGGATAATGTCAATCTGGCCGGCCAATTTTTCAATTCGCTTGGAAACAATATAATCATGCAAGGCGCACGCGCGGCGGGTGCCAAGGAGCCTGTAAGGAATCCGGACCTTCCCCCATGCCAGGGTTGGACGAACCTTTACGTTGGGCGGAACCGCACGGTGAATCGCCCCCGGAAACACCAACACGTCCGCACCAGCCGCAGCCAGCCCGTTCACCTGCTGCCATGCTGTGTAACAAATTCTTTCCGCGCCGAGCTTGTGCGGAAAGCTGTAGAGTACCCGGATGGTTTGTCTGGCGTTAGCCATTGCTTCAATGAAATTTAACGTCGGGCAACGACCGGCCTTCTTGCCGCCGATTCCAACACGGAGCCATCGGATTTATTGCCAGCGCCCGTTTCCACATGCAGGTCCACGAACTGGCGATGCCACAATTCCAAAGCCAGAAGCGAGAATATTTCCTTGGCATGATTTTCCCCGCGAGCATCGGCTTGAAGCAGCTGGCTCACTTCATTTTTTCGGAAATAACCCCGTGACAGGGCGCGATCCGAAAGCAGGATGTTCTCAATTTCCCTTTTGAATTCATGGCGCAACCAGGACTCGTAAGGCACGGGAAATCCGGCTTTTCTACGATTGAGCACCTCTGCCGGAAGCACGCCGGCAAAGGCGGCCTTGAGAATCCGTTTTGTTTCCTTTCCTCGCACCTTGAAATCCATCGGCAAAGAGGCCGCGAATTCCAAAACTTTATGATCCAGCAGCGGCACGCGGAGTTCCAGCGAATTGGCCATGGTGATTTTATCCGCCTTGACCAGCAGATCGTCCGGCAGCCATGTCTTGGTGTCCACATACAGCATCTGATTCAAAAGCGGTTCGCCTTTGACCGGTTCCGCCAGCCCGGCTATGAACTCTGCGGGGGATCCATCTGAATTTTCCAAAAATTCCGGCGTGAAAAAAGTTTGCGCCTGACGGTTAAAGAACGATGAAGGACCTGAAGTGCGGCTGAAGTAATGCGCCGACAAGGGCCGGCCAAGCGCGGCTCCATAACGTTGCCAGCGCCGATCGCCCAGAATTCTGCCGGCCAACCCGGCCGCAGCGCCAACCGGGCTTGCCAACGGACCGAGGAGGGAACCAAGCCGCTCCAACCGCAGCAGGTTCGCATAATTAGGATAGCCCGCAAACGCTTCGTCACCGCCTTCACCGGATAGAAGTACTTTGACGTGATCGCGGGCCAGCTTGGAAACGTAATAAAGGGCCACAGCCGGCGGTTCGCAGACTGGTTCTTCCATGTGCCGCACATAGGTCGGGAGAAAATTCCAGAAATCTTCGGCTGAAATGCTGATATCGTAATGTTCGCTGCCAAATCGCTCCGCGGTCATCCGAGCATAAGGCCTTTCATCCACCACGTTGCCGCCATCAAAGCCCATCGTAAAGGTTTTGACCTTTTTGCCCGTCCCTTGGACGGCAAAGCTTAATACGGCAGATGAGTCCACTCCGCCGCTGAGCAATACGCCCACCGGTACGTCGGCAATCATATGATCGCGTACGGTTGCACCCAGCAACCCGCGAAGTTCTTCAGCCATTTCGTCAAACGATTTCGTCCATCGTTCCCGGGTGAATTGCAAATCCCAGAATTGGCTGATGGAGATTTTCCCATTTTCGGCGACGAGATAGTGGCCGGGCAACAACTTCTTCACTGACCGGAACAGCGTGTTTTCCCCTGGTACGTGGAAGAATGAAAGAAATTGACGGATGGCCGGTGCAAAAACTTCACGGGATATGGCCGGATCCGCGATGATGGCCTTCAGCTCCGAGGCGAAATAAAGGGCGTCTTGCGTCTGGCAATAGTAGAGCGGTTTGATGCCGACACGATCCCGCGCAACAAACAGCCGCCGTTTTTTTGCATCCCAAATGGCGAAGGCAAACATTCCCCGCAAATGTTTCAAGCAATCGGCGCCGTGTTCTTCGTAGAGATGAATGATGACCTCGGTATCCGTGCGAGTACGGAACACATGGCCCCGGGCAAGCAAATCTTTGCGGAGTGACTGAAAATTGTAAATTTCCCCGTTGAAAACGATCCAAATCGTCTCATCTTCATTGGCCATCGGCTGGCTCCCACCTTCCACATCAATGATTGAAAGGCGGCAATGCCCCAAGCCGACGTTCCGGTCCAGATAAACGTCCTGAGCGTCCGGCCCGCGATGAGCAATGGGAGACAACATCGCCTCAATCTCGGCACGGTCAATCCGTGTTTCGCGATCAAAAACCAATTTGCCGGCTATGCCACACATTTCAGCAATCCCCAATTACTCTCGCTTTGCGGGGTTCTTCATTCAGACCGTTTCAGGATACGTTTGCACCCATGATTCCAGCCCCAGTCCCCAGCGCAAAATTGAAAACCACTTCCGCAATGAACCGGTTCCATGCCGCACCAAACTGCCGCTTGAAAGCGGAAGCAGGACAAAAATCAGCGGCAGGCGAATGACGGATAGAACGGACATGGCGATGCGGTAAGCGGCGGCCGCCGGCCTGCCGTGATTGAGCTTGAAAAAGCGGTAAAGGGATTCGCGCATCATGACGTTCGAAAAATTGGTCTGTGCCTGGCGCGAACTGCTGCCGCCGTGATGGATGACGCTGGTTTCCGGCGTGTAATAAACGCGATGACCGGCCCGGGCGATTTTGAAGCAGATATCCGCGTCCTCACCATACATGAAGTACAGCTCCGTAAATCCGCCCACGGCTTCAAAAACATCCCGCCGCACCATGAGGCAAGCGCCTGAAACGACCTCAACCACGGCCGGCTGTGGAGGGTTGGCAAACAGCGCGGCGATGCCCCACATTTTCCAGTTAGGAAATCGCCGGCGCAAAAATTCCGAATTAAAAATCTGGTTAAGCACCGTAGGAAACGCCTGTACACAACTGGCCTGCAACGACCGGTCGGAATTCAGCAGCTTGCAACCGATTGCGCCGGCCTGCGATAGCGCCGAGATCCGCTCCAGCAGGACGCGAATCGAGTCCTCAAAAAATTCGGTGTCCGGGTTCAGGAAAAGCAGGCAGCGGCCGCGTGCCTGACGCACGCCAAGATTGTTCGCCCGAGCAAAGCCAACGTTTTTATCACTCTGGATGAAAACAACGGAGGGAAATTTACGGGCGAGCATTTCACCGCAACCGTCAAACGAACCGCCGTCCACAACGATAATTTCCATTGAAATGCCGCGGCAGTGGCTGTTCAACGAGGCGAGGCACTGCCGGAGAAAGTCCTTGGAGTTCCAATTGACGATGATGACGGAAAGTTCCAGCACGTTTGAAGATTATTGTTCGTAAGCCTTCCAAAGACACTTTTTCCCAAGAAGAGCGCGCAGTTGCTCGCCGCGCAAATACCGGATCACTTTGCGGTCGGCAACGCGCTGCGGCACACGCGAGAAATATCCCGTTACAAATCCGCACAAGAGTGCCAACGAAGCCAGTCCGTAAGGCCGGCGGAAAGTGCGTTTGACACATTTACCCAGCATAAACAGCGGATGATAACCAACGATATAATTGGCCCGACCATTTTTGAACCAGTTGCGCCAACTGCCATCGGCCCCGCCCGTTTCGCGATGATGAATCAGCGGCAACTCCGGAAACGTGTATGTTTTCCATCCCAGCATGTTGGCCTTCAACTCATCCATGGTGTCCCATCCCGTCGTTTGGATCAGCCCGCCAATTGCGTCCCAGCATGCCCGCCGGTAAATCTTGGTGGCGCCGCGCACATGAAACTTCGGGTCCTCCTTCGAATCCAAAACCCGTTGGCCGGCAATTTCATTGCAGATCAAGCCGCCGCCAATGCCGAGCTTTGAATTCGATTCAAAATGCTGGAAGCATTTCTCGAAGTAATCCCGCGCGAAGGTCAAATCGCCATCCAATTTGACCAGAAAATCCCAGTCGCCGGTCAGAACCCGCTGAAGGCCGTCACGAAACGCCTCCATCACTCCGCCGCCGTTTTTGCGAAAACCACGATCAACACGGTGAAGAACCCGAATCCAACTGTGTTGCGCGGCAGCGGCATCGGCAATCCCGCCAGTCCGGTCCTTTGAACCATCATCCACAATTATCCATTCCGTCGGCTGGATGGTTTGCGTGGCAACAGAGGTTATGGTTTTCCCCAAAAAAACCTCCTCGTTGCGTACCGGTGTTATGATGACGTAACGAACGGGATTCATAACGGAGAATTCCCGGGAGCGGTCAGCGGAGCAGCAGGCAAATCGAATTCTCTCCGGCCCGCAGCGCCTCTATAATGACGAACTGACTTGAACCAGCCTTGCGGATGGGCCAGCCAGTCGTAAGCACCGTCCAGCTTGGCAGCAAACAATTCGACATCATCGTCACTATTGACCGGCAGCCGTTTCAGGCGGAACAAATCGTCGTCCGGACTGGCGCGGCCAATCATGGTGGTCACGGAATTTTGATAACCTTGCCGGCGCAACAACTGTACAAACTTCTCGGTGAAATGCCGGTCTTGCTGCGGAAAGGCATAGGGATAGGCAAAGCCGGTGATTTTCTCCCCAAGCACTTGCTCGATTTGCATTTTGGAGGCGGCCAATTCATCCTCAATTTTCTTCCACGAAAGTTCGTAGAGAACGGGATGATTCGCAGTGTGCGAGCCGAACTGGATGCCTTGGGCATGAGATTCACGGACTTCCTGCCAGGTCAGACACTCCTTGTTTTTGAATGAACGCCGTTGTTCGCCAATGAATCCGGTGGGAAGGTAAACCGTTGCAACGTGGCCATATTTTTTAAGAAGCGGATACGCGGCATCGTAAAAATCGCGAAAGCCGTCGTCAAAAGTGATTGCGATTATTTTTCCCTCCTTCGCCAATCCCTGGTGCAACATTCGGGCGGCCTCGTTCAGGCTCGCCGAACGGAATCCCCGGTCATTTAAACAGCGCAGATGCTGTTCGAACCGGGCGGGGCTTGTGTTGGTCCGGTAGTAAGCCGAAACTCCGGGTTCAGTATCGTCCGATATGGCGTGATACATGAGAATCGGCAACGCCCTCCTGCTGGAGGGAATGCCCATTCGCATCAGCGGACGGACGAGGTTTAGAGACAGTGTACGATCCAGGCGCATGGACATTATTTACCGGCGATTTCCCAGAATCCAATGGGTTGGTCACCGGCAAACCGTGGACTTCTCGGCCAATGCGGCGGGACAGCTTTCTTCCGGAGAAATCAGGGAATCCACAAGATTCAAGTATTCGTACTTTTTAAGGTTCCAATTGTTCCGCGCGACATAATCGCTCGCGTTGTGAACCAGAGTCCGGCGGAGTTCCGGGTTCCGCATCAGGTCCAGCATTGCTTCGGCCAAATCCTTATCGTTGCCGGACTCAAAGAACCGGACGACGGAATCGTTGAAATAAAAACTGTCAATTTTTGTCTTGGAAACGATGACCGGCACACCGGACGCCATGAATTCCATGATTTTTGTGCTGTAAGCTTCGTCGCCAAAGGAATCGGCGCGTTTGGCGACCACGCCCAAATCCGCGTTGGCCACCGTGCCGGCAATTTCCCGCATCGGCAGACTTTCAAAGAAACGCACCGTCCCGTCCAAGCCAAGTTCCTGCACAAGGGCCTGCAACTCCGGTTTCACATTGCCCCCGCCGTAGATGTGAAATTCCGCATTCGGAGCCTGCGGGGAAATTTTGGCGAAAGCGCGGATGGCTATGTCCAATCCCTGATGTCGTTGTAATCCGCCGTGGTAAAGAAGGATAAATTTGCCTTCATTTCTGGTGCGTTTGCCGTCAAAAATGCCCGGCTCAACGTGGTTGACGAAAACCGAGCATTTTTCCCGCGGCACCGACCGCGCGGTGATCTTGTCACGCCAAAGGTGGTTGGAGATGATAACATGGCTGGCGAACCGCGTGGAAACAAACTCGATCCATCTCAGCAATCGAACATAAGCACTGTCCTGCGGCTTGTGAAACTTGTTGGCGAAAAACTCCGGCAATATGTCGTGGATGTCCAAAATGATTTTCGCCCCGCTCAACCTGGGCAGCCAGGCGCTGAACACCAGAAAATCCGGGACATTGTGGACATGCACCAGATCGTAACCGCGCCTCAAGTGCAGACGGCTGAGAACGAACGATGATTTCAGACAGAACCGGATTAACCGGAACAGATACGAAAACTTGTTTTTTTCGTTCCGCTGACGGCGCTGAATGCGGTACACATTCACACCGTCAACATTTTCGAACGCGGGTTGTTCTTCGTTGGCGCCCAGCGCCACCACATCCACTTCATCTCCGCGCTCCGCCAATGTCCTGGCGTAGCGCATGACACGGTTGTCATGCTCGTAAAACGAATACACGAGCATGCAAATCCTTTTGCCTGCCTGCCGTGGAGGGGCTGAAGCCTGTTGTGTGGTCATGCTGAAACAGGCCTTTTCAGGTGTCGTTGAGAAACTCTTGATGCAACCAAGCGGGAGTATAGACCTTCGTTTTGTTCAGCACGGTGCTGACCTTGCCATTGGATTCCAACAGCAACCGATTTACCCGCTTGACCACGTCTTGATTTGTTTTCTCCGACTCAATCACCAGCAAAACCATGTCCATGAGCCCGGCGAGCCGGGCAGTCACGCTGGTCTGGCTGACTGGTGGCATGTCGAAAATGATGTAGTCATATTCGCTCGCTTTGAATTTGGGCATCAACGTCGAGATTTTTTTGGGCAGATTGGCCGGCAGCATGTCACCGTCGATTTGTTCCGTGGTGGTGTAAAGGTTTGCCTTGACGAGCGCACCTTGCTTTTTGTTTGTTGCCAGGGCCTCATCCAGGCTGCAGCCGGGTTTTCCCTTGTAAAATTGCTGCGCTGCGCCCTGCTCACCGCTGATGTTGACCAAAAGCACATTGCCATCGCCGGTTTCCGAAAGCGAAGCGGCCAATCCGGTGGCGATGCTGCTGACGCCAGCACCCTTTTCGCAGCTAGTTACCGCCACGAGCATCGGTTTGTGGGTGAGATTTCTGGTTTCAAAATACACAATCAACCGGTCCCTCAAACCTTCGTAAAACCGGTGGAGAGGATCATGCCGATTCTGCAAATCCACGCCGGTCGCCTCATGGAGAGCAATCGCTCCAGATGTTTCACGCTCGTCGCCATTGGCATCTTGCAGGCGCAAATGGTTGTTAACTGTTGTTAAATCGCGATGGCCATTTCTCGCCATGGCAGGAATTGAGATAAACAGAGGCAATCGCAATTTGGCCTCGATATCCGCCGGGCGCTTTACGGAACGGTCGAAGAGCAACTCGATGAGAAATGCCAGAGCCAGCCCGCCAAAAACGCCTCCGGCAGCCACCATTGCCACCTTCTTTTTGAGAGCCTTTGACCATCCCTTGACCGGGGGGGTCGGAGCTTGGATTATGCTGATATTGGCGGCTTTGTCTCTTCCCAAAGCTTCATCTGTCCGAGTCTCCTCCAAACTGCCCATGAAATATTTGAGATTGGCTTCTTCCACCTGTTTTTTTTGTTCCAATTGTGAAATGGTCGTCTCTACTTTTTCGAAATTCGTCGCTTCAGCCCATATCTGATTCAACTGCAAATTCAACGCCTGAATTTTTGCCTTAAGCCCCGCTACCTGCTCGGATTCCGTTTTCAAATCATTTGACCCGCTTGCCTGCTGTCCGGAGACAGGGCTTGATAATGGAATATCCAAGACAAGGAGCTGTGGATAATTTGTTTCCATGCTCTTTTTGAGCATTTCGGTTTGCCCGATTTGTTCATGAACCTGCTTGACCAGGACATTTTCGACCGTGAATCCCTGTCGGGTAAGATAATCCTGCTCCTTTTGCTCAAGAAAAGCGAGAGTAGCACAGATCTTTTTGTAGCTGTCAAGCTGCTCCGAGGGCACTCCAGCCGCCGAATCAACATTTGTTGCTTCAGGCTCATTTCCCGATGATTTTGTCAATTCCTCCAGCATGGCCTGGTGTCCTGACAATTCAACCTCGGCACTAAACAGATCCTGGCGAATTTTTGAGATCTGTTCGGCATATTCGTTTTGTGTATCTCCGACGGAAATCACACCGGCTGCACGTTTGAGATTCCCGAGTTGATCGTCAGTCTGCGCCAATTCGACGCGTAACCTGGCGGTTTCATTAGTCAGAAAAACATCAGACACTCCCATGCCTTGGTGCATTTGTGCATGCTTTGTAAAATAAGCGTCAATGATTTCACCCAAAGCCGGTTGAACAAGCCTCGGATCCGGATTTTGAAAGCTGATGCGAATCACGCTGCTGTCAGGAATTTGTTCCACTGTCAAACCGCTTCTAACCAAATAGGCGGCTCGATTGGTGTCTGTGCCTCCGCCGGCTTTGGCCAAAATCGTCTCTGGTGTCATGGCTTGAACCACTTTTTCAGCCAGGTCCAAACTGTATAGAGTTGCCAGCTCTGTATTAATAATACTGTCGCTCCGCTCATCCAGCGACCTGGTATTCTGCTCGTCTCCGGGGGGATTCAGGGATTTTCCTTCAACTACATAACGTATGGAAAGCATGGCCTCGGATTGATATTGGGGCGGCTTCACCACAAAAAGCAGCAAAATGGCCCCCATCACTCCCGCAAAAGAGAACAAAAGAATCATCCACTTATGCCGGAACAGGATGAAATAAACATCACCCAACGACATTGCTGTAGAGGGTGGTTCTTGACTCTTATTGCTCATGCAAAATCAAGGGATAAGACATTATCCAGACAAGTCCATTCAAACCTTGGACTGAAAAGACCGAAACAATCTGGCAGGGTTGCCTGCGACCACCGCGCCCGGCGGCACATCCTTCGTCACCACGCTGCCGGCCCCGATCATCGCTTTCTCACCAACGGTTATGCCACAGAGAAGTGTGGCTCCAGAACCGATGGAGGCGCCTCGTTTTATCAAGGTGCGAATGCAGGTCCAATCCGTGTCGGTCTGCAACCGCCCATTGTCGTTGGTGGCGCGAGGAAAACGATCGTTGGTGAAAGTGACATTGTGACCGACGAAAATATCGTCTTCCAAGGTCACCCCTTCGCAAATGAAGGTGTGACTAGAAATTTTACAGCGATCACCGATTTTGACACCTTTTTGAATCTCAACAAAAGTGCCGATTTTTACATCGTTCCCAATTTCACAACCGTAGAGATTCGTGAAGTCGTAAATACGGACATTTTTTCCCAGCTTTACGTCAGGAGCGATTCTTTGACACGATGTCTGCAGCGATTTTTCCATGTGGGAGAATTCACCGCCCGTTCACGCGCAGTTTTATCCGCAATTTCCGGCCGTTCTGAAGCGTGCGCCTTTTGGCCGCCAACCGGGGCGCCAAGACCGGAAACTCCGTGCCGCGAGTAGAAACTTTGGCTGCCTCCAAGCGAGTATCTTCCTTGCGCGCATCCGCAAGCTCAACGGGAGCACCACCTTTTTCCAATGATTTTGTGGAGGCCTCTAAAATCCGGACCAGCTCCAATCCCTGTTTGCCGCTGCTCAGCGGAGATGTGCCATGTCTTATGCAATCCAAAAAATGCTGGCACTCGGTTTTCAACGGTTCCTCCTGCTTGATGTAGGGCACATACATGTCCCCGTAGTGATAAGCGTATTGAAATTCCGCAAAAGTGTCATAATGCGGCGGGCTTTCAACCCGCGCGTCAAAAATGCGGATTTTTTCCAGCGGCGCCACGTCGTCATAAACAATCATCCTTTTGCTTCCGACAATCGTCATCTCACGAACCTTTCTCGGATCCAACCAACTGCTCTGAATGATAGCCGTGCGTTGTTTCGCGAAGCCGAGGCACATGGTCGTCACGTCTTCGATGCCCCGTGTGATGTGAGCGCTCCCTCGGCAGTTCACCGTGATGGGTTGCTCGCCGATGACGGACAAAATGATGGAGATATCGTGCGGTGCAAGGTCCCACGCCACATTGATGTCCTTCTGGAACAACCCCAAATTGAGACGACGTGCACAAATGTAGCGGATTTCACCAATGTCACCGGAAGCCACAATTTCCCGGATTTTTCTGACCGCAGGGGAATATAGGAAGGTGTGACCGATCATGAGCACCAGCCCGTTTTTCTGAGCAATCTCAACCAATTCCTCACATTGTTCGGAGGAACTGGCCATTGGCTTTTCGATGAATGTATGCTTTCCGGCGAGCAAACTCGCTTTGGCCATCGGGTAGTGCGATTTTACAGCTGTTGCTATGACCACGGCATCAAGCCCAACACCATTCAACATGTGATCGTAATCCATTGAAGGCTGGACTTCCGGATACAATGTTTTGAGATGCATGAGGCGCTGCTGGCTTAGATCACACATGATTTTTAGCTGGCAGTCTGGAAGCGATCTGAAGTTCCGGATAAGATTCGGCCCCCAGTAACCGCACCCCACAACACCCACTTTGAGTTTCCTAGTCATAATTATTGATAATTTATTTTTTGTTTTTGCATCTCTAAATTTGAAAAAGCATTTCCACCCGCCATTTATAAACGGCGGTGCCGGCTCTTAAGGAACCTGTTGACGGACAGCCCTTCCAGAAAGATTGGTTGTTGGAGCGGTATCGGGGTGGGAATATGATTTTACCTCCTTGGACCCACGGGATTCAAGCACTTGGATGAGAATGGCTGGGAAGGTTTTTAGAAGTATCATCAAATCAAGCCAGATTGTCCTGGTGCGAGCGTATCGAATATCTAGGCAGATCATTTCTGTAAAAGTGGTTTTATTCTTCCCGCACACCTGCCAGAGCCCTGTCAATCCTGGCAATGTGTTGAACCGTTCCTTTTGCCATCGCTGATATTTTTCGTATTCGTAGGGAAGACAGGGACGCGGCCCAACCAAGCTCATTTCACCCCGCACCACATTGATTAATTGCGGCAGCTCATCCAACCCGGTGGCACGCAGAAGCCTGCCGAAGGGAATGATCCGGGGGTCACCTTTTGCGTCCATTTTTACCAGAGGCGCGTCTGAGTCCATCAAATGGTCTAAATGGCCCTGGTGGATAGCCGTATCGGAATTCACAAACATCGTCCTGAACTTGAAGCACATAAACCGCTGCCCCAAATATCCTACACGCTCCTGTCGAAACAAAGTGGGCCCCTTGGAAACGATCCTAACCAATACTGCCACTGCTAGCATCAATGGCAAAAGGATTGGCGTCGTCAAGAGGATAATAGTTACATCCAAAAGGCGCTTCCATCTGGGAACGGGAATTGCAACAACAGGAAAGTCTTCCTGATCACAAATTTTATTTAGGTACATGACAAAAAATCCTCTGAATTTGAGTTTACTGGATTCTTTAGATCCAATTAATCTGTTTAAAACTGGACAATACAAAAAAGTATACAGCTCCGCACTTGTTGTCTTTTGTCACTCGTCCAAAAAAACAACTTTCTATCCGGCAAAACCGGAATTTAAATTTAGGCCGCACCTTCTCTCAGGCCAGTTCCAGCTTTTGACTTGGGGCTGCCAGAACCGGCACAAAATCCGCCAGAGTGCTTCTTTCCAGCACTACGGCACTCCGCTCCACTTCAACAGGAGTTGGGCCACCCAAAACTTCCAGCAGCACCTGCACCCGTTTTTTTGCCGGCATAATACGCAAAACAAACGCACGCATGCCAGTAAACGCCCCTTCGACAAAAATCACTTCGTCCGCCGGCGAAATACGATCCTCAACGGTCATGGGGTCGTCCGCCTCAAAGCACTCGCGCAATTCTTCAATGATCGAATCCGGAACAGTCGGAATCTTTTGGCCAAAATGCACAAGACTGCTGATTCCACTGGTATGCCGAATCTCGCTAAAATTCTCGTCCAATACGCAACGAATAAAAACGTAGCAAGGAAACAGCGGCTCAACAACGCGCATCACCCCGCGCTGAGTTGCCCGTTCTATGCGAAGCCGCGGATGAAATACTTCCAAGCCCAAATTCTGGCGTAAATTAGCCGCAGCGATGTGTTCATGCTTAGGTTTCGTCCGCGCACAGTACCATGCCAAACCACCATCAATCTTCCGATCAACGGCAACCTCATGATCAGCGCCTCCAATGGAGATTTCCTTCAATGTTTGAAAAACAGAACCACCTGTATCTCGTACACTGTACATTTTGGAGACACCATCTCCATCGCTGCTCTGCATCATGAATGAACCACCAATCACATGTATAGAATACCTGAAATTACAAATTAGTCAGTCGTTCAAAGTAGGATTATACAGTAGCGGAATACGCTACACAACTATAATATGCGCCCTGTTGCCCTGTCATTTTTATCATTTTGTTATGGATTCGGGGTGTTTGCCCAACTTATTGCATGGCGCACAAGCTCAAGACCGCTCTCAATATTTAACTTCTCTTTGATTCTAGCCCTATATGTTTCAACGGTGCTTACATCAATATGTAATACGGCGGCTATCTGACGCGTACTCTGACCCGAACCAATAAGCTGAAAAACTTGCATTTCCCGGTCAGTCAGCAAATCAAATTTTGTGGTGGTCGGTGCTGCATGGGCAATCTTGGAAGCAACTCGCGCCGCAGCTTTTTCACTCCAGTAAATTTCTCCATTTAGAATTTTTCGCATCGCCAGCAGAATTCTCGCTGGAACTTCGTGTTTGGTTATATATCCGCGAGCGCCTGCACGAATCGCTCGTTCTGCATGAATCATTTCATCATGCATGGAGAGCACTAAGCTTTGCACTTCCGGAAACCGTTCTCGAAGGTCCTTGATAAGTTCCAAGCCGTGGGAATTTTTCAAAGTCAGATCAACAATCGCCAGGCGGGGCTCGGTGGCTTTCACAATCTCCAGGGCATGCTCACGATCCTCCGCTTCACCGCAAACAACCAAATCAGGTTCCCCCTGGATGATTTTCTTCAACGATTCACGAACCAGCGGATGATCATCAACGATTAAAACGCGCACACGCGCATCGTTCTTGCCGTCGGATTGGTCGGAATTGTCGCCGCTCATGGACTTTACATGTTATTACGAATTCGATTTTTCACAAGTGATTTTTGGCGGATCTTCCTCGTGCCCGATCACAACAGGCAACACCGCCAACAGATCATCAACATCTCTCGTCGTCCACACTGGCAATCCGCAAAATCTAGACGGCATCCACGTCAAATTTCCATAATTTGAATAGTGCACTTGCTCGTCGCGGACATTTGCATTGGCCCCGATCAACTGTTTCGTTGAAAAATTTTCAGCCAAGTTTTGATGTTCTTTTTCAAGACAGTGCTGTCTTGAAGATCTTCAAAAGAAGCGATTCTGGTTGTCTTCATATGATACTTTAAAATTAAGGCTTTGAAAAATTCGGTCATTGGAAGGAGCCGAAACTGCCGATTTCAAGGGGAATTTGCGGAAAAACTCTTTCTTTTGTGCCACGGCATTCACGTCTTGAAAATTCCCGGATCAAAATAATTACGTTGGCAAAGCTTATGCGTAGGGAGGTGCAGGTGTTGTAAATGAGTAGTGTACATTTTCTTAGCCGGATAGGGCGTGCCGCTGTCAATTCACTTCTAACAGGCGGGATGGTTTTTCTCATACAGTTGCCAGCCCTTGCGACCCAAAGCGTCACCCTTGCCTGGAATCCAAGCACAGATTCAACTGTTGTCGGCTACAACATTTATTATGGCGGGGCAAGTCACAATTATACCAACACGCTTTCTGCTGGAAATGCAACAAACATGACGATCCCCGGTTTGGCGGGAGGAACCACCTATTATTTTGCAGCTACATCGTATAATGGCTCAGGCGTCCAAAGTCCATTTTCGAGTGAAGTGTCTTACCTTGTTCCAACAAACATCGTGCCCGTCAATCAGCCACCGACCTTAAACCCCATCAGCAACCTGACCATCAATGAAAATGCGGGCCTGCAGACGGTGAATTTCTACGGCATCACTTCCGGCGCGACCAACAAGAATCAAAAAATCACCATAACTGCAACGTCCAACAATACCAATTTAATTCCCAATCCGACTGTAAATTACACCAGCCCCAACACCAACGGCTCCCTGGCTTTCACGCCATTGACCAATGCCAATGGCTCGGCCAGCGTCACCGTCACCGTCAATAACGGGAATGCAAGCAACAACATTGTCACCCAGGCTTTCACAGTGACGGTCAACGCAGTAAATCAACCCCCAACGCTCAATCCGATCAACAATCTGACCATCGACGAAAACAGCGGTCCGCAAACAGTGAATCTCTCCGGCATTACCTCCGGTGCCGCCAATGAAAATCAAAAACTTACCGTCGCTGCGACGTCCAGCAATACCTTTTTAATTCCCAATCCGGCTGTAAATTACACCAGCCCCAACACCAACGGCTCCCTGACCTTCACGCCGGTGGCCTATACCAATGGTACGAGCATCATCACTGTTACGGTTAATGACGGTGGTACGAGCAATAACATTGTCACCCGATCTTTTACGGTCAATGTTCAAGCCTATGTCGATCACACCCCACCTACCGATCAAATTACGGCTCCCTCCTCCAACCAGCAGTTGACCAACGCAACCTTCACCGCCACCGGCAAGGCCGGTGACAACGTCGCGGTCGCCACGGTGCTTTATTCCTTGAACGGCTCAACCTGGGCCTCCGCTTCGACCACCAACAACTGGACCAATTGGACCGTCAACCTCACTCTCTCTCCGGGCACCAACACCCTCCAGGCCTGTGCACTCGATTCCTCAGGCAATCTCTCGACCACCAATACCACCAAATTTGAATATGTCGTGCTCAAGCCCCTCTCAGTCCAGATCTTCGGTCTGGGCACGACCAACCCCGCCTGGGGCTGGCTCAATCCCAATTACACCAATGGCACTTCACTGGCCATCAACGAAAACTATTCCCTGACCGCCAACGCGCAGTCGGGCTTTGCCTTTACCAACTGGACCGACGCCTCCGGCAACCTCTTGACCAATCGCTCCACGCTCCAGTTCACCATGCTGACCAATCTGTCCCTCAGGGCCAATTTTGTCGATGCCACCAAGCCCACATTGTCCATCCTTACTCCCTCCTCCAACCAGCAGTTGACCAACGCAACCTTCACCGCCACCGGCAAGGCCGGTGACAACGTCGCGGTCGCCACGGTGCTTTATTCCTTGAACGGCTCAACCTGGGCCTCCGCTTCGACCACCAACAACTGGACCAATTGGACCGTCAACCTCACTCTCTCTCCGGGCACCAACACCCTCCAGGCCTGTGCACTCGATTCCTCAGGCAATCTCTCGACCACCAATACCACCAAATTTGAATATGTCGTGCTCAAGCCCCTCTCAGTCCAGATCTTCGGTCTGGGCACGACCAACCCCGCCTGGGGCTGGCTCAATCCCAATTACACCAATGGCACTTCACTGGCCATCAACGAAAACTATTCCCTGACCGCCAACGCGCAGTCGGGCTTTGCCTTTACCAACTGGACCGACGCCTCCGGCAACCTCTTGACCAATCGCTCCACGCTCCAGTTCACCATGCTGACCAATCTGTCCCTCAGGGCCAATTTTGTCGATGCCACCAAGCCCACATTGTCCATCCTTACTCCCTCCTCCAACCAGCAGTTGACCAACGCAACCTTCACCGCCACCGGCAAGGCCGGTGACAACGTCGCGGTCGCCACGGTGCTTTATTCCTTGAACGGCTCAACCTGGGCCTCCGCTTCGACCACCAACAACTGGACCAATTGGACCGTCAACCTCACTCTCTCTCCGGGCACCAACACCCTCCAGGCCTGTGCACTCGATTCCTCAGGCAATCTCTCGACCACCAATACCACCAAATTTGAATATGTCGTGCTCAAGCCCCTCTCAGTCCAGATCTTCGGTCTGGGCACGACCAACCCCGCCTGGGGCTGGCTCAATCCCAATTACACCAATGGCACTTCACTGGCCATCAACGAAAACTATTCCCTGACCGCCAACGCGCAGTCGGGCTTTGCCTTTACCAACTGGACCGACGCCTCCGGCAACCTCTTGACCAATCGCTCCACGCTCCAGTTCACCATGCTGACCAATCTGTCCCTCAGGGCCAATTTTGTCGATGCCACCAAGCCCACATTGTCCATCCTTACTCCCTCCTCCAACCAGCAGTTGACCAACGCAACCTTCACCGCCACCGGCAAGGCCGGTGACAACGTCGCGGTCGCCACGGTGCTTTATTCCTTGAACGGCTCAACCTGGGCCTCCGCTTCGACCACCAACAACTGGACCAATTGGACCGTCAACCTCACTCTCTCTCCGGGCACCAACACCCTCCAGGCCTGTGCACTCGATTCCTCAGGCAATCTCTCGACCACCAATACCACCAAATTTGAATATGTCGTGCTCAAGCCCCTCTCAGTCCAGATCTTCGGTCTGGGCACGACCAACCCCGCCTGGGGCTGGCTCAATCCCAATTACACCAATGGCACTTCACTGGCCATCAACGAAAACTATTCCCTGACCGCCAACGCGCAGTCGGGCTTTGCCTTTACCAACTGGACCGACGCCTCCGGCAACCTCTTGACCAATCGCTCCACGCTCCAGTTCACCATGCTGACCAATCTGTCCCTCAGGGCCAATTTTGTCGATGCCACCAAGCCCACATTGTCCATCCTTACTCCCTCCTCCAACCAGCAGTTGACCAACGCAACCTTCACCGCCACCGGCAAGGCCGGTGACAACGTCGCGGTCGCCACGGTGCTTTATTCCTTGAACGGCTCAACCTGGGCCTCCGCTTCGACCACCAACAACTGGACCAATTGGACCGTCAACCTCACTCTCTCTCCGGGCACCAACACCCTCCAGGCCTGTGCACTCGATTCCTCAGGCAATCTCTCGACCACCAATACCACCAAATTTGAATATGTCGTGCTCAAGCCCCTCTCAGTCCAGATCTTCGGTCTGGGCACGACCAACCCCGCCTGGGGCTGGCTCAATCCCAATTACACCAATGGCACTTCACTGGCCATCAACGAAAACTATTCCCTGACCGCCAACGCGCAGTCGGGCTTTGCCTTTACCAACTGGACCGACGCCTCCGGCAACCTCTTGACCAATCGCTCCACGCTCCAGTTCACCATGCTGACCAATCTGTCCCTCAGGGCCAATTTTGTCGATGCCACCAAGCCCACATTGTCCATCCTTACTCCCTCCTCCAACCAGCAGTTGACCAACGCAACCTTCACCGCCACCGGCAAGGCCGGTGACAACGTCGCGGTCGCCACGGTGCTTTATTCCTTGAACGGCTCAACCTGGGCCTCCGCTTCGACCACCAACAACTGGACCAATTGGACCGTCAACCTCACTCTCTCTCCGGGCACCAACACCCTCCAGGCCTGTGCACTCGATTCCTCAGGCAATCTCTCGACGACAAACACGGTAACTTTTGCATACGCCACGGCACCGAACTCGCTTGGCGGGTTGATGGGAGCGGTGAATGAGAACGGCGGCGGTACATTTTATCTTTGCTTTGGCACCAGCACCTTCAGTCAAAATTCGGGCAATTCCAACTATGACAATGGTGTTGGTAACTACAGTTACACGAAACTGAATCCGGATACAGCACAGTTGTCCATCACTTACACCGCCCCCCCCAATCTGTTGGGCACAAAGATGATCGTGTTGCTGACATACATAACCAACAATGAGGGCATCTTTGTCAACCAGAGTAATGTGCTGAACACCGGGACAATCAGCTTCTGGTCGGTGTCCACTTGGGCTCCCACCTCGTTGAATGGAAAGACGTCTGTACTGATCGCCAACGGGCAACTGACGACAGAGTCCTTTGGATCGAGTACACTGACCATTACCAACGCTGTCGGCCAGGTGACAAACGGGAACTATACGTTCAAGCAATACAGCCCGCTGGGAGCGTTGCTGACAGTGACGCAACCCAATAAAACGAACTTTACACAACTCACCTTCGGCGCGACCAATTACGGTTCGTATTATGCCGCCGCCTACTATGAATCCAGCAATGCGCCGGCAACCGGGACAGGTGTATTTGCGATCCTGTCAGAATCATCGGGCGGGAATGCGCCCGATTCATTGGCGAATTTGGCAGCGCAGGTGACGCAAGCTGACGGCGCGTTTGAAATGAATTTTGGGATCGCCACGTTCGCCCAAATCTCACCCGACACCAACTACGCCAATGGTGTGGGCGCTTACACTTACACCAAATTGGACACCAACAGCGCGGAATTAAGTTTCAACTATACCGCACCTCCAACCGTTGCCAACGCCGCTGCACCGGTGATCCTGACATTTATCGCCCCGAATTTCTGCGTGTTGACCAATCAGGACAGCAGTGGCAGCAACACCATTGCGGCGATCAGCTTCTGGGCACCTCCGACAAATTGGATCCCGACTTCGCTGGCCGGACAGACCATTTACACAACGAATGCGGAGGGCGTCGTCGACGCGGTGACGCTCAATGGGGACGGGACGTTCAGTCAGACCGAGACTGGTTCCAGCAGCCCCGGAATATCATTGGGCAGCTATACTTTCACACAATGCGGTCCGCTCGGTGGAATGCTGGTTTTAACTTACAGCGGTGGTGTGGAGGCCGGAAGCGTGTCGTATATTCAGACCACGTTCACGGGCCAGGGCATGGGCGATTTCTTCGAGACATTCTATGATGCTTTCTCGGATCCACCGACGACCAATTCCGGCAGCTTCACCATCGAATAAAATGGCGGAAAAACCCGCCAAGAGGGCACATCTTGTATTGCTATGAATTGTCCAACGGCATTCCCGACCATCACTGCTTGCCGTTTGAAGACGTGTTTGGAAATCGAATCAAATATAATCGGGTTTGATCGACATGCAGCGAACTTCGCGCTTTTCATCGTTGACAATCAGGACTAGCGTTTGCGGATAGAGCGCCGGTGTGGCGAAATGGCAGACGCACAGGACTTAAAATCCTGGGACCATAAAAAGTCGTGTGAGTTCGAGTCTCACCACCGGCACCAACTTTCGCCCCTTGGCCATGGCCAAGCGAAGATTGAAACTTCTTGTTGTGCCGCAGATGCGGGAGTATTCCACCATCAATCCCGTCTAAATAAGAAAGCCGATAAGGCTTAAGATAAACAAAACGATTATGAAAATTCCGACCTCTCTGCTCTTGATTGCCGGCGCGCTGGTTCCGGCCATCGTGACCGCCGGACCGGCCCTCACGATTTACAACCAAAATTTCGCCGTCGTGCGCGATTCCGTGCCGCTCGACCTTGATTCCGGCGTCAACTCCATCCATTACACCGGCGCCACGGCACAAGTAGAGCCGGACTCGGTGATTTTGCGCGACCCAGACGGCAAACATTCACTGCAAATTCTCGAGGAGAATTACCGCAACGACCCGGTCACACAGGAATTGTTGCTGTCACTCTTTGAGGGCAGGACGATTGATTTCGAAAGCATCCGCACCAAGGACAACACACAGGTGCGCGAGCTCATTCCCGGCAAAATCATCCGCAGCGGCTACGTGCCGGGCGGCAATCCAGAGCAACCCATCATCGAGGTGAACGGCAAGCTGCAATTTTCCATGCCCGGAACGCCGTTGTTCCCCGACCTCGGCGATGACACGGTGCTCAAGCCCACGCTGAACTGGCTGCTGCAATCCGACAAACCGGGCAAGTTCGACGCCGAGGTCGGCTACGTCACCGGCGGGTTTGACTGGAGCGCCAGCTACAATCTTGTCTCGCCGGAGAAAGGCGACAACGTGGACCTCGTCGGCTGGATCACGATGAAAAATGAAAGTGGGAAGACTTTTGAGAATGTCAAAATCAAATTGATGGCGGGCGACGTGAATCGGATCCAGCCGGTCGAATATTCGATGGCGAGGGGCGGGCTGGCAAAAATGATGACGCAGGAAGCGATGAATGTGCCGGCGGTCACCGAAAAGGCCTTTGACGAGTTTCATCTTTACAGCATTGCGCGGCCAACGACCTTGCGCGACCGCGAAACGAAGCAGGTCGAGTTTGTTCACGCCGAGAAGGTGTTTGCCCCCACGATTTACCTTTACGACGGCGCCCCGAGCTATCGTTTTTACGGCGGACTCAACTACGACCGGGGTTACGGCACGGAGGGCAATAAAAAGGTGCAGGTCATGCGCGAATTTGTGAACGCGGAGACAAATCAGCTCGGCATTGCGCTGCCGGCGGGCAAGCTGCGGTTTTATCGCCGCGATGATGACGGCCAGTTGCAGTTTGTCGGCGAGGACCAGATTGACCACACGCCGCGCAACGAGACGATTCGCGTGACCACCGGCAATGCCTTTGACCTGGTGGGGGAACGCCGGCAGACGAATTTCCGCGTGGACACCGGCGACAAATGGATTGATGAATCGTTCGAAATCAAGCTGCGCAACCGCAAAAAGGAGCCGGTCGAAATCCGCGCCGTCGAACATCTCTACCGCTGGAGTAACTGGGACATCACGGCCAGTTCCGACGATTTCAAGAAGACCGATTCACAAACGATTGAGTTTCGCGTGCCGGTCAAACCCGATGAGGAACGCACGCTGACTTACACAGTGCATTATTCGTGGTAAAAATCTGTAGCAGCGGACGTGAGTCCGCTCTAATTTGATTCAGAATGAGCCGACTCACGTCGGCTGCTACATTTCAATTGGTTACGCTGCCGCTGGCTCCGGAGTTCCCGGCGACACTGTTTGTTCGGCTTCCTTGTGAAATTTCACGCCGACGATCTTGCTCACGCCGTGTTCCTGCATCGTCACGCCGTAAAGCACGTCGGCCATTCCGATGGTGCGCTTGTTGTGCGTGATGATGACGAACTGTGAATGCGTGAGGAAACGCTGGAGGATTTTCACGAACCGGTTGATGTTCGCCTCGTCCAGCGGAGCGTCCAGTTCGTCCAGCACGCAGAACGGACTCGGCTTGACCTGATAAATCGAAAAGAGCAGCGACACTGCCGTCATCGTCTGCTCGCCACCGGAAAGCAGTGAAATGCTTTGCAACTGTTTGCCCGGCGGCCGCGCAACGATGTCAATGCCGCTCTCCAAAACGTCGTTTTCATCCACAAGAATCAGGTCCGCTTTGCCGCCGCCGAAGACCTCGACAAACATGCTGCGAAAATTATCGCGGATTTTCTCGAACGTCTCCTTGAACATCTGCCGCGTCTGGACATTGATGCGGTTGATGATTTCCAGCAACTGGGCCTTGGCCGAAACCAGGTCGTCGTGCTGCTTGGCCAGAAATTGATAGCGCTGCTCGGTTTCCTCGTATTCTTCGATGGCCACGAGGTTCACCGGGCCGATTTCGTCGAGACGTTTTTGCAGAGCCTCGACCTGTTGTGCAACGGCGTCCCAATCCGTGGCCGCGCCCGCCGCCGCCATTTCTTCCGGCGTCAACACGAGCACTTTCGCCGGGCCCTCATCGGCAAGCGTGATGGTGATGCATTCGCTGCGCACGTCATCGAGATTGACGTGGTATTTCTGCTGGATCCGCTCGCGCAGGTTTTGCGCGGACATGTTTTTCTGCGCCAGTTCCACATCCAGCGCGCCGCGCTGGTTCTGCAAATCAGCCAGCCGGCTGCGCTGGCCGCGCAAATTTTCATCGCGCGACGCGATATCGCTTTCCTGGGCCTGTTTTTGCGACAGCAATTCCGCCGTTTGCGCGCCCACCTGCCCGCGCTCGTGCGACAACCGCCCAATCTGACTGCGCGAATCCTGAATTTCCGATTCCGCCTGTTCCTTGCGCGTGACAAACGACGAACACTCGCCGCGGCGTTGTTCGATGACCTGCGTCAATTCGCGGATTCGCTCCTCCAAAGCCTGTTGCTGCTGGCGGAATGACGCTGAAAGCTGCTCCTCCGCCGCAAGCCCGACCTTGCTCTCGGTGAGAGCGGTGTTGGCGGCATCGCGCCGCTGGCGGAGATCTTCCAGCTCGGCTGTGAGCGCGGCGACTCTTTCCTGGCCGGCGCGTTCACGGGCTTCGAGATCGCCCAACTGCGTTGCCAGCGCATTGCGTTTCTGCGAGCCTTCCTGCTCCTGCGCCGCGAGGCTTTGGATTTCAAAAACCACCGTCTCGATTTTTTGGTGGAGCAGCCGGTTTGAATTTTGCAGCGCATTGAACTCGCCTTCGCGCGTGGCAATGGCGACTTCCTGCTCGCGCAATTCCGTCTGCGCCTGTTGCAAGCTCGCCTGCAACTCGGTCTGCTCGCTCAACAGCGCGCCGCGTTTGCGGCTCATGTCGGCGACGCGGAGCTGAACTTCCGTCAGTTCACCGTGAAGCTCGGAAATCTGGTTTTTGCGTCCGAGAATCGAGGCCGGCGCCTTGGGATTGCCGTTGCCGTTCAAGTAACCGCCGGTGTAAATGCCGTGCCGGCTCAGCAAATCGCCGGTCAACGTGACAAAATCACAACCCGCGTGGCCGTTTTGAATCTGGGCAGTGGCCGTGGTCAGGTCGGAAGCGATGAAGGTGCGGCCCAACAACGCTTTGAGGAGTTTATCCACCGAAGGTTCGGCCTGGACCACGGCCAAAGCATGAATGACCTGCCCTTTTTGCAAGCCATTTTGAATCACATCAAGACCGCTGCCCGGCGCCATTTCACCTTCAAAAACCAACTGCTTGTCGTTGGTGTATTCAAGGGAAAGCGCGGCAATGCTGGCGCGACCGGATTTGTTCGCGCTCAAATCGGCAAGGATGGCCTGCGCGGATTCCGGCTGCTCGGTCAGGACCAGTTGCAAATGATGTCCGAGCGCGTTTTCGACGGCGACGACGTACGGTTCGGGAACGCGGATGCGGTCGGCGAGCGAGCCGATGACCTTGCGCGACTGGCGCAGGGCGGCCTGGGTGCCCGCGCTGAAACCTTCGTGCGAGCCTTCGAGCTGCTCGAGCACCTTCAACCGGGTGCGTTTCTCGGCCTGCGCCTGCAAAAACTGGTCCTGTTCGGCGGACGATGCCTGCAACTCCACCTGAAGTTCGCGCAAACGGTTCTGCCGTTGATCCACTGAACCGCGCTTGGTCTGCGCGTTGAGCTTTTCCACCTCGACGGTCGCCGTGAATTCCTGCAACCGCGCCTCAAGCCGCGTGCGTTCCTCTTCAAGCTGGATTTTTTCGGCGGATAATTTTTCGAGCCGGACGACGTTGCCCTGCCTCTGCAAATCGAGCGCGGAGATTTCGTTGCGAATGCGCGTCAAATCCTGGGCGGCGGCGAACGCAGCCACCTGCCCTTCGCGCAGCAATTCCTGCCTGTTCTTCAAATCTTCCTCGACCTTGTTCAGCGCCTCCTGCTTTGTTTCCAGCGTCAGGCGATGTTGCGCCAGCGCGGCCCCGGACTTGGATAATTTTTCGGTGACGGCCGCCAGCTCCTCCTGCGCGGCGCGGCAGCGCTCCTCGGCCTGAGTAATGTCCGCAAGCGCCTTGGTGTTTTGCGACGCCAGTTCGCGCAGGCGTTCCTCATCGAACTGGATCCGGCTCTCGTGCCGGTCCATTTCGCCCTTCAATTCCAATCCGCGCTGTTGCTGGGCGGCAACCTCATGCTCCAGTTCCGAAAGCCGCTCGCGGAGACGGGCGATTTCGTTCTCAAAACGCAGGACATCGGCGGAGCCCTGCTCAATTTCGTTCCGCAACTTTTCAACCGCCGCCTGTTTCCCGGAAATTTCCGACTGCAACACGTCGAATTGATGCCGGCCGAGTTGCGTGTCCAAGTGCTGAAGCTCGGCTTGAATCTGTTTGTAACGGCGCGCCTTGCCGGCCTGGCGCTGGAGCGAACCAATCTGCCGCTTCACCTCGCGGACGAGATCCGCCACGCGCAAAAGATTTTGTTCGGTGTATTCCAGCTTGCGGAGCGATTCCTTTTTCTGGCTCTTGAACTTCGTGATGCCGGCAGCCTCCTCGAAGATGACCCGGCGGTCTTCCGGCTTGCTGGAAAGAATCTGCGTGATGTGGCCCTGTGCGAGAATGCTGTAACTCGTCCGCCCGACGCCCGTGCCCATGAACAGTTGCTGGATGTCCTTGAGCCGGCATGGCGTGCGGTTGAGAAAATATTCACTGTTGCCGTCGCGGAAAATCCGGCGCGTGAGCGTGACCTCGTCATAGGCAACTTCGACGCCGGCCGCGCGCAAGCTTTCCTCGCCGACGTCGCCGAGCGTAAGCGACACTTCGCCCATGCCCATCGGTTTGCGACCGTCCGTGCCGTTGAAAATCACGTCGGCCATTTCGCCACCGCGCAACGCCTTGGCCGATTGCTCGCCAAGCACCCAGCGGATGGCGTCGGAGACGTTGGATTTGCCACAGCCGTTGGGGCCGACGATGGCGGTGACACCGGGTTGGAAGTTCAACGCGGTCTTGTCCGCGAAGGACTTAAAGCCGAAAAGAGTCAAATTTTTAAGATACATGCTCTTGAACGCGCCCAGACAACCAAAGTTGCCGGATTAAGTAAAGCAAAAACCACAATATACAGCGTAGCCTTGCTGTTGCAGGCACAACTAATTGGTGAGGAACCATGATTTGCTTTGTGCCGACAACTGCTTACTCTAATCTCTCAAATCGTTTGCATTTATACGCCCGCCGTCAGAATCCGTCAACTTGTATTTTGGCAGCAGAAATTAATCAGTGGAAGCGGATGCCAGTCCGCACAATTCTGTGAATGATGAGCCGACTGGTCCTGCCGCGATGATAATTGCGGCGGGCAGCGGTTGGAAAAACCAGTTGACACTTTTACATAGTTGCATCAGTTTATTCGCATCCGTTGATACAACGGTCTCATGCAGAGTGGTCGAGGGACTGGCCCGATGACACCACGGCAACCGGTTGAACTTTGGTTTCAATGTCAGGTGCCAATTCCAGCTCAAGCATCATTGGCTTGGGAAAAATGAGAAGAGCACAAATGCTTTGTCGCCCCTTCTCCTCGTGAGTCGGGGCTTTTTTGTTTTTGAAATCGTCCTCGTCGTCGTCCTCGCAATCGAAATCGAGAAGTCGAGCACGAGGACGAGGAGGAAAAATTGAAAATTTTATGAGTGATAAACACGGTTACATGAAGGCGCTGAAGTGCCGGGAATGCGGACGCGAATATCCCCTCACGGCCAACCACGTCTGCGAGTTCGACTTCGGCCCGCTCGAAGTCGCCTATGACTACGACCGCATCAAAAAATCTTTGACGCGGGCGGCCATCCAATCACGTCCAAATACGATGTGGCGTTACCGCGAGCTGCTGCCGGTGGCAAACGACCCGACCGTCGGCCTGCAGGTCGGCTTCACGCCACTCGTCAAGGCCAACCGTCTGGCAAAAAAACTCGGCATCCGCGAGCTGTGGATCAAGAACGACACGGTGAACTACCCCACCCTGTCATTCAAAGACCGCGTCGTGAGCGTCGCGTTGAGCCGTTCGCGCGAACTCGGCTTTGAGACCGTTGCCTGCGCCTCGACGGGCAATCTCGCGAATTCCGTTGCCGCCCAGGCCGCGTCCGCCGGTTTGAACGCCTATGTGTTCATTCCTTCGGATTTGGAGCAGGGCAAAATCGTCAATTCGTTGATTTACGGCGCCAACGTCATCGGCATCAAAGGCCATTACGATGAGGTGAACCGGCTTTGCGCCGAGATTGCCGGCAAATTCGGCTGGGCGTTTGTGAACGTCAATATGCGCCCCTACTACGCCGAAGGCTCG
Organism: uncultured Verrucomicrobiae bacterium; assembly: GCA_963764175.1. Lineage (GTDB taxonomy): Bacteria > Verrucomicrobiota > Verrucomicrobiia > Limisphaerales > UBA11358 > UBA11358. The sequence continues at coordinate 156,023 of CAVXRE010000019.1, read as the reverse complement.
AAGAGCATGGCGTATGAAATCGCCGAGCAACTCGGATGGCGGCTGCCGCAGCACACGGTTGTGCCGATGGCGTCCGGCTCGTTGCTGACGAAAATTCACAAGGGCTACCATGAATTTGTGAAGCTCGGCCTCGTCGCGAACACCGAGACCCACCTCCACGGCGCACAGGCCACGGGCTGTTCGCCGATTTCCGTCGCGCAAAAAGCCGGACTCGATTTCTTCAAACCGGTGAAGCCGGACACGATTGCGAAATCGCTCGCCATCGGCACGCCCGCCGACGGTTTTTACGCGCTCAAGGTGATGCGTGACACTGGCGGCGCGGCCGAGGACGTGACCGACGACGAAATCCGCGACGCGATCAAGCTGCTCGCCGAAACGGAAGGTATTTTTGCCGAGACCGCCGGCGGCGTGACCGTGGGCGTGGCCAAGAAACTGATTGCCAGCGGCAAGATTCCGAAGGATTCTTCCGCCGTCATCTGCGTCACCGGCAACGGCTTGAAGACGCTGGACGCCGTGCAGGGTCATTGCGGCAAACCGCGCGAAATCAAGCCGAGCCTGCGCGAGTTCGAGGCATTGCTGGCGCATGAAGAAAAAGTGAATGCTTAAAAATGTTCGCGCGAACACAATTTGAAATGGTGAGTGCACACGCCTCACGTGTTGCAATCTGCCTTTTGTTTACTACGATTACTGTCCAAGCTGAATCTACCAATGTGCCTGTGGCTGTTCCTCTCACAACCAATTGGATTACAGCTGTTCCGTGGTATCGTGAAGTAAATGGACAACTTTACAATACCGAAAGCAGTATAAAGTTTGAGAACATTTCTGCCGATTGTCGGTCTGTTTGTTCAAATGGCATTTTGCTGCATTGGGTAAAAACTCAGCCAATTTACAAGAGTTATTCTTGGGGAAGCCAAAATATTGGAAATTTTATAGGCGGTGGAACCGAACGTGTCAAAACGGGAGAAAAGGTTGAGTTTGAAAAGAATATTTTTGTTTTGCACCATCCGTTGCAGGGAGTTGCTGAAGGGCAAAAATTGGATTTTCGTGCAATCAGAATTGGTGTCACCAATTTTGATTCAAGCACGATTGAACTTTGGGATTACGGCACGCCACATCGTGTTATGGTTATTAGCACTAACAACACGCAGATGAAATTTGTAGCTCCTCCGAGTCAAACTCATTTGGTTGTTGTTGGAGATACTCTTACAAAAATCGCCAAAAAATATGGCACAACGGTTAAATCAATCGAAGCCGCAAACAAATTGTCTGACGCCCGACTTCATATTGGTCAGGTTTTGATAATTCCAAATCCGTAAATTTCATTCAACAATTCAATTATTTATGCCAAAAAAAGTCCGCATCCCCACGCCGCTCCGCAAGTTGACCAACAACGAGGATCTGGTCGAAATCAACGCCGCCACCATCGGCGAGGCGCTCGTCGAATTGCAGACGCGCTTCCCCGGCATCCAGGAACGCCTCGTGGATGACAAGGGCGAGGTGCGCCGCTTCGTCAACGTCTATGTGAACGAGGAGGACATCCGCTTCCTGAAAAACAAACAGACGCCGCTCAAGGACGGCGACGAGATCAGCATCATTCCTGCCATCGCGGGCGGTTGAAGCATTGAATTGTTAAATCGTTAAATTGTATTTTATGCCCAAGAAAAAAACTTCCGCGACGAAATCGAATTCACCCGCGCAACAGCGTTTGTGGCTGATGTACCCGCCCAAGCTCATCAAGAAACCGTTCATCTGGGAGGTGGCGCGCAAATTCAAGGTCGTCACCAACATCCGGCAGGCGAGCGTGACGGATGAAATCGGCATCGTCTGCCTCGAACTCGATGGCCCGCGCGATGAAGTGAATGCCGCCATCAAATGGCTGGAAAAACGCGGCGTCAACGTCGAGCCGGTTGAAATCGGCGTGATTGAAAGCTAGTTCCGCCGGAATTTTATCGGCCCGGCCGTTGAGTCACGGCAGACTGACGCGATAAAATCGTTGCTGGCCGGTTCCGATCGTATCGGAGTTTGTTGCGGTTGAGCTTGTCGCGGTGTTGGTGGCAAGGCTGGTCCAGGCCGTTTGATCCAGGTTTGTCTTGAACAGCACCTGATAGGTTTGCCCCGCCGCCGCGCTCCAAGTGACGGAAAGAGCGCCGCCCGCCCATTTCCACGACAGAATGTTTGGCAGTGGCGGAAAACGGAAAATGGTTCCTTGAAAATATGCGCCTCCATACGTCGTTGTACCGTAGAAATATCCATCGGCACCCAGCGTCAATCCAGCCACAGGATAGCTGTTGTTGGTCGTTCCGCTAAATGAAACCAGGGTTGTAAGCACACCGGCGGGGCTGATATCGAATGCACTGCCGTTGTTGTTTGTACCACCAAGCTCAGTCGTGCCATAAAAATTGCCATCCGCACCCTGCACCATGCTGGCGAACGGATTTACCCCGTTGGTGATGGCGAATGAAGCTAATGGGGAAAAAACGCCAGCCGGACTGATTTTGAATACGGTGCCGGCATCCGCGTCGCCGCCGAAATAAGCAGTGCCATAGAAATTGCCATCAGTACCCTGCACCAGCCCGGCTTGAGGATTGGCGCCATTGGTGGTGTTGAATGAAAACAAGCTGGTCAGAACCCCGCTGGTGGTCACTTCAAAAATCGCACCCACGCCATTTGAACCGCCGGCGGAAGTCGTGCCATAAAGATTTCCATTCGTGCCCTGCACCAAGCATCCATAAGGATTGGCCCCATTGTTACTGTTGAAACAAAACAAAGTGGTGAGCGCACCGGCAGGTGTCACTTGGAATATGGTGCCATCACCGCCGGACAAAACATCATTCGTTCCACCCATCTGTGTCGTGCCATAAAAATTGCCGTCCGTACCCAGCACCAGTCCGTTGGGATAATTGCCCAAGTCGGCGCCATTGGTGCCCGTGAACGAAACAAGGCTGGTAAATCCGCCGTTGGTTGTCATTTGAAATATCGTGCCGAAGTTGCTGGTGCCGCCAGCTGAAGTCGTGCCATAAAGATTTCCATTCGTGCCCCACACCAGATTGGCGGCCGGATTGGCGCCAGGATATGAGCCGCTCGTACCACTGAACAAGAGCAGGTTTGTGAACGTGCCGCCGGAATCAATTTTGAATACCGTCCCATTATTGCCCGACCCGCCAATTTCGGTGGTGCCATAAAAAGCCCCATCCGGCCCCTGTACCAACCCGGCTGAAGGCAGGGCGCCATCGGCATTGTTAAATGAAAACAACGTGGCAAGAGGAACATCACCAAAGGCGGACAACACCATTGACGTCACTGCCAAAATGCCGAATACCACTCCGAAAGACACTTTTTTAAGTGAGTTCACGACTTTAGAAAATTGGCAAATGGGGGTTTGAAGCAACGCCTCCCGCCCATTTCTTATGTGGCTGCGTCAAATAACAACTTTTATCCGTGAACAGCGACCGATTTTTAGCTGGCCCGCCCTGCTGATCTGAATCTCCACATGCCGCCTGCGAGCAGCCCCAGCAAGATCAATGACCAAGTTGAGGGCTCAGGAACAGGAGCCACTACTCCGCTAATGTTCAAGTCCTTGCTGATGATGTAAGTGCCGCCCGGCGCAATGCCGCCGGAGGGAACCCATTCAAGGGCCCATTTTACATTTCCGGTGGTGGACATGTTGTCGTTAAGAGTGGTTGGCGTTGAATTATTGAGTGAATTCAATATCGAATTGTCATTGGCCACTTCGGCATAAGTTGCCGGATGACTGACCACGGTATCAACATTCTCCCCCAAATGACAGACTCCATCATATTGATTAACCTGGTTGAATCCCTTCGACGTCTTGTCCAAATTGCCGGAATCATTGTTTGGCGTTCCGCCCAAATTGAAATCCGCATATTGGAAGAAGTAAAGCGGCAGCGCGCTTGACGTAAGGTTCTGGATAACTATCGTCTCCGATAAATCAGATACTCCGCTACCCGGCGCACCGCCTGTCAATGTGTAATCCACAGACAAGCTGAATTTGGAGGAGGTGTAAGTCGTGTCCAAGATGCTTGTGCCATAGGCTTGCACCGTTGGCATGCCGATTGTGTCGATCGACGCCTCGGGACCGCTGCTCCCGACACGATACCAAAACCATTGCTGATTCAATTGATTTTGTCCATCCACCGACCAGTTGTACATCCCTGCCTGACTGCCAAGGTTGATCGAAGCCGAGGAATTGCCCGATGTCAGTGTGTAAATTTGGGCGCTTGCTGTCCCGACGGCAATCTGGAAAATCAAAGTGAAGGTCGCAAGACAAAGCCAAAAAAACCCTCTGCTCCCAACAATTGGAGAATTATTGCAACGTCTCATACTTTTTATTTATCGGGTTTTTCAGCTACTCTGGATACTTTTTACTCTTTTTGCCATGTCCGGGCAAGACTTTTCTTGTCTTTTTTGTGCCAAATTTGATTCTTTCGATGGGCCAAAATTAATTTTCCCATTATCATACCTTACCATAGAAAAAACGCGCATCCTCATTGGGTTTTAAGCCATTCCATGGGAGCAACTGCGATCTTAATGAACTCGATTTGATGAACAACCTGATCATTCCAGTTTCAACGAATATTGGCTTTCAATCATTTCGGCCTGTCGCTTTAGAAGCATGTTTTGCTCCTCAATGAGTTTGCGCCTTTCCTCAATGAGCCTGGTTTGCTGCTGCATCAAACGTTTTTGCTCTTCGATGAGGTTTTTCTGGCTGGCAATCAAATCCAAGGTGGCGCTTGCGACTGTCAGATTGGCGGCACCATCGCTGTTTCCATTTCCATTCGTGTGGTTGTTGTTAGATCTCCCATTCAGCATGGGGCCCGCCATCGTGTTTGACTTGGAAGACAGTTCCATCACCACATGAGTATAGAACTTGGAATAATCGAAGACTTTTCTCCGGCGGAGCCTGCCGCGGTCTTCCGGCGTGCTTCCATTCTTTTGAACATCTGGCCGCGCGCTCACTGGAACCGAGCCGTTTGTCCGGCCATTTGTGTGGCCGTTTCCAGACGAGGCCCGAGCTGCGGCGATTGTCTGCCCCCCATTTGCATGAATCGCGCTGCGCACCCCCCGCTGGCGGCGCTTTTGGTAAAGGAGCGTTCCACCAACCATTACGGCACAGCCAGCCAAAACCGAATAAATCCAAACCACCACGCCACTCCCGGAACTGGCCAGCACATTTTTGCTTCCAGCCTGATTTTTGTCATCAACGATGAGTTGCGACAGGTTGACGTCCGCGACTTTGTCGCCATTCTCGTAATCAGCATAGCGCTGGCCTTCCTTGAAAGTGACATTCTTTATCAATTGCTGCAAAGAGGTGGAATCGGACGAGGCCTCGTAAGGTTGCACCATGATGATTTCCAAGACTCCGCGCCGGCCAAGCAGGAGAATCGTATTATTAACCACCTTTGTCGATTGCGTGTCCGCCCGGAACGCCCATTCCAACGAATTTCTCTCGGCATCATATACCGGCGGGAGTTGCCAATCCACAGAGACAATTGGCGCCAGCCCTTGTTCCGTGCGCTCGCTGTTTTGCGTCTCGCTCTGTTTCTTCACGGTCTTCAATACCTCGGCCGGATCAATGCGTTCCTTATCCGCATTTTTCACGTAACCAACATCCGTGAACTTCATGACAATCCACCATTTCCCGGAATCCGGAGCGAGGATGCCAATCAGACCATCAGGAACAGGATTTTTCATCCGTTCAAGAAGCGCGCGCGCCCCCTCTTCACCGGTCAGGCGATAACCTTCAGGCACATCAATATTCGCAAGCGTCCCCAAGCTGGCCTGCTTTGGACCTGATATCCAATTGATTTCCTGCGGTGGCATAACGGGAGCAAGAGAGATTTGATCTCCCCGACACGGCTGACTCGAAAAAACAGCCAGCACAGGCAAAATGCAAAAAATAGCTGTGTTTCTCCGCCAATTGGAATTAATCGGAAGGCAGGCATTCATATTTACGACTTATACAACTCACCTCACTAGATTCAATCAGTGTCCAAGTTTTAAACAAAATCTGTCCAAAGTCAATACATTTTTTCCTTGTCTTGAGGATTTAACATAATTGTCAAATTGGCTTTAGCCGCGTAATAAGCTCATCCAGAGAAACTTAGAAGACAGAAATCCACTGATAATAGATGATATTATTTCCTGCGATGGCGTTTGACCTTGAGTTGAGTCGCGGCGTGAGTGAGGGCGGCGCGAACCCATGCAGCTTCTTCATCGCTAACCTTCTCGGCCAAGCGGGCTTCGGCGCGGCGGCGGGCTTCCTCGGCTTTCGCCTCGTCAATGTTCTCGGCACTGATGGCCATGTCGGTGAGAATCGAGATGCGTTCACCGGTGACCTGTACAAAGCCATCGCCCACGGCGAGGAAAATGGTTTCCTTGCCCTTATTGACGACGATTTCGCCTGCGACGAGTTGTGTCATCAACGGCATGTGCTGTGGAAGGATGCCCATCTCACCTTCCGTCCCGGTGAGCGTGACCATGTCCACGTCATCCGAAAAGACTTTCGCCTCCGGTGTGACTATTTCTAGTTTTATCGTCGCTGCCATGTTGATTCACATTTCCCGCGTCATGTTCCACTCAGACCGGCGTCAGCACACGGGCTGAAACGTGAAACACAAACACTGGATCGTCAGCTTTCCTTAATCTCCTCAATTCCGCCCTTCATGTAAAAATTTTGCTCTGGCACATCATCGTGTTTGCCGTCGAGAATTTCCTTGAAGCCGCGGACGGTTTCAGCGACCGGCACCTGCTTGCCCTGGCGGCCGGTGAACACTTCCGCCACCGAGAACGGCTGGCTGAGAAAGCGCTGGATTTTTCGCGCGCGATAAACCATGAGCTTGTCGTCCGGCGAAAGCTCGTCCATGCCAAGAATCGCTATGATGTCCTGCAAATCCTTGTACCGTTGCAACACGCGCTGCACACCTCGCGCGACTTCGTAGTGTTCCTGTCCGACAATGTCCGGCGTGAGCGCGCGCGAAGTCGAGGAGAGCGGATCCACGGCTGGATAAATTCCCAGCTCGGCGATCGCCCGTTCCAGCACAATCGTCGCGTCCAGGTGCGCAAAAGTCGTGGCCGGCGCGGGGTCGGTCAGGTCGTCGGCAGGCACATACACGGCCTGGAACGAAGTAATGGAACCCTTCTTTGTCGAGGTGATGCGCTCCTGCAGATCACCCATTTCGGCGGCGAGCGTCGGCTGATAACCAACGGCACTCGGCGTACGGCCCAGCAGCGCCGACACTTCCGATCCCGCCTGTGAGAAGCGGAAAATATTGTCAATAAACAGCAGCACGTCCTGATTTTTCTCGTCGCGGAAATATTCCGTGATGGCGAGGGCGGACAACGCGACACGGAGACGCGCGCCCGGCGGCTCGTTCATCTGGCCGTAAACCAGCGCAATTTTCGAGGCGCCCAGGTCGTCCTGCCTGATGACACCCGCCTCGGACATTTCGGTGTAGAGGTCATTGCCTTCGCGCGTGCGCTCGCCCACGCCCGCGAACACGGAAACGCCGCCGTGCATCTTGGCGATGTTGTTGATCAATTCCATGATGACAACGGTTTTGCCGACGCCCGCGCCGCCAAACGCGCCAACCTTGCCGCCCTTTAAAAACGGGCAAATCAGGTCAATCACCTTGATGCCGGTCGTCAAAATCTGCGGGCTGGTGGATTGTTCGGCCAGCGTCGGCGCGGCACGGTGAATGGGATAATACTTGTCGGCCTTGACCGGACCGCGTTCATCCACCGCTTCGCCGACAACGTTGAACACGCGGCCCATCACGACGTCGCCGACCGGCATGGATATCGGCCCGCCCGTGTCCACGGCTTCGTAACCGCGCTTCATGCCCTCGGTCGAACCCATGCAAACGCAACGCGCCCAGCCATCGCCGAGGTGCTGCTCGATTTCGAGGGTCTGTTTTGTGCGGCCCTGGCCGGGCACGTCGAACTCGACCTTCAACGCATTGTAAATGGCGGGCAGTTGACCCGTGAATTCCACATCCACGACAGGCCCGATGATTTGAACGATTTTGCCTTTGTTCATGTTCTTAAAAATTTTCATTCCGAAATTTCAAGCCTATGCCACGGCCATTTGCGCGGTGGCGATTTCCAACAGTTCCTTTGTGATGTTGGCCTGACGCAGCTTGTTGTATTCAAGCGTGAGGTCCTTGATGAGTTGCATGGCGTTCTCGGTCGCGTTTTTCATGGCCACCAGCTTGGCGCTGTATTCACTGGCCCGCGCCTCCAGAAAAATTTGATAGACCTTGAAATTCAGGCTGTGCGGCAGCAACTCGCCCAGCACGGTGGTTTCGTTCGGCTCGAAATCGATGTAATTTGTCGCCGCACCGCGCGCCGGCAATTCCTTCGGATGCGCCTGTCCGGATGCGCCGGCGGTGACCGCCTGTATTTTTCCGATCGGCAGGAACGGCAGGATTGCGGGCTGCTGGTTCAATGTGGAAATGAATTTCGTGAACAAAATGTCCACGGCATCCACTTCACCTTTGACGAACAGCTCCTGTGCGAATTTGGAGACTGCCCGCGCCTCGCCAAATTGCGGCGTATCCAGATAAGTAAACTCGGCGGCGAGCTGCCGCCTGGTGCGCGAAATGAACTGGGCCGCCTTGCGTCCGGCGGTGATGAACATGGTGGTTTCACGGTCAAACTTCACCACCTCGCGGAACAAATTGCTGTTGAGCGCGCCGCACAAACCCTTGTCAGTGCTCACGACAATGATCGCGCGCTTCCTCACGAGTCGCGTCTCCATCAGCGGATGCTTGAATACAGCGATGCGCGGTGCCGCCTCGGCAAGCACCTCATTCATCAAGTCGGCATACGGCCGCCCGGCCAGCGCGGCCAACTGCGCCTTGCGCATTTTGGCTGCGGCCACCATCTGCATCGCCTTGGTAATTTGGGCGGTGTTGCTGACCGACCTGATGCGTCGGCGTATGTCGCGGGTGCTGGGCATGGATTAATGATACGCCTGCTTGAACTCGGTCACGACCGCCTTCAAATCGGCGGCGAGCGTGTCGCTCAGCGCTTTTTCCTTGGCGATGCGCCCCAACAAATCCGCCTTCCGGCTGGTCATGTAATCCATGAGCTTGGCCTGAAAATCCTTGATCTTTTCCGCCGGCACGTCGTCCACAAAACCGTTTTGCGCCGCCCACAGCACCACCACCTGCACCTCCACCGGCATCGGGTTGTATTGAATCTGCTTGAACAGTTCGACGATGCGCTTGCCGCGTTCGAGCTGTGCCTGCGTTTTGGCGTCGAGGTCGGAACCGAACTGCGCGAAGGCCGCCAGCTCGCGGAACTGCGCGAGATCGCCCTTGACGCGGCCGGCCACCTGCTTCATCGCCTTGACCTGCGCCGCCGAACCTACGCGCGACACCGACAAGCCCACCGAAATTGCCGGGCGCACGCCTTGATAAAACAAATCCGTCTCCAGATAAATCTGCCCGTCCGTGATGGAAATCACGTTCGTCGGGATGTAGGCCGAAACGTCGCCCGCCTGCGTTTCAATGATCGGCAATGCGGTCAGCGAGCCGTTGCCGTTTTTCTCGCTCAGGCGCGCAGAGCGTTCTAGCAAACGGCTGTGCAGATAAAACACGTCGCCCGGATATGCCTCGCGTCCGGACGGCCGCTTGAGGACCAGCGAAACCTGGCGATAAGCAACGGCGTGCTTGGACAAATCGTCATAAATAATCAATGCGTCCATGCCGTTGTCCATGAACCACTCGCCCATCGCCGCGCCGGCAAACGGCACGAGATACTGGTTCGTGGCCGAATCGGCCGCCGCCGCCACCACGACAATCGTGTAAGGCATCGCATGCGCCTCGTCCAGCACGGCTATGGTGCGGGCCACGTCGGATTGTTTCTGGCCGATGGCGACGTAAATGCAATACAGCGGGCGGTAATCCTTGTCGCCGGCCTGCTGCGCCGCGAGGTTGAGCCGCGCGTTATTGATGATGGTGTCAACGCCGATGGTTGTCTTGCCGGTCGAACGGTCGCCGATGATCAATTCGCGCTGGCCGCGGCCAATCGGAATCATCGCGTCAATCGCCATGATGCCGGTCTGGACCGGCTGGCTGACCGAACGGCGCTTGATGATGCCGGGCGCGATTTTTTCGACCGGATATTGCGTCGTTGATTTGATGGCGCCCTTGCCGTCGAGCGGCTGGCCGAGCGCATTGACGACGCGGCCCAGCAATTCCTTGCCGACGGGCACCTGCAGCAGCTTGCCGGTCGTGCGGACCTCGTCGCCTTCCTTGATTTCGGTGAAATCGCCGAGAATGATCGCGCCGACCTCGGTTTCCTCAAGGTTCAACGCCAAGCCGGTGATGCCGTGGCCGAAGTCGAGCATCTCGTTCAACATCGTGTCCGTCAGCCCCTCGATCTTGGCCACGCCGTCGCCGATTTCGCGCACGACGCCGACGTTCTGCTTCGCCATCCCCAGTTTTGCGCCGGTGATTTGGGATTCAATTTCCTGCAACAAGTCGCTCATAATTTCTCAATACGATTTCGCTTTGACTAAAATTGTTGTGCCAGCGCGTTCAACCGTGTCCGCACGCTGCCGTCGTAAAGATCGCTGCCCGCCTGAATGCGCAAACCGCCGATCAACGCCGGATTCTGGGCGAATGACACGCTCATTCCCGTTCCATAAATTTTTTTGAGCTGCTTCGTCACTTTCGTTTTCAAATCGGGCGGCAGCGGCGTCACGCTTTCCACATGCGCGGTCCGCCTTTCCAAATCCAGCTTCACCAGCCGGGACAGGCGCGTCAAAATTTCCAGGTGGTGTCGCGGTTTTTTCGCCAGCACCAGCGCCACCGCCCGCCGGACGCGGTCTTCGTCCAGCACGCCGTTGACGAGGCAGCTGCGGAACAGTTGCCGGGCACTTCGTTGCGCCTGCTTGGAAATTTTCATTTTTGTTCGGGAAGGACCGCGTGCCGCGTCCCTGATTTTTCATTCTGGAACGCCGGCATGGCGCCCCTTCAAACTGGATTTCTACGCGGCCAGTTGTTTTGCGGTTTCCTCTGCGAGCCGCCGCTGGTCCTCCGGCGTCAGCACTTTGCCGGTGACAGTCGCGGTGGTCTGCACCACCAGCCGCCCAACCTCGCGTTTCAATTCCGCGAGCATCCGTGAATGGTCCTGGAGAGCGGCCTCCCGCGCCTTGAGCACGATTTGTTCGGCGGCGGCGACGGCCTTTTGTATTTCCTGCTCTCGCACGTGCCCGGCGGCCTGGCGCGCCTCCTCAATCATCTGGTTGGCCACATCGCCGGCCTGGGCCAGGATGCGCTTGCGTTCGGTCTCGGTGCGCGTGAGTTCCGCCTTGATTTTTTCCGCGTTGGTCAGGCTCTCGGCGATTTTATCGCGACGGGCCTGCAACACCACGAAAATTGGCTTGTAGGCATATCTCCACAGAACGAAAAATACGCTCGAGAAGCAGATCAACTGCATGATCAGCACCTTCCAGTCAATTCCCAGTTCGCTCATAACTCACTTGACGACGAACCAGGCGATCACAGCCCATCCCTCGGCCAGCGCCATGCCGATGAACATGAAGACCAGGATCCGGCCAAACATTCCAGGGTTGCGGCTCATGGCAACGAGGCCGCCCGCCGTGGCGCAGCCAATGCCGATGGCCGCTCCGGCCATGGCCACACCGGTTTTAACGTCCGAAAGGACGTAAGTAGTTTGAGTCAATTCTGCGAGCATATATGTATTTTTCTCTCTGGTTTGTTTTGTTTTTTGTTGCGCCTGATCGTGTTCAGCACGCTGGCGGCTGTCAATTCAAAACTCTAATGTCCATGTTGCTCATCCGCGTGCGAACACATCGTGCCCACGAACGCCACGACCAGCAGCGCGAACACAAATCCCTGCACGATGCAGACAAACGTTTCGTAAAAATAAACCACGAGCGAAATGGCCAGGGACCCCAGCCAGGAATGAACATGGAGCCCCATGTCCGACATCGTCTCGCCGGCGAAAATATTTCCGTAAAGCCTCATCGCCAATGCCACCGGCCGGGCGAACAGGATTGACACCACCTCCATCAGGCCGATGAAAATGAACAGCAAAAGAAACAACGGATACAGCCATTTGCTCGTGTCCATTTTCACATCGAAAATGTGCTTGATGAGTCCCCAGAATCCGTTGTAACGGACGGCCCAAAAAAGGCTCATCACCAAAAAAACGGCCGTCATCGCCACGGTCAGGTTCGCGTCCGTCGTCGGGGGGCGGAAAAACGGCTTGTTCACGTGTTCGATGGCGAAGGGCAGCGAACTGGTCTTGTCAGGCGTCCCGAACCCGATGCTGCCCACGCCCGGAATCAAATCCACAAAATTGGACATGACGATGAAAATGAAAAACGTGACCGCAAACGGAAACACCCAGCGCTTGACCCGCTGATCCAGAACGTCGCTGATCAAATTCTCCCAGCTTTCGATGAGCATCTCCATCACGCCCTGCCCGCCGCTGGGGATTTCTTTGACGCGCCAGGTGGTGACGCGGACAAGGACGAAAATCAGCGCCGCCACAATCCACGTGCATACCATCGAATTGGTCACCGGCAACGGACCAATGTGAAACAGCACCGGCGCGGCCTGGGAAGGGCCTGCTTCCTCTTCTGCCGCTTGACTGGCAGCCGGCTGGGTCTGGGCTGCCGCCACGGCACTGGATGCCGGCTGAGTGGCTGGAGCCGGCGTCTGCGCCTTCAAGCTCGACGCCGCAAACATCGCCAGCAGACCGCAGACAAAAATGACTTTTATCAACTGCATTGGATTCAAAAAAACGCTTCGGACGACATAACTTCCGTCAATTCGACGTTACGTCTGAAGCCAAAGAGTCTTGCTCATCGTGAAAAAATTCACAAGCCATTTTTCGGTGAAAATTTGCCAAAAATCGCCTTGTTCTCATCAATGCAACTTATTGTGCCCAATTGCGCCGCAATCTTTCCGGCGTTTCTCCACGCCCGCGCAGCGCCCGCAAACTCAGGGCATCATGCCGTTTGGCCAGTCGTTGCCCCTTTTCATCCAGCATCAATGCGCAGTGAAAAAATCCCGGCGGCGCCAAATTCAACGCGCGGTAAAGCAACAACTGCCGCGCCGTGCTCACGAGCAAATCCCCGCCGCGCACGACTTCGGTGACCTGCATCGCCGCATCATCAACAACGCAGGCGAGTTGATAGGCCGGAACGTCGTCGTGCCGCCACACGACGAAATCGCCAAAATCCTTTCCGGCCACGAATTTTTGCCGGCCAAAATTTCCGTCGTCGAAGGAAACGGTTTCGCCATCAGGAACGCGGAAACGCCAGGAGAAGCGGGTTGAGGGCTGAGGGTTGAGGGTTGAAAAATTCTTGTTGCGGCAGGTACCGGGATAGATGGGACCTTCTTCGTCGCCGGCGTTGGGCGCGCTGGCGGCGTCGCGGATGTCCTTGCGCGAACAGGTGCAGGGATAAATGAACCCATCGGCGCGAAGTTTTTCCAGCGCCGCAGCATAAAACGGCCGCCGTTCGCTCTGTGAATACGGTCCAAAAGCCCCGCCACAATCCGGCCCTTCCTGCCATTGGAAACCGAACCAGCGCAGGTCTTCAATCATTTGCGAAACGAACTCGAGCTTGAAACGCGTGGAGTCAATGTCTTCGTTCCGCAAAATCAGTGCGCCGCCGTTCGCCCGCGCCCGTTCCTGCGCCGCCCAAAACGTCCGCGCATGGCCGAGATGTAAAAGTCCCGTCGGCGACGGCGCGAGCCGGCCGCGATACGTTTTTTCAGAAAGGTTCATCGGTGTTCGCCGCCAGCCATCCGGCCAGGCCCGGCAGCGGCACGGACAGAATATTTTGCACCTTGGAAATGTTCAACGACGTGTCCGGCGCACGCGGCGGACCGGGAAAATCCCCGGTCGAACCCGGCCTGATTTTTGCCGCCAGCTCCGGCCGGCGTTTGACAAGCAACCGGCCGATCTGCCAGCGCGAAAGTCTTTCCGCGCCGGCGACGTGAAAAATTCCCGCGCATTTTTTCTGCGCCAGTTCCCAGACTGCGCGCGCGGTTTGAACCGCCGGAATCGGACAGCGAAATTCGTCCGTGAACAGCGTCATCCCCTGCCCCGCCTGCAACGCCAGCCACAACTGCTCATTGAAGCTGCGGTTGCCCGCGCGCGAAACGCCGGCATTGAGCGATGTGCGCACGACAAGATGACGCGGATTTTTCAAAATGATTTCCTCGGCGGCGAGTTTGCTTTCGCCGTAAATGTGAATCGGATTGGCAGTGTCCGTCTCGCTGTAATTCCCCTTCCTCCCGTCGAAAACCGAATCCGTGGAAAAGAAAACGAACTGAACCTCCGCCGCCAGTTCCGCGAGCAGCCCGGTCGCTTCAACATTCACCCGCCTGGCCAGTGCCGGATTCGCCTGTGCCCCGGCGACGGTGCTGACGGCGGCGCAATGAATGACGAGTTGCGGCTGGTCTTTCTGAAACTCACGGCGAACGGCGGCGAAATCGAGCAAATCAATCTGGTCGCGCGTCACGGCCCGCACCCGCCAATGCGGGGCCCATTGCAGAGCGGTTCGGACAAGATAATTTCCGATGAGGCCGTTCGCACCGGTGATCCAGGCGAGAGGTTTGGAAGCCGCGTTAGTCAATCAAGCGTTTGGTAAGTCCGCCGTACGCATCAATCCGCCGGTCGCGCAGGAACGGCCAGTGCGTGCGCGTCGTGTCCACGCTGGCGAGGTCAACGGGCACAATCAAAATTTCTTCCTGGTTGGCCGATGCTTTCGCCAGGATTTCACCGGATGTCCCGGCCACGAAACTTTGTCCCCAGAATTCAATGCCGTTGCCCGCAAGTTTTTCGTGTCCGATGCGATTGGCCACCGCAACGTAACAGCCGTTGGCGATGGCGTGGCTGCGCTGGACGGTTTCCCACGAGTCGTGCTGGCGTGCGCCGTATTTTTTCTTTTCACCGGGATGCCAGCCGATGGCGGTCGGATAAAACAGGATTTGCGCGCCTTGCAACGCCGTCAGCCGCGCGGCTTCCGGATACCACTGGTCCCAGCAAATGAGCACGCCGATTTTGCCGTGGCGCGTCTGCCAGGCCCTGAAACCGAGGTCGCCTGGCGTGAAATAAAATTTCTCGTAATAAAGCGGGTCGTCGGGAATGTGCATCTTGCGGTAGATGCCGAGCAGCGAACCATCGGCATCAATGACCGCGGCGGTGTTGTGATAAACCCCGGCGGCGCGCTTTTCAAACAGCGATGCGATGACAACGACCCGGTGCTTTTTGGCGAGCTTGCAAAATGCGTCGGTGGTGGGGCCGGGAATTTTTTCCGCGAGCTTGAAATTCCCAAAGTCCTCGCTCTGGCAAAAATATTGCGAGCGGAAAAGTTCCTGGGTGCAGACGATTTGCGCGCCGCGCCGGGCCGCGAGTCCGGCAAGGGCGAGGGTTTTCGTCAGGTTCGCGCCGGAATTCGCCGAACAGGCGGTTTGGATAAGCCCAAGCTTCACAACCTGGGCGGCGGCGCGTTTCATGGGCGTCAGGATTTGGAGCGAAGCCGGGCGGTGTGTTCGAGGAGGTGCGTGCTGCCACTGGCATCGAACGTCGCGGCGGCGGGTTCGGCGTGCCCGAAGAGTTCGCGGATGAACTTGCCGAGCGTCTCGTTCGTCGGGCCGTAGCCGCTGCGATAAATGTAGTATTCGAGGTCGTACATCAATTCATCGGCGGTGGCATAACGGCGGGAGAGGTCGCGCGCGAGGCAATGATGCAATATGTCGTTGAGCGGGTCGTCAATGCGCGGGTCAAGGGCGCGGAAATCGGGAATCGGCTGGTTCAGGATCCGCTGGCGCGATTCCTCGGGGGTTGCGCCTTTGAACAAATTCCGGCCGAGCAACAAATGCGCGAGCACGACGCCCGTGGAAAAAAGGTCGGAGCGTTTGTCGGTCACTTGAAAATCCGCCTGTTCGGGACTCATGTAATCGGCCTTGCCCGCGACCACCTCGCCTTCCTGGTCGGTCAGGAAGCCGCGCGCCTTGGCGATGCCGAAATCGGTCAGCTTCACGTCGCCTTCAAACGCGATCATGATGTTTTTGAAGCTGACGTCGCGGTGAACGATGCCGAGCGTCCGGCCGTCCTTGTCGGTTTTGGCGTGCGCGTAGGCCAGCCCGCGCGCGACGCGGCTGGTGATGAACACGGCCAGTTCCTTCGGCAGCTTCCGGCGCTTGTCGGTCATTTGCTGGCTGAACTGCTCCAGATTGGCGCCCCGGATCAATTCCATGCAGATGAAACAAACGCCGTTGGACTCGCCGAGATGGTAGGTCTGGACAATGTTCGTGTGGATCAAATCGGCGACGAGCTTGGCCTCGCCGATGAAATTCTCGATGAACATCTTCTGGCTGGCGAAGTTGGGGCGGATGATTTTGATCGCCACGCGCTTGACGAAATCCTGCGCGCCGTGCTGTTCCGCCTCGTAAACGAGGCCCATCCCGCCCTCAAAAATTTTGCGGACGATCTCGTAGCGGAAATCACTTTGGATCGTGAAGAGTGCCACGCGGGGATGTTGTGAAATTGCACCCCGAAGTCAAGTCCGGCGCTCGAAAGGCCAAAAAGGGGCCTGCAAAAAATTTTGGTTTTTTTGCTTGCGCGCCCCGGCCAAAAACCCTTAATTCACGCCGAGTCACACGACTGTTTAACCAAAAAGAACAATATAACAACACAACAGGAAGGACACCGATATTATGGCAAAAGCTATCTCGAAAGCCCAACTCGCCGCCGCGATTGCTGAAAAGGCTGAACTCTCCAAGAAGCAAGCGACGGAAATCCTCGACCACATCGCCGCCCTCGCCTACAAGCACGCGAAGGACACCTTCACGCTGCCGGGCATTGGCAAACTCGTGCTTCGCAACCGCGCCGCCCGCCTGGGCCGCAATCCCAAAACCGGCGAAACCATCCAGATCCCGGCCAAGCGCGTCGTGAAATTCCGCGTCGCCAAAGCCGCGAAAGAAGCCATCCTCGGCGGCTAGTCAATCACGCTTTACCCAAAGGCACTCCGGAAATCGGAGTGCCTTTTTTGTTTTTCATCCGGGTCAATCCGTAATAATATCAGTGGATATTTGTCCGTTGACGCGAATTTTCCTGCTCGTCCTCGCCCTCGTCCTCGATGGAACGCCGTTTCGATTACGAGAAAGAGGATGACGACGAGGACGATTTGGTCGCAGCCGGAGACCGTGCCATGTTCATCTGTGCCTGAAGTTTAAATTGAATTAAACCCATGAAACCCCGCGTCCGTTTCGCCCCGTCACCCACCGGTTTCCTGCACATCGGCGGCGCCCGCACCGCGCTCTTCAACTGGCTTTACGCCCGCCACACCGGCGGCACGTTCATCCTCCGCATCGAGGACACCGACGCCGCGCGCAATTCGCAGGAGGCCGTGGACGTCATCCTCAACGGCCTGCGCTGGCTCGGCCTCGACTGGGATGAAGGCCCGCTCACCGGCGACGCCACCGGCCCGGGCAAGGGCGACCGCGGCCCGTATTTCCAAAGCCAGCGTAAGGAAATTTATCAACGCCGCGTCGAAGCCCTGCTCTCGCACGGCCTCGCCTACGAACACGAAGGCGCGGTCAAATTCAAAATGACCCGCGAGCCGGTCACCATCCACGACCTCGTCGTCGGCGACGTCGTCCGCAAGCTCACCGACCGCGAGGAGCAGGATCCGGATTTCGTGATTCAGCGTTCGGACGGACAACCGGTATTTCATCTGGTGAACGTGATTGACGATCTGGAGATGGACATCACCCACGTCATCCGTGGCGAGGACCACCTGAGCAACACTTCCAAGCACATCGCGCTTTTCCAAGCGTTTGGAGTGAAGCCGCCGCATTACGCGCACATCCCGCTCATCCTGAACGGCGACGGCTCCAAGATGAGCAAACGCGACAAGGGCGCGTCGCTCATGACTTATCTGGACGACGGTTTTCTGCCCGAAGCCGTGGTGAATTATCTTTGCCTGCTCGGCTGGTCGCCCAAGGACAACCGCGAAAAATTGTCGCGCGATGAGGTCGTTGAGCGTTTTGACCTGCCGCAAATCCTCCGGCACAACGCGCGGTTCGACTACGAAAAGCTGCTCTGGCTCCAGGGCGAATACGCCCGCGAACTCGGCGATGACCGGTTTTACGAACTGGCTGTCCACGCCTTCGCCAAGGCCGGGGTGAACACAAACGCCTTTCCACTGCCCTACGTCAAAGCAGCGCTCGACACCTGCAAGGGCAAGTTCAAACTGTTCAGCGAGCTGCCCGCCTACGCCGGATTTTATTTCACCGACAAAATTGAATACGACGCCGAGGCTGCGAAAAAGGATTTCACGCCGGAGAACAAGCCGCGCCTGGAAAAACTCCGCGACGCCTTTGTCGCAGCGCCCGCGTTCAACGCCGTGGCCCTGGAAATTGCGCTCAAGGAAACCGCCAAGACGCTGGGCGTAAAAGCCGGCGTGCTGGTGCATCCCTGCCGGCTGGCCGTGACCGGCAAACCCGCCGGTCCGAGCCTGTATCATCTGCTTGAAGTGTTGGGGAAGGAAAAGGTTATGGCAAGGATTGAAAGGGCACTAAGCAATTTCTAAATCGCCTTGTATTCAAGGGCGTATTCCGTTTTGTGAAAATCTGCCTTTCTGCAAATGACGCGGGGATGATTAGCTTTGAGGAAATTCACAACTTCCAGAGTTTTATCAATTGGACACAATGCTCCGAAATCTACCATTTTGACCCAACCGGGATCAAACGGCAAAAAATGCTCTAAAACCGTCGATGTCAACGTTTTGATTTCTCGCGGTCGAGAGGTTTTCAATTTCGCCTCTTTAAGAGTTTCAAATGCGTGCGAACCAAAATAACGATGGAGCAACATATTCAGGAAAAATGCGTCCTTGAAATCGTAATTGAAAGACAGAACTGAAATGGCTTTCCTTCCATCCCGCATCGCGCCCGCCCCTTACCGTGGTGCTGCGCTTCCGCCTGCGTTTCACTTCGGCGCGACCAGTCCGCCTTCGCCTTCGTCTCCGCCGTGACGAGCCGGCTGAAGCCGGAACTCCGAACCAAGCAAAGTTTGGAGTCCCGCCTTCAGGCGGCAGGGGTAAACACCGCGTGAACGGGGAACTCCGAACCCGGACCGGCTGAAGCCGGAACTCCGAACCAGGCAAGTTTGGAGTCCCGCCTTCAGGTGGTCTGAATATTCGCGAGCCGTGCCGAGCCGCATAAATGCGGAACTCCGAACCTTGGGCCGCGTAAACGTAGAACTCCAAACCGCCTTCGCTAAAACAATTCGCGCCGGAAATTTTTTCCATTAAACTCCGCCCGTGTTCAACCCGTTCATCCATTGGATCGAAGTCAAGGGTCCGTACGCGCCCTGGCTGTTCCTGGCGCTGTTTATCGTCGCGTCGCTCCTGATGATCTGGCGGCTGGAGGTTTTGAGCGCCAAGGGCTTCGAGGGCACGGTGCTCGGCACGCTGGTGATGCCGTATTGCACCGGCATGGGCAACCTCATCTTTGCCTTCATCCTCGGCCGCAACGCCGGCTCCGGCGCGGACGTGATGGTCAATTCGCTCGTCAACAACGTCACGAACATGACGCTCGTGCTCGGCCTGCCGGCGATCATTTGGGGCATGAAGGTTTTGCCGTCGCAGAAGAAAAAAAGCAAATCCGGCGGCAAGACGCATGAATTGAACCGGCTTTCGTCCTTGCTGACGCTCACGGCCATCTTGTTTTTCACGGGCGTGGTTTGGACGATGGGCCGCAAGGGGCGGATTGATTTCAACGACGGTCTGGTTCTGGTCGGGCTGTTTTTATTCTGGCAATGCTTTCACGTATTCGACGTTCTCAAAAACAATGTGCGCCAGGGGAAATCGCTAAGCTGGACGCTGCCATTTGACCTGGCGCTGCTGGCCATCGGTGCGTACGGCATTTACGTGAGCACCGGCTGGCTCGTGGCCTGGATTTCGAACATCCACACCGGCTTCATCAGCGTGAAATATCTCGGCTGGCTCAGCGGCTGGCTCATGGTGCTGCCGAACGCGGTCCTGGCGTTTTATTACGGCTGGCGCAAACAGCCGGAAACGGTCTATGCCTCGCAAGTCGGCGACGCGCACGTGTCCATTCCGCTCTGCATCGGCGTTTACGCGCTGTATCACACGATGAATCTGCCGCCATTTTTCCACATCGGAATGTTCATCCTCCTCGGCGCGACGCTGGTGCATTTCTTGTTCATCGTGCTTTTGGGACGGCTGCCGCGTTTCGTCGGCGTGGTGCTGGTCGCCGCCTACGGATATTTTCTCTGGAAAGGCCTGCTCGGCTGAAACCGGCACAGACGTTACGAAGGTTTTTTGAAAAGCTGCGTGTCCCCGGAGACCGCCACCGGGTGGGCGCGGACCTTGTCGGCCAGTTCCGCGAACGGCACCTGCGCATCCAGCCAGCGGGGGTTTTTCGTGATGGAATCCATGGACTCGCGCGTGTTGTTGCAAATCAGATAGACGCCCGCGCCCAAAACCAGGAACGATTCGAACCCCGTGCCGATGCCGTGCCGCGCAAATTCAAAATCGCCGACGCCGTATTGTCCCCCGACCAGTTCCGCGCGCAAGGCGCCCAGATCCCTGGCGAAATTCTTGAGAAAATCGTCGTTGCGCGGCCCGACGTAACTCAGAATGCGCGCCTTGTTTTGCACCAGCGAGACAATCGCCCATTCGTCAAAAACAACGCCGCCGTAACGCGCGTCCATCTGGCCCGCGCAGTTTTTAATCTGGCCCGCGATTTCTTCCAATGTCATGACCTGACAAAAAAGCAATTTTGCTGCCATGAAACAAGGCAATTCCAGCCGGCGACGACACCGGCAATTTTGAGAGTGCGCCCGCGTCCGCAAATTCATAGCGTTTCCGGAAATGCAACCACCGACATCGCGTCAAAATCAGCCATCGTCTGCCTCCGATGAAAAAATTACGGCCTGGATTCACTGGGCGCTCACGACTCTGGTGGCGGTGGTTTTTGCGGTCGTGGTCTCCATGCTGTGGACCTCCGCCAGCGTGCCGGACAATCCGGAATGGCCGTACGCGCTGCTGCTTTCGCTGGCAACGGCAAGCACGATCGTCGCGCTGTTGCGGCGGCTGCCATTGCAAAATGTCCTGTGGGCGGCGCTGATCATCGCGGTCATCGGCGGCGCGGCACAATCGCTCGGCGAGATTACCGACATGCCGTTCGGCCCGTTTATGTTCGGGCCGGAAGCGGGGCCGAAACTCTTCAAAACCCTGCCGTGGGCGGTGCCGCTGCTCTGGGTTTTCGCCATTTTGAACTCGCGCGGCGTGGCTCGGTTGATCATGCGCCCGTGGCGGAAGACCAAAAGTTACGGCTTTTGGGTCATCGGCATCACGGCGGCGCTGGTGATGCTGTTCGATCTGGCATTCGATCCGTTCGCCTCGCGCTTGCACCGCTACTGGTTTTGGACGCCGACAAAGTTTCCGGTCACCTGGCAGGGCGCGCCACTGGTGAATTTCCTCGGTTGGGCGGCCGTGTCGCTCCTCATCCTGGCGTTCGTCACTCCCATGTTGATCAACAAACGTCCGAAAGGAAAAAGCTCGCCGGATTACCATCCTCTTGGCATCTGGCTGGGAGCGGTGCTGCTTTTTGGGCTCGCCGCGGCATTGAAGGGGCTTTGGCCGGCGACCACGGTGGACGCCGGCATCGGTGTGGTCACGGCCGTTTTTGCGATTCGGGGCGCGCGGTGGTGAGGGTCATGTCCTCCGATTCCTTCCGTCTGGTGATTTTGAAACGTGACACGAGCGGGCCGTCCATTTCTTCCACCCGCAATTCACACGCGCCGAGGGTCAGTGTGTCGCCGGCCTTTGGAAAACCGCCGAGCCTGCGCGTGATCCAGCCGCTCGCTGTCGCCGCAGCCTCCCCGCGCCCGATTTCGCCGATGAGTTTTTCCAATTCGTGCAATGGCAGCGCGCCGGATGCTTCCCAGACATTTTCGCCCGTGCGCGTCAACTCCGGTTTCTCCTCGTCGAACTCATCCTGAATCTGCCCGACAACCTCTTCGAGCACGTTTTCGAGCGTCGCGATGCCGAGGGTGCCGCCGAATTCATCCACGACGATGGCGAAGTGCAGCTTCCGTTCGAGAAACAACTGGAGCAATTTTTCCAGCCGCCCGGTTTCAGGCACATAAACCAGTTTGTGCGCCACCGGCAGCAAATCCGCCGCCGTCCGCGCCCGGTCGCGCAGCGCGTAGAGGTCCTTGATGTGAATCACACCGCGCGTCCTGTCCAAATCGCCGCCCTCGCACAACGGAAAGCGCGAATAGCGTGTCTTCTCCGCAATGGCGAGACAGTCCGCGATGCTCGCGCCGGTGTCGAAGGCGATGATTTCGTGGCGCGGGCGCATGACCTCGCGCGCGATGCGACGGCGCAAATCGAGCGCGTTCAAAACGATGTTGCGCCCGAACGTCATCCCGCTGTGCGAGACCGACGCGAGCGAAAGGCGCAATTCCTCCTCCGACTGCCCGCCGCTGATTTCCGCGTCGGGCTCAATTCCCATTTGACGCAACAACGCGCGCGCGGCGAGGTTCAGCAGCCGGTTGAACGGATAGAACGCGAGATAAAACCAGTGCAGCGGGCGCGCCACCCGCAACGCCACCGGCAACGGTTTCTGGATCGTCATCCATTTCGGCGCGAGTTCGCCCGCCGTGATGTGCAAAAACGTCAGCGCGCTGAAACCGACGGCGAAGGAAATGGAATGCTGCCACACGTCCGAAGTGACGCCGAGCGCGGTGAGGACCGGCTCAAGGAGCGTGGTGAACACCGGCTGGCCAATCCAGCCCAGGCCCAGGCTGACCATTGTGATGCCGAGCTGCGTCGCGCTGAGGTAGGAATTCAGGTTGCGGACGATGTGCCGCGCCATTTTCGCGCGTCGCTGGCCCTTGAGGATGAGCGCGTCCAGCTGTGTTTCGCGGATGCGTACGAGCGAGAATTCGGTGGCGACGAAAAATCCGTTCAGCAGCACGAGCAAGAGCACCGCCAGGATTTTAAGCGTGATCAAAATGACGGCGTCCCAATTCATAATTTCACCTCGCCGAACATCACCTTTAAAATGTCTTCCAGGCTCACGATGCCGATCTCGCCGCGGTCGCGCCCGAGCACGATCGCCAGCCGGTGGCCGGCGCGCTGCATCAGGCGCAACGCGATTTCCAGCCGCATGCCCTCGTCCACAAACAGCGCCGGGGCCATGTGCGCCGACGCCGGTTTTTCAAGATCCAGATCTCCGCGAAACAACAACACATCCAGCGCCAGCAAACCGGCGATGCGGCGCCGGCCGTCGCGCGTTTCCCAGACCGGCAGGCGCGACAGCTTCTTTTCGCGCGCCAGCGCCAGCACGTCGCGAATCGGCGTCTGCGCCTCGACCGCCACCGCCTGCGCCAGCGGCGTGGCGATCTGGCGGACGGTGAAATTTTGCAGGTCGAGCACGCGGTTGACCATCACGCGCTCCTCGCTCGTGAGCGCCTGCGCGGATTCCTGCATGACGGCGCGCATTTCCTCGCGGTTGCCGAAGAGCTGCCCGGTAAAGGCGCTCCCGCCCGTCCAGTTCAACAAGGCCGTGGACGCCGTCCTGACCAGCCAGACCAGCGGCCGCAGCACAACATGGACCGGCCGGAATACACCAGCCATGGCGAGGCACAGCTGGTTGGGATGCGCGCGAAACAGCATTTTCGGCAGCAGGTCGAACAGCGCGTAAAACAAAAATACCACCACTGCAAAAATGATGACGATGAAGGTGTGGCGCCATACAAACCAGTCATGCAATTTCACGATGACCCAGCCGAGGATGAGAAAATTGGCCAGCGTGTTGCCGACCAGGATCGTCCAGAGAAAATCCTCGGGATTTTCGAGAAAACCACGAAGGACTTTTGCCGAGGGCCGGCCCGCGCGCGCCAGCCGCCGCACCCGCAACCGGCTCAGCGCGAACACGCCCGCCTCCATGCCCGAAAGCAGGAAGGACATCGCCAGACATCCCGCCAGGCCGAGCCAGTTGAAAATCTCGGTGTTCATTTCATTTCGCCTGTTGCACGAGCAATTCAAGCACGCGCCGTTCGTCGGCCACGTGCGCCGTAAGCTTCAAGCCTCGAAACGACGCCGACTGGCCGGCTTCGGGCACCACGCCCAGCAAATGCGCCAGCAGTCCGCCCATTGTTTCGACTTCGGGCACATCGCCGAGCGGCGGGAATTCACGGCGGAAATCGTCCAGCCGCATCGTGCCATTCACGCGCCAGCGCCCCGGCGCGAGCTTTTCCATGACAAACCCTTCCGGCCGCACCTCGGCGCGAATCTTGCCGACCAGTTCGCCCAGAATGTCCTCCATCGTGACCAGCCCGGCGGTGCCGCCGAATTCGTCGAGCACCATGGCCAGACCGCGCTGTTGTTTCTGCAAACTTTTGAAAAGCTGGAGCAGGTTCATCGTTTCCGGCACAAACGACGGAAACTCAATCGCGTCGGCCAGGTCGATTTTGGGGTCCAGCAACAGCGCGCGCGCGTTCAGAATGCCGACGATGGTGTCCGGCGTCTGGTCGTAAATCGGCAGGCGGCGGTGCTTGAATTCGCGGGCGGCGGCGAGCATTTCCCCGACCGACGCATCATCCGATACGCACGACATGCCGGCGCGCGGACGCATCACTTCGCGCACCGTGCGCTGGTCGAGGCTGATGATTTGCAGGATGATTTCCTTTTCCGCCTCCGCCAGGGTTCCCTGCTGGTAGGCCATTTCGAGCAGTTCCTGGTATTCCGCGTCGGTCAACGCCGGCGGCGGCACGAGGAATTTGGGCGCGGTCACCTTCAAAATGCCCTCGTTCAACTTTTGCGCCACACGGCACAGCGGCGTGGTGACCTTCACGAACAGCAACAACGGCCAGCTCACGCGCAGCGCCCACCGTTCCGGCTGCCGCACCGCCAGCGTCTTGGGCAAGACCTCGCAACCGATGAGCACCAGCGCAAACAGCGCGGCCACGGTCAACAACAACGGCCATTCGCCGCTGAAAACCTTGCGCAACGCGACGGCGAGCATCGCGGCGTTGGCGAACGTGTTGCCGAGTACCATCGCCGCCAGCAAATCCTGCGGTTGTTCGAGGAGTTGGGCGATGATCCGGCCCGCGCGCGGACGGCGTTCGGCCAGTTGCCGCGCCTGCCATTTGCCGAGGGAAAGCAGCGCCGTCTCCGCCAGCGCGAAAAAGAAGCTCGCGCCCGCGAAGATCAAAATCGCCGCCATTGGCACCAAAGCCGTCTCCACGCCCGAAGACTAAACAAAAAGGTCCAAAGTCCAAAGTCCAAAGTCCGGCGCCGCGTCGCCTTGGCCTGGTTATCCCTCCAAAACCGCCGTCACCGCCGCGTAATTTTGCGTGTGGCTCAAACTGACGAGCAACCGTTTCGCCCGGCGTGATTTGAACAATTTTTTTCCCTTGCCGTGCAGGACCACGAACGGCTCGCCGGATTTCTTGCGGCGGATTTCCATGTCCTGCCAGCCGAGCGCCGCGCCGATGCCGGTGCCGAACGCCTTGGAAATGGCCTCCTTGGCCGCGAACCGTGCCGCGAGAAATGGCGCGGGATTTTTGTGCGACAGGCAATACGCGATTTCGTCCGCGAGCAGCAGGCGATTCAAAAAACGCTCGCCGAACCGCTCGTGCGACGCCTTCACCCGGGCCACTTCGATGATGTCAATGCCGACGCCGAGAATCATGGGATTTACGATTTACGATTTGCGATTGACGCGCAAGCAAACTTACGGAACGCGGGCGGCTCGCCCGCGCGTTGGAAAAGCCGAACCCGCGGACGAGCCGTCGAGCTCCGGCGCTTATCCGCGATACTTTTTCATCAAGCGCACCATTTCCGCGCTTGCCGATTTGGATTTGCATCGTATTTTATACGCATGAGCACAGTGCTGGAAATCGAGTCGGCCATTGAACAACTTCCGCCCAAGGAAAAGTGGAATTTGATTCATCGCCTGCATGACGCTCTCTGGCAGGATTGGGACAAGCAGATTGAAGCGGACGCCGCCGCCGGCCGTTTGGATCATCTGGTTCGGGAAGTCGAGTCGGACATCGCCGCCGGACGGGTCAAGCCTCTCGATGAAATCATTGACCACCCCTAGATTCCGGCAGGCGTATGCGGATTTGCCGCCAGAAATCAAGCTGGCCGCGCGCAAACAATACCGCCTCTGGAAAGACAATCCCCGGCATCCCTCGCTGCAATTCAAAAAGACCGGACCATTCTGGTCGGCAAGAATCACGGGAAATTACCGCTCACTCGCGTTGTTGCGGAATGATACGCACCATTGGTTCTGGATTGGCACTCACGCGGAATACGAACGAATCCTGAAAGGCCGCTAAAAATTAGCCGGCAAAATTCACCCGCGATACTTTTCCATCAAGCCCAGCATTTCCTTGACGGCTTTTTCCAGGCCGACCGTCACCGCGCGGCTGATGATGCTGTGGCCGATGTTCAATTCCACCAGGTGCGGCACGCGATGCAGCAACGGCAGATTTTCGTAATTCAATCCATGCCCGGCGTTCACCTTCAAGCCAAGCGCGTGCGCCTGTTTTGAGCCGGAAATCAAACGCTGCAACTCCGGCAGGTCGGCAGGGACGGCGCGCTGCGATGACCCTGCCATTTTATGAAATTCTTCGGCAAACGCGCCGGTGTGCAGCTCGATGAACTGGCTCCCGACGCGCGCGCTGGCCGCGATCTGCTTTTCATCCGGCGCAATGAACAAGCTCACCTCGATACCCGCGTCGTTCATTTTTTTACACATTTCGGTCAAGGATTTTTCAGCGGCGACAACGTCCAGGCCGCCTTCGGTCGTCACTTCCAGCCGCCGTTCCGGCACGATGCAAACGATGTCCGGTTTCAATTTCAGCGCGATGGCGATGATCTCCGGCACAACGGCCATTTCCAGGTTCAGCCGCGTTTTGACAATTTCGCGCAGCTTCCAGACATCGCAGTCCTGGACGTGGCGGCGGTCTTCGCGCAGGTGCGCGGTGATGCCGTGCGCGCCGGCGGCTTCGCAAATCCGCGCCGCCTCGACGGGATCCGGTTCGCCGAATCCGCGCCCGCGATACCGCGCCTCGCGAAGGGTCGCAACGTGGTCAATGTTGACGCCGAGCTTGAGCATGATTTTCAGTCAATTTTTGAATTACGGTTCAATTTGGCAAATCCGGCGCGGGCGAAGCCTTGGTCGGCATCACCGCGCAAAACGAACTGGTCAAAAACTTGTTCATCAAGTGGGTGTTCAGTGCCAAATGCAACGGCACTTGGCAAACTCAATTATGATTCTGATTGCCGAGCGCGCCAAATCCGGTTTTCATCCTGCGTGCTCCAACTCCGTACGTTTTGCAAATACTGGCTGCCGGTGCTGGCCTGGATGGCGTTGATTTTTACGGCGTCGAGTGACTCGCATTCCTACGAGCATTCGTCGCGCATCCTCGAACCGCTCCTGCGCTGGCTGTTTCCCCATTTGCCGGAGGCGTACATCCAGGAAATCCATCATTATTTCCGCAAATGCGCGCACCTCGCCGAATACTTCGTGCTCGCGTTGTTGCTCTGGCGCGGATTGTCCAAACCGGTGAAAAATGTTTCCCGTCCCTGGAACTGGCATGAAGCCCGCCTCGCACTGCTGCTCGTCGCGCTCTACGCGGCCAGTGACGAATTTCACCAGATCTTTGTGCCCACCCGAACGTCGCTGGTTTCGGACGTGTTCATTGACACCTCCGGCGGCGCGGCGGGATTGCTCGCGCTTTGGCTGATTGGCCGCTGGCGGAAACATTGGTAACCTCAAACCATGAAACGTCCGCTCGTCGCTGTCGTTTCGTGCTGCGTCGCCGGTTTGCTGCTTGCCGCATTTTATCAGCCGCCGCTGGCCGCCCTTTTTGCCGCCTCGTTTCTCGTTCTCGTCCCCGTCCTCATCCTCGAAAAACTCAGGCCCTGGTTGATCTGGCCGCTGCTCGCGCTCGTGGGCTGGACGAATCTCGCCAGCCGCACCGCCCTCCTTTCGCCAAACGACCTTCGCGCCTTGCTCGGCAATGACGCCGCCATCGCAACCGTGCGCGGCAGTCTGGTTGAGACGCCCCGCATCAAGGTCATCGAGCGCGATGACCAGGAAACCGAACACTCGCTCGCCCAGGTCCGGGTGACCGGGCTGCTACGCGGTGAAAATTGGCAGCCATCTGACGGCGAAATCGTTGTCACCACGCCCGGCACGCTCCCCGCCAATTTTTTCGCCGGACAGCCCGTGGAAATCAGCGGTGTCATCGCACGGCCGCAACCGCCATTGGCTGAGGGGCTTTTTGATTATCGCGATTATCTCCAGACACGCGGAATTTTTTACCAGCTCAAAACCGGTTCCACCAACGACTGGCAACTGGGCGCACCAGCTTTGACCCGGCCGCCGTTGACCGACCGTTTTTTGATCTGGTCGAGGCGCACGCTGGCGCTGGGCTTGCCGGTTGAAGACGAGCCGTTGCGCCTGCTTTGGGCGATGACGCTCGGCTGGCGCACCGCGTTCACGGGCGACATCAGCGAACCGTTCCTGCGCGCCGGCACGATGCACCTGTTCGCGATTGACGGGCTGCGCATCGCGCTGATTTCGGGGATGCTCGTCGCCCTGCTCCGGGTGCTGCAGGTCTCGCGAGCCTGGTGCGGCATCGTCGCGATTCCGGCCATCTGGTTTTACACCGCCGCGACCGGCTGGGAATCCTCCGCCATCCGCGCGTCGGTGATGATGACCATCGTCATCGGAGGCTGGGCGTTGAAACGGCCGGGCGACCTGATCAATTCCCTCGCCGCCGCCGCGTTCATCATTTTGCTGTGGGAACCGCGCCAGCTTTTTGAGGCGAGCTTCCAGCTTTCATTTTTTGTCATGCTCGTGATCGCGTTGATGTTGCCGCCGATGAATAAAATTTCCGACCGGCTCCTGCGGCACGACCCGCTGCTGCCCGGCGACTTGCTGCCGCGCTGGCGGCGCGCGCTGACCGCGATGCTGCGGATGTTGTCGCGCTATTTCGCGCTTTCCATTGCGGCCTGGGCTGGCTCG
Organism: uncultured Verrucomicrobiae bacterium; assembly: GCA_963764175.1. Taxonomy (GTDB): domain Bacteria; phylum Verrucomicrobiota; class Verrucomicrobiia; order Limisphaerales; family UBA11358; genus UBA11358. The sequence continues at coordinate 126,933 of CAVXRE010000019.1, read as the reverse complement.
ATTCCCTTGTCGGCGCTTTATTTTCACCTGTTCAGTCCAATTTCGCCGCTGGCGAACATTGTCGCCGTGCCGCTCGGCACGCTGGCGCTGATGAGCAATCTCGGCGCGCTCATTTGCGGCTCGTGGCTTCCGTTTGCGACGGAATTGTTCAATAACGCCGCGTGGTTTTTCATGTCCGCGATGATGCGCGTCAGCGAATGGTTCACACAAATTCCCGGCTCATTTTTCTACGTGCCTGCGCCGTCGTGGCTCGCCATCGGAATTTACTACGCCGTTCTCGTCGGCGCGCTGAGCGGCTGGCTGTTCGCGCCCGCTCGAAGAATCTGGAGCACGGCGATTTTGATCCTGATTGCCGCGCTTTGCTTTTGGCGCTGGGAGCGGTCACGCGCCGAAATCGAATTGACCGCGCTCCCGCTCAACGGCGGTCATGCCGTTTTCGTGGACGCTGCCGGACGGAAAAATGACTGGCTGGTGAATTGCGGAAACGAAAACGCCGAGGAATTCACGCTCAAACCATTTCTGCGCGCCCAAGGCGTGAATAAAATACCGAGGCTCGTTTTGACGGAAGGCAATTCGCTGAACACCCGCGGCGCAGAGTCGCTGGACAAAGATTTCAGGGTTGGCGAACTCGTCACCGGGCCGGTTCTTTTCCGCTCCAGCACTTATCGCAACATCGTCGCGGAATTTGAAAAACCACCGGCACGGCATCAAACCGTGAAACGCGGTGACGCCGCCGGATGCTGGCAGGTTTTGCATCCCGATGCCGGGGAAAATTTTGCGCACGCGGACAATGCGACGCTGGTGCTGCTCGGAAATTTTTGCGGCACGCGCGTTTTGCTGCTGTCTGATCTGGGGCGCAACGGGCAAAGCGCGTTGCTCTCACAAACAAACGACCTGCGCGCCGACATTGTCATCGCCGGTCTGCCGGAAGAAGGCGAACCGCTCTGCGACGCCCTGCTCGATGCGGTCCAACCGAAAGTCATCGTCATTGCCGACTCGGAATTCCCGGCGACGCGCCGTGCGAGCCGTGACTTGAAACAGAGACTATCCGGACAAAATGTGCCGGTGATTTACACGCGAACTGCCGGCGCGGTGAAAATTGTGACTCGACCGGAGGGCTGGGAATTGCTGACGATGGACGGACAAAAACTCATCTCTCCGTAGCAGCGAACGTCAGTTCGCTCATTTTTTCTCCCGGGAAAATCAGAGCCGACTCACGTCGGCTGCTACAATTTGCTCGTTACAACGATTGAAACATAACGCGCTTCTGGAATCGGGAATTTTTTCACTTCGACGGTGACGCTTTGAGGCTTGAACTCGGACAGGATCATGTCCGCAATATCGGCGGCGAGTTTTTCAATGAGTTTCCAGCTCCGGGCTTCACCGAACTTCAACAGCCGCTGGCTGACGGCAAAATAATCAATCGTGTCGCGGATGTCATCGCTCATGGCCGCCGCTGAAAAATCGAACATCATTTCCACCGTCAACAGCAAACGCTGCGGTTTGACGCGTTCCGTCTCCGGCACGCCGACGCGGTAAAAAACCTCGAGATCAATGATGGAGATTTTCATCTGCGAACAGAGGGGCGCGTTACACGAGCTCCTGACTTTTTTGGGACGGCGACACGCCGTCCCTCACAACGGGAATTTTTCATCACGGCTTCGAGCAGGATGCGCGTCGGCGTGTTAAGCGGCATTTTTGCGGCGGCGGCGGGCGTGACCCATCGGGATTCGCGCGCTTCTTCGTTTAATTTCACGCGCGGATTTTTTCCGGCGCAACGGCAGGTGTAATTCAGCAAAACGAAATGGGCGTCGCGGTAAAATTCCTTCGAGTGGATGCAATCCTGCACGAGCACGAATTCGATGCCGGTCACGTTGAGATCGGTTTCCTCCTTGATTTCGCGGCGGAGCGCGGCCACGGAGGTCTCGCCCCATTTGATTTTGCCGCCGGGGATGCCCCAAAGATTCGACCATTTGTGCGTGCGAATCATCAGCACCTCGCCCGCGCCGTTGAAAATCAGCGCCCCAACAGTGGCGAGCGGTGGATGGGTTTCCTCGAAATTTTTCTCCACGGGTTTCAAGTGCAAATCATTTTGTTCAAGCACGGCGCGCAATTCGCCGAGGTGCTCCACGACCAGATCCGGTTTCGCCGCGCGCAATTGTTCCAGCGTGTTGTAGCCGGTAAGCACGGCGCACGAGTGAATCCCGCCGTGGCGCGCGGTCTCGATGTCGTGCTGCATGTCGCCGATGAACAGCGTTTCATTCGGCCGGAGACTGTTTTCGGCGAGGATTTCGTGGATTTTTTTCCGTTTGTCCCAGACATCTGTGTAAGCCTTGTCGAGAAAGGCGTCGAAGCCGGTGACGCGGCATTGAGCGGCAAAATGCTCGCTATGAATGGTGCTCAACAGAAATGTGCGGAGCTTTTTGGCGCGGCAAAATTCGAGGAACTGGCGCGCGTAAGGCAGCTCGCAAACCGAATCCTGCGCCTGGCGGAAGCTGGCATGGAACCATTCCTCAAGCTGCGGCATGGGCACGTGCGGCGTGTGGCGGTCGTAGAAATTCGTGAACGGCAGGGAAAATTCGGCACGGAATTCGTCTAGCGTCATTTCGGGGCGGCCCGCCTGCGCGAGGACAAAATTTGACGCCTTCAAAACGGCGGGCAAATCGTCCACCAGCGTGCCCGACCAGTCGAAGATGATGTTGCGGATCACGGGGGCAAATTAACAACAAAGGAAGAAAGAAACAAATGGGCATTTTCATTTTCGACTTATGATATACGTGCCCGCGATGGATGCGAAGATGCTCGTAAATCGCAAATCGAATATCGTAAATTCCGTCATAGATGCTCATCGCGTTCAACAAACCTTACGGCGTCGTTTCGCAATTCACCGGCGACGGCCCGGCGAACCGGACGCTGGCCGAATTTGGCTTTCCGAAAAACGTTTATGCCATCGGCCGGCTCGACGCGGATTCCGAGGGCCTGCTGCTTTTGAGCGACGAACCGGAATGGAACGAACGCCTGCTGCATCCGCGCCACGCGCACGAACGCGAGTATTGGGCGCAGGTGGAACGCATCCCGACGCCTGAAGCGTTGAAAAAACTGGCGCGCGGCGTTTTGATTCAAGGCCGGAAAACCTTGCCCTGCCGTGCCTGGATTTTGGAGCCGCAACCGGATTTTCCGCCGCGCATCCCGCCGATCCGATTTCGCAAAAACGTTCCGGATTGCTGGATTGGTCTGGAATTAATCGAGGGCAAAAACCGGCAGGTGCGGCGGATGACGGCAGCCATCGGGCATCCGACACTGCGATTGACGCGCGTGCGGATTGGAAATTTCCGGCTCGGCGATTTGCCCGCTGGTCAATGGCGCACTCTAACCGATGAAGAAGGCAAATTTATTATTGAGACTGTCAAAAGTGAATGATATAATTAATCAAGCCTTTACAAAGGTAATATGAAATTCAATCCGATTTGCCTCGGAACGGTTTGTTTGACGTTTTCCATTCTGCGCGCCTCATCCGCAACGCTCTGCGTCGACTTGAACAGCACCAATCCCGTTTCGCCTTATGCCGATTGGAGCACCGCCGCGACGAATATTCAGGATGCGATTGATGCCTCGAGTGCCGGCGACCAGATTTGGGTTACCAACGGGATTTATCAAACAGGCGGCAGGGTCATGGCGGGGAACCTGACCAACCGTGTGGCCCTGAACAAAGCCGTGACGGTGCAAAGCATCAACGGCCCGTGGGTGACCGTAATTCAAGGCGCGTGGGATCCGGTTGCCACCAATGGTCCCGACGCGATTCGCTGCGCCTATCTGACCAATGGCGCAACGCTAAAGGGATTTACTTTGGTGAACGGCGCGACGCTCAGCGGCGGCTTAGTCGGCGACATCTCAGACAGTGGCGGTGGTGCCTTTTGCACTTCGACCAATGCCGTTGTTTCCAATTGTTTCTTGACGAACAACTCCTCGGTTTTTGGCGGCGGCATCGGCCACGGAACGTTGAACAATTCCCTGGCGATTGGCAATCTGGGGCTTTACGGCGGCGGCGCGTATGGCACCACGATTAACAACTGCACGGTGGTTAACAATTACTGCGAATGTCCGTTTATTGTCATGGGCAGCGGCCCCGGTGGCGGCGGAACCTATGATTGCGTGGTGCGCAACAGCATCGTCGTGAACAACTACTGGGTTTGGCCTAATCCCATGGGCATCAATAATTACGGTTACGGTTTTATCTCTTCTGCACCGATGTATTCCTATTCCTGCACTTACCCGCTGCCATCCGGAACCGGCAACATCAATGGCAACAGCGCCAGCCAACAATTTCTGGACTTATTTCACATCGCGACAACTTCACCTTGTCGCGGCGCCGGCAGCTCACTTTACGCGAGCGGAACCGATTTGGATGGCGAAGCGTGGGCCAATCCACCTTCGATGGGCTGTGACGAGGTGGTGGTCTCCAATCTCGTCGGGCCGCTGTCAGTCAACCTTCTCGCTTCCCAAACCAATTTGCTCGTCAGCTCGCCCGAACTTTTAAGACTCGGTTTTTTTCAAGGAATCATCACTGGCCGTGCGGCCTATGTCGAATGGTCGTTTGGCGACGGGCCAAGCATCAGCAATGCTGGCGTCAGCACAGGTCATTCGTGGACCAATACCGGTGACTACACCGTCACCTTTACGGTTTACAACAATGATAATCCCGACGGCGTTTCCACCAACACAGTCGTTCATGTGTTGCCGCTGAACGTGCCGCAATTGCAGCCGTCCGTTCTGCTGACCAATGGATTCCAATTTCAATTCGCAGGACAATTGAGCGTGAATTACACCATCCAATACACCACGAATCTCATGCCACCGGTGATCTGGCAGACCCTGCAAACGATCTATTATAGCAGCGGAGGTGTCATCCAAATCAATGATGCCGCGTGGACAAACTCTCCGCGGTTTTACCGGGTGTTGGCGCAGTGAAGCCTTGGAACAGGTCAATCTCCCGCGCTTGGCAGATGAAGGCTTCTGTGCCAAGCTCACCGCGTGGCTCAAATCAAATTCGGCACGGACGGCTGGCGCGCGGTCATCGCGGAGGATTTTAACTTTGCGAACGTCGCGCGCGTCGCACAGGCCACCGCCGACTGCTGGAAGTCTGAAGTTCAAAATCCACAGTCCAACGTCTTCGGATATGAGATGAAAGCGGTCGTCGGCTATGACCGCCGGTTTTTTTCCGACCGCTTCGCCCAAACCACCGCCGAGGTCCTTGTCGGCAACGGATTTCAAGTCATCCTCACGCCGGAGCCGACGCCGACGCCGTCGGTTTCCTTCGCGGTCAAGCATCTGCGCGCGGTGGGCGGCGTGATGATTACCGCCAGCCACAATCCGCCGATTTTCAACGGCTTCAAACTCAAATCGTATTACGGCGGCTCCAGCAGTTCCGATGAATGCCAGGCCGTCGAAAGTTTTGTCGGCCGCAATCCGGTCCGCGCCATGGCCCACGCCGTCGCCGCGAAACAGATTTTGACGCAGGACATCCGCCCGGCGCATTACGCCGCGTTGAAAAAGCTCGTCGATTTCAAATTGATCGCGAAATCGAAACTGCGTTTTGCCCACGACGCGCTGTTCGGCGTCGGCGCGGGCTGCTTCGAGCAATTGCTAGCGGGCACGACATGCAAAGTCACCACGCTCAACGCGCGCCACGACGTGTTGTTCGGCGGCATCAATCCCGAACCGATTGATAAAAATTACGGACCGAGCCAGAAATTCCTGCGGGCGCATCCGCATGACATCTGCCTCGTGACGGACGGCGACGCCGACCGCGTCGGCGGCATGGACGGTCGCGGCAACGCCCTCACGACGCACCAGATCATCTGCCTGCTGCTGCATCATTTGATTGCCAATCGCGGTGGCACCGGACGCGTCGTCAAGGCCCTTACGACGACTTCGATGGTGGACAAAATGTGCGCGGCTTATGGATTGCCGCTCGTCGAGACCGGCGTGGGCTTCAAATACATTTGCGCCGAGATGCTCAAGGGCGGCGTGCTGCTGGGCGCGGAAGAAAGCGGCGGCATCGGTTTCCCCGGCCACATTCCCGAACGCGACGGCATCGCCGCCGGCCTGATACTGCTGGAATTGCTCGCGACCGAACGGGTGCCGGTGAACAAACTCCTGGCGAGACTGGAGAAACAATTCGGCCCGCACCGTTACGGCCGGATTGACACGCATTATCCTTTGGAGAAACGCGCGTCGCTGATGGAATTTCTCCAAAAAAATCCGCCGCAAAAACTTTTGCGTTCGCCGCTTGCCGGCATGAAGACGTTTGATGGCGTAAAATTCGTCGCGCAGGACACGTCCTGGCTCATGTTGCGGGGTTCGGGCACGGAACCCATCCTGCGGATTTACGCGGAGGCGAAATCGGACGCGGACGTCCGGAAACTGCTGCAACTGGGCGTGGCGTTGACGCGCCATTGAATTGGCGGCGCCGGCAGATTGAATGTTTTCAAAATCGGCGTAACCTGCGTTTGAAATGCGGCACAACCCCGACAAAGACGATCCCAAAATCCACGACCTGTGGATTTGGAAATTCCTCGCGCATCTGGCGACGGATCGCGACGCTTCGGTTTACACGCAAAGGAATTATCGCGACGCGCTCAACGAATTTGTCCGCTGGCATCTCGGAAACCAGCAATCGCCGCCCGCCTTCGCGGGAAAATCCGCTTCGACGCGACAAGCCGTCGCTTGGGAAAAATTGCAGCGCGATGATTTTCGCAGTTACCTGCGGTTTCTTGGAAGGAACAATCTGGGCCGGGCGGCGACGCAGCTCCGGTTTTCCGCGCTGCGGACGTTTTACAAATTCCTGATCCGGCACGGTGTGGTCGGAGTTTCGCCGGTCAGAAATCTCGCCCTTCCGAAACCGATCCGGCGTTTGCCGAAATACCTGACGCGCCAGCAGATTCTGGATTTGCTCGCCGCCCCGGCAAAATTGCTGGAGATGCAAAAGCGACGGAAGGGGCCGGGCCGTCCGGTTTCCGCGGCGGTTTGCCTGCGCGACGTGGCGGTGCTGGAAACGATTTATTCCTGCGGCCTGCGCGTGAGCGAACTGTGCGGCCTGCGCGCCGGGGACATTGACTGGGGCGAGCAACTCGTGCGCGTCCGCGGCAAGGGCAAAAAGGAGCGGCTCGTGCCGGTTGGCCAACCGGCGTTGCGGGCGATTCAAAATTATTGGCGCACGCTCAAGCAGCCGCCGTCCGGGCCGGCATCGGTTTTTTTTGCCGAAACGAAAAAGGCCGCGCCGCTCCAGCCCGTCCAACTTTCGCGGCGGTTGAAGCAATATCTGGGCATCGCCGGACTTGATCCGGGCCTGACGCCGCACAAGCTGCGGCACAGTTACGCCACCCACATGCTGGACGCGGGCGCGGATTTGCGGAGCGTGCAGGAACTGCTCGGCCACGCGCATCTCATCACGACTCAGGTTTATACGCACGTGACGACCGAGCGATTGAAGAAGGCCTACGACGCGGCGCATCCGCGGGCGTAGGATCATCAAGGTGTGACGGCCCGATAAAACCGGCCGGTTGTGTTTGCCGACACCTGATCGGTCATCGTAACGTTTCCATTGGAATCCGCCGTGGCGCTGCCAAGGGTTTGCCATTGCGGCGGATTGAGTGACGGTGTGAATTGCACCCGGCAAGCTGTGCCGGACGCGGCATGAAATTGGAGGGTTATGGTTCCCGCGGTCGAACAGTTGATGGCCATGGCCGACAGAACCTGCGGGCTGGAATACAAGACGGCCCGATAAAATCGGCTTGGTATGTTGGGTGACGGCTGGTCGGTCACCGCAATATTTCCATTTGAATCCGCTGTGGCACTGCACAAATTTTGCCATTGTGCCGGATTGAGCGAGGGCGTGTATTCGACGATGCAAACCGAGCCTGGTGCGGTGCGAAGCTGCAGGTTCATCGTCCCTTGGGCCGGGGAGGTCAGCTTCAATGAAGATATTGCTTGCGCGTTGTAATACAGAACATTGGAGGGAGGGCTTTCGACGCCCGCGGCATTACACGCGACAATGTAAAAAAAATAATTTGAAGACGCGAGCAGGTTGAAGAGCGTGACGGCATTGGTCAGCCCAAGCGCCTGGCGGTTGGTTGTCGTCGAACCGTTAATTCCATAATACAGAGCGTAGCCCACCACGGAAACGTCCTGGCTCAGGTTCCATGAAAGCGTGCAGGGACTGGCGGGAAGGACAACCGCGGCTTTAAGGCGCGAAAACCGGGGCAAAACCAAGACCACGCCAATCAGGAAGATTTTTGCAATTGAAATAAATTTGGACCGAAAGGAAACGGACAAAGAACACGTACGACTTTTCATGCCATGGTGTTCCGCTTGGACTGTGCCAGCAAGCAGCTTCCACAGGAAATACCTCAACCGTCCATTGTCATTCTATGTGCGTGGATTGTCATCTCGCAGTTAGAGGCTGAATTCAAAGATGTTTAACGATCTAAAAGCGCGGTTCGCAAGTCCGAATCATGGCACAATGTTTTAGAATCCACCCGGACTTGGTTCGTGTGAAGTCAAAGCTGGCCTGCCGGAATCCAAGCGCCAATTTCAAGGAGTTCAGGGTTGCCTTGGACGGAATCAAGATTGACCCGGTTGAATCCAGACACGGCGCTTCAAGCAGCGCTTAAATTAGCGCGCAATCCGGGTTGAAGGATGGCTCAAAAAAAATTGAAAATAGCTGTTGACAGGAAATTGCAAGTTCCATACTTTGACCGGCGTCTGTAGCCTGTAAAAAGTCAAAAAGCCGTCAGCTCCTTGGGATTTTCAAAAGAAAATCCGAGGGGTAGTGGTTTTTTGTCGTTTTGCATTTCAGGTTGAGTTGATGATAGATTTGCGCCCATGTAGCTCAGTTGGTAGAGCGCGTCCTTGGTAAGGACGAGGTCATCAGTTCAAACCTGATCATGGGCTCCAGTTTGTCGATTTGAATAACTAAAAACTAAACGCAGGAGACAACAATGGCAAAAGAGCAATTTCAACGAACCAAGCCGCACGTCAACGTCGGCACCATCGGACACATTGATCATGGCAAATCCACTTTAACGGCTGCAATTGTCAAGGTGCAGTCGAAAAAGGGCTTGGCGACGCCCATTTCCTATGCCGACATCACCAAGGGCGGCACGGTGCGCGACGAAAACAAAACCGTGACCATCGCTGTTTCCCACGTGGAATACCAGAGCGACAAGCGCCATTACGCGCACATTGACTGCCCGGGCCATGCCGACTTCATCAAGAACATGATTACCGGCGCGGCCCAGATGGACGGCGCCATTCTCGTGGTGGATGCTTCGGAAGGTCCAATGCCCCAAACCAAGGAACACGTGCTGCTCGCCCGCCAGGTGGGTGTGCCTGCCATCGTGGTCTACCTGAACAAGGTTGACCTCGTGGACGACAAGGAATTGCTGGACTTGGTCGAAATGGAAGTCCGCGACCTGCTGACCAAATATGAGTTTCCCGGCGACAAGACGCCGATTATCCGCGGCAGCGCCAAGGGTGCGCTGGCGGGGGAAAAAGCCGGCGAGGATTCAATCCAGGCATTGATGGAAGCGATTGACGCGTTCATTCCGCTGCCCACGCGCGAAGTGGACAAGCCGTTCCTCATGTGCATCGAGGACGTGTTCAACATTGAAGGTCGCGGCACTGTCGTGACCGGTCGTGTCGAGCGCGGTCTGCTCAAGCGCATGGAAGAAGTCGAGATTATCGGCTTGAAAGACACGCGCAAGACCGTGGCGACCGACATCGAAATGTTCCGCAAGCTGCTGGATTCGGCGCAATGCGGCGACAACGTCGGCGTGCTCCTTCGCGGCACCAAAAAGGAAGACGTCGAGCGCGGCATGGTGCTTGCCAAGCCGGGCAGCATCACCCCGCATACAAATTTCAAGGCGGAAGTTTACGTGCTGTCCAAGGAAGAAGGCGGCCGGCACACGCCGTTCTTTACAAACTATCGCCCGCAATTTTATTTCCGGACCACGGACGTCACCGGCACCGTCACCTTGAACAAAGGCGTCGAGATGGTGATGCCGGGTGACAATGTTTCCGTGGAAATCACGGTCATTGCGCCGGTGGCAATGGAAAAAGGCCAGCGATTCGCGATTCGCGAAGGTGGCCGCACGATTGGCGCCGGTCGCGTGACGGAAGTCATCGCTTAAGGCGGATTTCAAATCTGGAGCGCGGGCGAAAACCCCGCGACTCCTTTTTTGTCCGAAAGACAAACGAGATTGGGCGGACACGGCAGTAGCTCAATTGGTAGAGTAGCGGTCTCCAAAACCGTTGGTTGGGGGTTCAAGTCCCTCCTGCCGTGCCAGTCTGCGTAACGGAGAGGTGGCAGAGTGGTCTATCGCGGCGGTCTTGAAAACCGCTTCGGGTTAACGCCCGACGGGGGTTCGAATCCCTCCCTCTCCGCCAGAAAATGTTGTGAGTAATTTGACAATTGCAATTTGGGTGGTCGTGATTGGATCGGTCTTTGCCTATTTATGGTGGCAGGGACAGATCCGGCGGCTCGCCGATTATGTCCAGGAAACACGGGAAGAGCTGAAAAAATGCTCCTGGCCGACGTGGGACGAGTTGAAAGGTTCAACTGTGCTCATAACCATCACCATTTTTCTGATGGGTGGATTCGTTCTGGTGGTTGATAAAGTACTGCAATCCATCCTCTACAAATTTTGAGCACCATGCGCAGCCAGTGGTTTGTCATCCATACGCTTTCCGGCCAGGAACAAAAGGTCAAGGACAGCATCGAAAAACGCGTCAAGACCGACGAGATGCAGGACTTTGTCAAAGAGGTCCTCGTCCCGATGGAAAAGGTCGTCGAGGTGCGCAACCAGAAGAAAACCGTGTCCAGCCGCAAGCTGTGGCCGGGTTACGTGTTCGTGGACATGGTGTTGCTGGATGAAAACAACCACATCATCGAAAAACCGTGGTATTTCATCAAGGAAACGCAGGGCGTGATTGGCTTCGTCGGCGGTGAACCGCCCGTGCCGACGCCCGCGGCCGAAGTCGAATCCATCAAGGCCCAGATTTCCGCGTCGGAAGAGACGGAAAAGCCAAAGGTCAATTTTGAAGCCGGCGAGACCATCAAGATCAACAACGGCCCGTTCCTCAATTTCAGCGGCGTGATTGAGGAAATTGATCCGGAGCGCGGCAAGCTGAAGGTGACCGTGAACATTTTCGGACGCAATACGCCGGTGGAACTCGAATATTGGCAGGTGGAGAAGGCGTGATTCGTTACATCCTTGAATCGTTGCATCGGGCGCGACGATTCAACGATGTAACGATGCAACAATTTAACGATTAAAAACACATGGCAAAGAAAGTCACAGGACAGATTAAATTGCAGATTCCGGCGGGCCAGGCCAACCCGGCGCCGCCGGTCGGCCCGGCGCTCGGCCAGCACGGCGTCAACATCATGGGCTTCTGCAAGGAATTCAACGCGGCGACAAAAGCCGACGCGGGACTCGTGATTCCCGTCGTCATCACGGTTTACCAGGACAAATCGTTCACGTTCATCACCAAGTCACCACCGGCCTCGATTCTTTTGAAAAAGGCCGCGGGCATCACCGCAGGATCGAAGACGCCGAACAAGGAAAAGGTCGGCAAGGTGACGCGCAAACAGGTTTTGGACATCGTGAAAATGAAATCAAAGGACATCAACGCGACGTCCGAGGAAGCGGCGTTCCGGATTATTTCCGGCACGGCCCGCAGCATGGGAATTGAAGTCGTCGGATAAAACTGAAATCCAAAACCAGAAAGGACAGTTATGACAACAGAAAAGCAAAAATGGATAGAAACGACAATTGGAAGTTGGTCGCGCCATTGGTTTTTGTTGTTAATAGTCGGATCGTTATTTGGAGTGGTTATTTGGCTCAATCACAACACTGATCGCGCGGCAACCACAGCGGCATTCTTTTTAGGTCTGTTCTTAATTGTGACGATAACCGCCGTGCATTGTCTAAGCAGCGAAATTTTGAATCTTCGCAAACGAATCGAAGATTTAGAAAAGAAAACCAACTCGTAAATTACAACCGCGGGAGAGTCATCAAAGGCTCGCTTGCACCGCACTGAGACAAATGCCAAGCAAACGATACAAGAAAGCACTCGAAGTGGTGGATGGCAAAAAAGCCTATCCACTCAAGGACGCCGTGGGCGTCCTCGCCAAATTTCCCAAGGCGAAATTCAACGAGACAATTGATCTCGCCTTTCGCCTCGGCGTGGACCCGAAGCAATCGGACCAGATGGTCCGCGGCACGGTTCCGCTTCCGCACGGCAGCGGCAAGACTGTGCGCGTGCTGGTGTTCGCCAAGAGCGGCGCGTCGGCTGATGCAGCCAAGGCTGCGGGCGCGGAATTTGTCGGTTTCGAGGACATGATTGCCAAATGCCAGGGCGGCTGGGCGGATTTTGACGTGGCTGTTGCCACGCCCGAAGCCATGGCCGAGGTGCGCAAGCTCGGCAAGGTGCTCGGTCCTCGCGGCCTGATGCCGAACCCGAAGACCGGCACCGTGACCGACGACACCGCCAAGGCCGTCAAGGAAGTCAAGGCCGGCCGCGTTGAGTTCAAGGTGGACAAGGCGGGCAACGTCCACGTGGGCGTTGGCAAGGCGTCGTTCCCGCCGGATCAAATCGAGGAAAACGCGCGCGCGGTGATTGAAGCCGTGTTCAAGGCGCGTCCCAACAGTCTCAAGGGCACTTATGTCCACACCTGCACGCTGTCGGCGACGATGAGTCCGCCGGTGCGCCTGGACGTGCGTGAATTCACGACCCATTAACCCGAAACCCATTTTGAATCATGCGAGCTGAAAAACAAATTTTGACGAAGGAATACGTTGCGCGGCTGAATGCCTCGCCGTTCTTCATTGTCGCGAATTATCAGGGCCTCAAGGTGGCCCATCTGACCGAACTCCGTAAACGGCTGCAAAAGGCCGGCGCGGAAATTCACATTGTCAAAAACTCCATCTTCCGCATCGCGGCCAAGGAATCCGGCGTCGGCGAATTTACGACCGAACTGGCCGGGCAACTCGCCGTGGTCACCGGCCAGAAGGACATTTCCGCCGCCGCCAAGACGGTCAAGAATTTCGGCGCGGAATTCGACAAATTGAAGGTGCAGTTTGGATATTTGGACAACAAACGCCTGGAGCAGGCGGCGATTCTGGCGTTGGCCGATCTGCCGAGCCTGGACGTGCTGCGTGCCAAACTGCTGGGCCTGTTGAACGCGCCGGCCACAAAACTGGTCGTTTTAATCAACACGCCCGCGTCGCAGCTCGCGCGCGTCGTGAAAGCGAAAGCCGAAAAAGGCTGAACGATTTCCGGCCCGCCCCGACCGGCGGACCGGACAAACAAACAAGAACAACAACGTAAATCGTCGGTCCGGGAACGGACTTAAAAACGCCGTGGCGTGTCGCGCCGAAGCAAAAGCGAAGGCGAACCGCGGCGGACGACGAGACGAAGGAAAGGTAACATGGCTGACATAACAAACCTCGTAGAGGAATTGAGCAAGTTGACGGTTCTCGAAGCCGCCGACCTGGTGAAGAAACTGGAAGAAAAATGGGGTGTGACCGCCGCCGCACCGGTTGCGATGGCCGCTGCCCCGGCAGCTGGCGCAGCCGCGCCTGCCGCCGCCGCGAAGGACACGTTCGACGTGATTCTCGTGTCCGCCCCGGCGGACAAGAAAATTGCCACGATCAAGGCCGTCCGCGAAGTGAAGGCCGGACTCGGCCTGGCGGAAGCCAAGGCGCTGGTGGAAGGTGCGCCAAAGCCGGTGCTCGAAGGAGCGAACAAGGCGGATTCGGACGCCGCCAAAAAGAAGCTCGAAGAAGCGGGCGCCAAGGTGGAAATCAAGTAACGGGCAAAATTACGGGGCGGCTCCGGCCATTGCCGGGGTCGCTCCGCCGTCGCCTGTTCCTGGAGTTACAACGCGGTTACAATTTCGTTGCGAAAGCAAACAGCAGTCGGTTTACGAGGAGGCGGGTCGGCCGTTGAACACGGCACGCCAGCCTCGTGCGGTTGATTAAAACGCCGGCCTAAAACCGGCCAACAGAGAAAGTCCAAATGCCATCGCGAGCCACAGAACGAATCAACTTCGGCAAGATCAAGGAGATCGTTGCGCCGCCGAACATGATTGAATTGCAGACGAATTCCTACATGGAATTCCTCCAGGCCGACGCCGCGCCCAAAAAGCGCAACAAGTACGCCGGTCTCGAATCAGTTTTTCAGGAGGTATTTCCCATTGATAGCTACGATGGCAAGTGCAAACTCGCCTACGATTCCTACGAAGTCGGCGAGCCAAAGGTCAACTGGCTGGAATGCCTGCGAGAAGGCCTGACCTACGGCGCACCGCTTTACGTGACCTTCATCCTCAAGGACGAGGGCAAAAGCGCCAAGGAAGAAAAAGTTTTCATGGGCGAACTGCCCCTGATGACGCCGCAAGGCACGTTTGTCATCAATGGCGCCGAACGCGTCGTCGTCAGCCAGCTTCACCGCTCGCCCGGCATCGCCTTCGAGGCCACGCAGCATCCCAACGGGAAAATGCTGCACAGCTTCCGCGTCATCCCCGACCGCGGGTCGTGGTATGAAGCGCAATTTGACACGAGCGATTTGCTCTACGTTTACCTCGACCGCAAAAAGCGCCGCCGGAAGTTTCTGACGACGACGTTTTTCCGCGCCTTGAGCTTTCTGGACGTCGAAGGCGGCGGCAGTGGCAAGGGCAAGGACAACGGCGAAAAAACCCGCGGCACCGACGAGGAAATCCTCAAGCTCTTTTACGATATTGAGGAACTCACGGTCAAGGAAGCCGAGAAACTGGAAGACTTGTCGAGCCGCGTCTTGATTCAGGACGCCACCGACGAGGAAAAAGGACTCGTCGTCGCGCGCGCCTTTGAGCCGCTTTCGAAGGCGGTCGTCAAGCAAATCGCCGAACTCGGCGTCACCAAAATCAAGGTCGTGGACACGGCAGTGGACGAAGGCATCATGATCAAATGCCTGAAAAAGGACCCGGCCAAAAACGAAGAGGAGGCGCTCAAGGACATTTACCGGCGTCTGCGTCCGGGCGATCCGCCCACCGCAGCCAATGCGCGAGCGCTGCTCAAACGGCTGTTCTTCGATCCCAAGCGTTATGATTTGGGCCGTGTCGGCCGTTACAAGATCAACCAAAAACTTGGCCTCAAGGACAAGGAAGACTCCCGCATCCTGACCAAGGAAGATTTGGTTGCGGCGACGAAATACCTGCTCCGCCTCAAAAAGGGCGAGGGCAGCCTCGACGACATTGACCATCTAGGCAGCCGCCGCATCCGCACCGTTGGCGAATTGCTCGCCAACCAGTGCCGCGTCGGCCTCGCGCGCACCGAACGCCTCGTCAAGGAGCGCATGACGCTGTTCGACCAGAGCGTCGAGCAAATGACGCCGCAAAAGCTCATCAATCCCAAGGCGCTTTCGGCCGTCATCCGCGATTTCTTTGGCCGGTCGCAACTGAGCCAGTTCATGGACCAAATCAACCCGCTGGCCGAACTGACGCACAAGCGCCGCCTGTCCGCGCTCGGGCCGGGCGGCTTGTCCCGTGACCGCGCGGGCTTCGAGGTCCGCGACGTGCATCCGTCGCACTACGGCCGCATTTGCCCGATTGAAACGCCGGAAGGCCCGAACATCGGTTTGATTGCGTCACTGGCGACGTTTGCCCGCATCAACGATTTCGGCTTCCTTGAAACGCCTTATCGCAAGGTCGAGAACGGCAGGCTCACCGAGAAAATTGATTTCCTGACCGCCGACCGCGAGGAGCAGTTCATTATCGCGCAGGCGAACTCGCCGGTTGACGACAAGGGCAAATTCCTGACCGACCGTGTCGTTTGCCGCGCCCGGACCGACTTCATTGACGTCGAACCGGCGCGCGTGGATTACATGGACGTTTCGCCGAAACAACTGGTGTCCATTGCCGCGTCGCTGATTCCGTTTTTGGAGCACGACGACGCCAACCGCGCATTGATGGGTTCCAACATGCAACGGCAGGCCGTGCCCCTGCTCGTGACCGAGGCGCCGCTCGTTGCCACCGGTCTCGAAGACCGCGTGGCCCGGGACTCGCGCGCCGTGGCCGTCGCGGAGGAGGGCGGCAAGGTCGCCTCCGTCAACGGCGACCAGGTGGTCATCACCGAAGATGGCAAACTGCCCGAGACGAAAAAGAAAATCAAACACGACCCCGAAAAGGGCGTCTGGGTTTATCCCATCCGCAAGTTCATGCGTTCCAACGCCGCGACGTGCATCAACCAGAAAATCCTGGTGGACAAGGGTGATCACGTGCGGAAAGGCCAGATCATCGCCGACGGCCCCTGCACAAGGGACGGCGAACTCGCGCTGGGCCGCAATGTGCTCGTCGCCTTCATGCCGTGGAACGGCTACAATTTCGAGGACGCCATTCTCATCAGCGAAAGAATCGTGAAGGATGATGTTTTCACGAGCATACACATTGACGAATTCGAGGTCAGCGCGCGCGACACGAAACTCGGTCCCGAGGAAATCACGCGTGACATCCCGAACCTCGGCGACGAGGCGCTCAAGAATCTCGGCCCCGATGGCGTCATTCGCGTGGGTGCGGAAGTCAGGCCGGGCGACATATTGGTCGGCAAAATCACGCCCAAATCCGAGACCGAACTCGCGCCGGAGGAACGTTTGCTCCGCGCCATTTTCGGCGAGAAGGCCGCCGACGTGAAGGACACTTCGCTCAAGGTGCCGTCCGGCACCTACGGCATCGTCATGGATGTGAAGGTTTCGTCCAAAAAGGAAGGCGAACGCAACGGCAAATCAAACGTCACCGAGGAAAAACGCCATTCCAAACAGATTGAAGACGACCACAAGAAAAAGACCGACGAGTTGCGCGACCAGTTGACCGAGGCGTTGAGCAACATCCTGCTTGGCGAAAAAATCCCGCTCGACGTGGTGAACAGCGAGACCGGCGAAATCATCATCCCGGCCAACCGCAAAATCACCAAGACGCTCCTGCGCAAACTCGCGACGGTCTATGACCGCATCGAGATTGATCCGTCGCCCATCCGCAACAAGATCAACGAAATCATCGGCAGCTTCAAAAAGAAGTTCGATGATTTGCAGATGCAATACGACGAGGAAATGGAACGCGCCGAGGCGGGCGAAGGCGTCGAGGCCGGCATCGTCAAGTCGGTGAAGGTTTACATTGCGTCCAAACGCAAGCTGTCGGTCGGCGACAAGATGGCTGGACGCCACGGCAACAAGGGTGTCGTCGCACGCATCGTGAAGGAAGAAGACATGCCGTTCCTTGCGGACGGAACGCCGGTGGACATCGTGTTGAATCCGCTGGGCGTGCCCTCGCGCATGAACGTCGGCCAGGTGCTCGAAACACACCTCGGCTGGGCGGCGAAGATTCTCGGTTTGAAACTCGCCACGCCGGTTTTCGACGGCATCAAGGAAAAGGACATCCGCGGTTACTTGAAGCAGGCCGGATTGCCCGAACACGGCAAGACGCACCTTTACGACGGACGCACCGGCGATCAATTCGACCAGGAAATCGTGGTCGGTTTCATTTACATGATGAAGCTCGGCCATCTTGTGGCCGACAAGATTCACGCCCGCGCGGTCGGGCCGTATTCGCTCGTCACGCAACAGCCGCTCGGCGGCAAGGCGCAATACGGCGGCCAGCGCTTCGGCGAAATGGAAGTGTGGGCCATGGAAGCCTACGGCGCAGCCTACACGCTGCAGGAACTGCTCACCGTCAAGTCCGACGACGTGCAGGGCCGCACGCGCATTTACGAAAGCATCGTCAAGGGCGACAACTCGCTGGAGGCCGGCATTCCCGAATCCTTCAACGTGCTCGTCAAGGAAATGCAGTCGCTCGGTCTCGATGTGAAGGTCGGTTATTCGAATCCGATTGAACATTCAACCGATGGTGAAGCCGCCGCCACGCTGGCGGCAGTTTAAGATGTCACAAAAAAAATTCGCTGAAACCAAACGCGTATGATCAGCAACAAAGAAAACGCCCGGGAATTGCTCGGGCTGGACAAGGTGAATCAGGTGGATTACGTCGCGATTTCCGTCGCGTCGCCGGAAGCCATTCGTTCCTGGTCCAAAGGGGAGGTTAAAAACCCCGAAACCATCAATTACCGCACGTTCAAGCCCGAAAAAGGCGGCTTGTTCTGCGAGCGAATTTTCGGCCCGGTCAAGGACTGGGAATGCTCGTGCGGCAAATACAAGCGCATCAAACACCGCGGCATCGTCTGCGACCGTTGCGGCGTCGAGGTGACGCTCGCCCGCGTGCGGCGCGAACGCATGGGGCACATCGAACTGGCCGTGCCCGTTCAACACATCTGGTTTTTCAAGTGCATGCCCTCGCGCATCGGGCTGGTGCTCGACGTGACCGCGCGCAATCTCGAGCGCGTGATTTATTACGAGGATTACATGGTCATTGACCCGGGCAACACGGCGCTGAAGCAAAATCAACTGCTCAACGAGCACGAATATCGCGAAGCCCGCGAGACCTACGGTGCGGACGCGTTCGTTGCCAAGATGGGCGCGGAAGCCGTGCGCGACGCCCTGGCCTTGGTGGATCTGGCCAAACAAACCGAGCAATTGCAGCAGGCCATGACCGAAACCAAGAGCAAGCAAATCCGCAAGAAACTGGCGAAGCGGATCAAGCTGCTCCAGGGTTTGCAGGTTTCCAAGAGCCGCCCGGAATGGATGATTCTCACGGTGCTGCCGGTGATTCCTCCGGACCTGCGCCCGCTCGTGCCGCTCGAAGGCGGACGCTTTGCCACTTCCGATTTGAACGACCTCTATCGCCGCGTCATCAACCGGAACAACCGGCTCAAGACACTGCTCCAGCTCAAGACGCCTGAAGTCATCATCCGCAACGAAAAACGCATGTTGCAGGAGGCGGTGGACGCCCTGTTTGACAACGGCCGTCATGGCCGTCCGGTCACCGGTGCGGGCAATCGCTCGCTCAAATCGCTCTCCGACATGCTCAAGGGCAAGGGCGGACGTTTCCGCCAGAATTTGCTCGGCAAGCGCGTGGATTACTCCGGCCGCTCCGTCATCGTCATCGGCCCCGAACTCAAGCTGCACCAGTGCGGTCTGCCCAAGAAAATGGCGCTCGTGCTGTTCGAGCCGTTCATCATCCGCCGCCTGAAGGAACTCGGCTACGTTCACACCGTTCGTTCGGCCAAGAAGATGATCGAACGCCAGACAAAGGAAGTCTGGGATGTTTTGGAAGAGGTCACAAAGGGCCATCCGGTGCTCCTCAACCGCGCGCCGACGCTGCACCGTCTGTCCGTGCAGGCGTTCGAGCCGCTGTTGATTGAAGGCGAGGCCATCCGCATCCATCCGCTCGTCTGCACCGCTTACAATGCCGACTTCGACGGCGACCAGATGGCCGTGCACGTGCCGCTCTCCGTCGAGGCGCAAATGGAGGCGCGCCTGTTGATGATGGCGCCGAACAACATCTTCAGCCCGTCGTCCGGCAAACCCATCATCACGCCGACACAGGACATCACGCTTGGTTGTTATTATCTCACGGCCGAACCGCGCACGCCCGCGCCGGCTGACTCGCGCAAACTTCCGCTCTTCGGCTCGAAGGAGGAAGTGTTGTTCGCCTATGAAGATGGCGCGTTGAAGACGCACGACCGCATCCGCCTGTCGAATCCTGATTTCGGCAGAAAAGTGATTTTCGGCGACGCCAGCAAAAAAATCACCGAGACGACCGTGGGCCGCGTCATATTCAGCGAAATCTGGCCGTCCGAGCTGGGTTTCCCCAACAAACCGGTCAAAAAGTCCGAACTCGGCGATTTGATCTGGAAGTGCTACAAGTTTGCCGGTCACGAAAAAACCGTGACCATGCTCGACAAGCTCAAGGAACTCGGCTTCCGCGAAGCGACCAAGTCCGGCTGCTCCATCGGCATTGACGACATGATCATTCCGAAGGAAAAGGACCAGGAAATTGACGCTGCGCAGAAGCAGATCAAGGAAGTTGAGAAGCAGTATCGCAAGGGCGTCATCACGCCCGGCGAACGCTACAACAAAATCGTCGACATCTGGACGCATTGCACCGACATGATTTCGAACGTCATGTTCAAGACGCTGGAGCAGAACCAGGGCAAGAAGGAGTACAACCCCGTTTATCTGATGGTGGATTCCGGCGCGCGCGGCAACCGCCAGCAGGTGCGCCAGCTCGCCGGCGTGCGCGGCCTCATGGCCAAGCCCAGCGGCGACATCATCGAGAAACCGATTCTCGCAAACTTCCGCGAGGGCCTCACCGTGCTCGAATATTTCATCTCCACGCACGGCGCCCGCAAGGGTCTGGCCGACACCGCGCTCAAGACCGCCGACTCCGGTTACATGACCCGCAAGCTCGTGGACGTGGCGCAGGACGTCATCATCCAGGAGGAAGATTGCGGCACCGGCAACGGCATCTGGGTCTCGGCGGTTTATGAAGGTGAGGACGAAGTCGTCAAGCTCGGCGACCGTCTCGTGGGCCGGTTCGCCTGCGACGACATCGCCAATCCGACGAACCCGAAGGAAATGCTCATCCGCGCCAACGAGGAAATTGACGAGGACAAGGCCAAGCGCATTGAAGCCGCGAGCCTGGACCGCTTGCGCATCCGCTCCGTGCTCACCTGCGAAAGCAAGCACGGCGTTTGTATCCATTGCTACGGTCGCAACCTCGCCACCGGCGCCCCCGTCAAGCTCGGCGAGGCCGTCGGCATCATCGCCGCGCAATCCATTGGCGAGCCTGGCACACAGTTGACGATGCGTACGTTCCACATCGGTGGCACGGCGGCGCAGGTGTTCAAGATTCCGCAAATCAAGACCAAGCACGACGGCACGATTCATTACAACGAACTCCGCTACGTCGAGCTGGAGGACGGCAATAACATCGTGCTCAATAAAAATGGCTCGGTGGCCATCCTCGGTGATGACGGCCGTGAACTGGAAAATCACAATATCGTCATCGGCGCGGTCATTTCGTTCAAGGACGGCGCCAAAATCAAAAAAGGCGACACCTTCGTGCAGTGGGACCCATACAACGTGCCGATTCTTTCCGAAAAGGCCGGCAAGGTGAAGTTCCACGACATCATCGAAGGCGTGACGATGAAGCAGGAAACGGATGAAACCACCGGCCAGGAAGCCATGGTTGTCATCGAGCACAAGGAGGATTTGCACCCGCAAATCACCATCAGCGATGACGCCGGCGAAATCGTGGCCAATTATCCCATCCCGTCCGGCGCGCACGTTGTCGTGAGCGAAGGCGACAAAATCGTTCCCGGCACGCTGCTGGCCAAGACGCCCCGCAAACAGTCCAAGACCAAGGACATCACCGGCGGTCTCCCGCGCGTGGCCGAACTCTTCGAGGCGCGCCGTCCGAAAGATGCCGCGGAAATTTCCAAGATTGACGGCGTGGTGGATTTTGGCGCAAGCGTGCGCGGCAAACGCTGCATTCTCATCAAAGACACCCAGACACAGGCGGAAGAGGAACACCTCATCCCCATCGGCAAACACGTCATCGTCTTCAAGGGCGATTTCGTCAAGAAAGGCCAGCAATTGACCGAAGGCCCGATTGACCCGCACGAAATCCTCGACGTTTGCGGCCCGCAGGAATTGCAGGAGCACCTCGTCAGCGAAGTGCAGGAGGTCTATCGCCTTCAGGGCGTCACCATCAACGACAAGCACATCGAAATCATCGTCCGCCAGATGCTCCGCAAGGTCCGCATCACCGAGCCGGGCGACACCCAGTTCCTCTGGGGCGAACAAATTGACAAGCTGGACTTCGAAGACGAAAACGAACGCGTCGAGAAGATGGGCGGCAAACCGGCGGAAGCCACGCCGGTGCTGCTGGGCATCACCAAGGCGTCGCTCGAAACCGACAGCTTCCTCAGCGCCGCGTCGTTCCAGGACACGACCCGCGTGCTCACCGAGGCGTCCACGCGGTCGCGCGTGGATTCGCTGCGCGGCTTCAAGGAAAATGTCATCATGGGCCACATCATTCCGGCGGGCACCGGCTTTGACATGCACCGCAAGGCGCATCTCAAGATGCTCGTCGAGATCGAAGACGTGCCGGAGCCGGTCGAACAGCCCGCGGCGGCTGAAAACCCGCTGCTGGCATAAACGCCAGACAATCGCTTCACGAAGGGCGTCTGATGAAAGTCAGGCGCCCTTTTTCTTTTTGTCCGCGGATGACGCAGAAAATTTCAACAACAAAGCCCCAGAAGAAACCCTCCCACACCAATTTACGCACAATGGCTGCGGGCTTAAATCCGTGTCAAACCGCGGGATTCGTGGTTTCGTCAAATGGCCGAAATTGTTGTTGCAACGGGTGGTTTATTTGCTATATTCTGCGTTCCATTTTTTGAGACGAAATGCCGACAATTAATCAATTGGTCCGCAAGGGCCGGAGCAAAGTAAAATACAAGTCCAAGTCCCCCGCCTTGGAAAACTCGCCGTTTCGACGCGGCGTGTGCATCCAGGTCATGACGCGCACGCCCAAGAAGCCGAACTCGGCGATGCGCAAGGTCGCCAAGGTCCGTCTCACGAACGGCTTCGAGGTCATCGCCTACATCCCGGACGAGGGCCACAATTTGCAGGAGCACTCGATCGTGATGGTGCGCGGCGGACGCGTGAAGGATTTGCCCGGTGTGCGGTATCACATTGTTCGCGGCCGGCTCGATGCCGCTGGTGTGGAAAAGCGCCGCGTCAGCCGCTCGAAATACGGCGTGAAACGTCCAAAGCCGGGTTCCAAGCCCGCGGCACCCGCCGCAGCGGCGGCTCCGGCTCCCGCCGCCTGATCGTTCAACACCTTAACGATTCAACAAATATATGTCCCGCAGACGACAAGCTTCCAGACGAACGATCGGCAAAGACGGAAAGTTCCAGAGCGCCCTGGTTTCGCGCCTCGTGAACACCGTGATGGTGTGCGGCAAGAAAAGCACGGCTCAACGGATTGTCTATGGCGCGTTCGACAGCATTTCGCAAAAAAATCCGGCGAGCAATCCGGTGGAAATTCTGCAGCGCGCGGTGGACAACGCCAAACCGCGCATCGAGACCAAGGCGCGCCGGGTCGGCGGCGCCACGTATCAGGTGCCGTTGGAGGTGCCGTCAGACCGGCAGGCCTCGCTGGCGCTGCGGTGGATTGTGGATTTTGCGGACGCGCGCAAGGGCATGCCCATGCGCGACGCGCTCGCGGCGGAAATTTTGGAAGCGTATCAGGGACAAGGCAACGCCATCCGCAAGCGCGACGATGTTCACAAGATGGCGCAGGCGAACAAGGCTTTTGCCCATTTCCGCTGGTAGGATTTTGTTTGAAACTGCCCCGACCATTGCAACGTTGGGGCATTTTTGTTATTTATAGGTTCTAGAAGTATTTTTCAGATATGCAAGCAGCGGCAGCAAACGAAAAAACAGTCAATTCGCCCAAGCGTGAATACACGCTGGAGCGCACGCGCAATATCGGCATCGCCGCCCACATCGACGCGGGCAAGACGACAACGACCGAGCGCATCCTGTTTTACACCGGCCTCATCCACAAGATCGGCGA
This sequence comes from uncultured Verrucomicrobiae bacterium, assembly GCA_963764175.1. Classification (GTDB taxonomy): domain Bacteria; phylum Verrucomicrobiota; class Verrucomicrobiia; order Limisphaerales; family UBA11358; genus UBA11358. The sequence goes on along the minus strand of CAVXRE010000019.1, from coordinate 103,361 downwards.
CGTGGACGACGGCAACACGGTGACGGACTGGATGGAGCAGGAGCGCGAACGCGGCATCACCATCACTTCCGCCGCCGTCACCTGCTACTGGACGCAGAAGCAGACCAAGCACGGCGAAAACGAATTATACAAGACGTTCCTCGGCGTGCCGCATCGCATCAACATCATTGACACGCCCGGGCACGTGGACTTCACAGCCGAGGTGGAACGCTCCATGCGCGTGCTCGACGGCGCGGTCGCGGTGTTCTGCGGCGTGGCCGGCGTGCAGCCGCAATCCGAGACCGTCTGGCGGCAGGCGACCAAATACAACGTTCCGCGCATCGCGTTCGTCAACAAGATGGACCGCACGGGCGCGAATTTTGAACACGCGCTCGACGACATGCGCAACAAGCTCAAGGCCTATGCGTATCCGATTTTCCTGCCCATCGGCGCGGAGGACCATTTTGAAGGCGTCATTGATGTCGTCAACCAGAAGGCCATTCTTTGGGGGCCGGGCGATGTCGTCAACGAAGGCCTGAATTACGACGTGAAGGAAATTCCCGCCGAGCACAAGGAACGCGCCAAGGCCGCGCTCGCGGAATTGATTGACGCGGTTTCAAACAAGGACGATGCGATTGCCGACCTCGTGCTGCATGAAAAACCGGTGACACCGCAGGAACTCAAGGCCGCGATCCGGCGGCTGACGTGCAAGATTGAACTGGTGCCGGTGCTTTGCGGTTCGGCGTTCAAGAAAAAAGGCGTGCAGCCGCTGATTGACGCTGTGGTGGATTATTTGCCGGGACCGCTTGACGTTCCGCCCGCCGAGGGCATCGAGCTGGGCACGGAAAACAAGGTGGTTGTCGAAACCAGCGACAGCAACAAGTTTTGTTCGCTGGCGTTCAAGCTGTGGACCGACCCTTACGCGGGCAAGCTGGTGTTCTTCCGGGTTTATTCCGGCCAGCTTGAAAAGGGCGACATGATTTACAACCCGCGCACGCGCAAGCGCGACCGCGTCAGCCGCCTGATGATCATTCAAGGCAGCGAACGCAAGGACATCACCCAGGTCAACGCCGGCGATATTGCCGCGCTGGTCGGCCTGCGCAACATCACCACCGGCGACACGCTGTGCGACGAGGATTTCGACGTGACGCTCGAACCGCCGACGTTCCCCGAACCGGTCATCAGCATGGCCGTCGAGCCGAAAACACGCGCCGACCGCGACAAGATGTCCGAAGGCCTGCAACGGCTGGCGGAGGAAGACCCGACGTTCCGCTGCTTTACCAACCAGGAAACCGGCCAGCTCATCATCGCGGGCATGGGCGAATTGCATCTGGAAATCATTTGCGACCGTCTCAAGCGCGAGTTCAAGGTGGACGCCAACACCGGCGCACCGCAAATCGCCTATCGCGAAACCATCACCAAGCCCGCCGATGGCGAAGGCAAGTTCATCCGCCAGTCCGGCGGCCGCGGTCAATACGGCCACGCCTGCGTCCAGATTCAGCCGAATGAAAAGGGCAAGGGCATCGAGATCGAAAACAAGATTGTCGGCGGCGCGATTCCGAAGGAATACATCCCGGCGGTCATTGACGGCATCGAGGAAGCCATCAAGGGCGGCGTTTACGCGGGTTACCAGGTCATTGACGTAAAGGTGCAGGTCACGGACGGCACGTTCCACGAGGTGGACTCGAACGAACTGGCGTTCAAGATGGCCGGCATTTTCGCGTTGAAAGACGCGTTCAAGAAGGCGCACCCGATTTTGCTCGAGCCGATCATGAAGGTCGAAGTCACCACGCCCGACGAATATCAGGGCGATTTGCTCGGCGACATCAACCGCCGCCGCGGCCACATCGTCAATATTGAAGCCAAACTGGGCCAGACGATCTTGAATGCGCAGGTGCCGCTGGCCGAAATGTTCGGTTACGCGACGGCCATCCGTTCACTGTCGAAAGGCCGCGCATCGTATTCGATGGAACCGTTCACATTCGAGCAGGTGCCGAAGAGCGTGCTCGACACGATTCTGGATCAGGCGGCCAAGAAACCAGCCGCGCGGTCGTAAGAAATCCAATCATCATCTTTGCAAGCGGCCTCTGGAAACGGAGGCCGTTTTTTTGTTCTCACATTTCCCAGCGATTTTTCTCAAAGCAGCTTTGGATTGGACAAAAAAAAGTGGCAGCGCTTCGGGTGGAGCGCTGCCGGTGGCGAACTGGACTTGCGTAACTTTCCCTCCTTGAGAATGCCAGGCGGGTGAGAGACTGGACTGAATCCGTGTCGAACAAATGTCGGCGCGGTAAAGTTGCGGTGACAAACGCGGACAGCCCCGATTAGGCCGGTCTTGCCGAAATCTCCAGCATCCGTTCAATCGGCAGTCGCGCGCGCTTCAAAATTTGCACCGGCAATTCGATTTGCGGGGCGAGGTTTTTCATGCAGTCGCGCACCTTTTCCAATGTGTTTAACTTCATGTATTTGCACTCGCTGCAACGGCAGTTGTCCGTCGGCATCCGCATCACGTCAAACACCGGCGCGCACAGAAATTCCTTGCCCGGACATTCCTTCTGCATCCGGTGGATGATGCCCGACTCCGTCACGATGACGAATTGCCTGGCCGGACTCGTCTTGCAATAGGAAATCATCCTCTCCGTCGAACAAACCGCGTCCGCCAGATCGCGCACCTCGCGCAGGCTTTCGGGATGAACCACCACTTTCGCATCCGGAAACTGCGCGCGCAGTTTCAGAACCTGATCGCGCCGGAACTCAACGTGCGCGTAACAATTGCCCTTCCACAAGGTCATCGGGCGGCCGGTCTGTTCCATCACCCACGCTCCCAGGTTTTCGTCCGGGACGAACAGAATGTCCTTGTCCTTCGGCGCGGCCTCGACGATTTTCACCGCGTTGCCGCTGGTGCAAATCACATCGGTCAGCGCCTTCACCGCGGCGCTGCAATTGATGTAGGCGATGGTCCAGAAATTCGGGTTCGTCGCCTGCAATTCGGCGAGCTTGCCGGCGGGGCAGCTTTCTTCCAGCGAACAACCCGCGTCCTTGTCCGGCAGCACGACGATTTTGTTCGGGTTTAAAATCTTGGCCGTCTCGGCCATGAAATGCACGCCGCAGAAGACGATCACGTCCGCGCTCGTCTTCGCCGCCTGTTGCGACAGGCCGAGGGAATCGCCGACGTAATCCGCCACGTCCTGGATTTCGGGCACCTGGTAATTGTGCGCGAGGATGACGGCATTGAGCTGCTTTTTGAGCGTGAAAATTTCCTTCGCCAACGGCTCGAACCGCGAAGGTGGCATGGCCGAGCGGACCCGCAAGTCGTCCAAAGCCGGCGCAGGATTGTTGGCGACATCAATCATAGTAAAAAGTTACCGTTATGAATCCGGCGCGTCAAACCGGGAGAGACGGCATATTGGCGCGCCTGAATTTGGCACGCCGACGGGGCATTCTCCTTAATTAACGGTGAAATTCATTACCGGCGATGGCGGGCGAGCAAACTAATTGGCCCTGCCAGAACCCCGGTGATTAATGAGGGTCGCTTTATTTCTGCGGGTCGTCGGATTTGAGTTCCGTGTTTTTGTCCGCAGTTGTTTCCTTTTTCCCGAAGTCCACCGGTTTGCGCGACCACCAATTTCCCCTGCTCCAGAGAATTTTGTCTTCGACGATTTCCGCGTGTTGTTTCCATTTGGGAAAAAAGAGAAAGCCTTCCGTTGTATAAATGACGCGGCTGGCATCCTTGTTCTGGTCAATCGCAAACAACAAGTTGACCGTGCTGGCAATACAACACGGCTGGTCGGGGTCGCCATTGTTGTACCAGGTGCCGACCATGGATTTTTCCTGCCCGGTGAGGGCTTTCTCGTTTGATTTTCCCGGCACCTCGACAACACCACAAGGAGTGTCATCACCTGAAGACCAATTGTCAGCCAAATCATTCCATGAGTTCGGATGGTCGGAATTTCGGGTCCATATATGAACGCAATTCTCGACGCCGCCAGTGTTGTCCGGTTGCCCCGGATGCCAATTGGCATAACCCGGTTTTTCGTCCGTGACCCAGGCAAAAGGACCGCCCTGCCATTGCCGGCGCAGCCCGATCCACAGGTTGCGATTCGTGCCGCCGTAAGAGCTGAATTCCGAAAAGACCCATTCGTCTTCAGCGGCATTATTGATGACGACCAGTGTGCCGCCGAGTTGTTCGCCTTGTGCTTCGGAAGCCGTCCAGGTGTCTGGCGTGAGCAGGTAATATTCATGCCCGTTGGCGGGATTGGTGATCGGGCCGGCAATAATACCGGCGCGGGCGGTGAAGTTCGCAGTCAGCAGCATGATTGCTGTGCCATAAATTGCGATGGTCATTTTCATAATGGGTCAGACGGGAACAAGCAGATAATGCTCCCGGAAATCGTCCAAACTGAATTTCCAAAAGGAGCGCTTAAGGTTGGACAGGCGAAATATGAGACCGTTCAGTGCGACACTTCCCTTCAAAGTCCGCCGCCGGATGCCTGCGTCTTCGAAATCAAACCGCAAGATCCGCCAGTGCCGGGTCGCTGGCATTGACAATTTTCCGCATTTTTTTCACGGCAGCTTTGAGGTTGTGCGCGGCAAACAAGGTCGTGCCGCTCACAAACGTGTCCGCACCGGCGCGCGCGCATTCAGCGGCGGTCTGGTAATTGATACCACCATCCACGCTGATGCGATACGGCAGTTTCCTTTCACGACGCCACGCCTCGGCCTGCTGGATTTTTGGCAGTGTTTCGTGGATGAATCCCTGTCCGCCGAAGCCGGGATTGACGGTCATCACCAGCAGCAAATCAATCTTGTCGAGGTATGGCTGGATTTCGGTGATGGCCGTGGGCGGGTTGATGGCGAGGCCGACTTTTTTGCCGAGCGATTTGATTTTCCACAGCAGCGGCGTGACCTGCCCGCCCAGTTCGACGTGAACGATGATTTCATCCGCGCCGGCCTCGGCAAAGGGTTGAAGGAGAATCCCAGGCTGGGAGCACATGAGATGCACATCGAAGAACAGTTTGGTCAGCGGGTGGACCGCCCGGACCAGTCCGGGACCGAAGGAAATGTTCGGCACGAAATGGCCGTCCATGATGTCGAGGTGCAGCCAGTCGGCGCCCGAACGGCTGACGCGCTCGACTTCCTTGCCAAAGCGGGTGTAGTCGGCGGCGAGCAGCGAGGGCGCGATTATCATGCCGCGAGAATAGAGGATGGAGGCCGGCTGATGAAAGGCGGAAAATGATAACGCCCGGGGGCGGTTTCATCCCCTAATTTTTGATCTCCGCGGGCTGATGGCTCGCGGGACCGTGTGCCTGGCCGTTTTCAGTTCGCTTTCCGTCAAGGCAGCGTCGCACAGCCAGAATGAGCGTTTGCGGCTGGTAGGGTTTTTGCAAATAATTCAATTCCGGCTCGAGCCGGAAATCCTTGCCCACGATGTCGGCGCTGTAACCGCTGCTGAAAATGACCTTCAGGTCGGCGCGGTCGGCCCACAACTTTTCGGCGAGTTCGCGGCCATTCATGTTTTGGGGCATCACGAGGTCGGTGAGAAGGAGGGCGATATCGTTCTTGTGTTCGCGCCAAACTTCAACCGCCTCCACACCGTTGGCGGCCTGCAAGACCTTGTAGCCATGTTTCTCAAGGACGCGGGCGACGAGTTCGCGGACGGCCTTTTCGTCCTCCACCAGTAGAATGGTTTCAGTGCCGCCGCGAATGGTGATTTGGGTCGTCGGTTTTTCCGCCTCGGGCTGTTGCACGCCGATATAGGGAATGTAAATGCGGAACGTGCTGCCTTTCCCGAGTTCGCTTTCGACTTCGATCCAACCCTGATGCTGTTTGACGATGCCATAAACGGTGGCCAGGCCGAGGCCGGTGCCCTTGCCGACCTCCTTGGTGGTGAAAAACGGTTCGAAAATGCGCGGGAGATATTCGGCCGGGATGCCGCTGCCGGTGTCGGTTTTGCTGATGCAGACAAACCGGCCCGTGCGCGCTTCGGGATGCTGCTGCACGTGCTCCTGGTCCAAATCCACGATGGCAACGCGCACCGCGAGCTGGCCGCCGCGCGGCATGGCGTCGCGGGCGTTGACGGCGAGATTGAGCAGAACCTGCTCCATCATGCCGGCATCGGCCTCGACCGTTGCGGGCGATGGACAATAATTCAGGCGCAACGTCACGTCTTCGCCCAACATCCGACCCAGCATGTCGCTCATGTTGCCGATGATCTTGTTCATGTCCAAACGTTTGGGCTGGATTAGCTGGCGGCGGCTGAACGTGAGCAATTGCCGCGTGAGGCCGGCGGCGCGTTCGGCGGCCTGGCCGATTTGCTGGGCTGAACGGGCAGCCGTTTTGTCGAGCTGGGATGCCTGGAGCAGCGAGGCGTGGCCGTGAATGACGGTGAGGATATTGTTGAAATCGTGCGCGACGCCGCCGGCGAGCTGGCCAATGGCCTCCATCTTTTGCGACTGGCGCAGTTGCTCCTGCAAACGCCGCTGCGTCGTGACATCGCGGAACAAGCTGAGCAACAGGAGCGGTTTGCCGCGCAACTCGACAAGCGAATCGGCGATTTCAAAAATAATTTCGTGGCCATTGTGCAGCTTGTAACTGCGCTCCCGCTTGCGTTCTACGGCATGACTGCTGAAACGTTCGCGATATTGCGACAGCATTCTTTCCCGCTCGTCGGATCCGGCGTAAATTGCTGTGAACGGTTTGCCTTCCAATTCACCCTGGCTCAGGCCAACCAGTTCGCAGAAGGCGCCGTTGACCGCAACAATGACGCCGTTCTCATCGGTCAGCCGCATTCCATCGGCGGAATTTTCCCACACGGACCGGAACAGGGTTTCGGAGCTGCGGAGGGCGGCTTCCGCCGCGCGGCGCTCGGTGACATCGCGCACGTGGAGGAGCAAGGCGGGTTTGCCGGCATATTCAATGCGGCTGGCGCGAACCTCCACCGGCACGGCGCGCCCGTCGGCGGTTTCACTTTCACCTTCCACCCAGAACAGTTCGCCGCTGGCCAGTTTTTGAAAATCGCGCCGCGCTTCATCGCGACGGGACGGAGGGATCAAATTATTCAAAGCGTTCTTGCCGACCAGTTGCTCCCGCTTGACGCCGTGCAGCGCGCACGCGGCCATGTTCACATCCAGCACCTCGCCAGCCAGGTCTTCCACAAAAATCGCGTCGGGTGAATTTTCAAACAGATCCCGGAACCGCCGCTGACTTTCACGCAGGTCCTGTTCGGCGCGGAGGCGTTCCAGTGCGCCACCGCATTGGTCGGCGAGGGTCTGGAGCGTTTCCAAATCGCGTTCCGTGTAGGCACCGGGCACGTGGTTTTGAATCAGCAGCAGGCCGATGACGCGCTCGCCCTTGCGAATGGGGGCGACCATCGTGGAGGCGGAATACTCCTTCTCCTGGGCGGGCGACAATTTTTCCGCGCCTTTCTTCACGATGCGCCGGATGAGGGCATTGGCGGTCTTGGGCTGGGGAGACGAGGGAATTTCGACGCGCCGGTGTTCAATCGTGGTTATGTTGAGGAGCGAGAATACCTCGTCTTTCTCGGCGGAATACAAATCAAGGGCAAAGCCGTCCCATTTGAACAAGGCATCGGCGGCCTCGCAAATAATTCTTGCCGCTTCGGGCGCCGTGGTGGCTGAACTGAGGTAGTGGCTGAGTTTGGAAAAAATCGCGTTGCGGTGTTCCACACGGCGGCGTTCGGTCACATCGGCGGCCAACGCCAGGGCGGCAGAATGGTTGCCGAAAGCGATCGGGCTCCAGATGACCTGCACGTCAATGAGACTCCCGTCCTTGCGACGATGCCGCATGAGGTGGCTGTGGTCGGCGGTGTTCAACGCCACGCTTTTGGGAGGAACATTCTTCTCCGGCGGCCGAATGTCCCCGACCGTCATCGTCAGGAACTCCTCGCGCGAATAACCGTAGTGTTTGGTCGCCGCTTCGTTGACTTCCAAAAATGCCAGCGTTTCCAGGTCGAAGACCCACATCGGGTTGGGATTGCCTTGAAAGAGCAGGCGGTATTGTTTTTCACTGGTGCGCACGTCCTCCTCCGCACGCCAGCGGTCGGTCACGTCGCGCGAATTGATCACGATGCCGGCCATTTCCGGGTCCTGAAGGCGGTTCTGGCCGATGGTTTCCAGTTGCCGCCATTCACCGTCCTTTTTTTGATAACGCAGTTGGATTTTGAACGTGCTTTCCGGATGATCAATCGCGGATTGGAGCGCCTCCTGCGCACGCGCCAAATCCTCGGAATGGGTGTGCGCAAAGGCATTTTGCCCGCGCAATTCCTCCGGCGTGTACCCCAGGACATTCTCGATGGAAGGGCTGACGTAAAGAAAGTTTCCCTGCTCGCTTAAAATGGAAAGAACATCCAGTGATTTTTCCGTGAGCGTGCGGAAATACCTTTCACGCCGGACCAGTGCGGTCTCGGCCTCGCGCCGCTTGGCGCGCTCACCGGCTTCCTGCACGGCGCGGCGGATGGCCGATGCCAGCCGTTCCGGCTGCTGTTTGAGGATGTAATCCGTCGCGCCGGCCTTCAAACTCTCGATCGCCGCCTGCTCGCCGATGGTGCCGGAAATGAGAATGAACGGCGTATGCGGGCATTTTTTCCTCGCGATGGCCAGCGCGTCCAAACCGGTGAACGATGGCAGATGATAATCCGAAAGAATAATGTCGAACGATTTGGCGGCCAGGGCCGCCTCCAATTCGTCGCGCGTTTTTATCTGCGTCACTTCCGCATCCAGATTGTCCTGCTCAATCATGGAACGGACCAACTCGGCAAAATCCGGCTCGTCTTCCAGATGGAGGATGTACAACGGTTTATTCATCATTTCCCGCTATCCCGCTTTTGAATCATTTGGCAAAATGCAGCAGTCGCAGTGCCAGTAATGCCGCCAAAAACGCCTGTCTTTCCAGTTCAAAAGCCTTGGAATGAGCGGCTTTCATCATTGACATTGGCCCCGATTTGACTATTTTGCCAGTCTTTTAATCGAAACGAAATATGCCGAATACAACGTCTGCCGAACGCCGGATGCGCAACAGCCAGCGCAAGCACATGCACAACCTCAGTGTCAAATCACGCCTGCGCCGCCTCGAAAAAAATTACCGGGCCCTGCTGGTCTCGGGCAAAAAGGATGATGCCGCCAAACTGCTGCCCGGCGTCAACTCGGCCTTCGACAAGGCTGTCAAGTCCGGCGTGGTGCATCGTTCCTCCGCCAACCGCAAGAAATCCCGTTTGTCCGTCGCGCTCAACCGCACCGCGTAAACCGTTTCGATTTCCAGATTCCCATTTTCGCCAGCCGGAACGCGAGCGCCGTGCCCAGGCACCCAAAGCCATATTTCAAGCTCCGGCGGAAATTGATCGAGGACGCCTCGGGGAAATATTTCGTCGGGCAGCTCACCTCGCCTATCGTGAACCCGTGCCAGAGAATTTGTGCGAGCATCTGGTTGTCGAAGACAAAGTCGTCGGAGTTCACGGCCAGTGGGAGCGCTTCCAGGATTTCGCGTGAGAACGCCCGATAGCCGGTGTGGTATTCCGAAAGCTTCGCGCCGAACAAGATATTTTCGGCGAGGGTCAGGAAGCGGTTTGAGGTGTATTTCCAAAACGGCATCCCGCCCCGCAGCGCGTAGCCGCCCAGAATGCGGCTGCCCAGCACGCAAGGATGCAGGCCGTTGGCGATGATCGAGGCCATCGCCGGAATCAGCTTCGGCGTGTATTGATAATCCGGGTGCAGCATGACGACGATGTCCGCGCCCATTCCCAGCGCGAGCCGGTAACACGTCTTTTGATTGCCGCCATAGCCCGTGTTTTCCTTGTGCAGGTAAACCTGCATCCCCTCAAGCGAGCGCGCCACGGCCACCGTGTCGTCGCGGCTGCGGTCGTCCACCAGAATGATTTCGTCCACGATCCCCTGCTCGCGCACCTCGGCATAAGTCTGGCGCAGCGTTTGCGCGGCGTTATACGCCGGCATGACCACGACAATTTTTTTCCCGCGATACATTTGGGCTTCGGATTTCCGCCCGCATCCTGCCTAAAACGGGGGTTGCGCGAAACAAAAAATGCAAAAAACGCGCCAAAAACCCGCTTGCTACGCCAACTGCCTTAACCTATCTTGCCCACAAGTGAACAAAAGGGCCGCAGCGTATAAAGTCATCGAAGGTGAGTGCGCCGGACCAGTGGTTTGCCCGCTGAGCCGGGTCAAGGCCGGCACCACCGTTTGCATCAAGGAACTGGTCGCGTCGCCTGAAGTGCGTGACCGGCTGCGCGAACTCGGCCTTGGCGAGGAACAACGAGTCAAACTGGTGAGCAGCGAAACCAACGTCATCTGCCAGGTTTGCAATGCGCGCCTGGCCTTGAGCGAAAAACTGGCCCGGGCGATCCTGGTCGAGCCGTTGCCCTCATCCGCCGCCGCTTGAAATTTTTATGGTTGCCGCTCCCCAGCCGCTCAGTTCGGTTGCCGTGGGCACGACGGCAACGGTTGCCGAAATCAATCTCCCGCCCGAAAGCCGCCCGCGCCTGATGGAAATGGGATTGCTCGTGGGCACCACGGTCGAACTCGTCCGCTTCGCCCCGCTCGGCGACCCGGTTGAAATCAAGGTCCGCGGCTATAATCTCACGCTCCGCAAAAACGAGGCCGAGCGGATTCTGGTCAAAGTGGCGGTCAACAAGTGACGGGTGGCAGGAATTCACCCCAAACCCGCCAGGCAAAAATGGATTCATCCGAGTCAACTCCGAGCAAAGGGGATGCAGCGTTTCCACCACCGGAAACCGGCCGGGGCCCGGTCACCCGCCGCCCTTATCTCATCCTCACCGGAAATCCGAACTCCGGCAAGACGACGTTGTTCAACACGCTGACGGGGCTGCGCGCAAAGGTCGGCAATTACGCCGGCGTGACCGTCGAGCGCAAGGAAGGCCGGTTGCTCGGCGCGCCGGACAAAATGAACATCCGCGTTCTCGATTTGCCCGGCACGTATAGCTTGAGTCCCAATTCACTTGACGAGCAGATTTCGCGCGACGTGCTGCTCCATCGGCTGCCGGAACTGCCGCCGCCGGATTTGATCGTGGTCGTCGTGGACGGCTCAAACCTGCAACGAAATCTTTATTACACCACCCAGGTCATCGAGCTGGGCCATCCGACGATCATCGCGTTGAACATGGTGGACGTGGCGGAAAACAATGGTTATCGCATTGACGAAAAGAAACTTTCCGAGGCGCTCGGCGTGCCGGTGATGCCGATTGTCGCCAGCTCCGGCGCGGGCGTGCCGGAGTTGCGCGCGAAAATCATCGCGACGCTTCAGGGCGAGACCGAAATAAAACCGAAATTGTTCTGCCAGTTGCCCGGATTGTTTCGGATTGAAGCGACCGGGCTGGCCGATTTGCTGGCGGCAACCTTCAAGGACCGGCGCTTGCAGGCCACCGCGGAGGCGTTGCTGCTGCTCAGCAACGAAAAGGCGCTGGCATCCAGCAAGGAGCATTATCCGCAAAAAATCCAGGACGCCGTGGCCGCCGCGCGAAAGCGGCTTGAAGCGCAGCGGATTGACTGGCGGGGCGCGCCGATCGAATGGCGCTACGCGCGCGTCGCCGAAATCCAGCAGGCCGCCACCGCCGAATTCGCGCCGCCGGGCGAAACGTTCAGCGACAAACTGGATCGCATCCTCACGCACAAAATCTGGGGCACGCTGATTTTCATCGGGCTGATGACGTTGATGTTCCAGAGCATTTTCACTTTCGCCAAAATTCCGATGGACGCCCTGCAGGCCATTGTTGATTGGGCCGGCACAATGGTTGGAAGATTGATTCCGCCCGGTGATTTGAACGATTTGCTGGTCAATGGCGTCATCGCCGGCGTCGGCGCGGTGATTGTTTTTTTGCCGCAAATCCTGCTGCTGTTTTTGTTCATCGGCTTCCTGGAGGACACCGGCTACATGGCGCGGGCGGCGTTTTTGATGGACCGGCTGATGAGCAAGGTAGGGCTGCACGGCAAAAGTTTCATCCCGATGCTGAGTTCGTATGCGTGCGCAATTCCCGGCATCATGGCCACGCGCACGATTGAAACGCCGAAGGACCGGCTGGTGACGATCCTGGTCGCGCCGCTGATGAGCTGTTCGGCGCGGCTGCCGGTTTACACGCTGCTCATTGCGGCTTGCATTCCCGACATCAGAATTCTTGGCTTCCTGAAACTGCAGGGCATGACGATGCTGGCGATGTATCTGCTTGGCACGGTCGTGGCGCTGCTGATGGCGTGGCTGTTCAAAAAAACGCTGCTCCGGGGCGAAACCCCGATGCTCATCATGGAGTTGCCGCCTTACAAGCGACCACTGTTGCGCGTCGTGCTGCGGCACATGTGGGACCGCTCGAAACTTTTCGTGAAGCGCGCGGGCACGGTGATTCTGGGCGTGACCATTCTGCTCTGGTTTCTGGCGACTTATCCCAGAACAAGCGTTCAACCGTTCAACCGTTCAACCGTTAAATCGGAAAAGCCTCAGGCTGGCTTGACGGCTCAACCGTTCAACGGTTCAACGCCGATGACGAAAAATGAACTCGCGGGCGAACAATTGCGGAACAGTTTTGCCGGGCGGATGGGCCGCGCGATTGAACCGGTCATCGCCCCGCTGGGGTTTGACTGGAAGATGGGCATCGGGATCATTTCGTCGTTTGCCGCGCGCGAGGTTTTCGTGAGCACGATGTCCACGGTCTACAACGTTGGCAGCGGTGACGATTCCGAATCGGGCAAGAAGGCGCTGGCGCAGACATTGCGCGCGCAAAAACGGCCGGACGGTTCGCCGCTTTATACGCCTTTGCTGGCGATCACGTTGATGGTGTTTTACGTCTTCGCGTTGCAATGCGCCAGCACGGTGGCGGTGGTGCGGCGCGAGACGAACTCTTGGAAATGGCCGTTGTTCCAATGGCTTTACATGGGCGCGCTCGCGTGGGTTCTGGCGTTCATCACCTGGCGCGGCGGACATTGGCTGGGCTGGAGGTGAGGAATTTTCGATATTAGATTTACGATTTACGCGACCGTTTCAATTCACCGGCGGCTCGTAAATCGTGAATAACGAGCAGCTTATGCCAGCTGCCGCAAAAAATTTATACAAAATCCGCAACGGCGGTGTCTATGGAATGAAACCGTGAACGAAGACGAATCATCGGATTGGAGCGAAAAGCTCTACGAAACGAAGGCGGCGGAGTTGATACTCTATGGCCGCGCGCTGGGTTTGAGCCATGCCGAGGCGGAGGACGTGTTGCAGGAAACCTTCCTGTCGCTGATGCAAAGGCCGCAACCGCCGTTGCGGGTGGAACACTACTGCGTGCGCAGTTTCCGGAACCACGCGCTGAATTACCAGCGGTCGCTTTGGCGGCGGCTGACGCGCGAGCTGGAATCGCGTCGGTGGTTTGAAAAATCCGCGGGGGAAAATCCGGCGGAGACTGCGGCGATGAGGTGTCTGGCCAGATTGCCGGCGGAACAGCGCGAGGTAATTGTGCTGAAAATCTGGCACCGGTTCACCTTCGAGGAGATCGGCCAATTGCTGGAGTCCTCGCCCAACACCATCGCGGGCCGATACCGCTATGGTTTGCAAAAGATAAAATACCAAATGGAAGGAACAGCTTATGAAAGAGATGAACTTGCCGGAGACCCAGTTGCGTTCCTGGCAGCCGCGCCGCCCGTCGGCGGGACTTAAGCGGCGCATTTTTTCCGCACGGCCCGGCGCACCGGGGAACGCGGCCTTTCTGGGCTGGTTTGCACCGGTGACCGCTTGCGCGTTGTTCACCGTGCTGGTTCTTAATTCGAGCAGCGCACTTCCCGCTGTTTCCCGCAGCCACGGAATGATGATGTCCATGATTTTGAGCAATCAGAGTTGTGCCGCGTATGCGTCGGACGGTTCCCAAAATGTGCAAAACCGTCTGTCCGGCGTCACTTTTGATTGGACAAACGGCGGCGCTTCCTCTCCTAGTATGGGTTTCATGCCGTTCACCAAACCGAACGACTAACACCAAAAAATGGAAAAACCAAAACCGACCAACGGCAAGGGCAAGATTGCCAAGCCGGCGTCCACCGGCAAATTGCCTCCACCGCCGCCCGTGGCCCCGCTCTTTCGCAGAATTGACTGGATCATCATGGGCATCGTCTTCGTGGTGGTGTGGACCATTTATCTGCTGACGCTGGCTCCGGAACTGACTTTGGAGGATTCCGGCGAACTCTGCACAGGCTCATTCTATGCGGGCATTCCGCACCCGCCCGGCTATCCGTTCTGGGCGATATACAGCTGGTTTTGGACGGCCATCCTGCCGATGGGCAACGTCGCCTGGCGCGTGGAGGTGGGGGAATCGTTTGCCATGGCGATGGGTTGCGGGATGGTTGCCCTGATGGTTTCGCGCGGAAGCAGCATGCTCATCGAAGGCATTGAAGAATTGAAAAGCATCACCCGCAACTGGGAAACCGCCATCTGCATTGTCTCAGGTTTTGTCGCGGGCATGATGGTAGGGCTGGATGTCTATGTGTGGAGCGAAGCGGTCGTCATCAATCGTATTTCACTGTTTGCCGTGCCTTGGCTCATCCTGGTGCTGCTGATGTTGATGCGCTGGATGTACGCCCCGCATCAAAAACGTTACCTCTATCTGGCGATGCTTTTCTATGGCATTTGCGCGACGATCCACCAAACGTTGCTGTTGAGCGCAATGGGTGTTGAAGTCGCCATCGCCGCCGTCCAGCCACGTCTCGGTCGCGATCTTTTCCTCGGCAACAGCATCATTTTTCTGGGCGTACTCTACGCGATGAGCACCCATGCCATCCCGGCGGTCAACAACATGACCTCGATCGAAACCACCATTTTCTACATCGTGGGGATTGGCTCGCTCATCGCCGGCGGCTGGTTAAGCCTCAAATCCGGTGGAATCTTTTCCGAGTGGAAAACCGTCCTTTTCATGGGAATTCTCTGGATTCTAGGAGTGTCGTTTTATTTTTATGAACCGATCTCCGGCATGACCGTTCCACCCATGCAATGGGGTTATCCGCGCACCGTGGAAGGCTTCTTCCATGCATTGAGCCGCGGACAATATGAGCAGACCACGGGAACGAACATCTTTCAGGACCCGATGCGGTTTGTGAACCAGCTTTGGTATCTGGTCCAGGGTCTTTCCCAATCCTTCAGCTGGGTGTTTATGTTCATTGGATTGCTGCCTTTTTTGTTTTTGTTTAAAATGCAGAAGCGGGAACGTTCCTGGATAGCCGGCCTGACTGCCATCTATTTCTGTCTCGCAGTGCTTCTGGTCAACCTTCTGAACGTGGGTTTGGACCGCTCTTCAGCGGATCTCAACGAAGTGTTCTTCACCGCCTCACACGCGCTGTTCGCCATCATGATTGGTTACGGGCTGACGTTGATGGCCGCGTACATGGCCACGCATTATGTCAAATTCCGGTTTTGGGGAATGATCGGCGGGGCGGGTGCCATAGTTCTGGCCTTGTATTGTCTTGCAGACGCCGCAGCCAAACTTTACGTCGGCCCGGGCGGGGGAGCTTTTTCCATCCTTTCCCAGTTGCCGCATCTGGTCGCCCAGTCTTTCGCCAAGGATCAATACGGCCTTCCCATCTTTGCCAATCTTATTTTGGTGGCGATGCCGATTGTTTTCATCATCTCGCTGCTCGTTTATCGCAATCGTGGGCCGGTCCTGATCCTGCTTGGCCTTTGCATGATCATGCCGGTCTATTCCGGCCTGTCCCACTGGTATAAGAGCGAACAGCGCAATCATTGGTTCGGCTATTGGTTCGGACACGACATGTTCACGCCGCCATTCGGCATTTATCCTGAGATGACGCGCAACGCCATTTTGTTTGGTGGCACCGATCCCGGGCGGTTTTGTCCAACGTACATCATTTTCTGCGAAAGTTTCATCCCGCATTCGTGCCAGCCGAAGGAAGATCAAAAATTCGACCGCCGCGACGTTTACATCATCACCCAGAACGCGCTCGCAGACGGCACATATTTGGACTACCTCCGCTCGCAATATTTCCGCAGCGCGCAGCACGACCCGCCGTTCTTCCAGGAATTTATCAAATACGTGCTGGGCATACCTTTGGGTCAGGACAATACACTGGTCAATGGCCTCGCCAATGCAGCCTATTATGTGTTGGACGTGCCGTTCACAAAATTTGGCGCCCACGTCGAGGCCAGGCGCCGGGCCGAGGGCGTTTATCCGCCGGTGGAAATCTACATTCCATCGCCGGAAGATTTGCAGCAGTGTTTTGACGTGTATCGCGAAGACTTTCAACGCCGGGCCGCGCTCGGTCAGCTCCAGCCGGGTGAAGGCGTTCAAACTTCGGGCAATCAGATGGCCATCTCCGGCCAGATTTCGGTGATGAAGATCAACGGCCTGCTCTGCAAGGTCATTTTTGACCATAACCCGACCAACGAGTTCTTCGTCGAGGAAAGCTTCCCGTTGGACTGGATGTATCCCTACGAAACCCCGTTCGGCATCATCATGAAGATTGACCGCAATCCGCTGCCGGAATTGTCCGATGATGTTTTCAAAAAGGACCACGCATTTTGGAGTGAATATTCCAAGCGCTTCATCGGCAATTGGATGACTTATGACACAAGCGTCCAGCAAATAGCGGACTTCGCGGAAAGAGTTTATCTGCACGGCAATTTCAGCGGCTTCACGGGCGACCGAAAATTCATCCGCGACGACGACGGGCAAAAGGCGTTCTCCAAGTTGCGCAGTTCGCAAGCCGGCGTGTATGCCTGGCGCCTGAGTCCGCAATGTCCGCCTGAATACCGGCAAAAGACCGAGGCCGGGCAAATGGCGCTGATTCGTGAAACCGATTTTGCCTTCAAGCAGGCCTTTGCGTTCTGTCCTTACAGCCCGGAAGCCGTTTTTCGGTACATCAATTTTCTGCTCCAATTCAATCGCCTGGATGAGGCCCTGATTGTGGCAAAAACCTATCTCAAGTTTGATCCCTACAATGGCCAGGCAACCGACCTCCTGAAAAGCCTCGAGGGTTTCAAAGCGCACGCGGCTGATAACGCCCAGCTTGAAGCTCAAGTGCAGGGAATGCAGACTGAAGCACAGAAAACGCCCACGAATTTCCAAAATACCATCGAACTGGCGCGCTTCTATCTCCAAACCCAGCAAACCAACCGCGCGATTGAACTGCTCCAGAACGCCGCCGGGCTGTTTGATCAGGCGTTGGCCAATCCGAACATCCGTTATTCGGAGGTCTCCGCCATGGCTGAAATTGCCGCCCGGTTGGGTGACATGACCAGACTCGAAAGTCTGCTCCAAAAACTCGCCAGCCTCGCCCCCGACCAGCCCGAACCACATTACGATCTTGCCGCGCTGGATGCCATCCTCGGCAAAACTTCCGAAGCGCTGCAACATTTGCAGACCTCGCTCGACTTGAACGCCAAACGGCTGGCCGCCAATCCCTCCGCCCGCGATCTGCTTTCCGAAGCCCGCAAAGACCCGCGCTTTGATACACTCCGAACCCTGCCTGCTTTTCAAAAAATTGTCCCACCCGGTTAGAATTTGAAATTTCGAACCTGAAATCTCAGATTGCCGGACACGTCCCAGTTGCCGACGCAAGGCCAATCAGTTAGTTTGGCTGTTCGGAAACATTTTTATCGAAACCATCACATGAAGAAAGCCGAGTCACACGCGCACAAACCCGAAACGGCCGACGAAATCCCAACCGTCGCGACCGGACCGGCGGAGCCCGGTCCATCCGCCACCACGGAGCTCACGCCGGGGCAGCTCGATGAACTCAAGGCTCGCGCAGCCAGGGCCGACGAACACTGGGACCGGCTTCTGCGCACCGCCGCCGATCTGGAAAATTTCAAGAAACGCGCCGCGCGCGAACGCATCGAAGCCGCGCAAGCCGCCGCCGCCACGTTGATTCACAAAATACTGCCCGTCCTTGACCACTTTGAAATGGCGCAGGCCGCCACACAAACCGCGCAGGATGACAAGCTCGCTTCGTTGCAAGCCGGGGTCTCGATGATCCAGCAGCATCTCAAAAGCACGCTCGCGGAGAGCGGACTGGAAGAAATTGACGCCAGCGGAAAGCCTTTTGACCCAACTTGGCACGAAGCCGTCTCTCAGCAGGAGACCGCCGACGTTCCCGAAGGCCACGTCGTTCAGCAGCTCCGCAAAGGATACAAGCTCCGCGACCGCCTGTTGAGACCTGCCACGGTCATCGTGGCCAAAAAGCCCGCGGCCCGTCCATAACGCAGAATTCGCAACCCGAAACGTCCCAATGTCCAAGCGTGATTATTACGAAGTCCTTGGTGTGAATCGCAGTGCGGAGGCCGATGAAATCAAGAAGGTTTACCGCAAGCTCGCCTTGAAATTTCACCCGGACAAAAATCCGGGCGACAAGACCGCCGAGGAAAAATTCAAGGAACTCGGCGAAGCCTACGAGGTTTTGAACGACCCGCAGAAACGCGCCGCCTACGACCAGTTTGGCCATGCCGCGTTCGATCCGCGGGCACGAGCCAGTCGCGCGGGTGGCTTCGGCGGCGGCTTTCATGATCCCATTGAAATCTTCCGCGAAGTTTTCGGCGGCAGCGGCGGCATTTTTGAAAGTGTCTTCGGCGGCAGCCAGGATCCTTCGCAGCCGCAGCGCGGCGATGACCTGCGTTATGATTTGGAAATCACCCTCGAAGAAGCCGCGCTGGGATGCGAAAAGGAAATCTCCATCTCCAAACCGGCGCGCTGCGACGCATGCAACGGTTCCGGCATGGAACACGGCTCAAAAATGCGGACCTGCGCGACCTGCGGCGGGCGCGGACAGGTCATCACCTCGCGCGGCATCTTCAGCATTGCTCAAACGTGCCCGCACTGCCGCGGCGCGGGGCGCATTTTGGATAAACCGTGCAAAACCTGCCACGGCGAAGGGCGGCGCGAGCATGGTTCAAAAATAAAGCTCCGCATTCCGCCTGGCGTGGACGCGGGCTCGCGTCTGCGTTCGTCCGGCAATGGCGAGGCCGGCTTTCGCGGCGGCTCGCCGGGCGATTTGTACGTGGTGCTGCACATCAAAGCGCACGAAATTTTCCAGCGCGACGGCGACGATTTGCTTTGTGAAGTGCCGGTAAGCTTTGCCCAGGCCGCTCTCGGCTCGGAAATCGAGGTACCAACGCTCGACGGCAGGGCCACGATTAAAATCCCGGCCGGCACGCAACCGGGCACGACCTTCCGCATCAAGGGCAAGGGCGTGAAAAATCTGCAAGGGTACGGCCATGGCGATTTGCACGTGCGCATCCAGGTCGAAGTGCCTGCGCGATTGACACCGGCGCAAAAGGAGAAGCTCCAGGAATTTGCCGCGCTGTGCGATGGCAATGAAATGCCGATGAGCCAGAGCTTTTTTGAAAAGGCCAAAAAGTTTTTCAAATGAAATGTAACATGTGAGGCGTGACCCTTTCCCCTGTCACGCGTCACCTGCCACCTTGTTTATGCACCGCTTTTATCTGCCACCCGAACGTTGCGCCGGGAACGCGCTCCGGCTCGACGGACGCGAGGCGCAACATGCGTTGCGCGTGCTGCGCGTCAAACGCGGTGAACAAATCATGGTGCTGGACGGTGCAGGCAATGAATTTCTGTGCGCCATCGGAAACTGCGCGCGCAATGTCGTCGAACTTTCCGTGGCGCTGAAAGATTTCACGCCGCCGCCGCCCTGCTCCATCACGCTGCTGCAGGCCGTCCCCAAGGGAAAAATCATCGAATCCATCATCCAGAAATCCGTCGAACTGGGAGTGCATCGGATTGTGCCGCTGCTGACCGAACACGTCGTCACGCATCTCGATGATGAGAACACAGGACACAAGCACGAGAAATGGCAGCAGGTGGCCATCGAAGCCATCAAGCAATGCGGCGCGGCCTGGCTGCCGAAAGTCGAAGCGCCCGTGACCATCGAACAATTTCAGGCGCGAAACGAAAAATTTAATCTGGCACTCGTCGGCTCGCTGCAAACCGAACGCCGGCATCCTCGCGAATGTTTCCGTGAATTTGAAACAAAGCACGGACGGCTGCCGCGGAGTGTCGGGGTTTGGATTGGACCGGAAGGCGATTTCACTCTCGAAGAACTGAAGGCGATTCAAGCTGGTGGCGCGCTGCCGATCACGCTCGGCAATCTGACCCTGCGCGTCGAGACGGCGGCGATTTACTGTCTTTCGATTCTGAATTATGAGTTGAGTTGGAAGGAATAATCACATCAAAACGCGGAGGATGGGAGGATACTAATCGTTTACGGAACGGCATGGGGAATTGGTTTGGTAAAGTCCGATCTCCCTCTGTAATTCATTCGTCAACCCTGTGTTAGATTGGGTAACCGCCAATGCCAGCGCTTGTTTTGCTGTCAATACCGCTTCGGGAAATCGCCCCGCCTCTGCATAAGCCGCCGCCAGAGTGCGAAGAATCAGCGGGTCCTTACCCTCGGAAAACTGGTTGGCCTGCTCGGCCAAGGCGATGGCTTTATCTCCATTGCGAACCGACGGCTCCGGGCAAGTCGCTAGCATCCAAGCCAAGTTTCTTTGTGCGGGTATAAATTGGGGCTGAAGTTCAATGGCTTTTTGATAACAGGCAATTGCTTCGGACGGCATCCCTTTTTGTCGGAAAGCGTTGCCGAGATTGTTGTATGCCAGCACGAAGCGCGGCTGAAGTTCAATGGCTTCTCGATATTGGGCAACCGCTTCATCCAACCGCCCTGTCCGGAGAAAACAATATCCGAGGTTGTTATGAGTTTCGGCGACGCCTGGTTTGATTTCCAAAGCTTTTTGATATTGAACGATTGCTTCATTCATATTTCCTTTTCGGAAAAGGGCATCGCCTAAATGCTCGTATGCATCAGCGGAATTTGGCTGGAGCGCCAGAGCTTCTTGATATTGAACAATCGCTTCATCGAACCGCCTTATCCGGAGAAAACAATAACCGAGATTGTTATGGACTCCTGCGAAGTCTGGTTTGATTTCCAAAGCCTTTTGAAACTGAATGATTGCTTCATCCATTTGCCCTTTTTGGAAAAGAGCACTACCAAGCCCGCCGAGGGCATCCGCGGATTCAGGCCAAAGTGCCAGTGCCCTTTGATATTGAATGATTGCCTCGTCCACCCGCCCTTGAGCCAGAAGAGAATTGCCGAGAAGGCAGTTGGCCTCCGTGCGGGCTTCAACACTCGTCAACAGGTTGAATACAACCGAATAGGCCAGCAGCAGGCACCAGCCCAAGCGAGCGATACGCCGCCACAACGGCGTAGCAACCAATGCCCGCTCCAACCCGAAAATGCCAATAATGACCAGCAGCAGCAGAGCTGGTAAAAAATCCAATTCATAGTGGCTGCCGGCTGTAACAAAGAGACAAATGGTCAAAGCACAAATCACAAAAAGCAAAAACAGAGCTGCCACAAACCAGCGCAAGACAGAAGCCACCTCCACGGACCTGTCTCTCCATGCCAACGGCGCGGCCAAGGCCAGCCACGCCAGCGGATAGTTGATCAGTATCCCAGCGTAACGGTCTCCCACACCATTGTAACCCGATGGCAAAGGCAACAGCGGCACAGCTTGCAAAAAGGGGAAATGACCACTCCATCGCATTGGCTCTAAAAAATAGAACCGAAAGTTGAACCAGAGGTAATGCAGGCTGAATTGTTGGGCGGTGGTCGGCCGGTAGTCCCCATTCAACTGATAGTGCCAGCCAAATTCGAATGGGCTGTCGAAGCGCAGGACATTATAGAGCATCAGCCCCACCCATGGTCACTGCAGTGGTAAAGCATAAATGGCAGCTACGAAAAGATTCTTATGCGAGTTGAGCGTTAAACCAGTCGCATTTACCGTGATTGTATCAAAACCCGGAAGGCACGGCCCAGGTGTTCCGGATGCGTGAGTGTTTGAAACTGCCGCGTCTGTTTCGCGCCCCATTCGCCAAAATTTTCAGCCTTCGAGGTCTTTTCCAGAATCCGGGCCAGAAATTGCGCCTGCGGACAAAAAGTTTCCGTTTTCAAACCGCACGCTTCACCGGCGGATCGGATGGCGGAAAAATTGACGTGCGCGGTGAGGTCTTGCTCGCCAACGTTCGCCAGAAGGTCATCAGCGGCGTGGTGGTGAAAATAGGCGCGGAGCGTGCCGCGCGTCCGGCCCGGCGAAAACAATTCGTCATCGGTCAGACCATAATCAATGGTCATCAACCTTCCGCATTCCAGACTGTTCGCCGCCTCCCGCCACCAGTTTTCGGCCGTGGGACAGGTTTCGATGGTATAGCCGTCGGGTAGAACATCCAAAAGCGAGGATGATACCGCCTCCGTCCCGCTTTGCCGCGCCAGGCGTTGAAAGATGGCAGATGACGATTCGGAGTTCGGAATTTTGGTCCAGACAAAATTTCCGTTTTCGAGCGAAACGCCCCGTTCAAACCAAATCTTTTTTGCGGCATCCCAGCCGAAACGATGGACGGGCATGGCATCAAGGAGTTCATTGCTAAAAATAATGCCGTTGAACCGCCGAACCTTTGAATCGTTGAATTGCGAAAACCAGCGAACGCGGGGCGCGAAATGTTTCAATCTTTCAGTTTGCCACTCCCGCCGGCGCGCTGAGGGTTCGATGATGCAGTATTCGATTTGCCCGAACAGTTTGGGCCGCGCCAACTGCAGCCAGGTCAAAATATCCAAGGCCAGTTGTCCATCATGCGCGCCTGCTTCGACGATTTGCATTTCGCGTTCCGCGTTTCGCATTTCCTCCAGCCATCCGGCAAATTGAAATGCCAGGAGCTGGCCAAAGAGTTCTCCGGCACTGACGCTGGTGTAAAAATCGCCGCGACGGCCGGGGTTGTCTTTTTTCGCTTCGTAATATCCAAAATTGGGACAGTAAAGGGCGAGTTCCATGAAGCGCGCGAAGGTCAAAACGCCGTGTTTGGCAATTTCGCGGCGGATGATTTCGGCGGGTTCGTTCATGTCTTGCAGTGTGGCGCGGGTCTAGCTAGTGTTCCAACAACGAAAAAAGATTTATGGCCAAGATAGATGCATTTTTCAACCTGATGTTTGAACAGAAGGCATCCGACCTGCACATGGCATGCGGAAACCCGCCCATGCTGCGCATCAACGGCGAACTTCAGCGGGTGGATTTTCCCCCACTCGAAAATGACTCGCTAAAAACGATGCTTTACGAAATCGCGCCGGACTACAAGATCAAACAATTCGAGGAAACGGGCGACGTGGATTTCGGCTACGAGATACCCAACATCTCGCGTTTTCGTGTCAATTTTTACAACGAGAAGAACGGCGTCGGCGCGGCATTCCGGCAGATTCCCAGCCGCGTGCTGTCGTTTGAAGATTTTGAAAAACTCGATGTGCCCCTGCCCGCGATACTCAAGAAATTTACGATGCTCAACCGCGGGCTGATCGTGGTCACCGGCCCCACCGGCTCCGGCAAATCCACCACGCTGGCGGCCATGGTGGATTATGCGAACCGGAACCGCAAAGACCACATCATCACGCTCGAAGACCCGATTGAATTCGTCCACGAAAGCAAAAGCTGTCTGATCAACCACCGTGAAGTTGGCGTGCATACCAAGTCCTTTGCATCGGGATTGCGCGGCGCGTTGCGCGAAGACCCCGACATCATTCTTGTCGGCGAAATGCGCGACTTGGAAACCATCGAACTGGCCATCACCGCGGCGGCCACCGGCCACTTGGTCTTCGGCACGCTGCACACGCAGAGCGCCGCGAAAACAGTCGACCGCATCATTGACGTCTTTCCAGCAGACCAGCAAAACAAAATCCGCCAGACGCTCTCCGAGGCCTTAAAAGGCATTGTGGCCCAGACGCTGTTCAAGCGAACGGACAAGAAGGGCCGCGTGGCGGCATTTGAAATCCTGGTCTTCAACACCGCCGTCGCCAACCTCGTGCGCGAAGGCAAGACACATCAAATCCCCGGCATGATCCAGGTCGGCAAGAAAACGGGCAACCAGCCGCTGGACGATCACATCATGGAACACGTGCGGATGAAACGCATTTCACCGGAAGACGCCTATGACAAGGCGCTGGACCGGAAAAAATTCCGTTCTCTGCTTGCAAATCCCCCGGCGGAAGATGACGCCTCCTGATTATGCGACGACCCGAGTTGGACCAAATTTTGACGACGATGCTGGCATCGCAGCCGGAGGTTTCCGACGTCCTGTTCACAGTGGGCCGCCCGCCGCAGGTTGAGGCTTACGGCGAACTCAAGCCGGTCGTCCTCGATCCGCCGATTGACAAGCTTACGCCGTATCAAACTGAAATCATCGCGCTCAACATCATCGGCGACAACCTCTGGCAGGTTGAAGATTTGCTGCGACATGGTTCGTGCGACGCCTCCTACGGGCTTTCGGACCAGGCCCGCTTTCGCGTCAATGTTTTTGCTCAGCGCGGGAATTATTCCATTGTCTGCCGGCAACTCAATTCAGCCATCCCGACACTGGACAAACTGAAGTTCCCGGAGATTTTCAAGGAAATCCCGAAGGAAAAAACCGGTTTGATCCTGGTCACCGGGGCAACCGGCTCCGGCAAATCCACCTCGCTGGCCGCGATTCTCAACGAAATCAACCGCACCAAGCCGGTCCACATCGTCACGCTGGAAGATCCGATTGAATACGTTCATACGCATGATCAGGCCACGTTCAACCAGCGCGAACTGGGCGTTGATTTTGATTCCTACGTCAACGGTCTCCGCGCCGCTTTGCGCCAGGCACCAAAGGTGATTCTGGTCGGCGAAATGCGCGATCGCGAGACGGTGCGCATCGCGTTGAGCGCGGCGGAGACCGGCCATCTGGTGTTGAGCACGCTGCACACCATCAACGCGGGCGAAACCATCAATCGCATCCTGGGCATGTTCGATACTGAAGAGCAGGAACAAATCCGCATCCGGCTGGCCGATTCACTGCGCTGGGTTGTCAGCCAGCGGCTTGTGCCCAGGATCAGCGGCGGGCGTCACGCCCTGCTCGAAATCATGGGGTCCAACCTCCGCACACAGGAAACCATGCGCCTTGGCGAAAGCGAAGGCAAAACATTCTACGAAATCATCGAGGCCAGCCATCCGTTCGGCTGGCGCACGTTTGATGATGCCTGCCTTGAAGCCTACGACCAGGGTTTCATCACGGAGGATACCGCGATGGCTTATTGCACCAAACGCAGCGTCGTTTCGCGCGGCCTTGACAACACCAAAAAGGGCCGGGGCGAGATCATTAACACCGTCGGTTCGTTGCGGATGAAATCAGCACCCAGCGAAAGTCCGCCCGTGCTTAAGCTCAAGTAACCCAATCACCATGAACACCTCATTCGATTTCGTCAGCACCGCGGACAAGCCGGCCTTGATCGCCTTTTCCACCCCGGAATGGCTTGAGACGGCGAAGGGCGCCCTGGTGGAACTGGGATACAAGGTTCACACCGCCGCCACTCACACCGACTTCCTCGTGCGCTTCGGCCAGGTGCGCTATCAAGTCGTCATCATCGAGGAACGGTTCGGCGCGAACAGCATCGAGGAAAACCTCACGCTGAAGGCGCTGCAACAAATGCCCGTCAGCCAGCGCCGCCACGCCACCACCATCCTGCTCGGCGACGCATTCCAAACCTTTGTGCCGATGGAAGCTTTCAAACAAAGCGTCCACGCCGTCGTCAACAGCTCTGAAATGTTCCTGCTCAGGCAGCTCATTGAAAAGGCGGTCGCCGACAATGATGTTTTCCTTCACAGCTTCCGCGACATCCAAAATCGCGTTTACACCGGTGACGCCCGCACATGATGGTTGCGGCTTTTGCTGAAAATTTTCGCCGGGTGATTCCATGACCCGCCTCGATCAAGCGTTGGTTGAACGCGGCCTTTGCGAAAGCCGCGAAAAGGCCAAACGCGCCGTCCTCGCCGGCCAGGTCCGCATCAACGCCCAATCCGCCCGCAAACCCAGCGACCCGGTCAAGCCCGATGACGCCCTCACGCTCGACGCCGGTGAAAAATACGTCAGCCGCGGCGGCCACAAGCTCGAACACGCGCTCAAACATTTTCAACTCGACGTGGCGGGGTCGGTCGCGCTCGACCTCGGCGCATCCACCGGCGGATTTACCGATTGCCTTCTTCAGCGCGGCGCGGCGAAGGTTTTTGCCGTGGACGTCGGCCGGGGCCAGCTCGCCTGGAAGCTCCGCCGCGACCGGCGCGTCGTCGTGATGGAAAAAACCAACGCGCGCCTTTTGACCGCGGCGCAATTTCCACCGCCGTTCGCGCCCGCGGATCTGGCGGTGATTGATTGTTCGTTCATTTCGCTGCGCAAAATCCTGCCCGCCGCCGTTCCGCTGTTGAAGCCGGACGGCAAAATCGTCGCGCTGATCAAGCCGCAATTTGAGGCAGGCAAGGCCGAGGCCGACAGGGGCCGCGGCGTGATTCGCGACGCCGCCATCCATGAACGGGTTTTGGAGGAGCTGCGAAATTTTGTTGCCGAGCAGTCTGGCCTTTCCTGGCGGAATGTGGTTGAATCCCCCCTGCTCGGCCCCGCCGGCAACAAAGAATTTTTGGTGCTGATTGAAAAAAATCACTGACCAAATCAAACGCGTCGGCCTCATCGGCAACGCCGAAAAGCCCGACTGCGCCGGCATCCTGCGCAAGGCCGCGCGGCTCATCCAGCGCGCCGGGCGCAAGGTTCTTCACAATGCCGACACCGCGGCGCTGGCGCGCGCGGCGGATTTGCTGCTCGTCTTTGGCGGCGACGGCACAATGCTCCACGTCGCCCGCGAAATCGCCGGCTCCACCACCCCCATGCTCGGCATCAACATCGGCGGCCTCGGTTTCCTGACCGCCGTACCGTCCGACGGGCTGGCAGGCGCGCTGAACCATGTTTGGAAGGGCGAATTCCAGTACGAATCCCGCGTTCTGCTGGAAGCCAGTGGAAGCTGCAACGGCCGTCCCATTCACGAAAACGCGCTCAACGACATCGTTGTCAGTCGCGGCGCGGTGTCGCGGCTGATCGGCCTGGACGTCAGTGTGAACGGCGAATGGATCACGCGCTACCGCTGTGACGGTCTGATTGTCAGTTCGCCGACAGGTTCGACGGCGTATTCGCTTGCGGCGGGCGGCGCGGTGATTTTTCCGACTGCCGACGTTCTCGCGCTGGTGCCGATTTGCCCGCACACGATGTCAAACCGCCCGTTGATTTTGCCGCTGGCCTCGACCATCTGCATCAAGGCCATCAGCCCGGCGCCCGCGACCATTTTGAGCGCGGACGGGCTGTTGGTGGGCGAACTCGATGCCGGCGATGCCGTGACGGTTCGCCGCAGCCGCCGCGCGGTGCGCCTGATGCACCTGGCGGACAATTCGTTTCTGGAAGCCTTGCGCCGCAAATTGCACTGGCGCGGAGCGTATTTGTGAAATGCCAAAGGCTGAATGAAAACGAAACTCAAATTTAAATTGATGAATGTTTTTACTTCAGCCTTCTGAATATGGTTCGCCTCAAGGACATTGCCCAAAAAATCGGCGTTTCAGTGATGACGGTTTCAAAGGCGTTGCGCGACGAACCGGATGTTTCGGCGGCGACGCGGTCGCGCATCAAGCTGCTGGCGCAACAAATGGGTTACGTTCCCGACTCGACCGCGCAGGGTTTGCGCTCGCGCACGACCAAGCTGTTCGGCGTCGCCATCCCGTCCATCACCAACCCGATTTTCGCGCGGGTGTTTTTTGCCCTCGAAGAGCGCGCGCATGAGCTGGGCTACGACCTTCTGCTTGCCCATACGCAAAATCTGCCGGAACGCGAGGAATTTTGCGTCCGGCGGTTCCTGTCGCGCCGCGTGGACGGTCTGTTCATCTCGCCGGTTTATCGCATGGACCCGGAGGCCCGCATTTACCAGGAATTGCTCGCGCGCCAGACGCCGACCGTTTTGCTCGGCCCGCCCGCGCCGTTTTGCAAATCGTTCGCGAGCGTGGAAATCGAGGAATTGATCGCCAGCTGCACCATCACGCAACATTTGTTGAAACTGGGCCACAAACGCATCGCCTGCCTCACCGGCCCGTCCGCCTCGCCATGGTCGCAGGAACGCCTGGAGGGCTATCGCCGCGCGCTGCGCGAAGCCGGTCTGGAAGTGGACGACCGGCTCATCTTCCAGGCCGGCAGCACGATTGA
Organism: uncultured Verrucomicrobiae bacterium; assembly: GCA_963764175.1. Lineage (GTDB taxonomy): Bacteria > Verrucomicrobiota > Verrucomicrobiia > Limisphaerales > UBA11358 > UBA11358. The sequence goes on along the minus strand of CAVXRE010000019.1, from coordinate 75,283 downwards.
AGACGGCACAAAAGCCACGCTGCAGATGCTCAACGAATCGTGCAATGCCACCGCAGTCCAGGCCGTGAATGACATGGTCGCCGTCGGCTGCGCCGAAACGCTGCTCGCACAGGGTTTGAGGATACCGGAAGACATCTCGGTCGCGGGCTTCGGCAATATCATGGTCGCCGAACATTTCCGCGTGCCGATGACGACGATCCGCCAGCCGAAATTCCGGCTGGGCGTCGCCGCGGTGGACGCGATGATTCAACTGCTGAAGGGGCAAAGACCGGAACTCAAACGCCTGACCGCGGAACTCATCGAACGCAAAAGCACCGCCCCGCCGAAAGCCGCCACACCCGCCGCCGACCGGCATGCCGCGGCGTAATGTCATTTTGGCGGGAACGTGCGGACCCGCGTCCGGTTATCGTGGCGCGTTGCGGGAACTCCGAAATCTCCACCCTTCGTTTAAGATTCATGTTCGCGGCTTGACCTGATGACTGGCTTTTCGGATTCTCCGCGCACCACAGACCAACACCTGCCGTATGACAAGCATATGAAATCATTTTTAATTCTGACGCTCGCGCTCAGCCTGCTCGCCGGTTGCAGCGGCAAAAAAGACCAGGCAACCGTGCAAACAAATCCCGGCTTTCAATCCGATCCCGGCACAGCCTTTCTCGCGGAAAACGCCAAAAAGGATGGCGTCATCACCACGGCCAGCGGACTGCAATACAAGGTCATCAAGTCCGGCACGGGCGGGTCCCCCAAGCTGACTGATACGGTGAAGGTGCATTACCAGGGCACGCTGATTGACGGGACGGTTTTCGACAGCTCGATACAACGCGGTCAGCCCGTCAGCTTTCCCGTCGGCCAGGTGATCCCGGGATGGGTCGAGGCGTTGCAAATGATGAAGGTCGGTGATAAATGGCAGTTGTTCATCCCGGCCAGGCTGGCCTATGGCGACCAGAGCCCCAGCCCGGCGATCCCTCCCAACAGCGTATTGATTTTCGAGGTGGAATTGCTCGGCATCGAAAAGTGAGACGGGCGTGAAGTTGTCCCCATTAAACCGCGCAACGTGGCGAGACGGTTGATTTATTTTCGCCAGTTGACCTTTTAAACCAGTTGCAACGGCTCGAATTGGCGGCCGAGGATCGGCGCGCTCTTCGTTTTCAACCAGCTTTCCAATACGCCGGCATAGACGTTGCGGAAATCCACGTTGTATTTGATGTCGCCTTCGAATAAATCCTGCGGCGCAAGGCTTGGATAGGTTCCCAGCAGACCGGCCTTCACCTTGTTGCCAACAATGAACATCGGCGCGGCCGCGCCGTGGTCGGTGCCGCCATTGGCGTTTTCCGTGACGCGCCGGCCAAATTCGCTGAACGTCATCACCAGCACGCGCGACAAATTGCCCTGCGCCCTTAAATCGTCCACAAACGCCTTCGTCGAATCGCCCAATTCCTTGAGCAGGCGTTGTTGCGTGGGAATTTGATTGGTATGCGTGTCGTAACCGCCCTGCGAGACGTAATAAATCCGCGTCGGCAGGCCGCCGCCGATGAGCTTGGCGACGAGCTTGAGCGAATTGCCGAGTTGGGAGGCCGGATACGTCGCCTGGTTCTGGACGCGGTCGGCAATCTTGCGCACTTCGTCGGAGCTGACCTGCGCGTCGAGCGCGGTGCGTTCGATGAAGTCCACCGCCTTGCCGCCCTGCATCGGCATTCCGGCAGCCAGCGCGCCGATGGTGCCGCCGGAATTTTCATCCGGCACGGCGCTGGACATGTCCACGTCATTCATCTTTTCGTAAGCCTGCTCGGTCAGGTCCGCGCCGGCCGGATTGCGCCGGCCATTGGCCATGAAACGATAATTCTGCGGATTGTTGAAGCAGATGCCCGTGGGCGTCTTTGCGAAAAATGCCTCCGGCAACTGGCTGCCGATGGTCACGCCCACGGTCGGGTCGGCGCCGGCGCAGCAATTGTCGAAATAACGCCCGAGCCAGCCGTATTTCTCCACCTTGTCCGAATCGCTGGCGGTCTGCCAGATTTCCGTCGAACGGAAGTGCGAGCGGTTCGGGTTTGGATAGCCGACGCCCTGCACCACGGCCAGGTTCCCGGCATCGAAAAGTTCCTTGAACCCGGTCATGGCGCCGTGCAGGCCAATCTCGCCGTTCAAATTCAAAACCTGCTGCGCGGACAGGCCGAGCTTGGGGCGCGCCCGGTGATAAAAATCGTTCGCAAACGGCACGACGGTGTTGAGGCCGTCGTTACCGCCGGCCATCTGCAGCACGACGAGAATGGTGGCATCCTTGCCGGTGATGATTTGTGTGGCGGAATCCGCCGCTTCGCCGTGCAGCGCGGCAAAGGTGTCGGCCAGAAACGCCGGCACAGTCCACGACAGCGCGCTGCCGAGCACGGTCGTTCGCAGGAATTGGCGGCGGGTTTGGAGCGTGATTTCGTTTTTCATGCGACTTGATATTGCGGTGTGGCCATGACGAGACGCGTCGCTGTGAGAATGTCCGAGTCGTCCAATTTCGGTTTGGAAGCGAGAAAATCGCGCAGCGCTTTTTGTTGTTCGTCCTTGAGTGTCGTTTGCAACAGCCTGTGTTCCAGCGAGTTGACCAGCAGGTCATTGTCGGCGCGTTCTTCGGGAGAAAGAATTTTTCCGACGGTCACACCGCCGACATGGATTCGCTGCGCCTGGTGCTCGATTTTGACGCCGCCCTGCCCGCCGGGCCGGCGCACGAAATCGGAAGCTGCCAGCGGCGGGAACGTGCCTTGCACCAAAGTTGCCGCGTCGTTGTAACGGGCCAGCAGCGTGTTGGTGGTGATCCAGGTGAGGCCGCCGTCCCAGCCCTTGACATTCGGCGGCGCGAACAAATCCTGGCCCAGACTCCGCGTGATGCCCCAGCTGATCTGGATCGGCGGCAGATCGCATTCGAGCATCCGGACGCTGCCAACGAGCCATTGCACCGGGCTTTTGACCTGGTTGCGGATGATGGAGGCGTCGTAAAATTCCTCGCTGCGGAACAGGACGCGCAGGAGCGGCTTGAAATTGTTTCCGTTCCCGCGAAAAGCGGCGGCGAGGGCGTCGTTCAGGGAATCCGCCGGCGGCTGGCCGGCAAAATAATTCCAAAGCTTGGCCGTGATGAAGCGCGCCGCCTGCGGTTGAGCGACGATTTGCGCCATCACATCGTCGCCATCGAGGCTCCCGGTGCGGCCGAGAAACGTCTTGATGCCGTTGTCATGGAAGAGCGGGCGGTAAATGAATTTTGCGCTTGGCCGGTCCAGCGACCAGCCGGTCAGGGCGCGGGCGGCCTCGGTGACATCCGTTTCGGTGTAGTGTCCCTCGCCGAGCGAAAAAAGTTCCATGACCTCGCGCGCGAAATTTTCGTTCGGATGCTCCTTGCGGCTCTGCGCCTGGTCGAGCCAGATCAACATCGCCGGGTCCTGGCCGGCAAACGTGAGCAATTCCAGCCAGTTGCCCGTGGCGAGCCGGCGGAACAGTTCGTTTTGCCGCCACATGAAATAGGCGTTGCGCACTTTTTCAAAGCTGGTGGCGAAATGCCCGTGCCAGAACAGAACCATTTTTTCCTGAAACGGCCGCGGCCCCCTGGCCATGCGGTTCAGCCACCACCAGCGCAATTCCAACATGCGCTCGAACTGAAGCTGGTTTTGTTGCTCCTGGATTTGCCGGCGTTGATCCGGCGTTGCATTTCGGATGGCTTCCTGCAGGCTCTTGAATCCTTCCGGGTCGGGTGTCGCCCAGACCGGATCGGTCGTGGGATCGGGAATGTTCTCGTAGTCAATCAACGATGAAACCGCCTTGTCCGGGCCGAGGTCGGCCAGCTTTTGAATTTCAGCCGGCGGTCCGCCGAATCCTGCCCGGTTCAACAGATGCGCCGCCATCTCATAATTCCAGCGGTCTGCTGAAAGCGGCTTAAGCATACATTCTAAAAGACATTTGTTTCACGTTGACACAATATATTATCACCTATTAAGCAAGACGTTAGCCAACCTGCGAAGGTTTCATACGGTTTCAAGCAGGTGCAACTGTTTCCATTGATTTTATTGCGGTTAAGCTGAACATCGCCCATAAATCGGAGCGTCAGATGAAATTGTTCCGAAACGCTTCCGGCATCGAGATTGCCAAAACAGCCGGAGTTTCTCCGTTGAACTTCCAGCCGTCATTGTCCCACAGGTTTGTTGACAACCCGCGCCGATGCCCTGTTTTTTATTCGACACTCCACTCTCAACTCTCAACACTCAACGCATGAAATGGCCCGCCGATTATCACATGCACACGCCGCTCTGCCGTCATGCAACCGGCGAGCCCGGTCAATACGCCGCCCGCGCCGTTGCCATCGGCCTGACCGAAATCGGCTTCTCCGATCATGCGCCGATGCCGCAAGACGATTTCGACAACTGGCGGATGAATGCCGACAAACTCGATGAATACGTCGCCAAGGTCCGCCATGCGCAAAAGGATTTTCCGCAGCTCACCATCCGGCTCGCGCTCGAAGTGGATTATCTGCCCGGTTACGAGGACTGGATTCGCGGACTCGCCGCGCGGCATCCGTGGGACTATTTCATCGGCTCGGTGCATTACGTCTCGGATTCCTGGGCCGTTGATGATCCGCAGAAACTGTCCGAATGGAAGCATCGCAACGCCGATGAAGTCTGGTCGGCTTATTTTGAGCGGTTGACAAAGGCGGCGGAGACCGGTTTCTTTGAAATCATCGGCCACGCTGATTTGCCGAAAAAATTCGGCCATCGCCCGTCACGCGATTGCGCTCCGCTCCACGAAAAATTCCTGAACGCGGCCAAAGCAAACAACTGTGCCATCGAACTCAACACGGCCGGTTTGCGGAAGGATTGCCGGGAAATTTATCCGGACCGCGAAATCCTCCAGCTTGCGTTTCAAAAGGGCGTGCCGATTACATTCGGTTCCGATGCCCACGCGCCGGGAGAGGTCGGGATGAATTTTGCCGAGGCCGTCCAGCTTGCGCGTGAAGCCGGCTATCGGGAATGCTGCCGGTTTGCGCGGCGGAAGCGCGAACCGGTCCCGTTCTGATTTCGCATGACCACGGCCACCCCGGCAAATCCCCGTTTGTTCGCGACCGTCTGCATGGCACTCGCGCTGGTGACGCTGGCGATCTATTGGCCGGTCACGCGGCATGAATTCGTCCACTTCGATGACAACCAATACCTCGTTGAAAACAGCCACGTCAACTCCGGCCTGTCGTGGACAAACACGGTGTGGGCGTTTGAAAACAAGCACGCCGGCAACTGGCATCCGCTGACCTGGATCGCGCACATGGCCGGCTGCCAGATCTTCGGGCTCAACCCGGCCGGCCATCACCTCGTGAGCGTGCTGTTCCATGTGGCCAATTCACTGTTGCTGTTTCTTTTTCTGACGCGGACCACCGGCGCGTTCTGGCGCAGCGCGCTGGTCGCGGCCCTTTTTGCATGGCACCCGTTGCGCGTCGAGTCCGTCGCGTGGGCCGCCGAACTCAAGGACGTGTTGAGCGCCTTTTTCTGGATGCTCACGCTCGTCGTCTACGCGGGTTATGCCAGACGACCCGGCGCTCTTCGCTATTCCCTGGCGCTGCTGTTCTTTGCGTGCGGCCTTCTGAGCAAGGCCATGGTCGTGACACTGCCGTTTGTTTTGCTGTTGCTGGATTTCTGGCCGCTAAACCGGTTCGCCGTCAAAACGGCAAGTCAGCTCGTCATCGAAAAAATCCCGTTCTTTGTGCTGGCGGCGGCGGTGAGCGCCGTCACGTTTCTTGTCCAGGAATCCAGCGGTGCGTTTTGGACGCTGGAAAACCTGCCGCTCAGCGCGCGCATTTCCAACGCGTTGATGGCCTATCTGCTTTACATCGCAAAAACGTTATGGCCGGCGAACCTCGCGCTGATTTATCCGCATCCGCACCACTGGCCGGTTGTTTCGGTCGCCGGCTCGGCTCTGTTCCTGGTGGTCCTGACCGTCCTGACTTTACGGCGCATCAAACAGCAACCGTATCTGTTCACCGGCTGGTTCTGGTTCCTGGGAACCCTGGTGCCGGTCATCGGCCTCGTGCAGGTCGGCATTCAATCCATGGCCGACCGCTACACGTATCTGCCGGGCATCGGCCTGCTCATCGCCATCGTTTGGGGCTTGGACGACTTTTTCAAAAAACCGAATCAAAAACAATTCCTCGCGCTCGCCGGCGGCGTCGCGCTGACGGGATGTCTGGCCGTAACTTCAATTCAAATCAATTACTGGCAAAACGACCTGAGATTGTTTTCGCACGCGGTGGAAGCCACGACGGACAATTACGCCGCCGAGGTCTACCTGGGCGAAGCGCTCGAACGCGCCGGACACGCCGGTGACGCGCTCGTGGTTTACGACGACGCGGTGCGGATCGAGCCCGATTATCCCATCGCCCAATTCAAGCTGGCGATGATGCTCATCGCGGCGCACAGGCCCGATGATGCTGTTGTGCATCTGAACGCCGCCGCGCAGCTCATGCCGCATAATCCCGACGTGCAGTTCGACCTCGGCGTCTTTCTGTCCCAGCGCGGCCAGCCGCAGGAAGCCGCCGGACATTTCCGGGCCGCGCTCAGGGAAAGGCCGGATTTTCCCGAAGCGGAGAGGGAATTGTCCGCAATCCTGAACGCGCACCCGGATCTTCGGTGAATTTGCAGTGCTGGACACGCCGCCGGCATTTTGAAAAACTCCGTTCCAGTGAAACAATCAATCGTCACCCTGGACATGGAAGGCGTGTTGACGCCGGAAATCTGGATCGCCGTCGCCGAAAAGACCGGCATCCCCGAATTGCGCCGCACCACGCGCGACGAGCCGGATTATGACAAGCTCATGCGCGGGCGGCTCGCCATTCTCGACAAGCACGGCCTGAAACTGTCCGACATTCAAAACGTCATTGGCGCGCTTCGTCCCCTGCCCGGCGCGAAGGAATTTCTGGATGAACTCCGGTCGCTGGTGCAGGTCATCATCCTTTCCGACACGTTTGAGCAATTTGCTTCTCCGCTTCTCCGCCAGCTTGGCTGGCCCGTGTTGCTGTGCCACCGGTTGGTGGTGGAAAATGACCGCATCGTGAACTACCAATTGCGCATCCGGGAACAGAAACGCGAGGCCGTGTCCGCCTTCAAACGGATGAATTATTACGTCATCTCCGCCGGCGACTCGTTCAACGACACGGCCATGCTCATCGAGGCGAACGCCGGCTTCCTGTTCCGCGCGCCGGACAACGTGAAAAAACAATTCCCGCAGTTCAAGGCCGTCGAGGCTTACACGGACTTGATGACGCTCATCAAGGGAGCGATGTAATGCCAACGCGCCGAGGCTCATTTCACCTGTTCCGGCTGTTTGGAATTGACGTGTATTTGCATTGGGCATGGTTTCTCGCCGTCGCGTATTTCGTTCAACAGGCCAGAGGTTACTCTTCATCAATCTGGAGCGTGCTGGAATGTCTTTCCCTGTTCCTGATCGTGTTGATACACGAATTCGGCCATCAACTCGCCTGCCGGCAGGTGGGCGGCCAAACCAGTCAAATCATCCTCTGGCCGCTCGGCGGCGTGGCCTACGTGTCACCACCGCAACGCCCGGGCGCGCAGCTTTGGAGCATCGCCGCCGGACCGCTGGTCAACGTAATCCTGTTCCCGATTTTGGGCGCACTGGCCTTGCTGGGCGGATATCTCGGCTGGGATGACACCCTGCCCGACTTGTACCAATTCCTGCGCAACATCTGGTTCCTCAATCTCGTTCTGCTCATCTTCAACATGCTGCCGATCTATCCGCTCGACGGCGGACAAATCCTGCGTTCTCTGCTCTGGTTTGTCCTTGGCCGCGCGAACAGCCTGCTTGCGGCAAGCATAATTGGCTTCGTCGGAGTGGCAGCATTGATTGGATTGGCGGTGTTGGGGCATTCCTATTGGCTGGGCATCGTGTGCGTGTTCATCCTGTTGAATTGCTGGGGCGGCTTGATGCAGGCGCGGGCGCTGGCGCGAATCGCAAAAATGCCGCGACGCGACGGTTTTGCCTGTCCGGTGTGCAAAATCCCGCCACCCGTCGGCGCCATCTGGAGGTGCGGCAAATGCGGGAAACCTTTCGATACGTTCGTCACTCAAGCCGTCTGCCCAAACTGTGGAACCCAATTCAGCGCAGCGCAATGTCTGGACTGCGGCAGCTTGCGCCCTTTTGCCGAATGGCAATCAAGTGCGGAAGGCGGTGTGCGGTGTGCGGAGTGAAGCGGTGCAACATCAACAGCGGCTTGAACAATCGTCCTCGTCCCCTGCTCGTCCTCGTTCTCTAATTCACGGCTGGGAAATTTCGATCACGAGGACGAGGAGGATATCAATCAATCCTCCGCCTTGAACGCCCGTGAAATCAGATCACGCACGGCTTTCTTCGGTTCCTTGCCTTCGTAAAGAAGCGCGTAAACTTCGTCAATAATCGGCGTCGGCACTTTTTTCCCGCGCGCCAGCCGGTGCGCGGAACGCGACGTGGGATAGCCTTCGGCCAGTTTCGGATGTGACGCCTCAATCGCCGCCATTGTTTCGCCGCGCCCGAGGCGCTCGCCCAGATTGCGATTGCGGCTTTGTTTCGAAAAACACGTCAGCATGAGATCGCCCAAACCGCTCAAGCCGGCGAACGTTTCCGGCAGCGCGCCGCACGCCACGCCAAGTCGGCGCATCTCGGACAGCGCCCGCGTGACGAGGCCGGCCTTCGTGTTGTCGCCGTATCCGAGGCCGTCGCTCACGCCCGCCGCGATGGCGATGATGTTTTTCAAAGCGCCGCCGTATTCCACGCCGAGAACGTCCGCGCTGCGGTAGATGCGAAATTCGGGGCGATGAAAAAGTCCCTGCACCGTCCGCGCCGTGCCGTCGCTTTCGCTGGCGCAAACCACCGCGGTCGGAATGCCGAGCGCCACTTCACGCGCAAAACTCGGACCGGAAAGCGCGGCCACGCGGCTGGCCGGGGCGTTTTCGCGCAAAATCCGGCTCATCGTCTCGCCCATCTCAAATTCAATGCCCTTGGTCACGCTGACCAGAATCGCCGGATGCCCTTTCAATTTCACCGCCACCTGCCGGAAGGCCTGTGAAGGAATGGCCATGACAATGCACTCGGCCCCACCAACCGCTTTTTGAAAATCCGCCTCAATTTTCCAGTCAGTCGGCAATTTTACGCCGGGCAAATATCGTTCGCTGCGCCCGATCTGGAGTTCCTCCAGCGTTTCAGCGTTGATGTCCCAAAGAGCGACGGCATTGCCGTTCTCGTGAAGAACCTTTGCCAATGCGGTTCCCCACGCGCCCGCTCCAAGCACGGTGATTTTCATTTCGCAGCCTCCGGGGTTGTGGATTTTTTGCCGAAACGCTGTTCCGTGCCGTTGAACAGCCGCTGGATGTTGCCCTTGTGTTTGGCGATGGCCAGCAAACCGAGCGCGGTCGTCACGATTCGCAAGGTCAGGCTGTTCGGCGTCAGCCAAACCGCGGCGGGCAACGTCACTGCCGCGGCGATGGACGCAATTGAAACGTACCGGCCCAGGGCAAACACGATAATCCACGTGACCAGCGCGATGCACACCGCCAGCGGCGCCAGCGCAAAGTAAACCCCGGCGCTCGTCGCAATGCCCTTGCCGCCCCTGAACTTGAGCCAGCAGGTGAAATTGTGGCCAAGCACGGCAAAAATGCCGGCAGCCACATTAAACCTGGTCTGCAGTTCAAGCGGCTCGGAGTGAAAACGGGGAGCAAGCCCGGAAAAATGCGGGGCAAGCCAGTTGAAAATCAATGGGGGTAGAAATGCGCAGGCGGCGTAGCCTTTAAAACCGTCCACCACCAGCACGATCACCCCGGCGGTTTTTCCGAGAGTGCGGAAAACATTGGTCGCACCCATGTTGCCGCTGCCGACGGTGCGGATATCAATGCCCCTCGCGCGCCCGGCCAGATAACCCGTCGGTATCGAGCCGAGCAGATACGCGGCCACCGCGATGACGGCATAACCTAAAATTGGCACGGCCACACTTTAAGAGTCCGAAGTCCAAAGTTCAAAGTCCAAAGTTGAAGTTGGCGTTCGCGCCTTGGCATGTCTGCGAGTGTGGCAACCACCACCTCTTTCCAACGAACGAACCCGGAAAATCCAGAACGGCCTTGACTCCGCCAGGTTTTGGACTGCGGCAGCCCTCTGCCGCTTTCGGGGGCGCACTGTTTCCAAAGCGGCAGAGGGCTGCCGCAGTCCAGGACGCCAACGCGTGATTCGGATCCATCCCGCACTGATTTCGGCTTTTAGAAACCGCCGGCCACTGGCAAACTTCACGCATGGCATCAAAGGTCAGAGTCGCAGTCTTGGGCGTCGGTTCGCTCGGCAAGGAACACGCCCGCATCTATTCCGAACTCGCCGAAACCGGTCTTGTGGAATTCGCCGGGATTTTTGACGCCGACGGCGACACCGCCCGCCGAATCGCCGCCAAACACAAGGCGCGCGTTTTCAATTCCGTCGCCGAAGCCGCGGCAAACGCCGACGCGCTCAACATCGTCACCCCAACCGTCACGCATTTCGAGCTGGCCAAAACCCTGCTCGCCCAGGGCAAACACGTGCTCGTCGAGAAACCGATGACCGACGACACCGCGCAGGCGGCGGAACTCATTCAACTCGCCCAACGAAAAAATTGCATCCTGCAAGTCGGCCACGTCGAGCGGTTCAACCCCATCTTCAATTATCTTGAATCCGTCGCCACCGAACCGCGGTTCATCGAGACCCACCGGCTTTCGCCCTACCCCGCCCGCTCGACCGACGTCGGCGTCGTGCTCGACCTGATGATTCATGACCTCGACATCGTGCTCGCGTTCGTGAAATCGCCCGTGATGAGCGTGGACGCCGTGGGCATTCCGGTGTTGAGCAAGAGCGAGGACATCGCCAATGCGCGGCTGCGCTTCGCCAACGGCTGCGTCGCCAACCTCACCGTCAGCCGCGTCAGCCCGGAGCGGATGCGGAAGATTCGCGTCTTCAGCGGCCCGAAAAACCCCTGCTACATCTCGCTCGATTACCGCGCGCAGGAAGGTTTTCTCTACCGCGTCGCCCGCGATGATGAGTGGGTCAGTTCCAAGCTGAGAAAGCTTTTGGCCCTTGCTGGCAGCAACGTGACGGTTGTCAGCGAATTTGCGGGAAAGAAAGTCGTGCGCGAACCCGTGCCGATTGCGAAGGACGAACCGCTCAAGCTCGAACTGGAAAGTTTTGTGAACTGCGTCCGCGAAAAACAAACGCCCGTTGTCAGCGGCGAATCCGCCAAACGCGCGCTGGACCTGGCCTTTGAAATCACGCGGCAGGTGCAGCAGAGCAAATAGCTCCAAAGATCTGAAAGATGTTTCAATAAGAACAATGAAACAGAATTTGAAACGAATGATTTTGGTTTTCTGTACTCTTGCGTCATTACTATTCCAGCCAGCGATGGCGAGTCTAGTAATTGCGGTTTATAGCAACGACCAAATTTATTTAGCAAGTGACAGTCTCTCCGTCATGTCCGGCTATGAGACTAACAAAGAATCACACTTAAACTCCAAGAAAATTTTCAAAGTTTCTTCAAACTGTTGTGCATCCATCACAGGTGCATTTGGGGCTGAATTTGTAAATGTCAGCTCTAACCAAAAATTCGGACTCGATTTGCCAGGGGCCTTAGGGCACGCATGCGATGACGCATGTAAAACCACAAACAATTTGGAAGAGCGAATCAATAACATAATTGGACAATTCTCAGACAATCATTCGCAATTCATTCGATTAGAATGTTATGCTGGAAAACGGACAAATGGTGTTGAAGGCACTCGTGTTTGCTTTTGGGGATACGATACAGCAAAGGACAGATTTTTTGGCTCATCATATTTGTTTGATTGGACAAATGATGTCGTAGCTTCTCAAGCATTTGATTCAAAGCACATAGATCGTTATTACATTGGAATTCAAGGAGAGGATAATTTTTTACCGTCGGTAATTATCAATAACGGCGCCAACATTAAACTACGGTCTGCTGGTTTTAGCAAAACTCTCCAAGATTTGAATTCGACAAATAGCGTTTCTGATCAACAGATGGTGAGTTTAATTATTGAAATGTTCCAATTGCACAAAAAATATGCATGCCAATTAAGTTCAGACAAGGGGTGGATTGATGAGCCTTATTTGATTTTCAAAATCACAAAAAATAGCGTCGTCGAATTGAATTAGGATAATATCTTGAATGCTTCGATTCGCATCTCGACGCTAAAACAAACCCGTGACCCCAAAATCATTCATGCTCATTGCCGGCGAGGCGAGCGGTGACACGCTCGCGGCGGAACTGGTGTCCGCGCTGCGCGCTCAATCTTCCATCCTCCATCTTCCATCTTCGCCACAATTCCTCGGCGCTGGCGGACCTGAAATGGCCGCCGCCGGGGTCGAGCTGGCGTTTGACCTGACGCAGCACTCGGTCATCGGCATCACCGACGCGTTGAAAAATTATTTCAAGTTCCGGCAATTGTTCAATCAACTGCTCACGCTGGCGATTGAACGCAAGCCGGACGCCATCATCGGCGTGGATTTCGGCGGATTCAACCTGCGCTTCGGACACGCCATCAAACAATACGTCCACGACAATCCGTTTTTGAAATGGAACCCGAAAATCATCCAGTTCGTTTCGCCGCAGGTTTGGGCGTCGCGTCCGGGCCGAGCGAACCGGCTGGCGGCGGATTATGACCTGGTTCTGAGCATTTTTCCATTCGAGAAGGACTGGTATGCACAGCGTGTCCCGAAATTGCGCGTGGAATTTGTCGGACATCCCATGATCGGCCGTTTTGACAGCAGGAGCCGAGGTGACGAGGCTCAAACAAAAAAAAAGTTAGAGACTCCTCACGTCGTCTCCTACAAATCAAACATTTTGCTTCTGCCCGGCAGCCGCGTGGACGAATTGCGCCGGCATTTGCCGGTGATGCTTGGGGCGTTGAAATTGATCCGGGAAAAATTGCCGGCGGCGAAGGCGAAAATGATTTTGCCGAATGAGGGCTTGAAGGAACTCGCGGAGGATCTTTCCGCGCACCCGGCGAATTTCGAAATTCAAATCGGCAACCTGCCGCAGGCGCTGGCCGAAGCCGGCCTCGCCATCGCCTCGACCGGCACGGTAACGATGGAATGCGCGTTTTTCGGCGTGCCAGCGGTGACGCTCTACAAAACGTCGTGGTTCAACTGGGAGATTGCCAAGCGCCTTGCCACCGTAAAATGGGCGACGATGCCGAACATCCTGGCGAACGATGAGATTTTCCCTGAATTCATCCAAAGCGCCGCGACGCCGGGGAACATCGCCGGAGCCGCGTTGCAGCTTTTGCAGGACGAATCGCGTCGCGCCCAAATCAAAAACCGGCTGGCGGAGGTGGTTTCAACCCTTGGCAACCCCGGCGCCAGCACGCGCGCGGCCACGGCGATTTTGAGTTTGTTCAGCTAAGAATCGTCCTCGTCCTCCTACCCGTCTTCGTCCTCGATTTTCAAATTTTCGATTGCAAGGACGAGGAGGATTTACTTTTGCCACTGCGCCGATTAGCTTATGCGGATGGAATCGCTGCACGCCCCGTGGCGGATTGAATACATTCTCGCGCCCAAACCGCAGCTTGACGCGAGCCTGTTCACCCGCATCGCCCAGTCCAATGACGACGAGGCCAACTGCGTCATCGCGCGAGACCGCACCTGCTTTGCCCTGCTCAACACCTTTCCGTACAACGGCGGCCACTTGATGGTCGTGCCTTACAAACAAGTCGCCGACTTGAACGGCCTGACCGACGCGGAACTCACCGATTTGTGGAAGCTGACGCGTCGTTGCGCGAACGCGCTGACGCGGTTGATGAAGCCGGACGGCTTCAACATCGGCATCAATCTCGGCAAGGTCGCCGGCGCGGGCATCGCGGAGCATCTGCACATCCACGTCGTGCCGCGCTGGAGCGGCGACACGAATTTCATGCCGGTGCTGGCGAACACACGGGTCCTGCCGCAGGCGTTGAACGAACTGGCCGCAAAACTTCGGTCGGAACTGGCGAAATAATTTTTGATTGTGGCCACGGAAACCCTTCACTTTGAAAACGCGCGGGTTGCGCAACAGCTTTTCAACAACGAGCCGCGCAACCTGCAATCGCTTGAAACCGAGCTCGGCGTCAAGGCCACCTCCCGTGAAGGCTGGATCAAGCTCGAAGGCCAGGCTGACGCCATTGAACGCGCCAAGCACCTTTTTGTTTCGCTCGAAACGCTGTTGAAGGCCGGCACGTCCGTCCGCAACCGCGAATTCACCCACGCGCTGAACGTGGTGAAACACGAGGGTGCCGAGACGCTCAAGGATTTGGTGAACGACCGGGTGATGACGCACGACCGGAAGCCCGGCGTGACCGCCAAAACGGTCGGCCAGAAAAAATATCTCGATGCCATCCGCAAGCACGACATCACCATTGGCGTGGGGCCGGCGGGCACGGGCAAGACGTATCTGGCGGTGGCGGTGGCGCTCGCGGCGCTGCGCGATGGCCGGGCTTCGCGGCTGATTCTCACCCGCCCCGCCGTGGAAGCCGGCGAGGCGCTCGGTTTTTTGCCCGGCGATCTGTACGAAAAAATCACGCCGTATCTCCGGCCGTTGCAGGACGCGCTGCACGACATGCTGCCCGCCGAGGAAATCCAGAGGCACACGGAACGCGGCACGATTGAAATTGCGCCGCTGGCCTACATGCGCGGGCGCACCTTGAACAACGCCTTCATCATCCTCGACGAGGCGCAAAATTCGACGACCGAGCAGATGTTGATGTTTCTCACCCGCCTCGGCCACGGCTCGAAAGCGGTCATCACCGGCGACGAAACGCAGATTGATCTGCCGCCGAACAAGCATTCGGGCCTGCTCGAGGCGCACCGCGTTTTGAAAAACGTCGAGGGCATCGCCGTCGTTGAGTTCAGCCGGCGCGACGTCGTCCGGCATCCGCTCGTCCAGCGCATCATCGCGGCTTACGAGGAGCACCGTGGCGGCGTGAAGACGTGACGGGCATGAACGTCACCATCACCAGCCGCCAGCGTGCGCGGAAAATCAACCGCCGTCTGCTGAAACAGATCACTGCCGCATTGCTCGCCGATCTGAAGATTGAAAAGGTTGAACTCGACATCCATCTCGTCGCCACCCCGGAGATGACACATTTGAATGAAAAATTTCTCCGGCACGCAGGCTCGACCGATGTGATTACGTTTGACTATTCAGTGCCCGGAGACCAGACGCCAGATGCCAGGCGCCAACTTCACGGAGAAATTTTCGTGTGTGTGGACGAAGCCGTTTTGCAGGCGCGGAAGTTTGGCACAAGCTGGCAGTCGGAAACGGTGCGATACATCATCCATGGAATTTTGCATTTGCTCGGCTTTGATGATTCGAGCGCGGCCGACCGGCGCAAAATGAAGCGCGAGGAAAACCGCCGGTTGCGCGCAATTGCCCGCCGCTTTCCCTTGAGCAAACTCTGACGCGACCCTAGACTTGGCGCATGGAACACAAGAGCTTCTTCGCCCGCTGGCGATCCAATTTTGTGACCGGCCTGGTGATTATCCTGCCGGGGGTGATTTCCATTGCGGTTCTGGCCTGGCTGTTCGGCACCATTTCCAACATCACCGACACGCTGCTCATTTTCATCCCCAAAAGCATCACGCACGGCAACGACGGCGAAGGCCCGATGCACTGGTATTGGAGTCTCGTCGCCCTGGTGCTGGCGGTCCTGTTGATCAGCGCGGCCGGCCGGCTGGCGCGAAATTATTTTGGCAAAAAAATGATCGAATGGGTGGAACGCGCGTTGATGCACGTGCCGTTTCTTAACAAAATTTATTCCGCCACCAAACAGGTCAACGACGCGCTGGCTTCCGGCAACAAAAATTCGTTCAAGACCGTCGTGCTCGTCCAATTTCCGCGCACGGGGATGTATTCCGTCGGTTTCATCACCAGCGAACAGAATGACGAGATGCAAGCCAAGACCGGCGAAAAGGTCGTGGGCGTGTTCGTGCCCACCACGCCCAATCCCACGTCGGGCTTTTTGATTCTCGTGCCCGAAGCCCAGCTCATCAAACTGGAAATGACCGTCGCCGACGCCATCAAATATATTGTCAGCCTTGGCTCGATTTCCCAGGAATACACGCCGGTGGCGGAAAAACGGGGATAGAAGATTGACGATGGAAAACTCCCGGGCGCCAGACGCCATGCCACCTTCCATCCGCCATTCGCCAACCCCGCATTTATGATTCAAAACGCCACCGGCATCATCCTGCGCACGCGGCCGCTCACGGACACCAGCCTCATCGTCCACTGGCTCACGCCAAATTTCGGGCGGATGGCGACGGTGGCCAGGGGCGCGCGCCGTCCCAAATCGCCGTTTCTTGGCAGGCTCGATTTGTTTTACCTGGTGGATTTTTCGTTCAGCCGCAGCGTCCGTTCCGAGCTGCACATTCTCCGCGAAGCCGGTCTGCGCGAAACGCACGATCCACTCCGCAAAAACCTTGCCAGCCTGCGCCAGGCCACCTACGCCGCCGCGTTCATCGAGCAGGCGACTGAAACTGAAACGCCGCTGCCAGCCGTATTTGAATTGATGCGAGAATTTCTTGATTGTCTTTGCCGTCAAAAACCCAGCCCGCAGGTCGTTTTTGCCTTTGAACTGAAGTTGCTGGGCGAACTTGGCCTGAACCCCGACCTGGAAAAGGCCGGGTTGACAGCGGGCGCAAGGCAGATAATCCGCAGGTTGGGTGCCGGCAATTGGCAGGCGTCCTGCTGCCTGAAACCTACCAGCGGGCAAGTCGAAGAGTTGCGCCGGTTTTTGCACGGCTTTTTGATTTTCCATCTGGGTCGTTTGCCTCGAGGCCGTGCCGCGGCACTGGCGGGTTGAATCTGTTTTTGTACAAACCCGTTTGAGGTATCGTCGGCCAGCCGTTCCAGAACCGAGCCATGATTAAAAAAATAGCGAGAAAGTTCTCGACGGTGCGGATGCAATTGGTCGCCAGCGTGTTTGTGGCGATTGCGCCGGCGCTTGTGCTGACGTATATCGTCAACCAGTCGTGGTTCTGGCAATACGCGCCGGACTGGATAAAGGAGTATGCGCTGGACGTGCCGTGGGCCAGTTTCATGGTGGGCTTGCTGGCGTTGGGCGCGGCTTGGTACGGTGGTGAACATTTTATTCTGCGGCAGGTGCGCGCCATATCCAGTGCGGCACAGCGCCTGTCCAAGGGGGATTTGACCGCCCGCACCGGCCTGAAAGACAGGGAAAGCGAACTCGGCCAGCTGGCAAGTGTTTTCGATCAGATGGCTGAGTCGCTGCAGCAGCGCATCAAGGAGCGCGAAGCCGCAGAGAAAACCCTTCTCAATCGCGCCTTGCAGCAAACGGCCGTCGCCGCCTTGGGACAATTTGCGCTGAGCAACAACGACTTGATGGCCCTGTTGAACCAGGCCGTCATTCTTGTGGCGCAAACGCTGGAGGTGGACTATTGCGCCGTCTTCGAATCGGTGACCGGCGACCAGTTGCTCATGCGGGCGGGTTCCGGCTGGAAATCCGGCTGCGTCGGTTCGGCCACGGTGCCGGTGGATGATTACTCGCAAGCCGGCCTGACACTCAGGACCGGCGACGCCATTGTGGTCGCCGATTTGTGGACCGAAAGACGGTTCAAGGCTTCATCGCTGCTGATGGATCATGGCGTCATCAGCGGGGTGACGATTCTGATTCCCACGCGGGAGAAGCCGTTTGGCGTTTTCTGCGTGCATACCACCAAACATCGGGAGTTCACCCCGGACGACGTCCAGTTCCTTCTGGCCGTTGCCGGCGTCATCGGCATAACGGTCGAACAGTTGAAATTGGGCGAACAACTGCGCCAATCGCAAAAAATGGAGTCCATCGGCCAGCTGGCAGCGGGCGTCGCGCACGACTTCAACAACATGCTCACCATCATCCAGGGACATACGAGCTCGCTTCTGGCCAGGCCGACGCTGCCGCCGGATGTTCTTGATCCGATCCAGGCCGTGTATTTCGCCACCGAACGCGCCGCCGGTCTTACGCGCCAGTTGCTCATGTTCAGCCGCAAAAATGTCATGCAGGTCAGGCCGCTCGACCTGCGCGAAGTCGTCGGCAACATGAGCAAGATGCTGCAGCGCCTCTTCGACGAAACCATCACACTTGAGTTCCAGCCGCCGGAAGAGCTGCCATCCGTGCAAGGCGACAGCGGCATGGTCGAACAAGTCATCATGAACCTCGCCGTCAACGCCCGCGATGCCATGCACGATGGTGGCAAACTCACCATCGCCCTCGGCGCGGTGGCGGTGGATGCCACCCATGTCGAAATTCATCCCCAGGCGCGCACCGGAGATTTTGTGCGTTTGCGCATCAACGACACGGGCATTGGCATGGACTCCGCGACGCGCGCCCATATTTTTGAACCGTTCTTCACCACCAAGGAAGTCGGCAAAGGCGCCGGCCTCGGCCTCGCCACCGTTTACGGCATTGTCAAACAGCACGAGGGCTGGGTCGAAGTGGACAGCGAACCCGGCGAAGGAGCCACCTTTGACGTGTATTTCCCGGTCACCACGCAAACGCCGGAAACCGTTGAAGAAAAGATCGACACGAATGGATCCGTGGCCGGCGGCACGGAAACCATTTTCCTCGTCGAAGACGAACCGGTCCTGCGCGAAATGGCCCGCGACATCCTCGAAAGCTTCGGCTACCGGATACTGGAAGCCTCCTCCGGAAAGGAAGCCCTTGGCATGTGGACCCTGACCCGCGGCAAAATTGATTTGCTGCTCACCGACATGATCATGCCCGGCGGCATCTCCGGCGCGGAACTCGCCCAACGCCTCCTGGCCGGCCAGCCTCACTTGAAAATCGTTTTCACCAGCGGCTATACGGCCAACGAGGTCAGCGCAGAAATGCTCACGAAGACCCGCGCAAGCTTTCTCCAGAAACCCTACACGCACGACATGCTGGCCAAAACCGTCCGCGAGGCACTGGATGGAAGGTCTCACGTCAGCAATCCGCCCCAACCGCTCACGGCTTGACCATTGTCGCAACGCGTTCGACCGCTTCGGAAATTTTCACCGGCATCACCGCCCCGCCGCGCGGTTTGATTTCCACCTCGCCCTTCGCCAGTGATTTTTCGCCCAAACTGAGCCGGATGGGAAAACCGACCAGATCCGCGTCCTTGAATTTCACGCCGGGCCGCTCGTCTCGATCGTCCAGAATCACTTCCACCCCGCGCGCCGTCAGTTCGGCATAAAATTTCTCCGCCAGCTTCATCGCCTCGTTGTTTGGATCAACGCTCAACGGCGTGATGCAAACTTGATACGGCGCGACACTCAACGGCCAGATGATGCCGTCCTTGTCGTTGCACTGCTCGATGACGGCCTGCAACGTGCGCGTGACGCCGATGCCGTAGCAGCCCATCACACACGGCTTGCGATTGCCCGTCTCGTCGAGATACAGCGCGTTGAATTTCTCGCTGTATTTCGTGCTGAGCTTGAAAACATGGCCGACCTCAATCGCGCGCCGGATTTTCAGTGGTTTGCCGCATTTGGCACAGGGTTCACCGGCGGTGACCGTCCGCAAATCAAACCACTCCGCCACCTTGATGTCGCGTTCGATGGAAACATTCTTCAAATGGAATCCGTCCTCGTTCGCGCCGGTGGTCATGCCGTTGGCCCCGCGCAAACGTTCGTCGGCAAAAACTTTTACACCGGCCGGCACCTTAACCACCGCGCCGAGTGAACCGGGTTTCGCTCCCAGAAGTGGAACAATTTCCTCCACGGTTGCCGGTCGTACGGCACCGGCGCCGGCTTTGGCCATGAACTTTGTTTCATTCAACTGGTCGTCGCCACGAATCAAAACAATCACCGGCTTGCTGTCGGCGATGTAAATCAGCGTCTTGATCTGGCGGTTCGCTGCAACTTTGTAAGGTTCCCTGGTCAACGCCTCGATGGTGACAACGCCGGGCGTTGCAAATTTTTCAATGGCCGCGCCGACTTCGCGCGCGGCGGTTGGGGGAATGCCGCTGGTCGCCTTCTCGATGTTCGCCGCGTAACCGCAGCCTTCACAATAAACCACCTCATTTTCGCCGGTCTCCGCCGGCACCATGAACTCGTGCGAAAATTTGCCGCCGATGACCCCGGTATCGGCCTCAACCGGAAACGCCTTCAATCCACACCGCGCGAAGATGCGCGCGTAGGCATCATACATTTTCTGATAACAAACCTGCGCCGCCTCGTCGCTCACGTCAAAGCTGTAAGCGTCCTTCATGATGAACTCGCGGGCGCGCATCAGCCCGAAGCGCGGGCGGATTTCGTCCCGGAACTTCACGCTGATCTGGTAAAAATTTCTCGGCAACTGCCGGTACGAATTGATTTCGCCCGCCGCAATTCCGGTGATGACTTCCTCGGCGGTCGCGCTCAAAACCCATTCGCGGCTGGCGCTGTCCCTGACCTTGAACAGCACGTCGCGCGCGGTTTCGTAGCGGCCGCTTTGCTGCCAGATTTCCGGCGGCTGGAGCGCGGGCATGAGCAGTTCGAGCGCGCCGGCGCGGTCCATTTCATCGCGGACAATCTGTTCAACCTTGCGCAACGCGCGCAAACCAAGCGGCAAAAAGGAATAGACGCCGCCGGCGAGTTTGCGGATGAGCCCGGCGCGCAGCAGCAGCTTG
Source organism: uncultured Verrucomicrobiae bacterium (assembly GCA_963764175.1). Lineage (GTDB taxonomy): Bacteria > Verrucomicrobiota > Verrucomicrobiia > Limisphaerales > UBA11358 > UBA11358. The sequence continues at coordinate 54,628 of CAVXRE010000019.1, read as the reverse complement.
TGCGACAGGATTTCCGCCTCGGCGGGAGGTTCGCGGAGGGTCGGAATCAATGTTTTGGTCCACTTCATGTGGCGGGAAATTTAACAGCAAACGAACGAAGGAACGAAGTTTTTTCTACAGAAGACAATAAAGGAAACAAAGCCAAAAACCCTTTGGCCTCTTTGATTGCTCCTTTACCAAAGGTTCATCCCGCATTTCCCGTTTTACTTCACCTGGTTTACCAGCGGCGCGAGACCCTGAATCCGCACCTCCAGCTTGTCGCCACTTTGAATCGGCCCGATGCCGCTGGGCGTGCCGGTGAGAATAACGTCACCGGGCAGCAGCGTGAGGTTGGTCGAGATAAAGCTGACAAGTTCGGCGGGCTTGAAAATGAGCTGGCCCGTGTTCGAGTTCTGGCGCAAATGGCCGTTCTGAAAAAGCTGGATGGTCAGCGCGTTCGGATCAATTTTCGTTTCCACCAGCGGACCGAGCGGCGTGAAGGTGTCAAACGACTTGCAGCGCGCCCACTGGCTTTCGGAATTTTGGATCGTGCGATCGCTGATGTCCTCGGCCGCGGCGTAACCAAAAATGTAGCGCGGCGCCTGTGTGGCTGTGACGTTGCGGATTTTGCGCCCGATGACAATGGCCAGTTCCGCCTCGTAATCCGTGCGGTGGTCCCGAAACGGAATTTCAATTTTTCCGCCATCGGGAATCAATGACGTGGTGGCTTTCAGCCAAAACAACGGCTCTTTCGGCAGCGGCTTGCCCGTTTCGCGCGCGTGATCGGCGTAATTCAGCCCGACGGCGATGATTTTGGACGGCACGACCGGCACGAGCGTCTTCACGCCCTTGCGCGGAGTCGGTTTGCGGTCGAAGGAGGGCGAGCCGAAGACATCGCCGCGCAGCCGGAACAGCTCACCCTCCACGACCCTGGCGTGGAAAATCTCGTCACCCTTCTGAAACCGGCCAATGGCTGCCATGGCAATTTACGATATTGGATTTACGATTTGAATCACAGGCGCCCGGAGTTTGCCGCGTAAATTGCATATCGTAAATCGCAAATAACACGCCATTCTTGTCCGAATGCCCTTTTCACGCTACATTGCCGGCGTGAAAGGGCTGACGAAGCAGGAACAACTGGTTCTCTGTATCGTTCTGGGCTTGTTGCTGACGGGCTGGGCGGTAAAAACGTACCGCGCCGCACATCCGCCGGCAACCACGACTCAATTGGCAAAACCTTAAACATGCAAGAAGTCAATTTTGACGAGGTGGTGGAAATGGTGCTCGCGAAGGACCCGCGCTACACGCGCGAAGCCTACACGTTTGTTCGCGAGGCGCTCGATTTCACCCAGAAACTCATCGGCAAGGAAACCCACGGCCAAATCCGCCACGTGAGCGGACAGGAACTGCTCGACGGCATCCGGCAGTTCGCGCTCCAGCAATTCGGGCCGATGGTGGTGACCGTGCTCGAGGAATGGGGCGTGCGCAACTGCCGCGACTTCGGCGAAATCGTTTTCAACATGGTCGAAATCGGCCTGCTCGCCAAGACCGACCGGGACAGCCGCGACGATTTTCAAAACGGCTACGATTTCACCGACGCCTTTCGCAAGCCGTTCTGGCCTGAAAGCAAACTCAAAGCCGAGAACAAACCGGTGGCGGGTTGAACGAACCAATTCGGTGCAAGGGAAAAGCGGCGGAGGGCCGCCGCAGTCCAATACCTGGCGGAGATTCGAGACGGTTCGATGTGCGCGGAGCGTCTTGGAGTGCGCCAGCCCTCTGCGCTTTGGGGTGAAGCGACACGTCGCCGCTTTGAAAGCGCGAACATGTCCGCGCAGTCCAAGATTTCAGAGCCGACTCACGCCGGCTGCCACGCTAAAAAATTGGCCGCCCTCTTTCATTGCCCAACCGCGCCGCTCGCATAAACTGTGCGCGTGAAATCCAAAGGCGCGGTTTATCTCGTCGGGGCCGGGCCGGGCGACGCGGGCTTGCTCACGTTGCGCGGCGCGGAGCTGCTCCGGCGCGCCGACGTCGTCCTCTTCGACGCGCTCGTGAATCCCGATTTGCTCCGGCTCGCGCCGCCAAACGCCGAAATCATCGCGCGCGGGAAAAACATGTCCATGCCGCAGGACGAAATCATCGCGCTGCTCATCGCAAGGGCGCGCGAAGGCAAATGCGTCGTGCGGCTCAAGGGCGGCGACCCGTATATTTTTGGCCGGGGCGGCGAGGAAGCCGGGGCGCTCGCGGCGGCGAAAATACCGTTTGAAGTCGTGCCGGGCGTTTCGTCCATCGTCGCTGCGCCGAATTACGCCGGCATTCCCCTCACCCACCGCGAACATTGCTCCAGTTTCACCGTGTTTACCGGACACGAAAATCCCGCCGACGCAAAAACGGATTTGCATTACGAGCAAATCGCCAGAATCCCCGGCACGAAGGTCGTGCTCATGGGGACCGAACGCCTGGATGATTGGACAAGGTCGCTCATCGCGCACGGGATGCCGCCGGAAACCCCGGTGGCGATGGTCCGCTGGGGCACGATGGGAAGGCAAAAGTCGGTTTCCGGCACACTGGCGACGATCGCCGCGATTGCCGCGAAAGAAAAAATCTCGCCGCCGGTTCTCACCGTCATCGGCGATGTCGTGAAGCTGCGCGGAAAATTAAACTGGTTCGAGCAGCGTCCGCTGTTCGGACAGCGCATTGTTGTCACGCGACCACTTGGGAGGGACGCCGTGCCGGCGTCCCAAAATTTTAGGGACGGCGGCACGCCTTCCCTCCCAAAACGGCTCGCCGAACTCGGCGCGGATGTCCTGGATGTGCCGACGATCAAAATCACCGGGCCGACCGACCTCGGCGACATCGTGGATGCTCTGCTGGAATTGAATTCCTACGACTGGCTGGTGTTCACGAGCGCGAACGGCGTGACGGCGTTCTTCGATTTGTTCTTCAAGCGGTTCCAGGACATGCGCGATCTCGGCGGCGCGCGCATTGCGGCGGTCGGCCCGGCCACGGCGGCGAAATTGCGCGAGCTGCACCTGCAGGTGGATTTGACGCCGGACGAAGCGCTCGGACAAAAAATCGCCCGCGCGTTTGCAAAATTTGAAAGCGTCGAAAACCTGAGAATCTGCCTGCTGCGCGCCGAGGTCGCGAACCCTGATTTGCCCCGTGCGCTGGAAGAACTCGGCGCCATCGTGGACGACATTGCCGTTTATCGCACCGTCGCTGAAACCGAGGACCCGGCAAATGCCGGCGCGGATTTGCTGGAACACGGGGCGGATTGGGTGACGTTTACGAGCAGTTCGACGGTGGAGCATTTCCACACTCGGTTTGATTTGCCAAAGCTGCTGAAAAAGTTTCCGCAACTGAAACTTGCGTCCATCGGACCGGAAACGAGCAAAGCCATCTCCGCGCTTGGTTTGACCCCGACGCTCGAAGCCGGGGAACACACGACGGATGGTTTGATTGAGGCTTTGTTGCGGGTCAAAAAGTGAATGGCCGGCCAGTCATGACAAAGTTTACAGCCCCAGCTTTTTGAACCGGCTGTTCACTTCCTTGAAATGGAATTCGAGCGAGCAGAGTTTTTCCAGCTCGCCGGGCTTGAAATGTTTTGCCACGGCGGGGTCAGTTTTCAATTGCTCGACAAAATCCGCATCGTCACGACCGGCGTGTTTGACTTCCCACGTCTTCATTGCGGCATCTTGAACCAGTTTGTAGGCGGCTTCCCGCGTAAGGCCTTTTTTGATGAGCGCCAGCAGGACGGTCTGTGAATTCCACATGCCAAGCGAGAGGCCGAGGTTGCGTTTCATGTTTTCCGGATAAACCGCCAGGCCGTCCATCAGCCGCGTGAGCAGGCCGAACATGTAATCGAGCAGCGTGCAGGAATCGGGGAAGATGATGCGCTCGACGCTGCTGTGACTGATGTCGCGCTCGTGCCAGAGGGCGACGTTTTCCAGCGCGGCGACGGCGTTGCCGCGAAGCACGCGCGCGAGGCCGGTGAGACGCTCCCAAGTGATGGGATTGCGCTTGTGCGGCATGGCGCTGCTGCCTTTCTGGCCTTTGGTGAACGGTTCCTCGGCTTCGAGCACCTCGGTGCGCTGAAGGTGGCGGAATTCAACCGCCCAGCGTTCAATGCTCGCGCCGACGAGCGCCAGCGTGGTCATGAACTCCGCATGAATGTCGCGCTGGACGACCTGCGTGGCAATGGGCGCGGGCCGCAGGCCAAGTTGTCTGCACACGGCGGCTTCAACCTTCGGGGACAGGTGTGCGCTTGTTCCGACCGCGCCGGAAAGTTTGCCGACCGCGGCGGTTTCGTGGATGCGCTCAAGGCGTTCGAGCGCGCGGCCAAATTCGTCATACATCAGCGCCAACTTGAGGCCGAACGTCGTTGGCTCGGCGTGGATGCCGTGGCTGCGGCCGATGCAGGGCGTGAATTTATATTTGCGCGCCTGCGCCGCGATGGATTTCCGAAGCGCCTTTGCGTCGGCGATGAAAATGTCCGCACTTTGCGTCATCTGCACGGCAAACGCGGTGTCAATGATATCGCTGCTGGTGAGGCCGAAATGAAACCAGCGGCTGGCGCGATTGTTGATTTTTTCGGCAACGGCGGTGGTAAAACCGATGACGTCGTGGTTGAGCGTTTTTTCCAGCTCCTTTTGACGCGCGACCAGGCCGGGCAAATTCGCGAACCATTTTCCCGCGCCGCATTTTATCTTGGCAAAGTCCGCGCGCGGCACGACGCCTTCGCTGACGAGCGCCTCGCCAGCGAGCAGTTCGATTTGGAGCCAGAGGCGGAGCCTGTTTTCGTCGGCCCAGATGGCCCGCATTTCGGGACGGGAGTAACGCGTTATCATAGGGCGAGCGTAAAACGTCGAAAGCCGGGAGTCGAGCCGCTTTCACTGTGATCCAGGGCACGGAAAGAGCGGCGGCCATCGAACGCGGCCACAGGTCAGTGTTTTGCCATTTTGGCCCGGGCCTTTTCAAGAATTTCGCGTTCGCGCGCGGTCAGGCTTTGGATGCCGTGCGCGGAAATTTTGTCCAGTATTGGGTCCACTTCGCTCTTCACGAACTGGTCGGTGGACTCTTCCTCATCCGGTTTGCCGGTTGACGAGCGCCAGGAACCGGATTTGGCCACGCGCACGTTCACGAGTTCGCGCGGCGCGGCGCGGCGCGACGGAAATTTCCATTGCAGCCAGCTGCCCTGGATGAACAGGCGCACATAAAATCCGCCCGTCAGGATGCCGCCGAGGTGCGCGGCGTTGGCGACGCTGCTGTTTGGAGTGAACAACAGGCCGAGAAACGCCATTGCGAGGCTGACGGCGAGCAGGACCTTCCCCGTCATGGAAACGGGAATGAAATAAATCAGCAGGCTGAACCGGTCTTCCCAGTGCAGGATGGCAAAGGCCGCGACCAAGCCGTACGCACCCGCCGAAGCGCCCACCACCGGCGCGTCAAAGTAGTCTGGCATCAACAACGCGAACATCATTTGCACAAGGCCGCCGATGATTCCACTGGATAAATAGAGCGTCAAAAAGTGGCGGCGGCCGAGGGCGGTTTCCACCGGCAGTCCGAAAAAATAAATGGCCAGCGAATTGAAAAGGATGTGCATCAAGCCGGCGTGCATGAATTGAAACGTCAGCAACTGCCAGACAAAACCGTGTTTCAAGCCGGCCAGACTCAAGGCCAGATATTGGTCTTCAATTTCAAGGCTTTGAGGCAGATGCGAAGCCGCCAATTCAGCCAGAAAAACCGCCGCGTTGACAATCAACAGCGCGACGGTGAACGACACGCGCGGCCCGTAGCGGGCCGGCTGGCGCATATAATCGCGATCTTCAAGCATACCTGGGAACGTTAACCGCCGGAAAAGCCGTTTTCAACGGTCATCTTCCGACGGACCTTCGACAATGCAGCCGTCCGCAAGTTCAAAGATGCGCTGTGCGCGCGCAGCCACGTTGGCATCGTGCGTGGCGATGACGAGCGTGGTTTGCTTGTTGGCGCGCAAGTTCTTCAACAACTCAAGGATTTCGCCCCCGCTGCGCGAATCGAGATTGCCGGTGGGTTCGTCAGCCAGCAACAAATCCGGTTCGTTGACAAGCGCGCGGGCGATGGCGACGCGCTGTTGTTCGCCGCCGGACAGTTCAAACGGCTTGTGCTCCATGCGTTCCGCCAGGCCGACCCGGGCCAACAGCTCGCGGCCGCGCGCCACGGCCCTGGCGGCGGGCAAGCGGGCAATCCGCGCCGGAAGGCAGACGTTTTCGAGCGCGGTGAGTTCCGGCAGCAGATGATACGCCTGGAAAACGAAACCGACGCGGTGGTTGCGGAACTCGGTCAATTCGCGCTCGGAGAACGTGGCAAGATTCTGGCCGGCAAAATGAATTTCACCCCCGTTCGGCGTGTCCAGGCCGCCGATCAAATGGAGCAAAGTGCTTTTGCCCGCTCCGGACGCGCCGCGCAACGCGAGGAATTCGCCACGCGCCACGTCGAGGTTCACCCCGCGCAACACTTCGAGCGTGCGTTTGCCCATGACGTATGTCTTGGTCAGGGCGCGGGCGGAAAGGAGCGGGTCACTCATAGCGCAGCGCCTCCACGGGTTTCAAGCGGCCGGCGCGCCACGCGGGCAGCACTCCGCCAAGAATGCAAATGACAAATGAGCCTCCGCAAATGATGGCGATGTCATTCAGGTTGATCACCGCCGGCAGTTGGTTGAAAAAATAAAGCGACACCGGAAGCAGATCGCGCCCCGTCAGACGGTTCATGAAATGCAGGAATTCATTGCGGTACGCCAGCGCCAGAATGCCCAGACCATAACCGGCCAGCACGCCCAGCACGCCGATGATGGCGCTCTGGCTCAGAAAGATGCCGGAAATCTGGAGGTTCGTCGCGCCGAGCGCCTTGAGCATCCCGATTTCCCGGGTTTTCTGCACCACAAACGTGATTTGCGCGCTCAAGATGCATAGCGCGGCGACAATCACGATGAAAAAAAGGATGTAAAACATGACGTTTTTCTCGACCAGAAGCGCTCCGAGAATCGTGGCATTTTCCTCCGTCCAGGTTGTGATGTTGTAGTCCGGGCCGAGCGCGGCTTCCAGTTCGGGCTGCACTTCGGGCGCCTGATAGGGGTCCTGCAACATCACCATCAGCCCGTGGACGCTGTCGCCCAACGCGTAAAGGTCCTGCGCATTTTCGAGCGAAGCAACGACCACCGAGGAATCGTAATCAAAATAACCCACGTCAAAAATGCCGGTCACGGTGTATTCATCCGGCAGAATGGCCTCCTCATTCGTCGTGCCGCGCTGCTCCTTCATCTTCTTCAATTCAGCCGGCGAATAAATCGAAACACGGTCGCCGACGAACAGGTTGTAGCTCCGGGCAAATTCGCTGCCGACCACCAGTCCGCGTCCGCTCAAATCAAATTTGCCGGCGACAATGCTTTGCGGCAGGACGCTCACATCGGCTTCATGGCCGGGATCAACGCCGCGCAAATACGGCGTGGAGAAGGCCGACTGCGCGCCATTCGTCGGCTCCGTTTCGAGCAGCACCGGACCCAGCACGAACGGCGCGACGCCACGCACATTTTTGTTGGACTCAACAAGCTCCATCACCCGGTCGTAGTTTTCCATGGTTTTGCCGGCGGCAAAAACCTTCAGGTGCGCATTGAAACCGAGGATTTTTTCGCGCAGGTCATGGTCGAACCCGCTCATCACGCTGATGACGATGATGAGCACCGCGACGCCGAGCGCGACGCCGACGATGGAGATGAGGGTGATGATGGAAACGAACGTCCGTTTGGGCCGCAAATAGCGCAGGGCCAGCATCAGTTCAAACGGCAGTCGCGACATGATGCGGGCAGGCTAAAGGCCATCGGCGCGGGTGTCAACGAAGTCGGTCTTCATCCCGTTTGTATTCTTAACCGCAACCTTGATCCCAATCTCAATTTCAAAGGTCATTCTTAACAAACGAGGAGAGGATCATGCTCATGATTTTATCAAAAATGGGTTCTGCTTCTCCGCCGGCATCACTCGTTGCAGAAACAGCGGACTGATGAACAGGTAAATCCAGCCGAGGACCAGATGCGCGCCCAGGGCGAAACTCATCTGGATCAAATCCAGCGCGCCCAGGGCGTAAAACGCAATCGCCGCCGTGAGCAGCAACGCGCCGGGCATCAACGCCGCACCCGCCAGCCGCCAGCTTTGGCGCAAATTCAAATCGCGGTCGGCAAAAAAGCTGATCAGCCAGACCGGAAAAAAATAAATGGTCGCCAAAACCGCCCACGAAAGCATCAGCCCCACGATGACGGCGCCGGTCGCGATGGCCAGGATGTCGGGTTTCCAGGCGTCCCAAAGCGGTTCCAGATCGGTCCGGTTGAAAGCCACAATCCAACCGGGCGGATAATTCCATTCGTGATAGCCGAGCAGTGAAAAAACGCGAATGGATTCGCCGCCGAATTCGATTTGCACCTGAGCCGGCGAGAGGATTTGGCCGGCATGTTCCAGATCAACGTCAAACGCGAGAAAACCGCCCTCGGCCAGAAGCACCGGCGATTCACCCTGCCAGTTCAACCGGCTGTCGCGAATTTCGCCCTGGTCCGGCAATTGTTTGATGGCGGCGCCGATGGTGGGGAAGCATCCCATGTCCAAAAAACAATCCACCGCGATGGCGGCCAGCACTGCGACGATGAATTGCACCACCAGCAGGCGGCCGAGCCGCGCGCGCGCAAAAGCCGCCACCCCGCGCGGTGTGAGCGGTTCCCAGGCAAAAGTAGGTGCGGAAGGCGCGCTCATTGAATCACAAATCGGCACAGGTTAAAATGGCCCGCCCAAATTGCAAACTCGCCCTTCGTCCTCGTCCCCGATTTTGTAGTTCCGATTACGAGGACGACGACGAGGACGATTTCGCGCCGCACTCAGGCGCCGGGCGCATTTTCAGGCGGTGGCGGGGATTTTTGCGATTGTTCCGGCGGCGGGGCGTGAACCACCGGAATCGGGTAACGCAACTTCATCACGTCGTCCACGAGCACCTCGACGAAATAGGTCCCGGCGACTTTGAACTCGATCTGGCCAAAGACCATCACGCTGGTGGTGTGCAACGCCGCGTCACGCAGTTCAAATTTCATCTCGCCCTTGCGGATCACCGTGGTCTGGTCGGGCGCAATGAGCCGGATGCATTCCGTGAATCGGCCGATGCCCGCCGTCCAGCGGTTGAAGACGCAGAGCCGTGCGGCGACGATGGGCAGTTGCGGCACCCGGATGAGGCTGATGACGCCGATGATGATCAGATTGCCGTTGGCCTCCTGCCGGACTTCCTCGCACAACAGCGAAGATTGCAAATCGGGTAAAATTCGGGTGGCTTCCATAGATTTATTCTTTGCAGGAGTCGAGGTGTCAAGACTCCCTATTTTGCTTTTTTATTTGTTTGTCTTTGAAAATAGAACCTTCTCACGCCGGCTCCCAGGCCGCAAACATCTCCGCCGCGCGCACGGTGTTTTGCATCAGCATTGCAATCGTCATCGGCCCGACGCCGCCGGGATTCGGCGTTATTTTTCCCGCAACCGGCTGAACGCGCGCGAAATCCACATCACCAACCAGGCGCGAACCGCTTTTTGCATTCGGATCAGCCACCCGGTTGACGCCCACGTCAATCACCGTTGCGCCGGGCTTGACCATGTCCGCCTTCACAAACCCGGCCACACCCATCGCGGCGATCAAAATGTCCGCGCGCCGGCAGTGCGCCTGGATGTCGCGCGTGGCGGAATGGCAAATCGTGACGGTCGCGTTCGCGTTTTTGCCTTTCTGGCAAAGCATCGCGGCCATCGGTTTGCCGACAATGTTGCCGCGCCCCAGAATCACCACTTCCGCGCCGCCGGTTTTCACGTTCGAGCGCGCGAGCAACTCGCCAATGCCCGCCGGTGTGCAGGGCTGAAAGCCCGTCGCATCGCCGAGCATCAATTTGCCGACGTTGACGGGATGAAAGCCGTCCACGTCCTTCCGCGGCAAAACGGCGGAATAAATCACCGGCTCGCGGATTTGCTTCGGCAACGGCGCTTGCACCAGAATTCCGTGCAGGCGCGGATCGGCGTTCAATTTTTCCAACAACGCGAGCAGTCCGCTTTCACTTGTCGCTTCCGGCAAAACGTGCATTTCCGAAAATATGCCCAGCTCGGCGCACGCCTTTTCCTTGCGCCCGACGTAAACCTTGGACGCCGGGTCTTCCCCAACACGCACAAACGCAAGACCGGCCTGAATGCCGCGCGATTTTAACGCGGCGATCCGGCCGGACAGTTCGCGCTGGATTTGCGCGGCGATTGCGCGCCCGTCAATTATGGTGCCCTTTGTTTGCGCTGACGGATTGGAATCTTGGGACGGCATTTGCATCTGGAACGACGAGAATACGCTGAATCGTGAGCACCGGTGTTTCGTTCCAGCGCGCGGCGAGACCCTCCTCGCCGGTCACGATGATGTGCAGGCCGTTGTAACGGCTCAAGTCGAGGTTCGTCGTCGTCGTGTAGAGGTAATCAATGGCTATGTCTGTGCTCGGCTCATACAATTCGTACGCCGTCGGCTCAATGACGCTGGTGACATGGCGGACAAATCCTTCGTGCGTCACGACGCGAGGCGGAGGCGGCGTCTGTTCAACCGCGGCGGCAGGCGCGTTTGTGTCCACCGCAGCCGCCGGGGCAGCGTTCATTTCAGGCGCAACAGGCGCGTTGGTCGGCTCGGTAACAACCGGCTGGGCTTCGGCAACCGTCGTAGGCGCGGGCGCCGGCATGGTTTCCGCCGGCTGTGGCGCGGGCGCCGGTCCGGTCTCCATCGGCGGAGCGGCATTGGCGGGTGCAGCCGCCAGCGCTTCCTGCTTCAAATACATCGCAGCCACGAAGGCGTAGGCGTTCGTCGGCGCTTCGATTTGCGTCCACTTGCCCTTGTTTAAAATTTCACTGACCGTCGTGCCGCGCTCAACCAAGCCGACGATGCTGTAATTTTCGCCCGGCCCGGCGCGCAAATTCAGCCTCTTCGGCAACACCGTTTTGTTCACGGCATCAATGTATTTGGTGTTGACCCAGACGGACGCGTTGGTTGGAAAGGCGATTCTGGCCCACTGCGCCGGTTCATCCGCCTTGTGCTTGTGCAAATTGATTTGTTCCAGCACCGTCACGGTATCGCCCGCGGTCAGGTGCGCGATGACTTCGCCTTTCAGGCCGGCCTGGCCGCGAACGTTGATGTTGCTGGCGCTGACTTCCGCCGGGCCGGGCACAAGCGTGACGGGAGACTCGACCATGGCGGCTTCCGCCGCCGCGAGCTTGCGCTTCTTGTGCGAGATGATTTTCTTTTTTGCGGGCGCATTCGTAGCCGCCGGTGCCGGCTCGACGGCCGCTGGCGCGGGCACGGTCATCGCCGGAGGCGGCGTTGCCACGGGTGAGGTTGACTCGGGTGCGTTTGTCTGCGCAAACAAGCTTGTTGAAATTGATGCAACGAAAACCAACCAAATCTGCTTTTTCATAATTCAGCCAAGTAAAGTTCTTATTTCGGTCTCTGTCAATGTCCGCCAGCGCCCCGGTTTCAGCTCGCCCAGTTTGATTTTGCCAATCTGGATCCGCTGCAACCGCTTCACCGTCAAACCCTGCGATTCAAACAATCGCCGCACCTCGCGGTTCCTGCCCTCGCCCAGTTCCAGCTCCACCACGCTTTTCGCGCGGCTGGCGGAAATCAGCCGGGCCGCCTGCGCCTTCAGCTTCTCGCCCGCGTGCCAGATGCCGCGCACAAACCCCGCGAGCATCGCCGCGTCCACGCCGCCGGAGACGGTCGCCACGTATTTTTTGCGGACGCCGTAACGCGGGTGCGTCAGGTGCAACGCGAATTGTCCATCATTGGTCAGGAAAATCAATCCTTCCGTGTTGAAATCCAGACGGCCCACGGAGTAAAGATTTTGCCATTCTCTGGGCAATAAATCGTAAATCGTCGGACGGCCCAATTCGTCCTGTCGCGAACAGACACAGCGGACCGGCTTGTGCAACGCAATACACAGCTTTCGCCGGGCGCGAACCGGCTGGCCATCCACCGTCACTTCATCGTGTCCCGGATCAACCTTGGCGCCCAGCAGCCGCACCGGCCGGCCGTTGACGCACACCCGCCCGTCCAGAATGAACTGTTCACCGGCACGGCGCGAAGCCACGCCCGCGTCCGCCAGGAATTTCTGCAAACGGATGTTCATCGCGTTGATCCGTTGAAAAGTTGAATCGTTGAAGCGGATTGAGGTCTGCCCGGTTCAACGGTTCAACGGTTTAACGATTCAACGTCTTACACCGCTGGCTTGGTTTTGCGGAGGCCGGTGATGCGGTCGCCGGCTTTCCACTGGCCGCGCTTCTTGAGCAACTCGACGCGCTCGAAGCGCTTGAGGACATTGCGCTTGCCGCCGAGGGTGGACGCCGCGCGCAGACTGCGATGCTGTGACATAAATTCTTTCGGTTAAATGGTCGTCAAAAACGAGCGCTCAGGGTACCAAAACAAATGCTTGCCGCAATGACGAAGTTTCATGGCTTCAATCCCGGCCACCGTCACCTTTGCTCTGCTGCGCATATCACTTCTCCCAGCAGCGTATCCATGGCCGCCGACTTGCTCAACACCGGCAGCTTGACCAAGTCAATGAACTTCTGGAACTGTGAGTGATTGTCCAGTCCGGTGATAAAAATAAACCGTCTGGCCAGCGATGGATTGGAGCGTTCGACCGTGGCATACCACAGGTCGCCTTCAACCTGGGACATCTGAAGATCGCAGACCACGGCATCCAGGTGGTGTCGGAGGACAAATTTCAACGCCAGCGCGCCGTCAGGCACAATCGTCGCCTCATAACCTTTGGATTCGAGGGTTTCTTTGAGGGACCAAGCGAGTGGAATATCGTCGTCCACGATCAGGACGTGCCTTTTCCGAGGTGTGCCGTTGCTGATTTCCATGACAACCGGCTTCGCCGAAACAATACACCAGAATGCAAACGAAGCAAGCCCGCCGGAGCGCCAGAATCAACTTGCCTCATCCCGGGCATTATTTCCTTTTGAACATGACCTTGTCACCACTTCAATGCCAGCAATCGCCGGGCGACTTCCTCCGCGTTGGCGCGGCTGTTGAAGGCGCTGATGCGGAAATAGCCCTCACCTTTCGCGCCGAAGCCGCTGCCGGGCGTGATGACCACATTGGCTTCGCCGAGAATTTTGTCGAAGGCCTGCCAGCTTGTGACGCCTCTTGGCAGTTTCACCCAAATGTATGGCGCGTTGACGCCGCCAAAAACCTTCAGCCCGGCCTGCTTTGCGCCTTCGCGCAAAACCTTCGCGTTGCCGAGATAATGCTCGATGAGAGCGCGCACCTGTGCCCTGCCTTCCGGCGAATAAAGCGCCTCGGCGCCGCGTTGCACGATGTAACTCACACCGTTGAATTTCGTCGTGGTGCGCCGCAGCCAAAGAGGATGCAGCGGTTTGAACTCGCCCGATTTCGTTTGCGCGTTGAGCGTTTTGGGAACCACGGCGAACGCGCAACGGACACCGGTGAACCCGCCGTTCTTCGAGCAACTGCGAAACTCGATGGCGCAGTCGCGCGCGCCGGGAATTTCGTAAATCGAGTGCGGCAGGTTTGCGTCGCTGATGTACGCCTCGTAGGCCGCGTCGAACAAAATGACGGCCTTGTGTTCAAGCGCGTATTTCACCCACGCTTCGAGTTGCGGGCGATTTGCGGCCGCGCCGGTCGGGTTGTTCGGCGAGCAAAGGTAAATCACGTCCACGTGCCGCTTCGGCGGTTCGGGAATGAAACCGTTGCTGGGCTTGCACGGCAGATAAACGAGCTTTGAGTAGGTGCCGGCTTCGTCCGCCTCGCCAGTGTGGCCGGCCATGACGTTTGTGTCCACATAAACCGGATAAACCGGGTCGCTGACGGCGATTTTATTTTTCGCGCCGAGGATGTCGAGGATGTTGCCGGTGTCGCATTTGGCGCCGTCGCTGACAAAAATCTCGTCATCGGCCACGTCGCAGCCGTGGTCGCTAAAATCGTTCTTCGCGATCGCGGCGCGCAGCCATTCGTAGCCCTGTTCCGGGCCGTAGCCACGGAACGTTTCGCGCACGGCCAGTTCGTCCACGGCCTTGTGCATCGCGGCGATGGCGGCGGGCGGGAGCGGTTCGGTCACGTCGCCGATGCCGCAGCGGATGAGGCGCTGGGCGGCCCCGGGATTTGCCTCGCAAAAAACTTTCACGCGCCGGCTGATTTCAGGAAAGAGATAGCCGGCTTTCAGCTTCAAAAAATTGTCGTTCAGGAGCGCCATGAGATTAAGAATTCAGAATTTAGGCTGGAGAATAAAGCGCAAAATTCAAGGCGCGAGACGGAAATGAGACGCTGATTCACGGGCACAAGGCCGCTTTGCTGAGGAAATCGTCGAATTGATTGGATCGGGAGATTCGCGACGCCCCTTGATTTTTGGATTGCCAGTGCAGCAGCCCGCTTTTATAATGTAGTCAAGCTCACGAGTGGAAATCATGGTGGATTATGTTTTTTGGCGTTGATTATTATCCCGAGCAGTGGGTCTTCCCTTACGGCGGCACGGCCGACGATCCCGAGGGCGCCTGGCAGCGCGACGCCGAAATGATGGCCAACGCCGGCTTCAACGTCGTCCGCATCGGCGAATTTTCCTGGGGCCTTTGCGAACCGAAGGAAGGCAAATACGATTTCAAGTGGCTGCGCCGCGTGATGGACATCATGGCGGACCACGGCATCAAGGTCGTGCTGGGCACCCCGACCTCCGCCCCGCCCATCTGGCTGGCGCGCAAATATCCCGAAATTCTGCCGCTGGACGAACACGGGCTGGTTAAACACGAAGGCACCCGCCGTGCGGTCTGTTTCAACAACGATACTTTTTGGAACACCGCCAAGTCGCTGGTTCAAAACATGGCCCGCGCGCTGGGCGATCATCCTGAACTCCTCGCCTGGCAGATTGACAGCGGCATCGGCGGCCATCAAACCGAGTGGTCGTTCAACGAGGATTCGCGACTGGAATGGCAGAGCTGGCTCAAGTTGAAATACGAAACCGTCGAGCGCCTCAACGACCGGCTGGGGCTGCGCCATTGGGGACAGGTCGTTTCCTCCTTCGATCAGGTGCCGATGCCGCTTTATGCGCCCGGCAAACACAATCCGGCGCTCCTGCTCGATTGGAACCGCTTTTGCAGCGACACCATCATCGCCTTCGTCCGGATGCAGGCTGATGTGCTGCATGAAATCTGCCCCGACCACCCCGTGACCGTGAACCTCCGCGCGCTCCGGCGCAAATTCGATCATTTCGACATGGCGGACGCCGTGGATTTCGTGTCCGTCGAGAGCAATGCCGCCATCAAAGCCAAATGCGCCGAACTGGCCTGCGACATCGACATGCTGCGCTCGCTCAAAAAGCAAAACATCCGCACGCCCGACGGCGATTGCGGCTTTTGGGTGATTGAACAAAAAGCCGGCCAGGTCAACTGGCAGGACGTGAATCCGCTCGTGCGCCCCGGCGTCATCCGGCTGTTCACATATCAGTTGATTTCGCGCGGCGCGTGTGGCGTGCTTTATTATCGCTGGCGGCAGCCGCGCATCGGCAACGAGAAATTTTTCGGGGCCGTGCTGCCGCATCACATCGAGGGCAACACGCGTGTTTACCAGGAAATCAGCCAGATCGGCGAGGAACTCAAGCTGCTCGCTCCAGCCATCAAGGGCACCAAGGTTGTGCCCAAGACCTGCATCCTTTACACCCACGACAACGAGTGGGCGCTGCAGCAATCCATGCAGCCGAACAAATTTTTCAACCTGCGCGAGCACATCCAGCTTTTCTACAACGCACTGCACGACCGGAATATTCGCGTGGACTTCGCGCGTCCCACGGAGGATTTGTCGCAATACAAGCTCGTGATAGCCCCGTCGCTGCATTTGCTGTCCGCCGGCGAGGCCGACCGGTTGAAGCTTTACGTTCAAAACGGCGGCACGCTCGTCAGCACGTTTAACACCGGTCTGGTGAACCAATACAGCATCGCGCCCGACACCGGTTATCCGAATGACATGACCGATTTGTTCGGGATGGAAGTGCTGGAATTCGATCCCATTCCGCCCGGCGAGGAAAATCATCTCACCTTCAAGGGCGCCTTCCAGACAAGCCACCTGCATCCTGCGCGGCTCTGGTGCGATATCATCGAACCGAAGGGCTGCCAGATTCTGGCCGTTTACGCGAAGGATTTTTATGCCGGCCGCCCCGCCGTCACCATGAACAACTTCGGCCTCGGCAAGGCGATTTACGTCGGCACGATGAGTCACCAGCATTTCTACAACGATTTCGTCGTCTGGCTGCGCCAGATGTGCGGCCTGCAACCCCTGCTCAAAGTCCCCGAAAACATCGAGGTCAGCATGCGTGAGAAGGAAGGCACGCGGGTTTATTTCCTGCTCAACCATCAAAATTCGCCCGTCCGCATCCAGTTTTACAAGCCGATGCACGACTACCTCACCGGCAACACCTTCTCCGGCAATTACGACCTTCCGCCGCACGGGGTTCTTGTGCTTGACGAACATGCCGAACCCAAAACATCTGGCGCGACGGCCTGATTTTTTGTTGTCTTCTCCCCGGTGAATTTCGCCGTCGCCATTTCTGCCATCCTCGCGTTGTTGAGCCTGGCGCTCGCGCTCTGGCAATGGCTTGCCGCGCGGCGATTCCCCCTGCACCGGCGCGCCGCCGGCCTTTCATTTTCGCCGGCCATCACCCTGCTCAAACCGCTCAAAGGGTGCGACGAAACCACCGCCGAATCCCTCCGAAGCTGGTTCAACCAAAATTACGCCGGCTCGATGCAAATTCTCTTCGGCGTCGCCGATGCAGACGACCCGGTTTGTAAAATCGTTCGTGAACTCATTGCGGAAAATCCGGGACACGACGCGCAACTTGTTGTTTGTGACACGCTGTCCGGCGCGAACGCCAAGGCCGCCAAGCTCGTTCAGCTTGAAAAACTCGCAAAGCACGATTTGATTCTGGTCAGCGACGCCGACGTGCGCGTGCCGCCGGATTTTCTCGCCAATGTCGTGGCGCCGCTTTGCGATCCGAAAACCGGCATGGTCAGCTGTTTTTACCGGCTCGCGAATCCGGCGACGACTGCCATGTGGTGGGAGGCCGTCGCCATCAATGCAGATTTCTGGAGCCAGGTTTTGCAGGCCGCCAGCCTCAAGCCGCCCGACTTCGCGCTTGGCGCGGTAATGCTCACGCGACGCAAACTGCTCGAAGAAATCGGCGGGTTCGGTGCATTGGCCGATTGTCTCGCTGACGATTACCAGCTCGGCCATCGCATCGCAAAAAACGGCCATCGCATCGCCCTTTGCCCGGTCGTTGTGGAATGTTGGGACGAGCCGGTGAATTGGAGTGGAGTCTGGAAACATCAACTCCGCTGGGCACGCACCATCCGTGTCTGTCAGCCCCTGCCCTATTTTTTCAGCATCCTGTCCAACGCCACCATCTGGCCGCTGTTGTGGCTGGTCATGTCAGTGGTTACGTCAGCGACGATTTGCGCCACGATTGCCGCCGTGGCTTGCTTATTGATTCGAATCTGCCTTGCTCAAAATCTTCAGCGCCGTTTTACGCCGGATCGCCGGCTGATTTCACCGTCCTGGCTCGTGCCGGTAAAGGATTTATTGCAAGCGGCACTTTGGATTGCGGCATTTGCGGGAAATACAGTCGAGTGGCGCGGGCGGCGCATGAAATTGCGTCGTGATGGGACTTTGGATGACAATGATGGTGGGCGCTGAGGGATTCGAACCCCCGACCTACTCGGTGTAAACGAGACGCGCTAGCCACTGCGCCAAGCGCCCGACCGCAAATACGTTATCAAAGCCGGCTGACAACAACAAGTGTCTGGCGATGGTTCGGAAAAGTGCGGCAGGAATTCAACCTGGATTTCCCGTGAAAACAAATTGCCGGGCAATTCCTTCAAGCCGGCGAAGAAAGCCGGTGCCCTCCTCGAAAGCCCGTCAACAACTCCGCCAAGACAGGGTGGGAGGCAAAACCGACCTGTGCCTCGACAATGTTTTTGCCGATTAAAATTTTAAACAGGAATAAAAAAAAGCGGCCGACCCAGGGAGGCCGGCCTGACTGTCAAACCAAAGGAGAATCGTTCAACTATGCTGTCTGCTTCCTGAAGAAAGCCCGCAATTTATACGCGCCGAGCGGCAGCAAAAGCAAAAGGCCAAAGCTCGCGGCACCTGGCTCGGGAACCACCATCAACTGATCCTGTGACGCCGCGCCATTGGAGCCATCCCCATTGGGAACCCACAAGTTCAAAGCAACCACGCCATAGGCCCCGTTGGCGGCATCTCCGATGGTCCCGCCCAATGCCGATACTGCATCGTTGTAGAAAGCTGTCCCGTCGGCACTGCCATTTACCAGACTTGGCGCAACCCCACCCGGTGGGGTTTCACCCTGGAGGTACCAAATCGCCAGTTGCAGATCCCCGGCTGAAACCGTCCGGCCGCTACCATAAGCATAATCGTACCCGCTTAATGTGCCGGCGGCGAACTGGCTGTAGAGCCAGGCGGTGCCGAGCGTGATTGGACTGCCGGTTGGGAACTGCCCGCCATTGTAGAAGATTTCGTCGCTGATCGTAACATTATAAATCCAATTGGGATAAAATTCCTCCGCCGTTTCGATGCAGAATGTTTGAAAATATGGATTCGCGGGCGCCGCATTTGCCGTCGCCGGGGCGTACCCTGCCAGAGTGGGATTGACGGAGAGCAAGGCCGCATCAGGCACGGCGCTGAATTCACCACCGGTAAAACTGTCACTGTAATTATTTAAATCCTGGTAGAGAGTGACCTGAAACTGGGCCTGAACCGCAGGCGCTGCAAGTACTCCCACCAGACCAGCCAAAACAAACAATCGCTTCATAGTTTTCCTTCGAACTGAATAATCCACCGCTGATTGATTAGAATTCTAGCTACATAAAAATGCCATGTCAATATCAAATAATGTCGTTTTATGCCTTTGAGAGTGAGGCGGTTGAACAAAATGATGTCTCGATCCCTGACGGGACATTGACCGCCGGGGCGGATTCAAAATCAGGAGAAGCGTGAGCGGCAAACCAAGATGACGGTTCGCGGCTCAACGAATTTCATTTTCGAAGCCCTGCTGTCGCAATGCCTCGAACAAAACGAGCGCCACGCAATTCGACAGGTTCAATGAACGTGATTTTTCGTTGAACATCGGAATCCGGAGCCAGCGCTCGCGGTGTTGCGCCAGCAACTGCTTCGGCAATCCGGCCGTCTCGCGCCCAAAAATCAGATAATCGTCCGCTGAAAATTTTGCGTCGCTGTATTTTTTCGGCCCGTCGGATTCGACAAACCAAAACCTTGGCGCGCCGGCTTTGTGGGCCGACTCAAACTCGCTCCAATTTTTCCAGCGATGCCATTCGACGTGCCGCCAGTAATCCATGCCCGCGCGCTTGAGTTGCGCGTCGCCCAGCTTGAAGCCGAACGGCTCAATGAGGTGCAGCGTCGTCCGCGTGGCCGCGCACAGCCGCGCCACGTTGCCAGTGTTCGGCGGAATTTCCGGTTCAAGCAATACAACGTTCATTTCATTTTGCCACAGAGACACAGAGTCGAGGAGAAATTATTTCCCCTTCCCCGCTGTGTCCCGGCGTCTCTGTGGCTGATAAAACACCTTCCAAAGCACCAGCCCATGCGCCGGCGCGGTCATGCCGGCCACGCGCCGGTCCTTTTTCGCCAGCATCCGCTTGATTTCAGCCGGCGGAAATTTGCCAAGCCCGATTTGCACAATCGTTCCGACAATGCCGCGGCACATTTTGTAGAGAAATCCGTCTCCCTCGATGATGAACGTCAGCAGGTTGCCGGATTTTTTGATGTCGCAATGCGTGAGCCTGCGCACGGTGGATTCCATTTCGTAATTCCGGCTGGCGGTAAACGATTTGAAGTCGTGCCGCCCGACAAACAACGGCGCGGCGGCGCGCATGGCCTTCAAATCGAGCGGGCGCGTCACCTGCCAGGCGCTGTGGCGAAGCAGCGGATTCATTGCCGTGTGGTTCCAGACGAAATAACGATACTGTTTGCCTGCCGCATCAAAGCGCGCGTGAAAATCCTTCGGAGCGTGCGCCGCCGAAAGCACGCGGATGTCCTCCGGCAGCCATGCATTGAGCGCGAGCGCGAGCTTGTGCGTGGACATTTTGAATTCGCCGCCGGGAATCTCAAAATGCGCCACCATGCCGAGCGCGTGAACACCGGTGTCCGTGCGGCTGGCACTGTGCAATCGCGGTCCGCTCGGAAACAACTTCGCCAGCGCCGTCTCGACTTTTTCCTGCACGCCCGTGCCGGTTTTCTGCACCTGCCAGCCCTCGTAGCCGGTGCCGTCGTAGGCGATGACCAGTTTGAATTTGAGTTTGTCCACGATTCTTTAGCCACAGATAAACACAGATTGAACACAGATTCAAAGACTGGAATAAAAAGTGTCGGAACATTTTATTCCATCTGTGTTTCATCTGTGAAAATCTGTGGCTCAAATGCCGTCCAGATAGCTCTGCAACAAGATCGCCGCGGCCATTTTGTCCACCTTCTCTTTGCGTTTGTCTCGACGGACCTTCGCCTGGATCAAAACACGGTTTGCCTGGGCCGACGTCAGCCTTTCATCCCAGGTTTTGATGGGCACGGTGATGGCCGTTTTCAAAACCGCGATAAATGTCTGAACCTTTTGCGCCGCCGGGCCGTAGCTGCCGTCCATGTTGCGCGGCAGGCCGATGAGGACGAGGTCAACTTCCTTTTCGACGAACAATTCTTTAAGCCGCGCCAGAAAATCCGCGAACGGCTCGGCGGGAATGTATTCCAGCGGCTGCGCGATGGTTTTGGTCTCGTCGCTCACTGCGACGCCGATGCGCTTGGTTCCGTGATCGAGGGCGAGGATTCTCATTGCGCGCACAGTTTGCCGCAAACGCCGGAAAATTCAATGACATGAATTAAAGCATCCGCAGATTACGCGGATTTTCGCAGATGAAATGAAAATCTGCGACATCTGCGCAATCTGCGGAAAGAACTGGCAAAGAACGCTCGACTGGGACGGGCGGGGGAAATAAAGTCGCAAGCGTGAAACGAGAAGATAAATTCGGCAACAACAAATCAGCACGGCTTGGTGGATGTTCTTATTGGCGCTTCTAACCTGGTATTTTATTCATTTACCGTTTCGCAACATCATGCTGTCGTCTCGCGTAGTCGGAGAAATTTGGCGTTATTATGTGATAATTTTATCAAATTCGGCAAATGTTGAAGCTCTTAAAAAAGGTGGGCTTACGCCGGAACAGGAAAATGAAATAAAGAGCCAATTGGGAATCGGCTAGCGAGAACAATTTCTTTTTCCCGCGCGCGTTTCGTGGTTAACTTTTTGAAGCGATGATTCAGTACCTCGATTTGCTGCGGCACGTCCTCGAACATGGCAGGTTCAAGGCCGACCGAACCGGCACGGGCACGTATTCCATCTTCGGTGCGCAAATCCGCTGTCCGTTGACCGAATCGTTTCCGTTGCTCACGACGAAAAAAGTCCACACCAAGTCCATCATTTACGAACTGCTCTGGTTTTTGCGCGGCGACACGAATGTCAAATGGCTCAACGACCACGGCGTGACGATTTGGGACGAGTGGGCGGATGAAAACGGAAATCTTGGGCCAGTTTATGGTAAACAATGGCGTCACTGGGTAAAAAGAAGCAAGCCACGCAAATTTGCTGAGTCTGATCCTACTCTATTTGATTTGAGTGAATTCATAGTCGAACCCGCAGCAATATCAACAGGAGCGCGAATACGAACTGGGGAATGGGGTGTGGATCAAATTCAGGAAGTAATAAAGCAAATAAAAAGCAATCCAGACAGTCGTCGGCTTATTGTTAGTGCTTGGAACGTCGCGGATATTGATAGTATGGCGCTGCCGCCATGCCATTGCTTGTTTCAGTTTTACGTGAGCGATGGCGAGTTGAGCTGCCAGCTTTACCAGCGCAGCGCGGATATTTTCCTCGGCGTGCCGTTCAACATCGCCAGCTACGCGCTGCTCACGCTGATGGTCGCGCAGGTTTGCAGTTTGAAGCCGGGTGAATTCGTCCACACCTTCGGCGATTTGCACCTTTACAAAAACCACGTCGAGCAGGCGAAGCTGCAATTGTCGCGCGAACCGCGTCCGCTGCCGCGGATGAAATTGAATCCGGCGGTGAAGGACATCCACGATTTCAAGTTCGAGGATTTTGAACTGGTTGGCTATGACCCGCATCCGGGCATCAAGGCGCCGATTGCGGTTTAAGATGTATCCGCAGATTTCGCAGATGCCGCAGATTGTTTTTTATTATCTGCGCAAATCTGCGTAATCTGCGGACGGCAACATGAAACACTTCAAGGCCATCGCCGCAATGTCGCTGAACCGCGTGATTGGCGCGGGCGGCAAGCTCCCGTGGCTTCTGCCGGAGGACTTCAAGTGGTTCAAGAAAATGACGATGGGCAACATCGTCGTAATGGGGCGGAAGACGTTTGAGGGCCTCGGCCGGCCGCTGCCCAACCGCAAAAACATGGTGCTCACGCGGCATCCCCAGCGGCTCATCAAGGGTCACCCGGAGATTTTCGGGCAATACCACGAATGGCGCGGCGGGCGCTATCTCAAGCGCGCCTACCAGTTCCATTTCACGAAGCTGGGCGAAAAGCAGGAAACGGAAATCCTGATTTTCAACTCGCTGAACAGATTGATTCCCGACGAGTTTCCGAATGACATTTTCATCTGTGGCGGCGCGGAGATTTATGCGCAGGCCTTGCCGCGCTGCTCCGATCTTTACCTGACCGTCGTGCAGCGGGAAGTGGAAGGCGACGCGTTCTTTCCGTCGTTTGAAAACAAGTTTGAACTGGCCGGGGAAATCCGGGACACGCCGGAGTTCAAGATTTTGCACTACCGCCACAAGTCACTGAAGGAATAAAGGTAGGGCGGGCAGTCCCCTGCCCGCCGTCTGAAGGAACGTGTCCGGATTGCGGCGCGCACGGAGCGCGCGCCCTACCAACAAAATCAGGCGGGCCGTTTCCAGCCCGCCCGGGTGAATTTCAGATTTAAAACCGGCGATTTAAAATTTCGCGGGTTTATTCCGGTTTGGGGGCGTCCTGCTTTGCCTCGTCGGCGGCATCGAAGGCGTGTTGCAATGCCACGAGGTCTTCACCGGGCTTGAGCGCATCGAGGAGTTTCTGTTCTTCCTTGAGCTGCTCGTCGGTATAGCTGGCGGCCTTGATGGACAGGCCGATACGGCGTTCGCCCTTGTCAATTTTGACGACGCGCGCGGTGACTTCCTGCCCCAGCTTGAGGACGTTTTTGATTTTATCCACGCGTTCCTCGCTGATCTGCGAGATGTGCACGAGGCCGTCAATCTCGTGTTTCAACCCGACGAATGCGCCGAAGCTCGCGAGCTTTGTGACGCTGCCGCTGACGAGATCGCCGACCTTGTAGAACTGGTCGATCTTCTCCCACGGGTCCTGCGCAAGCTGTTTCATGCCGAGTGCGATGCGCTGGTTCGGACGGTCCACTTCGAGCACGAGAGCCTCGACTTCGTCGCCCTTTTTCAACACCTCGCTCGGATGATTGATTTTGCGCGTCCATGAGATGTCGGACACGTGGATCATGCCGTCAATGCCCTCTTCCAGCTCGACAAACGCGCCGTAGCTGGTGAGGTTGCGCACCTTGCCCTTGACGTGCGTGCCGGCGGGATATTTCTGCTCGGCGGTGTCCCACGGATTGCTTTCCAACTGGCGGATGCCGAGGGAAATCTTTTGTTCCTCGCGGTTGATGCCCAGCACGACGGCCTCGATTTCCTGGTCCTGCTTGAGCATGTCGCTGGGCTTGGCAACGCGTTTCGTCCATGACAATTCGGTGACGTGCACCAGGCCTTCGACGCCCGGTTCCAGTTGCACAAACGCGCCGTACGGCACGAGGTTGACAATCTTGCCCTTGACGTGCGCGCCGACGGGATATTTTGTTTCGATGTTGTCCCACGGATTGGACATTTTCTGCTTGAGGCCGAGGCTGACGCGCTCCTTCTCCTTGTTCACGTCGAGCACCACCACGTCAATTTCCTGGCCGATCTTGAGCAATTCGGACGGATGCCCGATGCGGCCCCAGCTCATGTCGGTGATGTGCAGCAGGCCGTCAATGCCGTTGAGATCAATGAACGCGCCGAAATCGGTGATGTTCTTGACGGTGCCCTTGCGGATGTCGCCCGGCACCATCTCGGCGAGCAGGTGCGCGCGGCGCTCGCTGCGTTCCTGCTCGATGAGTTCGCGGCGCGACAGGACGATGTTCTGGCGCTCCTGGTTGATTTTGACGACCTTGAACTCGTAGGTGTTGCCGACAAATTGCGCGAGGTTCCTCGGCGTGACGACATCAATTTGCGACGCCGGCAGAAATGCCTCGACGCCGACATTGACGACCAGCCCGCCCTTGACCATTGATTTCACCTTGCCGGTGATGCGGCCGCCTTCGTTGCAAATCGTGAGAATCTTGTCCCAATTCTTTTTGAACTCGGCCTTCTCGTGCGACAGGACGACCATGCCGTCCTTGTCTTCAAGCTTCTCGATCAAGACATCAATTTCGTCGCCGACCTTCAGCGTTTTGATGTCTTCAAATTCCATGCCGGGGATGACGCCCTCGCTTTTGTAGCCGATGTCCACCAAAACTTCCTTGGGACGGACTTCGATGATTTTGCCTTTGACGATATTGCCAGCGGCAAACGGCAGCGAGCCGGTCTGCCTCATGGCTTCTTCCATTGTGAGCATAATTTGACTGTGTTGAACTGCGGGAACTTGGGACCCAAACGGCGGGAACCGAAGCTCCATTGCCTAACTACCGGCGCTGCAAACGGCAACGGAGGTTAAAGGTTAGGTTGTTGGTTGACTGCTTTTTCTCAGCCTCAATGAACATCCGCACACGCGGCGTTCAGGCAAGATAAAGGTATGGGAAATGCGGAAAATGGCAAGTGGGAAATTAATAAACCAAGTTCGCACCAAAGTCAGGAATATGGCCAGCTTTAACTTCCCTACTCCATTGATCCAACTTACCGTAATCCATCGTCCAAAACTTACGACAAAGCTCAAAATATTGCAGAACCGTATCTCGCTCGCCTTTCTCAAGCAGGTCTTTGGCCAAACTCATATTTGGACCAAAACTGTTCATTTGTGGAGAACCCGGACTTTTTCCAGCTTCAAGCAAATATTTTTTCGCTTCTTCAATTTGCCCATCGCGAGCCGCAATGCGCCCAAGCACAAGATTGCCGTCTTGAATAGCATTGCCGTAATTCCAATCACCTTGGAATTTTTGAGCGAGCGCAAGTAACTCCGTGGCATATTTGCGGGCATCTTCTATTTTACCAACCTCAAAACTTTCTTTGGCGGCATCATCCAATGCGTAAAACCTATTTTCGTCAGTAGATGCTACGGCTAATTCCTTGTTCGCCTTGTCGAGTCGTGTTTGTGATGTTGTAGGATTTAAAACAATAGGCAAGAAGGCTAAAGCAAGAACAACCAGCAATACCACAAGAAGACCATTTATAATAATGCCAACCAGCGCCTTAACGAATATGCTTTTGCGCCCATGCCGCTTGGTGGCTGTTAATGCCATAATGGCAAGGACAAGACCCAAAACAATGAGGAGTAATTCAATAGCGATTATTAACAGCCCGATGCTGTGAAATGACGGATTGATAAAAACATCAATTAAAAATGCGACTACAGGCGCAATGATGCTGAATGTTGCTGCTCGTATGGCAAACCTGCGTCCAGTTGGCGATTCTTCTAAAACTGGTGGCGGCAATTCACTCATGGCAGTACCTGATTTTTTCCACGGCTAAGACGCTATTTCGCGCCCGCCACTTTTGTCGAGAATATAATTTTTGATTTTCGGCGGGGCGAGCGTCCTCGCGAGTCGGCTCTTCGGCAGTCCTGCCCCACCCAAAGAAGCCCACGTTTGACGCCCAACCATTGTCGCTCTACTTTCGTCTGCATGTTCGAACTCGTCGCGCCCTTCAAACCCGCCGGTGACCAGCCGCAGGCGATTGCGAAGCTGACCGGCGGCGTCCTGTCCGGCGCAAAGCACCAGACGCTCCTCGGCGTCACCGGTTCCGGCAAAACATTTGCCATCGCCAATGTCATCAAAAACGTGGACAAGCCCACGCTCGTCATTTCCCACAACAAAACGCTCGCCGCGCAGCTTTACGCCGAGTTCAAAAGCTTTTTCCCCAACAACGCCGTCGAATATTTCGTCAGCTATTTCGATTATTACCAGCCGGAGGCCTACATCCCGCGCACCGACACGTTCATCGAGAAGGATTCGAGCCGGAACGAGGAAATCGAGCGGCTGCGGCTTTCCACGATGAGCTCGCTCTTCGCGCGGCGCGACGTGGTGGTCGTTGCCAGCGTCTCGTGCATTTACGGCATCGGCAGCAAGGAGGATTACGAGGCGATGGTCATTCCCATCCGCGTCGGCGGCGAAATCTCGCGCGAACAATTCCTCACGCGCCTGGTGGATTTGCAATACGACCGGAACGACATCGCGTTCGAGCGCGGTGATTTCCGCGTGCGCGGCGACACGGTGGAAGTCCGCCCCGCCGGACGCGAAGACGCGTTGCGCGTGGAATTTTTCGGCGAGCAAATCGAGCGTCTCACGCGTTTTGAGCCGTTGACCGGAAACAAGATCGAATCGCCTGAAACCGTCACGATTTTTCCTGGAAAACAATTCGTCACGACCGGCGACAAGATGAAACGCGCCATCCTCGCCATCCGCGAGGAACTCGGCGAACGAATTGCCTGGTTTGAGAAACAGGGCAAGCTGCTTGAAGCCCAGCGCATCAAGCAGCGCACGGAATACGACCTCGAAATGATGGAGGAAATGGGCGTTTGTTCCGGCATTGAGAATTATTCGCGCCACATCGCCGGTCGCCCGCCCGGCTCGCGCCCGGCGACCGTCATTGATTTTTTCCCGAACGATTACCTGCTGGTGATTGACGAATCGCACGTGACCGTGCCGCAAATCGGCGGGATGTTCGAAGGTGACCGCTCGCGCAAAACCGTTCTGGTCGAGCACGGCTTTCGCCTGCCGAGCGCGCTCGACAATCGTCCGCTGAATTTCAAGGAATTCCAGGCGATGCAAGTCCAGACGATTTACGCCAGCGCCACACCGGCACAAAGGGAATTGGAATGGTCACGACAGAGTGCCATTCAAAACAACTGTGGCAGCGGGCGTGAGTCCGCTCATTCTTCAACAGAATTTGATCAGATCCGACTGACGCCGGCTGCAACAGAACAACCCGGCGTCGTTGAACTCGTTGTGCGCCCGACCGGGCTGATTGATCCAAAAGTCACGCTCAAGCCGCTCAAAGGCCAGATTGACGATCTGATCGAGGAATGCCGCAAACGCGCCGACGCCAAGGAACGCATTCTCGTGACCACGCTCACCAAGCGCACCGCCGAGGAATTGACCGATTACCTGCGCGGCATCGGCGTCAATGTCCAGTATCTCCACAGCGAGATTGACGCCATCGAGCGCGTCGAAATTCTGCGCTCGCTCCGCAAGGGCGAATTCGACGTGCTGGTCGGCATCAATCTGCTCCGCGAAGGATTGGATTTGCCGGAAGTCTCGCTCGTCGCGATTTTGGATGCAGACAAGGAGGGTTTTCTGCGCAGCGAAACGAGCTTGATTCAGACCGCCGGCCGGGCCGCGCGGCATTTGAACGGTGAGGTGATTCTTTACGCCGACGTGATGACCAACAGCATCAAAAGATTTCTGGCCGTCACCGAATACCGCAGGAAGCGGCAGATCGCCTACAACGCGGAACACAACATCACGCCGCGGAGTGTCAGCCGCGCGGTTGAAGAAAGCCTGGCGACTTATGAATCGAAGCGCGAAGAGGCCAATGCCGTGCTGAAGGATGCCGGCATGGACGTGGACCTGACCGAAACCATCAACGAATTGGAAAGCGAAATGCTGGCCGCCGCCGAGGAATTGCAATTTGAAAAAGCCGCCCTGCTTCGAGACCAGATCAAGGAACTCAAGCGCATCGTTGACGGCGGCAAACCCGGGAAGGAAACAAAACCGGTCAGTTACCGAAAGGCAGGCAACCGGCACGCGAAAGGAAGACGCACAAATTCGCCATCTTGAAATCAAGAAGCTGCGCAGCCTGTCCCAAGCCGTTCACCGGCCATGACCGTCTCATGCCACAGCCTGATGAGTTCATTTAGTTTCTGGAGCCACGGCAGCACGCGGTTTTCCAGCGCATTGGAAAGCGGAATGGTGTCTTCCGAATGACAGGCTTCGTCCACGTCCCTGATGATGGCGGCGACCTGTTCGAGCTGCCACTTGCGGAGTTGGGTGAGCGACGCGCCGCCAGTGGACGGCCCGCAGGCATTGTCCGGCAACAGGCTCAGCGTGAGGACCGGTTCCTTGAGTTGTCTCGCCAGGTTCCACCAAAGTTCGCGCGCCACGTGGCCATTGTTGATGAGGACGAGGGTGACGGCTGTTTCAACATATTCCCGGGCAAGCTCGGCCTGCTGCAACGCCGTCTTGAGCAGCAGAACGGATGTTTCCTTCAAGGCAGCGGTCCCGGCATCAACGCGGCAAAAAACTCCTTTGCGAACCAGCGGCAGGGCGAGATTCACCGGCACGCCGTCCACGCTCAACGAATACAGGATCCGCTGTTTTTCCAAGGCGAGGGCTTCGAGATAACAGCGAATGGCGCTGAGAGAACGGTGTCCTGCGGGCAGTTCCACCGGAAAACCATCCAGCGTTATTTCAAGCTCACGGCAAAACTGCGGGGCATCATGTGAATTATCGCCCATGTTTCCGTCAAAAGCCGCATACCCCGTGCCTCAAAACGGTGGCTTCCCGGAAAGTTATTCACAATTTATTCACAAAATTTTCCAACTGGACTGCAACCTGCTTTTTCAGCTTCTTCTGTTTAAGCAATGACCAAGCCTTCACCTGCCGGAAGGGCCTTTTCGGGCGATGAAGCTATTTCGCCGGATTCGCGCCTTTGTAACGCAGTTGAATCGAATAAAGCGACTTGCTCGCAGTAATGAAAAGTGTTTTGTGGTCCTTGCCGCCAAAGCTGACATTGGCCGTCCATGGTTCCTGCACGTCAATGCGCTCGATTCGTTTTCCGGTCTTGTCAAAAACGGTCACGCCGTGACCGCAAATGTAAATGTCGCCTTCCTCATCAATCGTCATGCCGTCCGAGCCCTTCGCGCAAAACAGCGTTTTGTTCGTCAAGGAACCGTCCGGCAGGATGTCATAGCGCCACGTTTGATCCGCCCCAATGTCGGCGACAAAAAGTGTTTTCCCGTCCGGCGTGCCGGTGATGCCATTGGGTTTTTTGAGGTCGCCGGTCACACGCGTCAAAATTTTCCGGTCGGGCGAAAGATAAAAAACCTCTTCGTTGGTGAGCGCCATGGTGTTGTGGTCCCACCATTTGCGCATGTAAAACGGGTCGGTGATGTACATTGCACCGTTGGGTGCGATCCAAACATCGTTCGGCCCGTTCAGGTATTTGCCCTGAAAATCCTTGATGAGCACGGTCGCCGTTTTGTCAGGCGCGATGGACCAAAGTTCGTTGTGTTCGTCGCAGCAGGCAATCAAGTTTCCATTCCAGTCGAAATACATTCCATTCGCGCGACCGGCGTGCTGCATGAACATGGAAAGCTTCCCGTCCACGCTCCATTCCATGATGCGGTTGTTCGGCTGATCGGTGAAAAAGACATCGCCGTTGGTGTCGCACGTCGGGCCTTCGGTGAAGGCAAAACCGGCGGAGAGCTTTTCGAGTTTCGCGCCGGGCGCGACGACGCTTTCACCGAACGACGGCAGCGCAATGGCAAAACCAATCAGGATGAAAGAAAAAAACAGGGCGGTTTTCATATGGCCAAACAGTTTGTGGCGGCGGTTGTGGAAAATCCACTCAAAACGTTTCTTGTTTTCGCCTGCAACCTGACGCATTGTGGAGGACGCTGATTTTTGCAAGCGAACATGCAGCCCGGAACCAGACGATTCGTACGCTTTCTGCAAAGCTGGCTCATCAACACCCTTGCGGTGGCGCTGGCGGCGTTGATCCTGCGCGGCCACATCCATTGTGAAAGCAACGGGGTTTTGGTTCTTGCGGCGCTGTTGCTGGGCATTCTGAATGCCTTCGTGCGGCCCATCATGATGCTTATCGCGCTGCCATTGCTCATTTTTACACTCGGCCTGTTCACACTCGTCATCAACGCGCTTTTGCTCTATTTCGTCGGTTATCTGCTCAAGCCTAACTTTTATGTGGACAGCTTCGGCTACGCATTTCTCGGCGCGCTGATTATCAGCATTGTTTCCATCGCCCTGAACGTCCTGACCGGCGTGGGCAGCGCGCGCGTCTCCTTTTCGCGCCGCCGGCCACCGCCAAAATCCAATGACGACAATGGCCCGGTGATTGATGTTTGAGGATCAGGCCGATGCCCGATAGGCCGCGCGCAATGTCCGGACGCCGCGCGCCTGAAATTCCCGCTCGAAATCCGTGGGCAATTCCGCCAGCTCCGGCGGCGTTTCGGTTTTTTGAAATTCCTTTCCCGCCCCAAAAACCTCGTTCATTTGCGCGAAATAATCCCCGTCGTCCGTGCGCAAAAAAACGATGCCATCCGGTGTGAGCGCGGCACGGGCGATTTTTGGAAATCGTTCGTTGACCAGCCGGTTTTTACGGTGTTTTTTCTTCGGCCACGGATCGGGAAAATAAATATGCAATGCGGACGCCGAATGCGGCGGCAGCAGATATTCCAGGAAATATGACGACTCGATGCGCACGCCACGCAAATTTGTCAGGCCGGTAAGGCGGCCCTTTCGGTCCAATTTACGGATGCGGCCCAACAATCGTTCCACGCCGATAAAATTGCGCCCCGGGTGCAACTCCGCGTAATTCGCGAGAAATGACGCGTCACCGCAGCCCAGTTCCACCTCCACCGGCTGCGGTCTTGGAAAAATCCGTGTCAAGTCCAGCCGCTCGACGATGGAATGCAATTCCACAAGCAGATTTTCGGGCGCATTGGTTTGAGTTTTCAAATCGGAGATTGGCAATCGAAAATCGTCATTTGAAAGATGGTCGGGGCGGTGAGATTCGAACTCACGACCTCTTGTACCCGAAACAAGCGCGCTACCAGGCTACGCTACGCCCCGAACCATTTAAAACATTGTGAAATGTGATTTTTTGCATTTCGCAACTTGTCTTTTCTATACTGATGTTCTATACTATCGGCATGAAGACCAGTTCAGCCGAAAATACAGACCAACGTTGGCAGAAAACGCCCGTGGCAAATCTTGTTCGCCACGTCCAATCAGGGAATTATTATGCCCGAATCCGCGTGCGAGGCAAGCTCATTTGGAAGTCACTCAAAACCGACCGCATCAGTGTCGCCAAGCTGCGTCTAAGCGATTTTCATAAGGAGGAGCGGCAGCGTGCCGCTACATATAAGGCCGTTGCGCGTGGGAAAATGACTTTTGGAGATGCTTTGGCCGCTTACAAACAGAAACTTCAGAACGACCCGAGCATCAAGCCTAAAACGAAGGAGTATTATACTTTTCGCATCAAAGCCCTGTTGAAATCATGGCACGATTTGGAAAGCAAAGATGTCAGCAAAATTTCCCGTTCGGATTGCGAATCTTGGAGCGTGATCAATGCACAGAAAACCAGTTCATCGTCACATAATCAAACCGTAGGCATCCTGCGCCATGTCTTTCAAATCGCTATTGAGGCGGGGGCGCGTTATGACAATCCCGCATTGGCGGCAAAGCGCACCAAGCAACATACTAAAAAGCAAATTAGATTGCCCGAATCGGACCAATTTGAAAGGCTCGTCGAGGCGGTCAGAAATTCAGGAAGCGGTTTTGCCAGACCTTCTGCCGATCTCGTGCAATTCCTTGCTTATGGTGGTTTTCGTAAAACGGAGGCGCAAAATATCACGTGGGCGGATTGTGATTTTAAGCGTGGGAAAATCGTTTTGAGGGGTGATCCGAAAACCGGATTGAAAGCGCGACACGTTGGTGAATGTCGGGAGGTCCCAATGATACCCGACATGAGAAGACTGCTTGAACGGATACAGACGGAGCGACCAAACGAGCCGGCGATGGCGAAAGTCATGCGGGTTTTTGAATGCAAAAAATCAATCACCACGGCTTGCAAGAAATTAGGCATTGCCCGCTTCACACACCATGATTTACGCCACTTGTTTGCGACTCGCTGCATCGAATCGGGCGTGGACATCCCGACCGTCAGCCGTTGGCTTGGCCATAAAGATGGCGGTGCGTTGGCAATGAAAACTTACGGGCACTTGCGCGATCAGCATTCGGCGAACATGGCACAAAAGGTTGTATTTTCCGAACCGTCCGCAGCGAATGTTGTCCCGCTCCCGTTGCCAAAAATTTCGGTCCAGTCCGAGAGTGGCGCTGGTAAGAAAGCCATTGCCCAAGCTAAAGCGAAATATACCTATCCTTGGTGGGCCTCGAAAGACCCGCTGGAAGTGTTTTGGGGCCAATTGAACGAGACGGTTCAAATTGTGCCGTTGGACAAGTTTCACGCTTGCGCCAAAGAAGCGATGAAACGGGAAGTTTTTCCAGATGAGCTTGCCGACCGGCAAGCACTCAAAGAGGAATTCAGCGAGCGCATTTCAGAGGCAACGTTGGTTGAACTCCAAAACAAGATTCAGGCGAAGCAGGCCGAAGGCAATCTGAAAGCAAGTTGACAAGAATTCGCTAACTCTTGCGTGATAGTTTTCGCTCCGCATTGGCAGGCCGTCCTTCCGGCAGCCTGCCTTCGCGCCTGAACCGCTCGGCTTCCTTTCGCTCAACGCCGTCACCACTTACAGTTGGTGTGGGTGCGGTTCATTGACAGCCATCCTTGATGCGCTGACCAACCTGACCACCCTGAATTATGACAATCAAGGAAACCTTACCAACGTCGTTTATCCCGATTACAGCAGCATTACCTGGCAGTTTGATTTGGCGGGGCGCATGACCAACGCTTTTGACGGCGCAGGCCGTTACGTGCAACTCGCCTACAACAATCAGGGCTTGCCGACCAGCATCGCCACCGCGAATGGCACGCTACGCCAGACAATTTATGATGCCTTAAACCGCCCCATTAGCGTCACGGATGCCAATGGTGTCACCATGACCAACCAGTTCGACGCCATCAATGAATTGCTCAAACGGACTTGGCCGGACGGCATCAGCGAGGGCTACGGATACAGTGCCTCCGGTTTGATTGCCTGCACCAATCGCGATCAAAAAGTTACACGCTATGGCAGGGACGGGGCAGGACGCTTGACCACCGTAACAAACGCCAATACGGAAGTAACGCAGTTCGGCTACGATTCGTTAAACAATCCCATTTCGCTCATTGACGGCTTGCTGCATCAAACAACGTGGCAATACAACCAATACGGCTGGCTGACAAACAAGGTGGACGGACTTACCCGAAATGTTGAGCGTTTTACTTTCAATGCCAACGGCTGGATCACGAACCGCTGGACGCCGGAAAAAGGCAACACCGGCTATTCTTATGATAATGTCGGAAACTTAAAGTCCATCGTCTATCCGCAGCAGACCATCAATTATGCGTATGATGCTTTGAACCGGCTGACCAACATGGTGGACGCCGTTGGCACAACGGCTTTCAGCTACACGCCCGCCGGACGGTTGCAGAGCGAAACCGGGCCGTGGGCGAATGACACGCTGACTTATACTTACGTTCAGGGGTTACTCACAACACTTACTCTGTCACAGACGACGAGCAACTGGTCCCAGAGTTACGGCTATGATTCAGGCTGGCGCATGACCAACGCGGTTTCCCCGGCGGGTAGTTTTACTTACAGCTATAATTTCCAACCCGCGTCCTCGCTTGTCACCGGAATTCAACTGCCGAACGGCGCAAGTATCGTGAACTCCTACGATTCACTCGCGCGGCTGACCGGAACTGTTTTGAACAATTATTGGGGCCACACGCTGGATGGTTATACTTACACGCCAGACACGCTAGGCTTGCGGACAAACATTGTGCGTAATTTGGGGCTGACGAGTTCCACCGTGACAATTGGCTTTGACAATATCGGGCAGTTGACTTCGTGGAGCGCGGCGGAAGCTGGCGGAACGCCGCGCCAAAACGAGCAGCTTGGTTTTGGGTTTGACGCCGCGCACAACTTGCACACGCGGAACAATGGAAACTTGGCGCAGACGTTCACCACGGACGCGGCCAACCAGTTGAACAGCGTTACGCGCACCGGGACTTTCACCTTGAGCGGGGCGACACCCGCCCCGGCTACCAGCGTCACGGTGAACGGACTGGCAGCGCAAACTTACGGCGACTTCACGTTTGCGGCCACAAATCTTTCGCTGGCGAGCGGCAACAATACGTTCACAAACATCGCTCAAAATGTTTATGGCGTAATGGCGACCAACATCCTCACGTTGAATCTGCCGTCGAGCGTTACGT
Organism: uncultured Verrucomicrobiae bacterium; assembly: GCA_963764175.1. Lineage (GTDB taxonomy): Bacteria > Verrucomicrobiota > Verrucomicrobiia > Limisphaerales > UBA11358 > UBA11358. The sequence continues at coordinate 20,128 of CAVXRE010000019.1, read as the reverse complement.
TGAATTCCGATGGCAATGGCAGCTTGACCAACGACGGCTCGCGGTCGTTTGGCTATGATGCCGAAAATCAGTTGACCAACATCACGCTGGCAGGCCAGTGGAAAAGTGATTTTGTTTATGACGGATTCAACCGGCGACGGATAGCCAGAGATTTTGTCTGGCAAAGCGGCGCGTGGGTTTTGACGAATGAGACGCACTACATTTACGACGGGCGGTTGCTCATTCAGGAGCGCGGCACGAATAATAATTCGCTGGTGACTTATACGCGCGGGCTGGATTTAGGCGGCAGCTTGCGCCGTGCAGGCGGCATTGGTGGATTGCTGGCACGAACGGACACCAACGGCTCGACGTTCTATCATGCTGACGGGGCGGGAAACATCACCGCCCTCATGGACGGCAGCGAGAACATTGTTGCCCGCTACCTCTACGGGCCATTTGGCAAACTCATTGGTCAGTGGGGTTCGCTTGCTCCGGTCAATACCATGCAGTATTCGAGCAAGCCAACTTACCGGGGACTTGTTGATTTTGGCTTGCGCTGGTATAGCCCGGATTTGGCTCGATGGCTTACAACTGACCCCCTTCAAGAGCGTGGCGGAATCAATTTGTATCGGTTTGTGCGTAATAATCCGTTGCGCTACGTTGACCCTTGGGGACTGGCCGGAGCGGAAGAAGAAAACGAAACAATGAGCGAAGAAGAACGTGATTCGGAAATTCTTGGCCGCATTGCCAACGGCGGACATGAAACCGCAGAAGAACAAATGCAAGACCTCATGGCTGACGAGGCCGCTGCCAGAGCCGAAGGCCGTGACCCGAACCAATCTTACATTGGGCCACGCCCGGAGGATGCTAATCATGGAAATCGAGTTCCGTGCCCGCCAAAAGGTGGTGTATATGCATTGCGTGATCCTGCGACGGGAGATGTCATGCGCACAGGAAGAAGTAACGACTTGGCAAGAAGACAGGGCGAACATGCACGTGATCCACGTTTCGGCGACTTAACATTTGACCCGCTTTATAGAACTGATGATTATCCTACTCAGCGCGGACTTGAACAAATGGCGCACGACCAGTATCAGCCACCTTTTAACTATGTAAGTCCAATTAGTCCTGGCAATCCAAATTACATGAACTATATGAATTCAGCGCAGCAATACGTCAGCGGCTCTCAATGAAATTTAAGACTAATTACCAAGAGGGAACATGGTTCGCCGTTCCTTTGCGTCAAGGCGGATATGGCGTCGGCGTCGCGGCACGCGCAAAGCAATCTTGCGTTCTAGCATATTTTTTTGGGCCGCGTCGAGAATCTGTTCCAAGACTTGACGAAGTTTCTATACTGAAAGCAAATTCTGCGGTTACTGTGCTGCGGGCTGGAGACCTCGGTTTAGTCAATGGGAAATGGCCGATTATTGGTGAAGCACAAATGTGGAATCGCTCGGATTGGCCGGTGCCGATTTTTATCCGACGCGAGATCCTTCCACCTTTTAGAAATTGGCGTGTTTATTATTCAGATGATAATCCCAATAAGGTAATCAACGAAGAATTGGAACCGAACGAAAGACCTGATTTACAGAACGATTGTTTATTTGGCTATGGCGCAGCAGAAATTAAGTTAACAAAACTGCTTTCCGTCGCGATAGAAGTTCCACAGGCAAAATTTTGCACCGCTACGACAAGTGGAGTCAAAATTTTTCCAGATACTCCAATCACGGGCGCTCCTTTCCGTGTTGAAGTTTTGCAGCAACTGCGCGGCATGGGTTCCAATACACGCCTAGCACACAATTTTGATTTTTATTTATATTTTCCTTCTGAAACAGCAGCGCGCGCCGCTGCCAAAAAAATACGTGCAAGGGAATTTACGGTTGATATAACGCCAAGCACGTCAGACAAAAAATGGCTGTGTTTGGCTAAAAAAGTAATGGTGCCTGAATCAGCTCCGTTCGACGAAATTGATCTGTTTTTCAAACAGCTCGCAGCTTCATTACAAGGCGAATTCGATGGATGGGAATCGGATGTTGTTAAGTAGCCACTGAGACGGTTTCACTGGCACAACAAATTTACTGCAATCCAATTTCTTGCAATAGCGACTTTGCAGGTTGGAAATCTTGGCGAATTTCCAACGCCCGTTTTACCGCTGTTCTCGCATCATCGTCCCGCCCGTTTCGTTTTAGAATCACCGCCCGCACATAAGGAATGTGCGGATCATCCGGCACTGCCGCTTCCGCCTGGTCGAGCGTCTTCAACGCTTCCGGCAACTGCCCCAACTGGTCTTGCACCTCTGCTTGTGTGCAGAGGAACGGCGGCGAGAGCTTGTCCCAAGCCGTCGCTTTTTTAAGATGCACCAACGCTTCCGCTGGTTGCTGGCGAGCCAGCAACAACATCGCTTCCTCAAATTGTCCCGTTGGCTGGTCGGCTTCCAAGTCCAGCATCCGCTGCGAATCACGTCCGGCTTGGCTTTGCATGTCCACCGTCGCCCGTGTCACCCACGCCGCCGCCACACGAACATTACGCAGCGGGTCGTTTAACATCGGTTGCAATGCTGCCAGAACATTTGTGTCTGCCAATGTCGGTTCCAGTGACCGCACCACCCTTTCACGAACCAGTGGATGTTCATTCCTTAATTGTGCCAGCAACGCCACTTGCGTTGCCGGTTCAGCCGCCCACCGTGATAGGAAAGTTGCCGCCACCGCTCGCCAATAAGCGGGCTGATTGGTGTCGGCCAGCAAACCAATTATTTTTTCATTGGCACCGGCTTCCCCGCTTTCTGCCGCTGCAATCCACCGCGCCCGTTCGCGGGTCAATCGGTTCATGTTCGTTCCATACCATTGCCCGGTATAATTCACCGCCCAATCTGGGCTTTTATCAGTATGACAGCGGTTGCAGGCGTTCGGGATGTTCAATTCCTTCGTCAGCAGCGGGTCGGGAATGGTGAAACCGTGGTCGCGGCGCGGATGCCGCTGCATATACACCGTCACCGGCATGTGACAACCAATGCAATCGCTGTTGCATTGATGTTTATGCTCGACGGGGTCAATGACCGGCGCTTTGGGATAACCGCCTTTGTGACAGCGCATACAAAGGTCATTCCCTGACAGCGTGTTCTTGTAGGAATGGGCATTGTGACAATCCAGACAAATCACACCGTCCTGATACATCTTGCTGCCGAGAAACGCTTCAAATTCGTAATCCTCATCCTTGATTTGCCCGTCGGGATACCAGCGTTTGTTGTAATCCAAAATTTCCAACGAGTAATGGTCGTAAAAGGAATCGCCCGGTTTGAAATTCTCGGTCAAATCGGTGTTGCGCGAATGGCAGGAGCCGCAAAGTCCGACGATTCGAGTCGGGGGCATCTTGGAAACTGTGGGGTCAATGAGCGTGGTGTTGGTATGAGCGTTGCGCCATTCGTTGTGCGCTTTGAGCGGACCGTGGCAGGCTTCACAGCCGACCGCCATTTCCGCCATTGTCGTGTGGTAACTGTCGGTGGCCGCGTCGTAATTCTTGTGCAGGCGAGTGTTGTGGCATTCGGCGCACATGGAATTCCAGTTCATGCCCCGGCCCGTCCAGTGGCCGAACTCGCCGGGGAAGCGGAGGTCGTCGCCATAGACGTAGAACCACTGGTTTGATTTCGGGTCGTAGGACGCTTCCTGCACTTGGTAGCGACCACCGGGGAACGGCGTCAGGAATTGTTCAAGCGGATCATGGCCAAAGACGCGCTCGACCCTGTAAGCTTGGGCTTTGCCATCCAAGCCGCGCGTGACGATTTGATATTCGCCATTCTGGATGCTGGCGGTGGTGGTTTCGGAGCCATGCTTGAAGCTGCGGGACGGGTCAAAGGCAATCCAGTCTGTGGCTGGTTGCAATGGACGTTCAGCAAGTGCGTGGTGAGATTGTGACCAAAGGTCGTAATCGGCGCGATGGCAATCCTTGCAGGTGTCCGAACCGGCGTAGGGGGAATTGGCATCTAAACTGACGTGTGCGAAACTGATTGGTGTTTTACGCTCCAATTCCGGGGGCAGTTTCCATACCAGGTATATTCCGAGAATAAACGACCCAACAATGAGTGCCGAGAACACAAGTAATCCCCAATCAACTTGATGAGGAATGGGTTGCTTGTCGCGCACACAAAATGATGAAATGCCAAGGCTTAAAAGTCAAAGCAGGCTTTGGGCGAAACATAGCAGAGCATTGTATCGCACCGACGACTCCAGTGTTCATCGTGATGGAACTCGATGCAGGCGCAATAGGCGTTGGTGGATTCGTAGCAATCATCTTTAAGGAGGGACATAGGTTTTGGTTGTGGGTTGATGGTTAACGGGTGAGAAATTAAACACCGATGCCACGGGAATGGCCGGTATCGCCGGGCGGGTTGATGCCCCGACCCAACTTGCGGCGGGCAGTCTCTCCTTGCAGGCGCGTTTCCCTGACCGTGCGCGCCGGTTTAACCATCCCGGCTGGCTCGATTTTTTCAGTCTGCTTGGCGGTTTCCGCCGGTTCAATTTTTATGGCAACGGTTTCCTTTGGTTCAATGCCAAAGCGTCCGCCGAGCCAGCGGGCGATTTCCTCGACGACCTGGGCGAGGCGTTGGACGGGCGAGAGACGAGTGAACCGCGTGGGGCGGTGCTGGCGCACGGCCCCTGCCGCCGACACTGTGTTCGTTGCTTTCAGCGGTTGCTTGCGAACGAAACCAAGTCTGGCGAGGTCATCGCGCAACGCCTGCAACTCGACGGCGGCCTTTCGTTCATGCGAATCAGTGACGCGCCGGGCGAGCAACCCGGCTTCATCGGTGAAAACGTGGATGCGCTCGCGGCCACGCGAGATGGAAACGTAAAACTGCTCGCGGTTGACGGCGGCGAAGGATTTTGAGGAGGCAACCAACAGGACTTCATCCACCGTCTTGCTTTGAGACGAATGCGACGTGACAGCGTAGCCGTGGGTGAATGTGTTGAAGGTGCTGGGGAGCACCCGCCCATCTGTCAGAACAATGGCCCCACCGGCGAGGTGCCGGACCTGGACACGTTCACCATTGATAAACTCCCTGCTGTGATTGGCTTGGAGCAGTAGCCAGTCACCGGCGGCAACTTTCAGTTCGCGGGCTTCACCAACAGCGAAAGTGCTGGCGGCACTGGCGGGGATGAAATCCACTTCCGTTCCATCAGGGCGGCGCACCCGCAGGCCGTTTTCCATGACGGCGGTAACCTCGACCGTCTCGCCCCGGTCAAACTTCCGGGTCTTGCGGACGAAGCGCAGGTGCTGGCCGGGTTCGTATTGGCCGGCATTTTTCTTTTGGGCTTCCGTCCACGAAACCGAATCGAAAACGGTGACAACCTCGTCGTTTTTGCTGATTACGCCGTCCGTTTTCAATGCCTCCCGCACCTTCTCCGTCACCGCGTCAATCTCCGCCCAGGTCGGCGAGACTAGCAACGCCGAGCGGCCTTGTTTTGTGGCGGACAAATAGGAATGGGCGGCCTTTTGATAAAGCTGACCGTCATCCGTCGGTGCTTCGCTGACCGCGCCCAGTTCCATGAGTTTGGCAAACGCCTTGTCGGTCTGTTTGGCGGCGGCCAATTCCACGACCTGCCGGAACGCTGCGGGCTTCTGGCGGCGGATGGTCGTCAACTCGCTGAAGCGGTAGGACGAATACTGTTCGATAATGCGGAGGGCGTCGCCACGGGGGACGGAAGTGTGCTGGCCGGTGTCACCGGACATAATCACCCGGCAATTCTTGAGGCGGGCCAGCTCGAACAGTTTGGCCATGTCATCCAGGCCGACGGCCCCGGCTTCATCCAGCACAATCACCGAACCCGACGAAAGCCGGTCTTTCACATTCGGATCAGCCAGCAACTTTTGCAGCGTCATGGCCTTTACCCATAAAGGAACCTCTTTGCGGAGCGTGTCGGCGGCGGCGGCGGTAGGGGCACAAAAGACGGGGTCATACCCTCTGTGGCAGAGGGCGTCCGTCAATTCGACCAGGGCGGTGCTTTTGCCGGAACCGGCCAGCCCGCGAAAGCCGGTGAAGCGGTCGGGACTGGCCAGGACATGAGCCAGCACCTTGCGTTGGTCGGGACCGAGGTGGTCGGTCGGCTCGTAACGGTTGGTGACGGGTGCAATGGCATCAATCCCGGTATTGACGGTGCGAATCAGGTAAAGCTCTTTGGACAGAATCTCCCGCGTGGAAACCTCCGCGCCGACCCGGACGAGGTTCGTCTTCCCATCGAGTTCACTTTTTAGCTGTTCCAACTCAAGTTGGCCGCAGCCTTTGACCAAGGCAGCCTCCAAAATCTTGTGTCGGGGGACGACCGAAGCGCGTTCAAAGACATGGGCGACGCCATGCTCGACGGCTTCATCCGGCCTGACTCGTTGCGCGAAGGCTTTGGGCCGGCCATCCGCCGCCGCGACCACCTTTCGCAATGCGCCCTTCTCGAAAAATCCGATCTCTCCAAGTTGCTGTTGGCGCACCTGTTCATCCGACGCGCCCTTGAGTTTTTTTGGACGCGACTGGTGGACGACATGGGCGACTTCCTGTTTGGTGAGCTTGCGACCGAGCCTGGCTTCCTGACGTTTAACGGCCATGTCCCGTTGCTGCGACCGTTTCGAGAACCGTTCAATAAACTTGGCCTCGACACCTTCGATCTCGAAACCATTGGCTGCTTTCCGAGTCTGATAACCAAGCTGGTGCAACCGCTTGGCCAGTTCATTGCGATAGACTGCCGTGCCGTAGTTAATGGCCCCGAACATATCGCCCGTTTGCAACGCCTTCCAACGTTGCTCCGTCTTGTCCCAAGTGCAGTTGAACAGGACAAAGTGCGTGTGCAACTGCGGGTCAAGGGCGCGAGACGTGGTATGGAGAAATGCCGCGCCAACCAGGTTGCCCGTGACGCGATCCTGTTCCTGAATGCCACCCTTGCGAATCCGTGTGGCCGCAAACTGTTCCAATTCCCGGAGCGCGATGCCAGACGCTTCCTTGTGGGCTTCCATGATGCGCCGGTCATTCATGGTGACGGCCAGAATCGAAACCGACTTGGGCGGTGAACACACGAAGTCGAAATAAATCCGGCGTTCCCGAAAATGCTGCGGTGTCAGTTGTTCACCCGTCTCTGGATGCTGGTTATCGCACAATTTCAGGAACGTTTCACGGGTGACAACGCCACCGGGTTGCAAGTCCAACCGTTCAACCCCGGCACCAATCCAATGGCCATGTTCCGTCTCGCCCTGGGTGTAATAATCATTGTGGGATAGGTGCTCATCAAAATACGTCTCCGCACCCGCCCGATTCTTCTGTGGTATGCCGCTAAACATAAATCAACAGTTTGCGCCAAAACCATTCAGCGGGTTGTAATGAATTCATCACAACCTGACATTCCGGTTTTAGATAAAATTCCCGTCATCATGGTTGAAACGGTAGCACCAAGTTCAAAGCGGATTGCACCCAGGCGAGCGCAATCGGGAACCATCCCCATGCTACGGTTTGGCCGAAGCAAGATGCTGGAAGTGACTGAACATTTTTCAGAAATGAACCGGCGGTTTCTGGAAAGGGAAACCGGATTATATGCCATGACACTTACCCCGCCTTGCGCCGGCAAGGGCGCTGCCTGAAGCCGGCGTGCCTGGCTGCTCGCCGCCAGGCACGCCGGAAAAACCACCGACGAGCCAAACACGAATCGGATGATACGTCGTCGCAGTGAACAGGACAAAGCCGTCAAGTTGCCGGTGGATAAACCGGCAACCGTAAGACGGCTTGAACCCCACGACGCCGAATCATCGGCCAATGAAAGGAGCAATCAAACATTATGAGCAAACGCATAGATTACGAACAGATCGCCGCGAAACTGGACTACACGGCGTTGGACAAAAAACTGGAACAGTTGGCGCAACGCGAACCGCCGAAAAACCGGAAGACAGCCGTTGATTTATTGAAACCGTTGCGCGAGCGGTTGCTGGCCTTGCAGCGCAAAGGCTGGAGCAGCAAACAACTGGTGGAGGAATTGAAAGCCGCCGGAGTGCCGGTGAGTCCGGCGCGTCTGCGTGAGTGCTTGAACCAATGGACCACAGGCGGCAAAGGTGGCGTCAGACGGCGCGGAACCAGCCGGGGCAAACGCGCCGCCGCGCACATCACGCCGCCGGCGGCGGCAAGCCAAAGCGGACGGAGCAAGGGCGCATCCGGCGACGGCCAACCGAAACTTGGATTGTCTTGAAACCGATGAACGGTTGAATGCAGCCGCGTTGAAATCTTGACGGCACATCCGCTGGCGGACGCTCGCAGGCCCGTTGCCGGCATGGTGCGTTGCTACATCGGCAAGCCCCACGCCCGCAACGCGCCTGCTTCGCTGTCATTCAATATCAGTCGTTCGTAACGCCAGCCGTCCCGCCGACCGGAGCGGACGCAAACGAGTTGAGTTGGAGTGTCCACACCGTTCCTCGTACCGGCTGTCGTCACCAACCGAACAGGAAAACGAAGCCGCGCCGGTCGGGTGTCGGCAATTTGTTCGTTGGTCGCCGCGTCCAACGTCACGGGTTTGCGTTCGCCTGCAAAAACTTTGCTTCTAGGAAGGGGTTGTTGGTTTGTCGGGGCGGCGTCCGAACCTTTGCCGCGGTCGTCATGTGGTCAAACGTCGCTGGCCTGCTTCGTAGGCACTCTGGCCGCCGTGCCGGGCTGCATGGCGATGCTCGCGCATCTCCTGTCGCTCTCTGTCACGCGCTGTCCCCCGTATTCATGTTGCATCGTGTGCGCTGCGTTTTTTTGTGAACGCCAATCTCATCCTACGGTCAAATCTTCACCTTCTTAGGTCAGGTTTTTGCCTGAAAAGCGAAAGCGCCCCTCAATTGAGGCTTCCATTGGCGAGAGTTGGACCGCCGGTTTGCGGTCGGCTCGATGACCCCCATAAATAAAATCCCAAAGCGTGGATTTTGTTCCGCCTTGGAGATGCAACGCCACGGCTTTGTTTGATGCCGTTGGCAAACGAGCAAACGCCATGTGCCGACAACTGAAAGGTCAGCCGGTTCCCGCAGGAAGCTGCCCGAAGATTGTTTCATATTGAAACAACCGCCGCCGATTTTTCCACTACAACGAAGGGATGAATGAAAACGGAGAACAGGTCAAAACAGGTGCCAGCTCGCATTTCTTGCAAGCCTTGCATCTCCATTGCCGCCGCTTCTGATATGAACAGTCCGGTATGAAAATTTCAGTTTGCAACGGTTTCATCATCACCCGCGCCGGGCGGTTGGCGCAAATCCGGCATGAACGTGATTTTTCGACGTGAACGGAATAGAAACGCGGGAACTCTGTTTAACCACCACCTGCTCCCTAACGGCAGGCGGCGCGAGTTGATAGAATGACCAGTTGGAAATGAGGAAGACGTTGAACATGGTTGGCCGACAGGTCAGCAAGTTTCGCTACCAGCGCCGTTGGTCGCAGGAACGGCTGGCCATCCAATTGCAGCGGTCCGGCTGGGACATTTCCCGCAGCGGCGTTTCCAAGATCGAAGGCGGCACGGTCTATGTCCACGACTTCCAAGTAACCTGGCTGGCCGCCGTCCTGGGTGTGCCCAGGGACGCTCTGTATCCCCAATTTGATTCTGGCCGACCGATTCAAGACTCGATTCTTCAACACATCCGCAATGCGAAACGCGGCCTGGTGCTGCCGTTGGCTTCATTTTCTCACTCGTCGTAACAGTAACACCGCTCTTGAAAGGAGACGTATGGAAACCATCCCAAAAACCGAAGAACAAACCGCCGCCGCGCCCACCGAGCGGCTCGCCTATTCCATTCAGGAATCCGCCGACCTGCTGGGTGTCAATTATTTCAGCGTTTACCGGCTCATCCAGCGTGGTAAACTCAAAGTGTGCCGGGCCTTGCGCGGCAAGCTGCTGGTCCCGCGCACCGAATTGCTGAAATTGTTGGAAACCCAATGAGGCCATTATGAGCAACCGATTTGATGACCGACGGCCAACCGAATTGGAGGACAAAGCCCACACCGAGGCCGTCCGGCATTTCGCCGAACATTTTAAGCAGTTTCCAGCCAGCCGCGAGGCGGTTGAACGTCTGGAAAAGAACGCGGCCAAAATTGCTTTGGCGGCGAACATGGCCGCTTCCCAAACATCGCGGAGAAATCCCGTTCAGACCGACGGTGGCCAGCAATGGCACAAGTGCGTTGACTTGATGGACAACATTTGCCTTTGCCATCGGCCCATCACCGGCGGAGCGGAATATGCGGTGGTGGAGCATTTCCCGGCGCGGGGCATCAACAAAATCTGGAACCGGAGCCAGAACGCGGTCGAGTTGTTGAGCCTGTTTGCACAGGAGCAGCGGCAGGCGTTGGAGATTTGGACGGGGGACATGAGGGCGCAAGTGAAGGAATTTTTGGCGGAGAAATATCCCGGCCAGGACATGAATCGCGTGGCGGACAGCTTCATGCACCGATTCAAGCACGCGGTTTCACAGCAACAGACCCAATCGCACGAACAAAATCACAGCCGGGGAATTCGGATTTGAGCGCGTCGGCGCGGGAGCTTTTTCTATACTGCTTTTCTATACTATATGCGCTTTTTGCAGCCAAAAATGGTCAAACGCGGCAAAAGCTGAAACGAACAAAACCATCGTGAACATTGAGCGAATCAGCGATTGCAAATCATTGCTAAAACCGGCCAAAACGCCATTTTTTACACCCGAAACAAGCGCGCTACCAGGCTACGCTACGCCCCGACTCTGAAGCAGGAGAATTTGCCTGTGCCCAGGCACAAAGGCAATGCTGTTTTTTGCCATGGGTGGAACGCAACCAACTTGTTTTTTAGGCACGCGATGTGCTAAGTTGCACCTGTGAGCCGTTTCTTCCAGCCCAATATCAATCATCGCGGGCGCCTGGCGCGCGGTGTCATCGGCGCATTGTGCCTCATCGCGGGCATCATTGTCGCGGGCGACTTCACGTTATGGGGACTGGTTTTGGTGGTGGCGGGTTTGTTCGCCATTTTTGAATCCATCCGCGGCTGGTGTCTCTTGCGCGCCTGCGGCATCAAAACCAAAGTCTGACCGCTTCTCGATATTCACTTGTTAGTCATGCCGTTTTTGCGCCACTCTGCTGCGCATGAATTTGCTGCCATTCGGGAAATTGCCAGCGCACAAGCCGCGACAATTTGTCCCTCAAAACATTGATCTCGGCGAGTGGCCGCAGATCGCGCCGCTGTTCGACCAACTGGAATCGCGCGCGGCCAATTGCAAAACCGTGCCTGCTCTCGAACGCTGGCTGCTCGACTGGAGCGAACTCAGCGCCGCGCTCGATGAGGAATCCTCACGCCGTTACATCGCCATGACGTGCCACACGGACAATCCGGACGCGGAAAAGGCGTATCTTCATTTCGTCGAGCATGTCGAGCCGCAGCTCAAGCCGCGCCAGTTCGCGCTGGAGAACATTTACGCAGCGCATCCCCAGCGCGAAAAGTTGCCGCAACCGCGATTTCAAGTTTTCGACCGCGACGTAAAAAACCATGCCGAGCTGTTCCGCCCGGAAAACGTCCCGTTGGAGACCGAGGAAGCGAAGCTTTCCCAGCAATACCAGAAATTGAGCGGCTCTCTCACGGTCAGGTTTCGCGGCGAGGAAAAAACGCTCGTGCAAATGGGCCGTTACCTCGAAGAACCGGACCGTCCCCTGCGGCAGGAGGCGTGGGAACTGGTCGCCAAGCGCCGTTTGCAGGAGGCGGAAAAGTTCGACGAGATTTTTGACGCCATGCTGAAGCTTCGCGCGCAAATCGCGAAGAACGCCGGATTTGAAAATTACCGCGACCATGCCTTCCGACGGCTGGGCCGCTTTGATTACACGCCGGAGGATTGCGGGCGGTTTCACGACGCAGTCGAAAAGGAAATCATGCCGATTGTTCGCGGATTGCAGGCGAAACGGCAAAAGCAATTGAAACTGGAAAAATTGCGCCCGTGGGATTTGGCCGTCGACCCGCTGAATCGTCAACCGCTCAAACCGTTCGTCCGGGTGGACGAAATGGTTTCGCACACGCAGAAAATTTTTGACCGGCTCGACGGCGAACTTGGCGGTGGGTTTCAGAAAATGCAGGACCTGCGCCTGCTCGACCTCGACAATCACAAGGGCAAGGCTCCGGGTGGCTATCAATCCACGTTGTCGGAGGCCCGCGTGCCGTTCATTTTCATGAACGCCGTCGGTTTGCACCGTGATGTGGAAACGATTTTGCACGAGGCCGGCCACGCCTTTCATGCGCTGGCGGCGCGCGACGAGGACTTGTATCCGTATCGCAGCGCGCCGATTGAATTCTGCGAAGTCGCCTCGATGAGCATGGAATTGCTCGGCAACGGGTTCATCGAGGAATTTTATTCCGACGCCGATGCCAGCCGCGCGCGGCGTGTCCATCTCGAAGGCATTGTGGGGATTTTTCCGTGGATTGCGACGGTGGACGCTTTCCAGCACTGGATTTACACGCACGCGAATCACACGCGCGACGAACGCGCGGCGGCGTGGCTGGAATTGATGGACCGTTTTGGCGGCGAAGTGGATTGGTCCGGTCACGAGGAAGCCCGCGCGCATCTGTGGCACCGGCAGCTTCACATTTTCCAGCACCCGTTTTATTACATCGAATACGGCATCGCGCAACTGGGTGCGTTGCAGGTCTGGGCCAACTCAAAGCGCGATCCGGCAAAGGCGTTGAACGATTACAAAAAATCGCTCGCACTGGGTGGTTCGCGTCCGCTGCCGGAATTGTTTCAGGCGGCGGGCTGCAAATTTGAATTCAGCGCAAAGACAATCCAGCCGATTGCGAAAATGCTGCGGGACGAACTGGAAAAACTTTGAGCCTGCTTTTGGAGCAATTGCGGCCTGTCCAATTTCACGGTTGGATTGCTTTCAGTTCGCAAATCTCTGTCCAGACTTGTTGACTGGTCGCGTTTGTGCAACGCGCTTGAATCCAAGTTTTTACAAACGTGGCTATACTTCGATGCCGTACGCCTTGATTTTGTTGTAGAGCGTCTGGCGGCCGATGCCGAGGCGTTTGGCGGTTTCGAGCTTGTTGCCGCCGGTTTCCTTGAGCATCTGAATGATGGTGTTTCGTTCGACGCCTTCGAGCAGGGTGAAGCTCGTGTCCGATCCTCCTTCGCTGGATTCGACCCTGGCACTGGCAACGGAAAGATCGGCGGCGCCCACGGTGTCGCCTTCGCACAGGAGCACGGCGCGTTGAACTTCATTTTGCAGCTGCCGGACATTGCCCGGCCATTCAAAGGCTGCCAGGCGGTCAATCGCCGCGGGGGTAAAGCCGCGAATGACGCGGTTGGCCTGCGCGGCAAAGCGTTTGAGGAATGCGTTGGCCAGCGGCGGGATGTCATCGTGCCGGTCGCGCAACGGCGGCAAATGAACGGCAACCGTGCTGATGCGGTAGAAAAGATCCTCGCGCAACTTCCCGTCCCTGATGGCCTCATCCGGCTTGCGGTTGGTGGAGGCAATCAAACGGCAGTTGGTTTTGTAGCTCGTTTTGCCGCCGACGGGCCGGACCTCCTGGTCCTGCAACACGCGCAGCAGCTTGCTTTGCGTATCAACGGGCATCTCGGAAATTTCGTCCAGCAGCAGCGTGCCGCCCTCGGCCTGACGGAACAGGCCTTCGCGATCCGTATGCGCGCCGGTGAAGGCGCCTTTGACCGAACCGAACAATTCGCTTTCAATCAATTCACGCGGCAGGGCGGCGCAATTGATTTTGATGATTTTATTTTTGCTGCGCGGGCTGAGCGCGTGAATCAGATCGGCGATGACTTCCTTGCCCGTGCCGCTTTCGCCGGTGATGAGCACGGTCACGTCGCTGGGCGCGAGGCGCTCGACGGTGCGCACGACTTCCTGCATGGCCGCGCTGCGGAAAATCGGCGAGGCGGTGCCGCTCATGGTTTCCAAAGCCCGCCGCAAGCTGCTGTTTTCCTCGCTTTGCTGTTTGCGTTCGATGGCGCACTTGACGTCCGCCAGCAATTTTTCATTTTCAAAAGGCTTTGAGAGGAAATTGTAGGCGCCGCGTTTGCCGGCCTCGGCGGCCATCTCCATCGTTCCCTTGCCCGTGAGCATGATGACCTCGGTATCGGGCCAGCGCTTCTTGATCTGGGGCAACAGTTCGAGTCCGTTGTTGTCGGGCCCGCTGCCCAGCATCACGTCCAGCACGATTACGTCCGGCTGGCTTTGGTTGAATGCCTTTTTCACCGCCGTGCCGCTGTCGGCTTCGGCGACGGCATAGTCTCCCTCAAGAATATCTGCCAGGGTTCGACGGATATCGGCGTCATCATCAACGATGAGAACTATTCCATTCATAATTCGTGGTGTTTGGGTTGTGCACAAACTTGGATAAACCGCTCAAAAATGGCGCGATGTCTTCCATATCGCTCAGCCAATCGTTCAGGATGAAATTGTACGCTCAACATAAACGGCATCACCCGCGCTGCTTCCGAATTTAATTCCATGGCTTCCACAATTCCATCGCGGCTTCGCGCCACAGCCACCAGAGGTTCCGCCGGCCGGAACACTGCCTGATGATGCGAGCTGTTTACGCCCAAAGTTCGCGTGCCTGTAATCTTGGCCAGCAATGAGCCGGCTGTCAACGCTACTTCATGCACTAAATCACCGGCCTTGTCCAGACACCGGTGGTTAATTGCTCCGGGCACCTGGCGGCGGATGTCCGCGACCAATTCGCCGCCGAACGCCACGTTCAGCAATTGGTGCCCGCGGCAAATCGCCAGCAGCGGCTTGCGCTGCCGGAACACTTCGTCAATCAGTCTCAACTCGCGCAAATCACGCCCGCCGCCATCCGGGGTCATGCCAATGGTTTTGCGCACGGACTTCGGCAAACAGTCTGTGTAAAGGTCTGGATTGATGTCGTCGCCGCCGGTGAGCAACACGCCGTCCACACGGCGCACGGACTCGGCAAGCAGCGCTTGGTTGGTCGTTGCCGGCGCTGTGACGGGAATGCCGCCGGATTGCAGGATGGCAAAATCGTATTTTATCGAAAGGCTGATGGATAAATCGTTAAACTCGACCCCGCGCTTTTCAATGCTGGGCGAAACGAGAATCAAGGGCGGCCTGACCATTCCCAAAGTAATAAAGAATTGCTCCTGAATTGTCATGTTAAAATCAAAGGGAAACGGCTGTCGCTGAACATCATAAAAATAATCAAAAAAAACTCTTGCGCGAATCTTGTGCACTGGTAAATTTAGGGTTCACACGCTTCCGTTTGACGGAAGAAAAACTGGCAAAAAAAGCCTGTTGACAGCCGGCGCGAACCTGATAAATTTCGCGCCCTCAAAGCTCGAATCTGGATGCCGAGTTAAGAAAGAAGAATTCGGCCGGCAGGTTTTTTGTCCTTTGGAAGGGCAAAAGTGGTAAAAGTTTTGATTAAATTTTCGGGTGTTTGGACACCCGCTGCTCATTGAAAATTGAATTGTGCGATAAGTGAGAGCCCCTTCATTGACAACCGGTTAGTGGTTGTTATTGGAGAGTTTTAAAATTGTAATTCGTCCGACTAATCATCGGACACGAATTAAACTAACGTTTTTAACGGAGAGTTTGATTCTGGCTCAGAACGAACGCTGGCGGCGTGGATAAGACATGCAAGTCGAGCGCTGATTACGGGGTAGCAATATTCCGTGGTCGGAGCGGCGCAAGGGTGCGTAACACGTGGGTAATCTGCCATGAAGTTTGGAATAACTTGCTGAAAGGCGAGCTAATGCCGGATGTGAACATTGGGAGGCATCTTTTGATGTTCAAAGTTGGGGACCGTAAGGCCTGACGCTTCATGATGAGCCCGCGGCCTATCAGCTAGTTGGTGAGGTAACGGCTCACCAAGGCTAAGACGGGTAGCTGGTCTGAGAGGACGACCAGCCACACTGGAACTGAGACACGGTCCAGACACCTACGGGTGGCAGCAGTCGAGAATTTTTCACAATGGGCGAAAGCCTGATGGAGCGACGCCGCGTGGGGGATGAATGGCTTCGGCCCGTAAACCCCTGTCATTTGCGATCAAATGCGTTCTACCTAACATCGCAGACGTTGATAGTAGCGGAAGAGGAAGGGACGGCTAACTCTGTGCCAGCAGCCGCGGTAATACAGAGGTCCCAAGCGTTGTTCGGATTCACTGGGCGTAAAGGGTGCGTAGGTGGTCGGGTAAGTCTGATGTGAAATCTCGGAGCTTAACTCCGAAACTGCATTGGATACTATTCGGCTGGAGGGTTGGAGGGGGGACTGGAATTCTCGGTGTAGCAGTGAAATGCGTAGATATCAAGAGGAACACCAGTGGCGAAGGCGAGTCCCTGGACAACTCCTGACACTGAGGCACGAAAGCTAGGGGAGCAAACAGGATTAGATACCCTGGTAGTCCTAGCCGTAAACGGTGCACGTTTGCTGTAAAAGGAATCGACCCCTTTTGTGGCGTAGCTAACGCGTTAAACGTGCCGCCTGGGAAGTACGGTCGCAAGATTAAAACTCAAAGAAATTGACGGGGGCCTGCACAAGCGGTGGAGTATGTGGCTCAATTCGATGCAACGCGAAGAACCTTACCTGGCCTTGACATGCAAGTAGTAGAAGGATGAAAGCCTGACGATCCCGCAAGGGAAGCTTGCACAGGTGCTGCATGGCTGTCGTCAGCTCGTGTCGTGAGATGTTGGGTTAAGTCCCGCAACGAGCGCAACCCCTGTGTCCTGTTGCCACCCGTTCGAAAGACTGGAGCACTCTGGACAGACTGCCTCGCTTCAACGAGGAGGAAGGTGGGGATGACGTCAAGTCAGTATGGCCCTTACGGCCAGGGCTGCACACGTACTACAATGCCCGGTACAAAGGGAAGCAAGACCGTAAGGTGGAGCAAATCCCCCAAAACCGGGCCCAGTTCAGATTGTCGTCTGCAACTCGACGGCATGAAGCTGGAATCGCTAGTAATGGCGCATCAGCTACGGCGCCGTGAATACGTTCCCAGGCCTTGTACACACCGCCCGTCACATCATGAAAGCCGTTTGTACCCGAAGTCGCCCCTTAAAAGGTGCCGAAGGTATGGATGGTGATTGGGATGAAGTCGTAACAAGGTAGCCGTAGGGGAACCTGCGGCTGGATCACCTCCTTTCTAAGGAGAAACCACGGGTCCGGGTTAAAAACCGGACTTCCGAGGTCGAACCCCGGTGCAAATCGGGGGACTAGGCTCAACACCTTATCGCACAATTCAGTTTTCAATGAGCAGTAATGCTCTTTGGCAAGTGGAAGAGAATCGAACTCGATCTTGCATTGCGGATGACGGATTTCAAATTCGAAATGCAAATTGCAAATTTCGAGACAGGCTGGGGCTGTAGCTCAGTTGGTAGAGCGGTAGCTTTGCAAGCTATAGGTCAGGAGTTCGAGTCTCCTCAGCTCCACCAGCTTTTAATTTCAAATTTGAAATTTGAAATTTGAAATCGCGGGCTGCGCCCGCCGGGGCGTGTAGCTCAGTTGGTTAGAGCATGCGCTTGATAAGCGCAGGGTCACTGGTTCGACTCCAGTCACGCCCACCACTTGCATTAATAACAATTTTTCCGAAACGGATTGCCCGGGTCGTAATTAGTCCGGACGAGAAGGTTCGGGATGTTCTTTGACAACTACACATAGGTAAATTACTAGGGCAAATATACAATTCGCTGAGTTCCTATCAACCTCGAAAGAGGTTGTAGGTAACTTTTGTGATCAAGCTACTAAGGGCTTATGGTGAATGCCTTGGTGCCAAGAGGCGATGAAGGACGTAGTAAGTTGCGATAAGCCACGGGGAGCCGCAAGCAGGCTTTGATCCGTGGATTTCCGAATGGGACAACCCAGCCAGGTTTAACTACCTGGTTATCGACCGGATGAATTCATAGTCCGGCGAAGCGAAACGGGGTGAAGTGAAACATCTCAGTAACCGCAGGAAAAGAAAACGAAATGATTCCGTCAGTAGTGGCGAGCGAAAGCGGAACAGTCTAAACCGGGAGGACTTGTCTTCCCGGGGTTGAGGGACCTTGATGTGATAGGCCGAGAGTTAGCTGAACCTTCTGGAAAGTTGGGCCATAGACCGTGACAGCCGGGTATGCGAAAACTCAAAGCCGTCTAGAGGTATCCCAAGTAACACGGTGCACGTGAAACTCTGTGTGAATCCGTCCGGACCACCGGATAAGACTAAATACTCCTTGGCAACCGATAGTGAACTAGTACCGCGAGGGAAAGGCGAAAAGAACCGCTGTTAGCGGAGTGAAATAGAACCTGAAACCATATGCCTACAATGTGTAGGAGCCGCGCAAGGGGTGACTGCTTGCCTTTTGCATAATGAGTCTGCGAGTTATTGTCAGTGGCCAGCCTAAATCGCTTTGCAATGGAGGCGAAGGGAAACCGAGTGCCAATAGCGCGACCAGTCGCTGGCAATAGACCCGAAGCGGAGGTGATCTACTCTTGAGCAGGTTGAAGCTGCAGTAACACTGCAGTGAAGGACCGAACTCGTGGATGTTGAAAAATCCTGAGATGACTTGAGAGTAGGAGCGAAAGACTAATCAAACCCCGTGATAGCTGGTTCTCTCCGAAATCGCTTGAGGGCGAGTCTTATGGAAGTACCCGGCGGAGGTAGAGCACTGAATGGCTTAGGGGCCCCACCAGGCTGCCAAAACCAATCAAACTCCGAATTCCGTTGGTCTCAGTATCATAGGAATCAGGCTGTGAGGGATAAGGTTCATTGCCGAGAGGGCAACAGCCCAGACCATCAGCTAAGGTGCCTAAATGTGATTAAGTGGAAAGGATGTGACTTTGCTTAGACAGTGAGGATGTTGGCTTAGAGGCAGCCATCATTTAAACAGTGCGTAATAGCTGACTCATCGAGCGAGGTCGCGCCGAAAATGATTGGCGATTAAATCACATACCGAAGCTATGGATTCGAGACTGGTTCGTCGGAGTTTCGAGTGGTAGGAGAGCGTAATCAGTGCAGCGAAGCCGGACGGAAACGGACGGTGGAGCGCTGATTAGTGAGAATGCAGACACGAGTAGCGATAAAGCAGGTTAGAATCCTGCTCGCCGTAAACCCAAGGTTTCCTGGGCCAGGTTCGTCCTCCCAGGGTTAGCCGGGAGCTAAGATGAGGCCGTAAGGCGTAATCGATGCACAGCAGGTTAAATATTCCTGCGCCCGCCGGGATTAAGGCTGCGAATGACGCATGGAAAGACATCGACTAGGCAATCGAATGCTGAGCTTAGGCTTCGGCCGAAGCGCATTGGTGGGTTTCTGTGCCTAGAAAAGTTTGCAGTTGTTTCCCCGACGGCCCGTACCGTAAACCGACACAGGTGGGTGAGTGTAAGCGCACTCAGGCGCGCGAGAGAAACCTCTCTAAGGAACTCGGCACATTAGCCTCGTAACTTCGGGAAAAGAGGTGCTGCACTTCGGTGAGCCACAGTAAATTGCGTTTAGCGACTGTTTAACAAAAACACAGCTCTCTGCAAAGTCGTTAAGACGACGTATAGGGAGTGACAAGTGACCAATGCGGAAAGATTAAGAGATTTTGTTAGCCGCAAGGCGAAGCTCGGTCTTTAAGTCCCCGTGAATGTCGGCCGTAACTATAACGGTCCTAAGGTAGCGAAATTCCTTGTCGGGTAAGTTCCGACCTGCACGAATCTTGTAACGACTGAACGACTGTCTCGGAGAGGATCTCGGCGAAACTGTAATGGCGGTGAAGATGCCGCCTGCCCGCAGTAGGACGGAAAGACCCTATGCACCTTTACTGTAAGCTCGTATTGTGTTCTGGTTGGCGATGCGTAGCGTAGGTGGGAGACTTTGAAGCGGGGGCCTCGGTGCCCGTGGAGTCGCAATGTGAAACACCACTCTTTGCTAATTAGGATTCTAACCTCATGCTGTGAGCCAGATGGGGGACAGTGCGTGCAGGTCAGTTTGACTGGGGCGGTTTCCTCCCAAAGAGTAACGGAGGAGCGCTAAGCTTGGTTCAGCACGGTTGGCAACCGTGCGTTGAGGGTATGGCTAGAAGCCAGGTTGACTGTAAGACCTACAAGTCGAGCAGATGCGAAAGCAGGCCCAAATGATCCGACGGTTTAATGTGGAATTGCCGTCGCTCATCGGACAAAAGGTACGCTAGGGATAACAGGCTGATCGGGTCCAAGAGTTCATATCGACGA
>CAVXRE010000018.1:0-70308 GCA_963764175.1 uncultured Verrucomicrobiae bacterium | reverse complement strand
TCTAGCAGGGTTTGCCGGGTTGCAATTTATCTTCCCGGCGATCGCTGCCGATGACACAGCCACCAATTCCACCGGTGTCGCACAGGTTGCGCCAGCCAGTTCCGCAGAAGCCGCGGAGATTGAGTCCCTGAAAAAAGAAGTCCAGGAGCTTGAACAAAAGGTCAGCACTCTCGAACAGCAGGCGGCTCCAGATATCAACCATGAGCAAATCCAGGCGCTTGACCAGAAGGTGCGCATCCTCGAACGGCAGCGCGAACTCGACAAGGACGATGCCGCCACTCTCGCAAAAGCACAGCCGCGCCTGACGGTGGGTGCAAGCGGGGTAACTTTCGGCTCGACCGATACAAATTTTTCCATTTCTTTGCACGGATTGCTGCAAGCGGACAGCCGGACTTTTCCGGCGGACGGCGGCATCAAGGGCAATGATGGTTTTATCCTTCGCCGGGCGCGGCCAATTCTGTCGGGCACGGTGTTTCGCGACTTCGACTTTTTGTTCGTGCCGGATTTCGGCGGCAGCGCAGTTCAAATCCAGGATGCCTACCTGAATTACCGTTACCGGCCGGAACTGCAATTACAGGCCGGCAAGTTTAAATCACCCGTCGGCTTGGAGCAATTGCAGTCAGATCCCTACACTTCCTTCAATGAACGCTCGCTGGCGACGGATTTGGTGCCGAACCGCGATTTGGGAGCGGAATTGCATGGCGATTTGTTCGGCGGCGCGGTGAGTTATGCCGCGGCCATTCTTGATGGCGCGCCGGATTACAACGGCACGACAACCAATGCGTCCTACGACGACAACAAGGCTTTTGCCGGGCGCCTGTTTGTTCAGCCGTGGAAAGCGTCGGATGTGGCGGCGTTGGCGGGCTTGGGCTTCGGCCTGGGCGGCAGTTACGAGGTGGACCGTGCCGCGACAAACACGACGGCGACGGGTTTGACGCCGGGTTACACAACAGATGGCCAGCAGAAATTTTTCTCCTACAGCTCCGGCGTGTTTGCCAAACGGCACGCACTGGCGGCTTTCGCCCCAGGCGTATTATTATTACGGACCGTTTGGGCTGTTGGGCGAATATGTGATTTCCGATCAGCAGGTCACCAAACAGGCTGTTGGCAGCCCGCCGTCCGCCTCCGCCGATTTGCAGAACACGGCTTGGGACGTTTCCGCCGGATGGGTGCTGACTGGTGAAGATGCCTCCTACAACGGTGTGACGCCGAAACATCCGTTTGATCCAAGAAACGGGCACTGGGGCGCGTGGCAAATTGTCGGGCGGTATGCCGGACTGAACGTGGACTCAAAGGCCTTTCCAACATTTGCCAGTTCGGCCAGCTCGGCGTCGTCTGCCCGCGTTTGGGCCGTGGGATTAAACTGGTATCTCAACAAAGACATTCGAGTGGACACGAGCTTCGCTCGCACAATATTCTCCGGTTACACCGGCACCACCCCCGCCGTGGCGGCCCAGCCGGAAAATGTTCTGTTCACCCGTTTGCAACTGGCATTTTAAAAATTGACAATAACAGCATGAAAACCTTTCTGAACATTCTGCTTGTCCTGTCACTTGCCGCCGCGGCGAACGCAAAGGAAATCAGGCTGCTGAATGTCTCGTACGATCCGACGCGCGAGTTGTATCAGGATTACAATTCCGCCTTCACCAGATACTGGAAGGCGAAAACCGGCGACGACGTGGTCGTGTCACAATCGCACGGCGGCTCCGGCAAGCAGGCATTGTCCGTCATCAACGGCCTTGAAGCCGATGTGGTCACGCTGGCGCTGGCCTACGATATTGACGCCATCGCGCAACAGGGGGGATTCCTTTCCGCCGGCTGGCAAAAGCGCCTGCCGGACAATAGCACGCCCTACACTTCAACCATCGTGTTCCTTGTGCGCAAGGGAAACCCGAAAAACATCAAGGATTGGGACGACGTGGTGAAGCCGAATATCATCGTCGTCACTCCGAACCCGAAAACCTCCGGTGGAGCGCGCTGGGCTTACCTTGCCGCGTGGGCCTACGCGCTCGACAAATACGGCCATGACGATGCCAAGGCGCGCGACTTCGTGAAGCAGCTTTACAAAAACGTGCCCGTGCTGGATTCCGGTGCGCGCGGCGCGACGACAACGTTCGTCGAACGCGGCATCGGCGACGTTTTGCTGGCATGGGAAAACGAGGCGCATCTGGCCATCAAGGAATTCGGCCCCGATAAATTTGAAATCGTCACGCCGTCGGAGAGCATTTTGGCCGAACCACCGGTGGCCGTTGTGGACAAGGTGGCCAAAAAACACGGCACGGCCGATGTGGCCAAGGCCTATCTTGATTACCTTTATTCCGACGAAGGCCAGGACATCGCCGGCCGGAATTTTTATCGTCCGCGCTCGGAAAAAGCCGCGGCGAAATATGCGGACCAGTTTGCCCAATTGAAACTCGTCACGGTGGACGACGTTTTTGGCGGCTGGCAAAAGGCGCAGAAAACTCATTTCGCCGACGGAGGCACGTTTGACCAGATCTTCCAACCGCAAAACTAGTTCGTGGTTCCTCCGAGCGAGGCGGCGGCCTGTTTCTGCGTCAGGCCGCCGCCCCTCGCAGGAGGAAAACGACCAAAAATTAAGGCCGAGCATGACCATCGCTGACACCCAATTTGAAATCGCCGCCCCATTGCCGCGCGCGCGCCGGCGCTCCCCCGCCGACTTGCTCGCGTCCCTGGAAAAGATCGCCGCTCATTCGCCAAACCTGGTGGCGAACCACGAGGCGCGTTTCGAGGTTGACGGCGAAACTTACGAATTGCCGCGATACCTGTTCGTCGGGCCAAAGGGCGGCGACACGCCCATCCGGGTCGGCATTTTCGCCGCCATCCACGGCAACGAACCGGAAGGCGCGCACGCGATCGTCCAATTCATCAAATTGCTCGAAGCCAAACCTGAACTGGCCGCCGGTTATTATTTGTCGTTTTACCCGGTTTGCAATCCGACAGGTTTTGAGGACGACACCCGCCACTCGCGCAGCGGGAAGGATTTGAACCGTGAGTTTTGGAAGAATTCCAACGAGCCGGAAGTCCGGCTGCTGCAGGCCGAACTCATTTCCCATTCATTCCACGGCATCATTTCGCTGCACACCGACGACACAAGCACCGGTTTTTATGGCGTTGTGCGCGGCGCGACGCTCACAAAGCATCTTATCGAGCCCGCCTTGCAGGCCGCCGAGAAGCTGCTGGCGCGCGACGAACGTCCGGTCATAGATGGTTTCCAGGCGCGCAACGGTGTCATTTACGATGCTTACGACGGCATGTTGAGTGCGCCGCTGAAAGTGCGCCCGCGGCCCTTTGAAATCATCCTCGAAACACCCGAAGCACCGCCGGCGTATATCAAGGAATACGCGTTTGTCGCCGCCTTGCAGGCGGTCTTGGCCGAATACCGCAAATTCATCGCCTACGCACCCAACCTGTAAATTTATGAGCAAAATATACAACGACATCACCGAAACCATCGGCAACACACCGCTCGTGCGGCTGAACCGCACGGCGAAAAAACACGGCGCTCTCGCCGACGTGCTGCTCAAACTCGAGTTCTTCAACCCGCTCTCCAGCGTCAAGGACCGCATCGGCATCGCCTTGATTGATGACGCCTTGAAGGCTGGAAAAATCAACAAGGACACCGTGCTCATCGAGCCGACCAGCGGCAACACCGGCATCGCGCTCGCGTTCGTCGCGGCGGCCAAGGGATTGAAATTGGTCCTGACGATGCCCGAGACGATGAGCATCGAGCGCCGCAAGCTGTTGAAAATCCTTGGCGCGAAGCTCGTGCTCACCGAAGGCCCCAAGGGCATGAAAGGCGCCATCGCCAAGGCCGAGGAATTGAGCAAGCAAATTCCGAACAGCTTCATTCCCCAGCAGTTTTCCAATCCGGCAAATCCGGAAATTCATCGCAAAACAACCGCCGAGGAAATCTGGCGCGACACCGACGGCAAGGTGGACTTTATCGTCGCCGGTGTCGGCACCGGCGGCACCATCACCGGCGTCGCGGAAGTCATCAAAAAGCGCAAGCCAGGTTTCAAGGCAATTGCGGTTGAACCGGCGAAATCACCGGTCATTTCGGGCGGCGCGCCCGGCCCGCACAAATTGCAGGGCATCGGCGCGGGCTTCATCCCGGCGAACCTCAACACCAAAATTGTGGACGAGGTCATCCAGGTGAACGAGGAGGATACCGGCCCGATTTCCAAGGAAGTCAACCAGTCCGAGGGCATACCCGTCGGCGTCTCCAGCGGCGCGGCAATCTGGGCGGCGTTGCAGGTGGCAAAACGCCCGGAAAACAAGGGCAAGACCATCGTCGCCATCGTGCCCTCGTCCTCCGAACGCTACCTGTCCACATGGCTGTTCGCGGACGTGGATGTCAACTCGGACAGTCTGGCCGGGTTGATTCCCGCCCCGGCTTAAAGAAATCCTTTCACAACATCCTGACAAACGCTAAAAGACAGCGCGCATGGCAAGGAACAGTCTCCGCGTGTTGCCGGGCTTCCGTTTGACGCTCGGCTGCACGCTGCTTTATCTCAGCTTGATTGTGCTGATCCCGCTCGCGGGCGTGTTCGTGAAAACGAGCACGCTCTCGTGGGAACAGTTCTGGCACATCGTCACCGCGCCGCGCGCTCTGGCGTCGTATCGCCTTAGCTTTGGCGCATCGTTTCTGGCGGCGCTCGTCAACGTCTTTTTCGGCATAATTGTCGCGTGGGTGCTGGTGCGTTACCAGTTTTTCGGAAAAAAAGTCGTGGACGCGCTGGTGGACATGCCGTTTGCGCTGCCGACGGCCGTGGCGGGCATCACGCTGACGGCATTGTATGCGCCGAACGGCTGGATCGGCCAGTTGCTCGCGCCGCTCGGCATCAAGGTCGCTTTCACGCAACTCGGCGTCTTCATCGCGCTCACGTTCATCGGACTGCCGTTCATCGTGCGGACCGTGCAGCCGGTGCTGGAGGATTTCGACCCGGAAATTGAAGAGGCCGCCGCCAGTCTCGGCGCAAACCGCTGGCAGACATTCTGGCGCGTCATCCTGCCGATGTTGTATCCGGCACTGCTGACCGGCTTTTCGCTGGCGTTCGCCCGTGCGCTGGGTGAATACGGCTCGGTGATTTTCATCGCCGGCAACATGCCGATGAAAACCGAAATCACGCCGTTGCTCATCGTTTCCAAGCTGGAGCAGTTTGATTACGCCGGCGCGACCGCGCTGGCGGTGGTCATGCTCGTTGGTTCGTTTATGATTCTGCTGACGGTCAATTTGTTCCAATGGCGCAGCAGCCGTCACCTCGCGCGGCTTTGATATGAGCAAGACCGCCACATTTTCCAGCGCCACCCCCGGCGAACCGCATCGCCGGGCGACCGCCGAGTCACCCTGGGTGCGCCGGTTGCTCATCGCCGGCGCGTTGCTGTTTCTCGGAATTTTTCTCGTTGTGCCGCTTGTGTCGGTTTTTGCCGAAGGTTTGAAGAAGGGCCTCGGTTTTTATTTCCAGACATTCCGCGACCCGCTGACGTTGAACGCCATCAAGCTGACGTTTATCGCCGCGGGCATTTCCGTGCCGCTGAATTGCCTTTTCGGCATGACGGCAGCGTGGGCGATTACAAAGTTCGATTTTCGCGGCAAAAATCTTCTCATTACGCTGATTGACCTGCCCTTTTCCGTATCGCCGGTGATTGCGGGCCTGATTTACGTGCTGCTCTTTGGCGCGCCGGGGCCGTTTTGGTCATGGTTGTCAGATCACAACATCAAAATCATCTTTGCCGTGCCGGGTATCGTACTGGCGACAACGTTCGTGACCTTTCCATTTGTCGCGCGCGAGTTGATTCCGCTCATGCAGGCGCAGGGCCGCACCGAGGAGGAGGCGGCGCGCGTGCTGGGCGCCAGCGGCTGGCAGACGTTCTGGCGCGTGACGCTGCCGAACATCAAATGGGGTCTGCTCTACGGCGTGATTTTGTGCAACGCCCGGGCGATGGGCGAGTTCGGCGCGGTGTCGGTCGTGAGCGGCCACATCCGCGGCCTGACCAATACCATCCCGCTGCACATCGAAATTCTTTACAACGATTACAACACCACGGGCGCGTTTGCCGTGGCGTCGTTGCTGGCGTTCCTCGGACTTGTTACGCTGGTGTTGAAGACATGGATTGAACGAAAGAAAAGCGCCGAGTTGCGCGCGACAGAAACCAGGGTGGCCGCATGAGCGTTGAAGTCCGCAACATCACGAAAAAATTCGGCGGTTTCGCCGCACTAAACGGCGTGGACTTGAAGGTCGAGTCCGGCGAGCTCGTCGCGCTGCTCGGCCCGTCCGGTTCCGGCAAGACGACGCTGCTCCGGATCATCGCCGGCCTGGAATTTCCCGACCCGGGCACGGGACAGGTTTTGTTTTACGGCGAGGACGTCACGAACCTTCCCGCCAGCGAGCGCAAGGCCGGCTTTGCCTTCCAGCATTACGCGCTGTTCCGGCACTTGAACGTGTTTGAGAACATCGCGTTTGGCCTGCGGGTGCTTCCACGCTCGAAGCGGCCGAAGGAGCCTGAAATCCGCGAGCGCGTCGAAAAATTATTGAAGCTCATCCAGCTCGACGCTCACGGCAAACGGTTTCCAACGCAACTTTCCGGCGGCCAGCGCCAGCGCGTCGCCCTTGCCCGCGCGCTGGCCGTGGAGCCGAAGGTGCTGCTGCTTGACGAGCCGTTTGGCGCGCTCGACGCCAAGGTGCGGAAGGAATTGCGCCGGTGGCTCCGGCAATTGCACGAGGAAATCCACGTCACCACCCTCTTTGTCACACACGATCGCGAGGAGGCGCTGGAAGTCGCCGGACGCGTGGCCGTTTTGCGCGAAGGACGCATCGAACAAATCGGAACGCCGGAGGAAATCTACGACCAGCCGGCCTCGGCGTTCGTTTATGATTTTCTCGGCAACGTAAATTTATTCCACGGCCAGTCTCATGGCGGCTCCGTAAAAATCGGCGACACGGAATACGCCGTGACCGAAAAGGGCGGCCCGCTCGAAATGCCCGCAGTTGCGTTTGTGCGGCCGCATGACATTCGCATCAGCCGCGAACCGGGCGGACACGCCACGCTGGCCGCGCGTGTCGTCCGCTGCAACACCGCCGGTCCGGCCGCGCATCTTGAGCTCCGGCGGCTCGACAACGACGGCTGGTTTGAAGTGCAACTGAGCAAGGAGCAATTTCATCAGCTGCAACTGAAGCCGGGCGATCAGGTGTTCGTGGAATTGCAAAATGTCCGCGTCTTCCCCGAGGATTATTCCATTTGAGTGTTGCTGAAAACTTTGAGACGCTGACCTCATGATCCGCTTTTTGGGGAGATTATTGTTTCCGCGCCTCCCGTCTGATTTGCAACGGCGCAAGGTAAACATCATCCTGGCGGTTCTGTTGGTTGGCCTGCTCCTCGGCGGCCTGATGGCGCTGGTGGCGGTTGTCAGCAACAAGGTAGGTCCCCGTTGAACTGTTGCATGAGACTGTGATACACAAGGCAGGACTGGCGAAAAGGTGACTGTGCCGCTTCAAAGTGAATTAGCAGTGGGTGTTGGCAGTTGAACGTTTTGAAGCTGTCAAAAGCTCACAAACACAATTGATTTCATTGAGTGAAATCAAGATTGGAGCGGGTGAAGGGAATCGAACCCTCATCTCAGGCTTGGGAAGCCCGCATTCTACCACTGAACCACACCCGCCTTCGCTTCGCCGCAACGCGGCAAGCCCACGCTGAACCTGACAGCTTCTACCAGACTGCGCGGCTGCTGGCAACAGGTTTGCGATCGGCTCCGGATGAAACGGCCAAGCTCCATTCCAAACGGAAATACAATCATTTACCAGCCACCAAGCACGTTCAAATTCGCAGAAGGTCTTTGTGCCAATGAATTGCCCAAAGAGGAGGGCTTGAAGCGGACAACAATTTTGGGTATTCCCATCGACATGAATTCCGCGGACCAGCCCGTACCGGCTTCGAGCAATTATCGCTGGGTCATCTGCGGGCTGCTATTTTGGGTCACGACCGCGAACTACATTGACCGCGGCGTCTTCAGCAATCTTGCGCCGGAATTGCAAAGACAAATCGGCTGGACGCAGGACCAATATTGGAACATGACGGTGGCGTTCAACATCGCCTACGCCGTCAGCCTGCTGGCGGCGGGACGAATGATGGACGTGCTGGGCCTGCGCTGGGGATTCACGATTGCGTGTGCCGCCTGGGGCCTGGCGGCGATGAGCCATTCGCTGGTCAGCACCGTGGCGGGTTTCTTCATCGTGCGCATGTTGCTGGGCCTCGGCGAAGGCGGCAACTTTCCCGCGGCCATCAAGACCACCGCCGAGTGGTTTCCCAAACGCGAGCGCGCCCTGGCCACCGGCCTGTTCAATTCCGGCTCGAATGTCGGCGGCATTCTGGTGCCTTTCGGGCTGCCGTTTGTGGTTGCGACGTTTTCATCAATGGCCGTTTTTGGTTCCGCGAACGGCTGGCGCGGAGCATTTCTGGTTACCGGCATTTTCGATCTGGGCTGGATCATCGCGTGGCTGCTGATTTACAAAAAGCCGCAGGAGCATCCACGGGTTTCACGCGCCGAACTGGCCATCATCAACAGTGATCCACCCGAAACGGCGGTGAGAATTCCGTGGCGGCGGCTGCTGCCGCACCGCCAGACCTGGGCTTACGTGACCGCAAAATTCATGACCGACTGTTTCTGGTGGTTTTATTTGTTTGGCGCGCCCTACTTCTTCTCCGACCGCTTCGGCCTGAGCTTGAGGGCGCGCAGCGGCCCCATCGCGGCGATTTACATTTTTGCATCGGTTGGCAGCATTGGCGGCGGTTGGTTGTCCGGCCATTTGATGAAGCGCGGCTGGAGCGTCAACAAGTCACGCAAGGTCACCCTGCTCATTTTTGCCTCTCTGGTGGTGCCGGTCGTTTTCGCGACGGTGACCAGCACCGCGTGGGTCGCCGTGGCCCTCATCGCTGTGGCGGCGGCGGCGCATCAAGCCTGGTCGGCGAACGTCTTCAGCCTGGCGGGCGACATGTTCCCGCGTCGCGTCGTCGGCTCCGTGACCGGCCTCGGCGGTTTTGCCGGTTCAATCGGCGGAACGCTGTTGTTCATTGTTGTTGGCCAGATCCGCAAGGCGGCCATCGCCCGCGGTGAAACCGGCAATTACTTCCTCATTTTCCTGGCCGCCAGCCTGGCATACTTGACGGCCCTGCTGGTTGCGCACCTGCTCGCGCCGAAACTCGAAGCGGTTAAAATTGAAGAACCGAAGGCCGCGTAAAAAAAATGCGGAACCGGAAGCCATTCGAAGCAATGGCTTCAACGGGTGAATTTTAGCAACTGCGCCGCATTATGGCAGTTGGTGAAGGCGATGCCTCCGGCGCTAGATCGTCATCGCGTCGAATCCGCCGTCCACGACCAGCTCTGTGCCCGTGATGAAGCTGCCCGCGTCCGACGCCAGCAGCAAAGCCGCGCCGGCGAGTTCATGCGCTTCGCCAAAACGTTTCATCGGCGTCCTGGCCATGATGGAGGCCACCCGGTCGGGGCTGAGGATTTTCCGGTTTTGTTCGGCGGGGAAAAAGCCCGGCACCAGAACATTCACGCGCACACCCTGCGCAGCCCACTCGCGCGCCAGGTTTTGCGAAAGGTTGTGCACGGCGGCCTTCGACGCGGAGTACGTGAACACCCGAGACAAGGGTTTCAAGCCGGACGCCGAACCGATGTTGATGATGCTGCCGGAACCGCGTTCGACCATGTACCTGCCGAAAATCTGGCACGCCAGCATGAGGCCCTTCAAATTCACGGTGATGATGCGGTCAATTTCCTCCTCGGAAATGTCGAAAAACGGGGTCGGCGAATTCACACCCGCGCCGTTTACCAGGATGTCCACGCGCCCGAACTTGGCGAGCACACCCGCCAGCAGTTTTTGGAGGCCGGCCTTTGAAGTTGTGTCGCACGGAAAGAATTCCGCCTTGCCGCCGTCCCTGGTGATGCGGTCAAGCCTGGCCTTCGCCTTGGCAGCGTCGCGGCCGACGAGCGCAACGGTCGCTCCCGCCGCTGCAAAACCTTCGGCCATCGCGCCGCACAATTCGCCCGTGCCGCCGATGATGACGGCCACCCGCCCTTTCAACCCAAAAAGTTCCGCCGGTGTCTTCATAAAATTTTGTTCTGGCCGCGCGCGGACGGTTTTCCCTTCCGGGCTTTCGTTTCGTTCGCTGGCAACGCCAGAAATTGCCGCGCGTTATTGTAGCAGATGTTGCGGATCATCGGGCCAATCAGTGAATCGTCCCCGGGGATTTCGCCATTTTCAACATCGCGTCCGATCAGGTTGCAGAGCACGCGCCGAAAATACTCGTGGCGCGGGTACGACATGAACGAGCGCGAATCGGTCGCCATGCCGATGAAGCGCGCGAGCAGGCCGAGATTCGAGAGCGCGTTGAGCTGCCATTCAATGCCTTCCTTTTGATCGAGGAACCACCAGCCGGAGCCGAATTGAATTTTGCCCGGGATGCCGGAACCCTGAAAATTCCCGATCATGGCCGCAAAAACGTAATTGTCCGCCGGATTGACATTGTAAATGATCGTTTTCGGGAGCGCATTTTCCCGGTCGAGCCGGTCAAGATATTGGGCCAGCGCGGCGGCCTGCGGAAAATCGCCGATGGAATCAAACCCCGTGTCCGGGCCGATTTGTTTCATCAGCCGGGTGCTGTTGTTGCGCAGGGCGCCGAGATGAAGCTGCTTGGTCCAGCCCCTTTCGGCATCAAGCCGCCCGAAGAACAACATCATGAAGGCGGAGAATTGCGCCTGTTCGGCGGGTGAAATTTCCTTTCCGCGGCGTGCCTTGGAGAAAATTCCCGCGGCGGTCTTTTCGGAGCAAAAATCCACCGGACATTGGGTCAGGCCGTGGTCGGAAAGCCGGCAGCCATGCGCGTGGAAGGAATCATGGCGGGCGCGCAGCGCATCGAGAAATTTCCCCAGCGAACGGATCTCCACGCCGGCGGCCCCGGCCAGGCGGTCCAGCCATTGATTGAACGGCCCCGGCTGGTTTGCCGTCAACGCCTTGTCGGGACGGAACGCGGGCAGCACTCGCGTTTGCAGGCCGGACGCCGCGATGGCGCGGTGGTGCCTTAAATCATCCGCCGGGTCGTCGGTCGTGCAAAGCGTCCGGACGTTGAATTTTTTGAGGATGCCCTGCGCGCTGAATTCCGCGGCGGAAAGTTTTTCACCCGCCTTTTTCCAGATTCGCGCGGCGCTGGCCTCGTCGAGCAATTCATCAATGTCGAAGAAGCGTTTCAATTCCAAATGCGTCCAGTGATAAAGCGGGTTGCGGAGCGTATGCGGCACGGTGGCGGCCCAGGCCTGGAATTTCGCAAAAGGCGCCGCGGCGCCGGTGCAAAAGCGTTCGGCCATGCCGTTGGAACGCATGGCGCGCCATTTGTAGTGATCGCCCTCAAGCCAGATTTCAAAAAGATTTTTGAACCGGCGGTTTTCCGCGATTTCCCGCGGCGGGAGATGACAGTGAAAATCCAGGATCGGCTCGTCCCCGGCAAATTGCCGGTAGAGCCGGCGGGCCGTTCGTGTTTGCAGCAGAAAATCTTCGTGAATGAATTTCATTTTCTTGCGGCCTGAACAGCGGGCTCAACCGCCTTTGCCATCGCCGATGAACAGCGGCTTGATGTGCCGCTCGTAAAGGTTGCTGGTGACATTTTTCGAGACCGTGGTCTCGTGCGCCTTCAATGCGCCAATATAGCGCCCGCCCATCCGGGCCGCAATTTTGTATCCCACGTGGAGCAATTGGCGCAGACTGGGATTGAAATCCTTGTTGTCCGGGTCGTGGCGCAACGCGGAAACAAACTGCCCGGAACTCCAGCCATTGACCGTCGCGGCGGGAGGCAGCTTTTCCCGGTCGATGTCAATCACCGTCGCATACGGCGCGCAAAATTCATCCACGTGTTCCAACGCACCCGCGTAAATTTCCTTTGCCAAAACCAGACCGCTGCCGCCGCCCTCGGCCAGGCCAATGACCTCCTCCAGCCAGGTCGTGCCCGCCGTCTTGAGGTGCAGGCCGGCGTTGAACCGGACAATGGCCCGATGCATCGGGGCGTAAAGTGAAAATTTATCGCTGCCGGAATGGATGCTCAACTTCAACGTGCCGGGCAGACTGTATTGGTTCACAGCATGGGCAATGACCGCCAGGTCATTGTTGAATTCCTCTTCAAACTTCCTGATGTCGCCCGCGTAATCCACGCCCTTGTTGAAACGTCCGGTAAACTTGGGGGCGATGGTCTGCAACGGAATTCCCTCGTCGGTGATGGCGGCCAGAATGACCAGCAGTTCCGGCGGCGTTTGCGGACTGTCAGTCTCGTCCATCGAAACCTCGGTGATGAATTCCCCGTCACCCTTTATTTGGGCGATGCGCCGGTAAATTTTCCCCGCTTCCTGCACCGCGGACAAATAGTTGCCGGCGATGCGCTCGACGTCCGCCGGCGTCGTCTGAAAAGGCTGTTTGATTTCAGGAATTGAAATTTTTCCCACAAGTTCGGGGTGGCGTTCAGCGAAAGACTTGACCGCCTTTGGGTCAGCCGCTTTCCCAATCCAATCCGCCACGTCAATGGTGAAAAAATCCGAGTGCGGCAAAAACCGGTCAACCGTTTCGGGACCGACATGGTCGGCGTCCACGTAATAAGGCTTCCACCAGCCCAGTTCCTTCACGGCGGCGTCCGCCGCGGCGCGCGTGCTGGACGGCATGGAACCGACAATCAGGTGTTCCCGATTCGACTTGTTCCACACGGGAATGATTTCAACCCCCTGCTCCGCCGCCAGGATGCAGGCGCGCAGTTGTGCCCTGGCCTGCTGCGCAAAGCGGTCTCCCACTCCAAAGGAAAATTTTTCCAGTTTCAACAGTCTATTCATAACCAAATCGCCAGCGCCAGTCCATTCAATGCTGCTTTAATCTTTCCAGCGGCTGGGAATTGTTTCGCAGGACCATCATGTTCCGATGTCGAGTCGGTGGATCGCGCTGCGCAACCGGTCTTCGATCAGAAGCTGCCGTTCAACGGACACGACCTTGCTGCCGTCATGTTCGCGGACGTAAAAACTGTCTATCGCCGCGCCGCGTTCGGTCACGATGCGCGCGGCGGAAATGTCGAGCGCCAGTTCGGCCAGCGTCTGCGAAATGGTGTAAAGCAAACCGAGCCGGTCTTCGGTTTCAATCTCGATGAGCGTGCGCATTTCAGAGGCCGCGTTGTCGAACCGAATTTGTGTGGGAATGCGTTCGCCGATGTAGGCCTGATACCGCGGGTACGCCACAATGTGGCGTTTGATGAGCGCGGGCAGGTCAACCTCCTGTCCGGTCAAAACCCGGTCGAGCAGGCTGTCGAATTTCTCGTGTTGCTCGCGCGTGGCGAGGTTGCCGGTGAGGGCGTCGTTGACAAAAAATGCGTCGAGCGCGACGCCGTCGGTGCGGGTGAAAATCTGCGCGCCAAGGATGTTCAGGCCAACGGCGCTGAATGAGCCGGCGATTTTGCTGAAAAGGCCGGCGCGATCCCAGGTGCAGACTTTGACCAGGTTGTAACCGCGGTTTGGCTCGTCCTTCCACGCCGTCAACGGCGACCAGGCTTTGCCATCTTCGAGGACCTGGCGTTGCAGGAAGCGGTGCGCGAGCGAGAGATCGTCGAGAATCTCCACCGCGATGTGAATATGATAATAACGCGCCGGCAGCGCGGCGAAATGGCCCTGCAGTTCCTCCTCGCTGATTTCCGCCGACGCCAGTTTCCTCACTTCCTGCAGGAGCAATTCGCGCTGCGCCTTTCCGGCGCGGATGAATTCCGTGCCGCCGGTGAGCAGCGGCATGGCGCGGGCATACAAATCCCACAGCAGTGCGTCCTTGAAACCGTTCCACAACTTGTCGCTCGTGCCCTGCGAATCGGCGAACGTCAGCAGCGTGAGCAGATTGAGCGCCTCGGGCGTCACAATCTGGCGCGCAAATTCGCGGACCACGGCGGGGTCGTCGAGGTCGCGACGCTGTGAAATGCTCGCCATGAGCAGGTGGTTCTCGACGATGATCCGCAAGACTTGCGTCGCGGCGCTGTCGAGACGGAGCCGCTTGGCGGCGCGCAGCGCCATCGCCGCGCTGACTTCAGGGTGCCGGCCCTGTTTGTGGCGTTCCGCCTTGCCCACGTCGTGCAGCAGCAGCGCCAGATAGAGCAGGCCCGGTCGTTCGAGGCTTTGAAAGAGCGGCGAGTAATTCTTGTAAGGCTCGTCCTTGGCCTCCCAGACACGGTCCAGTTGTTCGAGGCAAACCAGCGTATGCTCGTCGGCGGCGTATTGATGGTAAAACTCGTGCTGCACCAGGCAGGTGAGCTTGCCAAATTCGGGAATGTATTTGCCGAGCAGGTTCACCTCGTGCATCGCGCGCAGGATGGGCGCCACCTCGCCGCGGCGTTCGAGAATGGTCCGGAATGTTTCGGCCACCTGCTCGTCGTTCAAAAAGTCGCGGTCCACGAGCGAGAGCTGGTTGCGGATGAGTTGCGCGAGGTCGGGATGCAGCGTCAGCCGCCGCTGTTGGGCGTGCAGAAACACGCGCATGAGACGGCGCGGCGAGTCGCGAAAAACGCGGCTGGACGCGGCGTGGATTTCGCCTTTGATGAATTTGAAGCCGTCCACGATTTCGGGTTCGCGCCGCCGTTGTGGCAGCCACGAACGGAGCGAAAGCCGGCTCTGCACCACCGGCCGCAGCGCCATGCGCTGCTCCAGCGTGCGCGTGATGAGAAAAACATTCCGCATGTGCGTGTAAAGGTCGCGCATGAACTTCTCGATGCGTTTGCTCGGCGAGCGGTCGCCGTAGCCGAGATTGTGCGCCACGGCCGGCTGCAGGTTCTTGCCCAGCACGTCGAGCGGACGGTTGACGTGGTAATGCAGCTCCGTCCGCGTGCGCAGCAGAAAGTCATAGGCGGCCTCCAACTGCCTGCGCTCGGCTTCGCTCACAAACTCCTCGCGCTCCAGTTCGCGCAATGAACGCGTGCGGTATTTGAAAAAGGCCATCCACAGCAGGTTTTGGAAATCGCGCAGGCCGCCGCAGCCGTTTTTGATGTTCGGTTCCTGCATGCAGGCCGAACCGCCGAATTTCGCGCGGCGCGACGCCTGGTCCTCCATGCGCGCCTCGATGTATTTTTCCTCAAAGCCGACGACGCATTTGGAAACGAGCGCCTTCTGGAATTTGGTGAACAGCGCCTCCTTGCCGACGATGAACCGCGCCTCGATGAGCGACGTTTTGGATTGCATGTCGGAGTTCGCCACCTGCACGCAATCGTCAATGCTTCGCACCGCGTGTCCGACCTTCAGGCCGATGTCCCACAGCGGATACAGCACGCCGTCAATCAGCTTGGACAGATACGGCAGCGGTTTGCCCGCCGCGACCTGGCCGTCGTGCAAAAACATGAAGTCAATGTCGCTGTGCGGATTCAATTCGCCACGGCCGTAACCGCCAATCGCCACCAGCGCCAGCGGTGGAAATTCCTTTTGCGCCTGTGCCGACAGGCTGCCCCGGGCCGCTTCCCAAAGATGCCTCAGCAGCGCGTCGAGCATCACCGCGCGGCCCCCGCAAATCTCACGCCCGCTTTTGCCGGCGCGGTGCAGCAGCTTGAGCCGGTGGGTCTCCACCTTGAGAAAACCCTTGTAGCGCGCGAGCTTTTCCGCCGTGTCGGCGTTCGGCGGCAACGGCAGACGCGCCTCGGCGTCGGCCTCGATTTTTTTTTGCAGATCCTGCACGAACGCACAAACTGCAGGCAAAACACACTGAAAGCAAGAAATGCCCGCAACCTTCCTCCTCGTTCTCGTCCCCGGCTTTTTGGTTTCGATTACGAGAACAAGGACGATTGGGAACAGCGAAGCCTTGTCGCACGCTTTCCGTTGATTAAACTCAATGCGATGCCAGTCCAGCCCGATCCCGATGCCGCATTGATGCTCCGCGTGAAACGCGGCGACCGGGCGGCCTTTGCCGGATTGGTGGACAAATACAAGCAGCCGGTGATGAATTTCATCCACCGTTCGCTGCGCGACGAAATCGAGGCCGAAGACCTCGCGCAAAATGTTTTTCTGCAAGTTTACAAATCCCGGAGCCGCTACCGGCAGACGGCAAAATTTTCAACGTGGCTGTTCACCATCGCGCGCAACC
Organism: uncultured Verrucomicrobiae bacterium; assembly: GCA_963764175.1. Classification (GTDB taxonomy): domain Bacteria; phylum Verrucomicrobiota; class Verrucomicrobiia; order Limisphaerales; family UBA11358; genus UBA11358. Next base: position 54,157 of record CAVXRE010000018.1, on the reverse strand, counting down.
TGTGCCTCAACGAACTCCGCCGCCGCTCGCGACATCCCGCCGAATCCATCGAGGAAACCCACGCCGAACACGAGGACCAGCCGCACCGGCAATACGAGGACAAATCGCAGGTCGCCGCGCCGGAAAAAATGTTGCACGGCGAGCTAGCGAAGAAAATCGAGGAGGCGCTGGCTGAATTGCCCGAAAACCAGCGCACGGCCATCCTGCTCTGCCGGCAGGAGGACTTGAGCTACGAGGAAATCGCTGAAATCCTGGACTGCTCGCTTTCGGCCACGAAATCGCTCATCCATCGCGGACGCGAAACGCTCAAGGAAAAACTCAAGCCGTATCTGCAAACCGGCGATTGGAACGAATGAAAACGAAACAAGCATTCACGTTGATTGAATTGCTTGTCGTCATTGCCGTCATCGCCATTCTCGCGGCGTTGCTTTTGCCGGCGTTGAGCCGGGCCAAGGCGTCCAGCAGACGCGCCGCTTGCACCAGCAACGTCCGTCAAATCAATCTGGCCGTCCTTCTGTATGCGGACGACCACGGCGACGCCATGGCTTACTACACCAACTCCATCTACTTCGATTACAAGGAAAACATTCTGCCGTATGTCGGCGGCGGTTCATCCAACAACGCTGTCTTCATCTGCGCCGCCGACGATTTCGTTTTTTCCGGCACACTCGGTTCATGGTTTACGGATCCGCCATTGAGCGGCGAGGGCTTTTGCAACCAGGCATGGACGCATTTTTCCAGCTACTGGTTCAACGGCCTCTCGCGCGGTGACAACACGAACGATTTGGGCATGGCACAAAAACCGTTCGCCTCGGTACTCGACCCGGTCAAGACCGAGATCATCGGGGAAATTTCCGGTGGCGGCGCTTTGAGCAGCCACGACCGCCGGCAGCCGCTGCAATTTCAGGACGCCCAGAATGTGATGAGCTTTGTGGACGGCCACGTCAGCTACATCAAAATCTATTGGAACGGAGTCGTGGGGGTTGGCGGATTTTCCGCCTTTTACGAACCGCCCGACGGCTACGAATATAAATGGACGGCGAATTGATTTGGCGAAACGCTCAAGGAAGAGCCCAAGCCGTATTTGCAAACCGGCAGACGGAGCGGGTAAAATTATGTGGGGAGCGCGGGCGTCTCGCCCGCAGTGTTTGGCGTCCCGCCAAACACATTTGGAGAAAACCTGCCGGCGAGACGCCGGCCGGAGCGACCGGGACGGTCGCGCTACCTCAAAGCTTAAAGAATCCGCAGCTTTTCCTGCTTGCCCTTGCTGTCCACTAAAACGATGTCGCCACCGTCCACAATGTGTTCGGTGACTAAATCGTACAACGCAAGCGAACGTCTGAGAACTTCTGTCAAGGAAGCTGCATGGCTACGGTGCTGGACCGCTTGCATCTGGTCGTAAATCTGCGGAGCAAATTCCAGGTTGAGGCGGACTCTTTCCGGTAAATTGTTTTTGTTTGGCTTTGGCATTTTCGTTTGGCCAGACCGCAAACAGACAAAGTATAACAGCTAAACCGAGCAGTGTTAAATATGCGAACCAAGGCGCTTTAACTTCGGCAATGACGCACAAAGCAATCGCGCAGATGGCGGCAATTAGAACAACCGCACTTTTTGCTCTTGGAACTTTGTTCGGTAAAACATGAAGGCTTTCATAAAGCTTTAGCTTCTGTGAAAAGCGGTCTTCTCCGTGATGGTTTGTATCATTAGTTTTGCCCGGCATAGGTCTTCCCCCGCGCTAACGGAGAGAAGACCGGCACGAGCAAACTGAAAGAAGAATTCGTTGTCATTCTTCGTCTCCAATTTTGCTCTGACAGTCTCGGACTATCGACCATTCCCGCGCAGAACGCTTCGTCCAAAAACCACAGAAACAATTATTTCTCATTTTTTACTTCAAACTCCTCAAACGCCATTGCGCTTCGGAGGTTCTTGTTCTTTGGCGTGTCGCCACGCCATGCTCAAAGCACACGGTCTGATAATCACAAGTCTGCTTCCTCTCGGAAACCCGGGGCCTCTCGGCCCTACCAGATCTTTGAGCGTGTCCGAATTACCTAGCTTGCCCGAAAAAGGGAAAAACAAGTACGCACAACTCGGACTTTCCATGTTACTCAAAATCGCAATTAAACATGGTCTAAACCACTCAGACCAACACACATTTAACACACATTAGCTGTGGATGTCAACTGGTTTTTCAAAAAAAGATTTGAAAGCTTTTGGGGCGTTTACCGGTCCCGTTTCAACAAAAATTCCGCCAACGCTTCGAGCGCCACAGCTTTGCCTTTGAAAATTTTCAATGCGGCAAATGCTTTGGCCGTCAGTTGCGCCGCGATCTTCCGCGATTTTTCCAAACCGACAATCGCCGGATAGGTTGCCTTCTGCGCCTGCGTGTCCTTGCCCGCCGTTTTGCCGAGCTGTTCGCTGGTCTGCGTCACGTCGAGGATGTCGTCAATCACCTGGAACGCGAGGCCGACGTGATAGCCGAAATCCGTCAGTGCCTTGAGCTGCGCCGCCGTGCAGTTCGCGCTCATGCCGCCCAGCCGCACGGAGCAGCACAGCAGCGCGGAGGTCTTGCGCTCATGGATGTAGCGCAGTTCATTCGCGGAAATTTTTTTGCCTTCGCCTTCCAAATCCGCCACCTGACCGGCGACGAGTTGCAGCGAGCCGGAAGCCTTCGCAATTTCCAGAATCAAAGTACGGTGCGGATAACGCGGCCAGCCTTTGGCTTGTGCGGCGATTTCAAATGCCTGTGTCAACAGCGCGTCACCTGCCAGCACGGCGATGCCTTCGCCGAAGACCTTGTGGTTGGTCGGCTTGCCGCGGCGGAAATCGTCGTTGTCCATCGCCGGCAAATCGTCGTGGATGAGCGAATAGGTGTGGATGCACTCGACGGCGCACGCGAGCGGCATGGCGGCAGCGTCGCTGCCTCCGCAAGCCTCGGCGGCGGCAAGGCACAATGCCGGGCGCATCCGTTTGCCGCCGGCAAAGAGCGAGTAGCGCATCGCCTTGTGGATGGTGGCGGGCCGGGTTTTCTCGGACGGCAGAAACCGGTCGAGCGCGCGATTGACGGTTTCGGTACGTGCGGCCAGGAATTGCGACAAATTGAACCGGGTGGTTGCGGACATGCCGGTTTGTTTTAGAAAACGCCCCCGATTCGCGCAAGTTTTAAGGTGATTTTTCTTATTGCTATTGTGGCGGCAGCGATTAGTATTTCCAACTCTGTTTGTCAAAACGAATTGTGAACGCTGAACTTTGCAAAAGGGCCGCCGAAAAAGTTGGCAACCCGAACGTCCTCGTCAACCTCATTTCGCGGCGCGTGCGCCAGTTGAACTCCGGCGCCGGCGGCCTGTGCCGCCCGCTGGTGAACGACACAACGAACCTGGGCGCGGCGGACATCGCGTTGCGCGAAATCCTCGAGGAAAAAATCGGCTGGGAAATGCCGGAACCGGTCGAACTGGTCCGCCCGCAACCCAAGAAACGCCGGAAGAAGTAGGTTGTTTGCGATTGGCGATTTACGGTTTACGAATCGCCTGTTGTCTTCAAATTCACTCGTAAATCGTCAATTCCAAAGCTAGAATTGGTCATGGCCGACATCGTGACCAACCATAAAGCGCGGCGCGATTATCACGTCCTTGAAACATTCGAGGCGGGCATCGTGTTGCACGGCACGGAGGTCAAGTCGCTGCGCGCGGGCAAGGGGCAGATCAACGACGCCTTCGCACGCGTGGAAAAGGACGAGGTCTGGCTTTACAACGCGCACATTGACGAATACTCGCACGGCAACCTTCAGAACCACCAGCCCAAGGCCCCGCGCAAGCTGTTGCTGCACAAATCGGAAATCCGGAAATTGTTCGGCCTCGCCGCCGTGAAAGGGCACGCGCTGGTGCCGCTCGGGTTTTTCTGGAAGAACGGCAAGGTGAAGGTCGCCCTGGCCGTCGGCAAGGGCAAACAGCAGTTCGACAAGCGCGAGGAATTGAAACAGCGCGAATCCGACCGCGAACTCAAACGCGCGCAGATGCACCGGTTCAAGGGAAAATAAATCCGGCTTTTTTTCCGGCGGCGTCCGCCGGCTCCGCCAACGCAGGCGTCAGGACTTTGCCGGCTCCATCGGAACAAAAGCGACGCACATCGGCTCTCCAAGCTCGACGGTTTGCCCGGTCCACGTCAACCGGCCGGTTTGGGCGTTGATGCGGAAGACCACGATGCTGTCGGAATCCTGATTGGCGGCAATCAGGTATTGGCCGGTTGGATCAATGGCAAAACAGCGCGGGATTTTGCCACGGGTCGGCTGACGTTCGACAAAGTCAAGCCGGCCGCTCGGCGCGTCCACGGCGAACACGACGATGCTGTCGTCACCCCGGTTTGAACCGTAAACAAATCTGCCGGACGGATGGACGGCCACCTCGGCGCACGTGTTTTTCCCATGAAAATCTTCCGGCAGCGCGGAAACCGTTTGAATCTCATTCAGCGCGCCGTGTTCCGGATTGCTGGTGAAGGCCATCAGGGTGGAATCCAATTCATTGATGACGTAAACATGCCGGCCGTCTGGGCTGAAAGCCATGTGGCGTGGTCCGGAGCCGGGCTTCAGCTCGATCCACGGAATTTCGTTTGGCACGAGTTCGCCGTTGGTTTCGTTGAGCAGATAAATCATCACCTTGTCCAGTCCCAAGTCGCAGGCGAACACGCGAGAATTTGCGGCATCCATGGCGATATAATGGGCGCGGGGCATGGCCTGCTGGTTGACGCCGGACCCGTGATGTTGAATCACCGCCGTCGGCGGGGCGATGAAACCGTTGGCTTGCACGGGGAAAACCGCCACGCTGCCGCTGTTGTAATTTGCCACGAGCACATATTTGCCGGTGCAATCCACGGAGATATGGCACGGGCTTGTGCCTCCGGAAGGCTGCTGGTTGAGGAACTCCAATTTGCCCGTCAACGCGTCCAGCCTGAATGCCGTCACCGAGCCGCTGGCCTGGCCGTTGAAATGATCGGTTTCGTTGACGGCAAAAAGAAAGCGGTGATTGGGTTCAATGGCAAGATACGCTGGATTGACGGATTCGGCGGCCAGCGTGGGCGCGCTCAATTCACCCGACGCGGTGTCAAAGCGGGAAACGTAGACGCCCTTGCTTTTGATTCCGGTGTGGGTGCCGAAATAAACGAGAAACTGTTTGAACAGCGCGCTGTCAGCGTTCACAGAAATTGAGACAGGCGGCAAGGTCCGCGGGACAAATCAGGCTTTGGCCGCTTCAGGCTTCTTCCAGGTGCGCTTCGGGGCCTTGACGACGAGACCTTTTTTGAGGGCGCTGGCGGCGACGCGCATGTAACGCACTTCGCCACTGGGCAACACGGCCTTCACGCGCTGCAAATTCGGCATGAAACGCCGTTTGGTAATGGCGGTGATGTGCGTGCCGATGCCGCCCTGTTTCTTGGGCTTTCCACTGCGCCAGATGATGCTGCCTTTGCGCGGGCCTTTGCCGGTCAATTCACAAATTCGTGCCATAAAATTCCAAATCAGGGACGCGTAGCATAGTCATAAAACATCGGGTTGCAAGCATTAATTTCTCCGCGATTTGCTTCACACGCCGCAGCGCTTGAAAATGGGCTTGGCTTTCCGCGGCGATTGCCGTTGTCTTTGGCCTGCATGAGCTTGAACCCGCTTTGCCGCCGCGCGGCCATCCACAGCCAGGGACCACCGGGCAACATGGCCATCGGGAACGCCAAGCCCGCCCGATCAAGATGAAGAAACTGAAACTCGTTCCATCCGCACCGGAAGCGCCGGCGCCCGCACCTCCCCGCCGCCAGATGGCCGCGGTCAAACCTTTTGCGGCGGTGCGACCGAAACCGGAGCTCGCGGAGAAAATCTGCGAATTGCCTTACGATGTCATGTCATCGGAGGAGGCGCGCCAGATGGCCGCCGGCAATCCGCTGAGTTTTCTTCACGTCAGCAAACCGGAGATAGACCTGCCAAAGGAAATGAATCCCTACGCGCCCGAGGTTTATGCAAAGGGCCGTGAAAACTTTCAAAAGCTCATCCATGACGGCGCGCTGAAACAGGATGCGCAGCCGTGTTATTATCTTTACCGCCAGATCATGGGCGGCCATTCGCAGGCCGGCCTGGTTGCCGCGGTGGGTTGCGAGGATTACCTGGAAGGGGTCATCAAAAAGCACGAATTCACGCGCCCGGACAAGGAGGACGACCGGGTGCGGCACATCGAGGCGTTGGATTCCCAAACCGGCCCGGTGTCCTTGGCCTTTCGCGCCACAAAAGCGGTTGATGAATTTATCGCAAAGAAAATTTCCGAAAACCCGGATGTTGATTTCACCGCGAAGGACGGCGTGCGGCACACGTCATGGACGGTTGGCGGCGCGAACGAGATCCAGTTCATCGAAACCGAGTTCGCGAAGGTTCCGGCGTATTACATCGCCGACGGCCACCATCGCAGCGCCGCCGCGGCGCGCATATTTCAAAGCCGCAATGGCGCGGGCAACAGCGGACAATTTCTTGCCGTGATTTTCCCGCACGACCGGATGCAGATTCTGCCCTACAACCGCGTGTTGAAGGATTTGAACGGATGGAGCCCGGAACAGTTGCAGGAAATTCTCGGCACCGTTTTTGCCGTTGACCCGAACGGCACGCCCGCGCCCCGACGCAACCACGAAATCGGCCTTTACCTGCGCGGCAAATGGCACACGCTGGTTTTTCGGCAGAAACTTTTGGAGACCGATGACCCGATGGAAAAGCTCGACGTGAGCCTGCTCCAGAAACACGTGTTCGAGCCGGTTTTCGGCATCAAGGATCCGCGCAAGAGCGATCGAATCCAATTTGTCGGCGGCATTCGCGGGACTGCCGAATTGGAAAAGCTCGTGAACAGCGGCGAAGCCGCCTGCGCGTTTTCCATGTTCCCCGTGAACATCGAGGACTTGATGACGATTGCGGACACCGGCGGCGTCATGCCGCCGAAAAGCACCTGGTTCGAGCCGAAGCTCCGCGACGGAATGTACTGCCACATGATTTAATTGCAGCGGCGCTCCATGAGCGTCTCCGAAGTTTGCGGTTAGCACAGACCGCCGTTACAATCGCTTATGCCATTGACGCGCCTCCAACGCAGCCTCCGCGCCACCTTCTTCGGAATGGCGACGAACGTCGTGTTGTCCGGCGTAAAGCTGGCGGCGGGCATCATCGGCCATTCGCACGCGCTCGTTGCCGACGCGGTCGAGTCCTTTGCCGACGTGTTCAGCTCCCTCATCGTGTGGCGCGGCGTCATCGTGGCGGCTGAACCGGCGGATGAAGACCATCCCTACGGCCACGGCAAGGCCGAGCCGATTGCCTCCGCCATCGTTGCCGCGATGTTGCTGGGGGCGGCGCTGTGGATTGCGCTCAAGGCGTTCAGCGAAATCACGGAACCGCACCGGGCGCCGGCGCCGTTCACGCTCATCGTGCTGGTGGTGGTTGTGGTGGTAAAAGAAATTCTGTTCCGGTTTGTTTCGCGTGAAGGCAAGGCGGTGGACAGTTCCGCCGTGCGCACGGACGCCTGGCATCATCGCAGCGACGCCATCACCTCCGTGGCCGCTGGCGTCGGCATCAGCGTGTCGCTCATCGGCGGCAGGGGTTTTGAGGCCGCCGACGACGTGGCGGCGATTGCGGCGGCGGGAGTCATTGCGTGGAACGGCTGGCATTTGCTCCGGCCGGCGCTCAACGAACTCATGGACGCCGCGCCCAGCCGCGAAATCATTGACCAAATCCGCCAGATCGCGAAGGACACAGCCGGCGTGGATGGCGTGGAAAAATGTTTCGTGCGCAAGGTGGGTTATCAGTATTTCGTGGACATGCACGTGGAGGTGGATCCTCAGATGAGCGTGCTCCGCTCGCATGAAATCGCCCACGCCGTGAAGGACAAAATCCGCGGCGCAAAACCGGCCGTCAGCGACGTGCTCGTCCACATCGAACCGCTGGGCGCCGCCGTGCGGCAAAGAGATTCTGAAGCGCGGAATTGACGCGCCAAAAGGCCGTGTTAATCCCATCCGTCCAAAAAAAATCAAGTAATTAGCAAAAATAGTTGAGCCAATCTGTTTTAAGGAATCTAACTTATCATCACAAACTCGAACGGACTGCACCGGTCACAGTGTCGGAGCAAATCAAGCGGACCGGTCCCGCAAAAGGGATCGGGGCGCCGCTGAAAAACCGGGGCTGAAGCGGGCCGATCCCGTTCTCCAGGCGCATCATCGGGTTTGTCGGCGGAAGCAAGCTCACCGCCGGGCGAAATGGCATCACAACTGGTCGCCGGAAATGTTTCCCGGAAGAGAAACGAGGCCGGACAGGATGGCGATGATCTCAAGACGCAAACATATTGAGACGGACAAACCGATGCGGCCTTTCCGGCACCCTGCCGGGAATCCATTTCATGGATTTGACGCGCGAGGCCGTATAACCATCCTTCCCGCCATCCAGCGGAATTTTGACCATGAACGACCGTAAACTGGCTTTTCTCTATTCGCCGGAAGTCGAGGCGTTGAGCTACCCGCCTGAATGCCCCTTCAAAACCCAGCGCGCCGGCCTCACCCGCCTGCGGTTGAAATCCTTCGGGTTGCTCGGCGACGAAACTCGTTTTGAGGTTTCACCGCGGCGTGCAACTCTGGCGGAGCTGAAACAATTCCACACCGCGCCCTACCTCCATGAATTGCAGCACGCCGCGGCCGGCGACCTGACCGTGGAGGGTTTGGGCATGGGCATCGGCGGGGTGGACACGCCGGTCTTCAAGCACATGTTCGAATGCGGCGACTGGGCCTGCGGTGCGGGCTTTGCCGCCGCCGATTTGCTGCTGCAAAGAAAGGCGGACATCGCCTTCAATCTGCTGGGCGGCTTTCATCACGCGATGGCGGACCGGGCCTCCGGATTTTGTTACCTCAACGATGTGGCGCTCGCCTGCATGAAGCTGGCGGATGCCGGGAAGCGGGTCCTTTATCTTGACGTGGACGCGCACCACGGCGACGGCGTCCAATCCGCGTTTTACCGGCGCAAGGATGTCATGACCATTTCCCTGCACGAGAACGGCAGGACGCTTTTCCCATGGGACGGTTTTGAAGATGAAATCGGCGAAGGCGCCGGACGCGGTTACAATGTCAATGTCCCCCTGCCGCCCGAGACCTACGACGAAGCCTTTCTGACGGCATTTGATTCCGTCGCCTTCCCGCTCGCGAACGCATTCAATCCCGACGTGCTCGTGCTGGAACTCGGCCTGGACATTCTGGCCGGCGATCCGCTGACGCACCTGCGCATGACGAACAATGTCGTCGTCGAAATCGCCGAGCGGCTCCTGCGCCTCAACTGCCCCATCCTCGTCGCCGGCGGCGGGGGTTATCACATCGAGAACACGGTTCGCGGCTGGGCGCTGGCCTGGCGGACGTTTTGCGGCGGGAACGACGAGTGCGATTTTGCCCTCGGCATGGGCGGCGTCATGCTGGCCAGCACGGAATGGGCGGGCGGCCTGCGCGACCGCGCTCTGGCGGTTTCGGCGGAGCAACGCGGCGCCGTCGAACCGGAGTTGCGAACCACGATTGAAACTGTAATTAATAACGTGTTCCCGTTGCATGGCATTGACGTGCCGTCGCCTGGGCGGGCAACAAGTCCGGCGGGGTTGACCAAAGCAGTGATTAAACCAAAACAAGAAAGGAGCAAATCATGACCGCGCAAACTCAAACCGTTTCAACCAGTTCCCTGATGCAGGAGGGCCGGACCTTTCCACCGGTCAAGGAAGTGGCTCAGCGCGCCTACATCAACGCCGCGCAATACAAGAAAATGTACGAGCACTCGATCAAGGACCCGGACGGTTTCTGGCTCGAACAGGCCAATACACTCGAATGGATCAAAAAACCAGCCAAGGGCCGCAAATATATCTGGGACACCGCCGCGAAGAAGGTCGAGCACACCTGGTTTGAAGACGGCCAGCTCAACGTGACGGCGAACTGCCTCGACCGCCATTTGAAAACGAAGACGCGTGACAAGACCGCCATCCTCTGGCAGGGCGAGCCGGAAAATGACGTCGTCAAACTCACTTACGCGCAGTTGCACGAGCAGGTCTGCAAATTCGCCAACGTGCTGAAATCGTTCGGCATCAAAAAGGGCGACCGCGTTTCGATTTATCTGCCGATGATTCCGGAATTGCCCGTTGTCATGCTCGCCTGCGCGCGCATCGGCGCGATTCATTCGGTCGTGTTCGGCGGTTTCAGCGCCGAGGCGCTGGCCGGGCGCATCAACGACGCCGCCTGCAAACTGCTTGTCACCTCAAATACCTCGCTGCGTTCCGGCAAGAGCATTCCGTTGAAAGCCATGGCCGATGAGGCGCTGAAGGAAACCTCCACAATCGAGAAGGTCATCGTCGTCAAACGCAACGAGACGCCGTGCAACATGACGCCGAACCGCGACGTCTGGTTTCATGAGGAGTTGGCCGGTGCTTCCGCGGATTGTCCGCCGGCAACGATGAACGCCGAGGACCCGCTGTTCATCCTTTACACATCCGGTTCCACCGGCAAACCGAAGGGCGTCGTCCATTGCACCGCCGGTTACCTGCTCCAGGCCAGCCTCACGCACAAATACATCTTTGACGTCCATGACGACGACATTTACTGGTGCACCGCCGACATTGGCTGGGTGACCGGGCACAGCTACATTTGCTACGGCCCGCTCTGCAACGGCGCAACAAGCCTGATGTTCGAGGGCGTGCCGACGTATCCGGACGCCGGGCGTTTCTGGCAAATCGTTGAAAAATTCAAAGTCACGATTTTCTACACCGCGCCGACTGCCATCCGCTCGCTCATCCGGCTGGGCGAGGAATGGCCGAACAAGCACGACATGAGCACGCTGCGCATCCTCGGCTCGGTCGGCGAACCCATCAATCCCGAGGCGTGGATGTGGTATCATCGCGTCATCGGCAAGGGCCGTTGCCCCATCGTGGACACGTGGTGGCAGACGGAAACCGGTGGCATCCTTATCACGCCGTTGCCCGGCGCGCACACGCTCAAGCCCGGCAGCGCCTGCCGTCCGTTCTTTGGCGTCGAACCGGTTATTCTGCGTGACGATGGCAAGCCATGCGCCGTGAACGAAGGCGGCAAGTTGTGCATCACCAAACCGTGGCCCGGCATGTTGCGCACCACCTGGGGTGATCACAACCGGTTCATCGAAACCTATTTCACGATGTATCCGAACATTTATTTCACCGGCGACGGTTGCCGTCTCGACGAAGACGGCGATTACTGGTTGATGGGCCGCATTGATGACGTGGTAAATGTCTCCGGCCATCGCATTGGTACTGCCGAAGTCGAGAGCGCCCTGGTCAGCCATCCGAAGGTTGCCGAAGCCGCGGTCGCCCCGATGCCGCACGACATCAAAGGCCAGGGCCTTTACGCCTTCGTCACGCTCAAGGACGGCATCCAGGAAAGCGAGGAACTCAAAAAGGATTTGTGCAGTCACGTCCGCAAGGAAATCGGACCGATTGCCGTGCCGGACAAAATCCAGTTCGCGCCCGGCCTGCCCAAAACGCGCTCGGGCAAAATCATGCGGCGCATCCTCCGCAAGATTGCCGAGAATGCCGCGGATCAAATTGGCGACACTTCCACCCTGGCCGATCCGCACGTCGTCGATGCGCTGGTCAAAGGCAAACAATGACTAGGTCAACCGTGGATTAAAATCAGCCGCCGGAACTTGCAAACTCCGGCGGCACAACAATAAAAATTTTAAAAAAGATCGCCGCCCCCTGACCAAGCGTCAAATCCTCAGAGCACGCGTCCAATGAATGACCAAGCCACATTTAACAACGGGCCAATTTTTGCCATAAACCATTATGAAAACGAATTCTACATATCTAATGAATCAATTTAGTGAATCTTTATGGTGGCTGCGCGTCGTCATGCTGGCGGCTCCGGGTCTGGTGGCGTTGCCGACGCATGCCGCTTCCACAAACCTGACTTGGGCCGTCGAGGCGACGGCGAAGGAAACCTACGACGACAACGTTTACATTCAGGACATCCAGCCCGCTCCCGCCAATGTCGCCGCCGCGGCGGCGGCCGGGCTGCACGCCGTGCCCGCCGGCAAATCATCATTCGTCACCAGCTTTCTCCCGCGCTTCACGATGAATTACAAACCCGGTGTGGAGTTCAATGTGACAGCGGGTTACGCGCCGGAAATTGCGCTCTACACGCCGGCGGAAGACGAAGATTACATCGCGCACCGCGGCACGCTGAATTTCAGCGGCGGAATCGGGGCCGCCACGTGGGAACTGCTCAACACCGCAACTTTCACCGAGGGCAGCACCATTGGCCCGACGTTTGCGCGCAATCAGGATGTGCCGGCCATCGGCGGCATTCCGCTGCGCGACCGGCGCGAGCAATTCGTCTTCCGAAACGTCTTCCGCGTGACACTGCCGTTTGGCAAATGGTTCATCCGTCCCGTGGTGGCGAGCTACTACCACGATTTTCTGACCGGGCAGCGGCCGAACACGGACGAAGGTCAATACGTTTACGAAAATTACATCGACCGGCAGGACGTGAACGGCGGCGTGGACGTCGGCCATGACGTTGGCAAAAAAACCTTTCTGGTACTTGGCTATCGCTACGGACAACAGGATCAGGGCCAGCTTCTCGGTGTGAACAGCGTTTACAACAGCAAGTACCACCGCATCCTTGCTGGCGTGGAGGGTTCACCGGTGAAATGGCTCAAGTTGAATGTCCAGCTCGGCCCGGAATTCCGCCGATTCGATCCCGGCACGCCCGCAGATTTCGGGCGCAACGAAGTGCTTTGTTACGCCGACGCCTCGGCCACCGTCATCCCCACCAAGGCGGACACGATGAGCATCCGCTGGACGCGCTTCGAGCAGCCGGCCTTTTCGAGCCAGAGCGTTTATGAGGACATCAAGTATGACCTCGCGTGGCGGCACAAGTTCTGTGACCAGTTCACCGCCGGCGCGGGGTTCACGGTCTATGTGGGCGACTGGCAGGCGCCGGTGAACCGCGATGACTGGATTTACACGCCGAGCGTGATGGCGAGCTACACCTTCAATAAACATCTGAGCGCCGAACTCAATTACTCCTGCGATTTGGTGCAAAGCAAAGTTTCCACGGACGGGGCGGGCGCAACCTATGCCGACGGCCGGGAATTCACACGCAATCTCGTCTCGCTGGCGGTGAAATACGTGTTTTAGGCGGGCGGCAAATGGATTCGCCGGGCGCCGGATTGATTTCGGCCGACGCCTAACCACTGCCCAACACCTGCCTCATCCGGCTTCGCCACCTTTTCTCCATCCGCTGCGGAGAAGGAAAAGCTTGCGTGAAGTCTGTGTCCATCCGTGGCCAAATTTTTGCTTCTTTTGTGTTTTTTCTAGGCAGGCAAACCAAGGCGAACAGGAGCCAGTGAAGTAAACGAAGAAGCAATGGCCGACGCCCGGGCCAGGCAGCAAGAAAACAAAGGAAATGGCACGGGAATTGCGATTCCATGGCGAAGATGAACGAACGCATTTGCCAACAGAGACACATACTGGTTGTGGACGACGAACCTCTCGTCCGCCAGACCGTCCAGATGTTGCTCCAAGCCGACGGTTATATCGTTGAGGGAGCCACAAGCGGCGCCGAGGCGCTTGCCCTGTTTGAGCCGGGCAAGTTCGACATGGTTTTTACCGACTACCTCATGCCGGAGATGAAAGGCGACAAGTTGGCCGCCGCCATCAAACAGCGCTCGCCCAAACAGCCCGTCGTGATGCTGACGGCATTTCCTGAAAAACTTCAGACCTCCGACTGCCCGCTGGGTGGCGTTGATTCCTTCATCTGCAAACCTTTCGAGCTTGAGACGCTGCGGACCGCGATAGCCCGGTTCGCTCCCGGCTAAAATTCGGAGTTAATGGCCTAATGACCGGCCACTCGCGCCAGTCCGCCTGGAAACTCCGCTCCTGACTCACCCGGTCATCTTTTCCCTCAAAGTTGATGCAGCCCTTCGGCCGCATCCATTTGTGCCCGGCTGCGGTTAATGTTTTGCGCTTCTGTTCCTTCTTTTTCAATCGAACATCGCAATTTTGCACACATGAAGCAATGGATGTTGTTAGTTTGCCAAAATAGGTGGGGGTGGTCGATTCAACCGGACTTATCTTCATTTGAGGGTCGGCGGCGATGAGAAAGACTGGTTGGATTTCGCCGCCAAAATGGCCGTTTCAACGATGCAACGAGTTTGAATTTTCAATAAAATGAACACAAGATCGAAACTAACGCTGGACGCCAATGAAGGCGTCGCCCACGTCGCCTACCGCCTCAACGAGGTCATGGCCATCTACCCCATCACGCCGTCATCCCCCATGCCCGAGTTCTGCGATCAATGGGCGTCCGAGGGCAAAAAAAATCTCTGGGGCACCATCCCGTCCATCGTTGAATTGGAAAGCGAAGGCGGCGCCGTCGGCACGGTTCACGGCGCGCTGCAAACCGGTTCCATCGCCACCACGTTCACGGCGTCGCAAGGCCTGCTGCTGATGATTCCCAACATGTTCAAGATCGCGGGCGAGCTGTTGCCCACGGTCTTCCACGTCACCGCCCGCGCGGTGGCGACCCATGCCCTCTCCATTTTCGGCGATCACAGTGACATCATGGCCTGCCGCTCGACAGGCTGGGCGATGCTCGGGTCGGCCAGCGTGCAGGAGGCGCACGACTTCGCACTGATTGCGCAGGCGGCCACGCTGCGCTCACGGATTCCATTCGTGCATTTCTTTGACGGCTTCCGCACCTCGCACGAGGTGCAAAAGATTGAGATGCTGTCCGAAGCCGACCTGCACGCGTTGATTGACGACAAGCTGATTGCTGAAAACCGCAAGCGGGCGATGACGCCGGACCATCCGGTGCTGCGCGGCACGGCCCAGAATGCGGACGCGTTCTTCCAAGGTCGCGAGGCGTGCAACCCGTTTTATGCCGCCTGCCCGGGCATCGTGCAGGAGGCGATGGATGAGTTCGCGAAGCAGGTTGGCCACGCCTACAAGTTGTTTGAATACTTCGGCGCGCCGGACGCGGAACACGTGATAGTGCTCATGGGTTCGGGCTGCGAAGCGGTCCATGAGACGGTCGAGAATTTGAACAAGCGCGGCGCGAAACTCGGCGTTATCAAGGTGCGGCTGTATCGGCCGTTTGACGGCAAACGATTTGTCGAGGCGCTCCCGCGGTCGGTCAAGGCCGTGGCGGTTTTGGATCGCACCAAGGAACCGGGCGCGACCGGCGAACCGTTGTATCAGGATTGCATGGTGGCGATCCTCGAAGGCATGTCCAACGGCTGGGGAAATTTGAAATGGCTGCCCAAGGTCGTCGGTGGCCGTTACGGCCTGTCCTCCAAGGAATTCACGCCGGCCATGGTCAAGGCCGTCTTCGACAATCTTGCCGCCGACAAACCCCGGAACCATTTCACCGTCGGCATCACCGACGACGTTTCCAACACCAGCCTGCCGGTGGACCACGATTTTTCCACCGAACCCGATAATGTGATTCGCGCGTTGTTTTACGGTCTGGGCGCGGACGGCACGGTGGGCGCGAACAAGAATTCGATCAAGATCATCGGCGAAAGCACCGGGAACTTTGCGCAGGGCTACTTCGTCTATGATTCCAAGAAGTCCGGCAGCATGACGGTGTCGCACCTGCGGTTCGGGCCGGAGCCGATTCGTTCCACCTACCTGATCACCCGCGCGAATTTCGTGGCCTGCCACCAGCCGATGTTCCTTGAGAAATATGACATGGCCAAACCGCTGGTGCCCGGCGGCACGTTCCTGCTGAACACGCCCTACCCGAAGGACGAAATCTGGTCCAAGCTGCCGACGACATTGCAGGAATCGCTCATCGCCAGAAAGGCGAAATTTTACGTGATTGACGCGACAAAGGTGGCGCGCGACAGCGGCATGGGCGGGCGCATCAACACCATCATGCAGGTCTGCTTCTTCGCGCTTTCCGGCGTGCTGCCGCGCGACAAGGCCATCGAGTCCATCAAGTATTCCATCAAGAAAACCTACGGCAAGAAGGGCGAGGAAATCGTGGCCATGAACCTCAAGGCTGTGGACAACACGCTGGAGCATTTGCACGAGGTGCCACTGCCGAACCGCGTGAATGGCAGCGGCGGCCTGCTCCCGCCCATCTCGCTGGATGCGCCGAAATTCGTGCGGGACGTCCTGGGCCGCCTTGCCGTGAATGAAGGCGACGTATTGCCGGTGAGCGCGTTCCCGGCGGACGGCACGTTCCCGACCGCCACGGCGCAATACGAAAAACGCAACCTCGCGTTGGACATTCCGGTGTGGGACGAAAAGGTCTGCATCCAATGCCTGAAATGCGTCGCCATCTGCCCGCACGCAACCATCCGCGCGAAGGTTTATGAACCGGCGGCCCTCAATGGCGCACCCGCCACTTTCAAATCCACGGACAGCCGCAATCCGGAGTTCAAGGGCTGGAAATTCTCGCTGCAGGTCGCCGCGGAGGATTGCACCGGCTGTTCGCTGTGCGTGGACATCTGCCCGGCGCGCAACAAAACGGAAACAAAGCTCAAGGCCATCAACATGCGGACCCAGGCGCCGCTGCGGTTGCAGGAGCGCGAAAACTGGAATTTCTTCCTCACCCTGCCCGAGTTGGACCGGCGCAAGGTCAAGACGACCCAGCTTCGCCAGCAGCAGTTCCTGCGGCCGTTGTTCGAATTCAGCGGAGCGTGCGCCGGCTGCGGCGAGACGCCCTACATCAAAATGCTGACCCAGCTTTTCGGCGACCGCGCCATCATCGCCAACGCCACCGGCTGTTCCTCGATTTACGGCGGCAACCTGCCCACGACGCCCTATTGCGTGGATAAAAGCGGGCGCGGGCCTGCGTGGTGCAATTCGCTGTTCGAGGACAACGCGGAGTTCGGCCTCGGTTTCCGCGTTTCGATTGACAAACAAAAGGAATTTGCAACGGAACTTGCAAAGAAACTCGCGCCGCAACTGGGCGACGACCTCGTGAACGGCATCGTCAACGCCAATCAAGCCGAAGAGGCCGGCATTCAAGAGCAGCGCGAGCGCGTGGCCGCTTTGAAACAAAAATTGCAAAAGCTCGATTCGCCGGAAGCAAAGCTGCTGCTCGGCCTCGCCGACCAGCTGGTGCGGAAGAGCGTGTGGATTGTCGGCGGCGATGGCTGGGCTTACGACATCGGTTACGGCGGTTTGGACCACGTGCTGGCGGGCGGACGCGACGTCAACGTGCTCGTGCTTGACACGGAAGTTTATTCCAACACCGGCGGGCAGATGTCCAAATCCACGCCGCGCGGCGCGGTGGCAAAGTTTGCCGCCGGCGGCAAGGTCATGGGCAAGAAGGACCTCGGCCTCATCGCCATGACCTACGGCAATATTTACGTGGCCAGCGTCGCGTTGGGCGCGAAGGACGAGCAGGCGTTGCGCGCGTTTGTGGAGGCGGAATCCTATCCCGGCCCGTCGCTCATCATCGCCTACAGTCATTGCATCGCGCACGGCATCGCAGTGGACATGGGCGTCGGCGCACACCAGCAAAAGCTCGCGGTGGATTCCGGCCAATGGCTGCTTTACCGGTTCGACCCGCGGCGGGCCGCGGCCGGCGAGAATCCGCTTCAGCTGGATTCGCCGGCGGCCAAAGCCAAACTGCAGGATTACCTGCTCTCGGAAAACCGTTTCAAGATGCTCACGAAGAGCAAACCTGAAGAGGCGAAAAAGCTTTTCGCCCAGGCCCAGGGGGATGCCGATCGCCGCTGGAAATTCTATCAATTTCTTTCGGAACGCAACACCAAGGCCGGCAATGGCCAGCCCGCGTCACCGAAGCCGGCCACCACCGCGGACCAACAACCGTAAAACCGCAGGAGCCAGCATGAGCAGGCTCTGATTGAAAAATGCAAATAATGAGCCTCGTTACCAGGGCTCCTGCAACATATAAAAGCCTATGGACCTGACGACCACCTATCTCGGTTTGAAACTGCGCTCGCCGCTGGTTCCCGCAGCCTCGCCGCTGTCGGAGGAAATTGACAACATCAAACGCATGGAAGACGCGGGCGCGGCTGCGGTGGTGTTGCACTCCCTGTTCGAGGAGCAACTGCGCCAGGACCGCGCCGAACTGGCGCACAATCTTGAGCAGGGAACCGAAAGTTACGCGGAAGCACTCACTTATTTCCCGGAGCCGGAGGAATTTTCACTTGGACCGGAGGAATATCTCAAGTACATCGCGAAGGCAAAAAAAGCGACGCGCCTTCCCGTCATCGCCAGCCTGAACGGCTCCTCCACCGGCGGCTGGACGCGCTACGCCAAGCTCATCCAACAGGCCGGCGCCGATGCGCTGGAACTGAACATTTATTACATCCCGACCGATTTCAACCTGTCGGGCACGGCGGTGGAACAAACGTATGTGGACATTCTCAAGGCCGCGAAATCCGAAGTGACCATCCCCGTCGCCGTCAAACTCAGCCCGTTCTTCAGTAATTTTGCGAACATGGCGAAACGGCTGGACGAAGCGGGCGCGGATGGCCTGGTGCTTTTCAACCGGTTTTACCAGCCGGACATTGACCTGGAAACGCTTGAAGTCAAACCGAACATCCTGTTGAGCACGCCGATGGCCATGCGCGTGCCGCTGCGGTGGATTGCAATTCTTTACGGCCACGTCCGCGCGAATCTGGCCGCCACCAGCGGCATCCACCGCGCATCGGACGTGCTGAAGATGCTCATGGCCGGCGCCGACGTGACGATGCTTTGCTCGGTCCTGATCCGGCACGGCATCCGGCAAATCGGGACGATTGAGCGCGACCTCATCGCATGGATGCAGGAACACGAATACGAATCCGTGTCGCAGCTCAAAGGCAGCCTCAGCCAGAAGAACTGTCCCGCGCCCGGCGAATTTGAGCGCGCGCAATACATGCGGGCCATCTCCAATTATCCCGTGCCGACGGTGAATTAAAATTCCGTCATCTGAAGATTTGTCGCGTAGAGGCAAATTCTGCGAACGTCCGTTTCTGCCGAAACCGGGTGAAGACGTCCGAAGACGAATCCTCATCCACATTCGCAGCCTTCCAATTCATCCAGATACAATTTGTATCTCCCGGCTTCGGGTGTAGCTTTAAATTAGGACTTAAATGACACAAGACGCAGGGCGGAAGGCGGAAGCCAGTCCACAGTGAAAGGAAATGAATGTTGCCGCCGACAACGGAAATCGCCGGATCGGAGGGCCAGCGCAAAACGGCGCTGATTGTGGAGGGCGGAGCCATGCGCGGGGCATGGGCGGCCGGGGTGCTGGCCTTTCTTCATGAGACCGGACGGCGGCAATACGACCTTGTCTATGCGGCCTCTTCCGGCGCCTGTTCAGCGGCTTATTTTGTCGCCGGACTGTGGGAACCGGGCCTGACCATCTGGCGCGAACTGGCCAGCAAGGCGGTGCGCAAAACCAATCTTCTCCACCATAAACCCATCATTGATCTGGCGTACCTCGTGGATCATGTCATCCGAAAACATGTTCCACTTTCGGTCGAGGCTCTGCAAAAAACGCCCACCCGCTTTTTCATCGTGCTGACGGACTGTCATACGGGCGGACCGGTTTATTTCCGTGTTTGTGATGACCGGGTATTTGATGCCCTCCGCGCCACTTCCTCCCTGGCACTGGCAACGCGCGGGTTTGATTTCGTGGACGGCCATCCGTACGCCGACGGCGGGGTGTCGGATCCCATCCCCGTCCGGCGCGCGATCGAGGATGGCGCAACCGACATCACCGTGGTGCTCACGCACAAGCCGACTTTCCGGCTCAAGCCGATACCGCGCTGGCTGGGGCGGGTTGCCTACCCGGAATTTCCCAGGGTGGCCCGGGTCTGGACGGCCCGGCAAAATGTGCATTACAACGCCGCGCTCGAATTGATGAAGCATCCGCCGGCCGGGGTGCGCATCCAGGTGTTCAGCCCGCTCCGACCGCTGCCGGTCGGCTCCTTTACCGTCGAGCAAAAGCGGATTGCGGCCGCCCTGGCATTGGGACACGACGAGGCACTGGCGCAAGCAAAGCAGAAGGGGTGAGCCGACCCCGTTTTACCACGGCGCAGCAAGTCACAAAAGGGCGCAATAGTTTTTTGCCCCTCTTTGCGGCCGATGAAAGGAACCCCAACGGAAGCAAACGAAGTTAACGAAGATTTTTCAATCTTTGTCCCCTGCTGTGGAAATGGACTGCCAGGCTTTGAGCCTGGGAGATGAACACGAAGTGACGCGCCCCGCCATTTTGCGTGTCTGGTGAAGCAACTTAAAAAACTTCCGCCTTCAGGCCGGTCGCCTGGCGCACGTTTTGCGCAATTTGCGACAGCGTTTTCAGCGGCAGATGCCCGCATTCGGCGTGCGACATGGGCCGCGCCGCGGAGTAAATCTGCACCAGCGAGATATGCGCGCCGTCCGCCTTTAATTCCTTCAGCCGCCGGGCATACTGTTCGATTTCTTCGAGCGGCGGCTCCTCGCCGTTGATGGCCGGGAACAGGCTTTGAATGACCACCGGACGTTCGCGCGCCAGCAGAAGTATGTTCTTCAACACTTTTTCCAGCGAAACCCCGGTCCGGTTGACCTTGTTCAAAAAAGCCTGCGTGCCGCCGTCGAGCTTCGCCCAAACTTCATCAGACTTGGTCAGGTGCTTCAACCCTTCCTGCACCTGCGGACGGTCGAGGCCCGTCCCATTTGTCAGCAACACAATCTTGAAAAACGGATGTTCGCCCAGCGCCCGGACGCGCACGACCGCCTGCACGGCTTCGGTGAAATTGGGCGTCAACGTCGGCTCGCCATCGCCGCTCAGGGCGACGTGGCGCAGTTGCAGCAATTCGTCCGGCAAAGCCTGATAAGCGGGACGTTCGCGCAACCGTCCCTGGTGTACAAACGCGAGCGTCCGGCGCAGTTCATCGCCCATGGCATCCACGTCCAGCGCCATTTCGCGCGGTGGCGTGCGGCGGTCCACCTCGCAATACACACAATCGAAATCGCAGTGCTTGTCGGGGTTCATGTTCACGCCCAGCGACAGGCCGTGGGCGCGCGCGGAGATGACTGCATAGACAAAGCGGTTGTTCAGAAAATCGCGCGGCCGGTCGAACGCCGTTTCGCGCATGGGGGTGTGATGCACCGGCACGGGACGCTTCTTGTCCGACCCGTTTTGCGCTGCTGCCTTGCCAGTTGCTTCTTCCACAATTCTCACGCTGCAAGTTAAGCGCGCCCCCGATTGGATACTACACGGTTATTGTCAAAGTCTTGACATGCCTTGCATGGCCCATGGCGGGATTTAAGAACCGATTTGCCAGTCAACGGAACAACGTCACAAGGCTTGCCCAGATTTTGCCAATGAAGAAACATTTCTTGTCAATTCGCGACATCCACTAGCAGAAATGTCGGGACGTGGCGTATGATAGTCACGTGAGCGCAAAACGTGTTGAAGCCCCAAAACGTGAACGGGTCGCCTGGATCAAGGGAGGCGAGGCGCTTTGCCCTGATCCGCCGGCCAGGCCCGCGGGACGGATTTGGCGGCTGGTGTTGCTGGGCGCGCCGGGCGTCGGCAAAGGAACACAGGCGGAGTTGTTGTCCGCGCGGCTGGGCGCCTGCCAGTTGTCCACCGGCGATGTTTTTCGCGCGGCGAAATGTCTTGGGGAAGGCGAACGTTCCCCCGCCCTGGAAGCCGCGCTGCATTACATGGTCCGCGGCGATTTGGTGCCCGACGAAACCGTGCTGGGAATTGTGCAAGAACGCTTGCGTTGCCTGCGCTGTTGCGGCGGTTTCCTGCTGGACGGCTTTCCGCGCACCGTCGCCCAGGCCGAGGCGCTCGAGGCACTCCTGAAAAAGGAAAGCGTGCCGTTGACCGCCGTGCTCAATTACGAATTACCCATTGGCCAGATCGTGGCGCGGCTGTCGGGGCGCCGCACGTGCTCCAAGTGCAAGGCGGTTTTCCACGTGACAACCATGCCACCCCGCGCAAAGGACATTTGCGACCATTGCGGCGGGGATTTGATTCAGCGCGAGGATGACCGGCCCGAATCCGTCCGTGTGCGAATGGAGGCGTATGAAAAAAGCACCCGGCCGCTGATTGATTTCTACCAGAAACGCGGATTGCTGGTTTCGATCAAGGCGGAAGGTTCGCCCGAGGAAATTTACCAGCGCACGCGCTCGCTCGCCCTGGCGCAGTAGCACATTCAACAAATCCTCGGCAGCTGCTCGCCGCTTGGCATGTCGAGAATCCGGCTTGCGCCAATCGCGCTTTTCAACGTGACCACCGGCGTGGAACTTTCCGCCACCCTGCCGATGGCCGCCGCCCCCGCTCCAACGGCGTGGCGGCTCATGATTTGCAACGCCCGCTCCGCATCCCTGCCCGCGACAAATGCCACAAACCGTCCTTCGCACGCGACGTGCAGCGGGTCGAGGCCGAGCATTTCGCAGGCGGCATGGACGTCTTCCCGCACCGGCACCAATTTCTCCGCGATTTCGATTTTAACCGCCGAGGCTCCGGCAATTTCGTTGAGCGCGCTGGCCAGCCCACCGCGCGTGGTGTCGCGCAGGCAATGAATTTCGATTCCGGCTTTGAGCAATTCCAAAACAATTTCATGAACCGGCGCGGAATCGCTTTCGATGGTACTCTCGAATTGCAGTCCCTCGCGCACGGCCATGATGGCCATGCCGTGACGGCCCAGATCGCCGCTGACCAGAACGGCGTCGCCGGGCCGCACGTTTTGTGGCGCGATTTTCAGGTCATGTTCGATGACACCGATGCCGGCAGTATTGATGAACAGGCCGTCGCCCTTGCCCTTGTCCACCACCTTGGTGTCGCCGGTAATGATTTGCACGCCGCAACGCCGGGCCGCATCGCTCATGGAGCTAACGACCCGCCAGAGCGTTTCCATCGGCAGTCCTTCCTCGATGATGAACGCGGCGCTGAGATAAAGCGCGCGCGCGCCGCTCATGGCGAGGTCATTCACCGTGCCGTGGATGGCCATCGAGCCAATGTCGCCGCCCGGAAAAAAAATCGGGCGCACAACGTAGGAATCCGTCGTGAACGCAAGTTTTTTACCGATCCATTCGACCACTGCCGAATCATGCTGCGAGTTGAGCAGCGGGTTGTTGAACGCCGTCAGGAACATTTTGCCGATGAGCTGGTGCATCAGCTTGCCGCCGCCGCCGTGCGCCATCAGCACATGCGGGTATTGGGAGATAGGAATGGGACAACCCGGCGTAAAATGATTGTTTTGTTCCATAATGGCTCGCGATTTTTGATTTACGATTTGCGATTTGCGTGCCGCTCCCAAATTCGAGGTTGATCCGCAAATCGCATATCGTAAATCGTATATTCAATGCCGCCGGTAGCGGTAATACGCCGCGCACGCGCCTTCGCCCGACACCATGGTCGCGCCCAGCGGATGTTCCGGCGTGCAGCGCGTGCCGAATGCCGGGCATTCGTGCGGCTTGATTTGTCCCTGCAAAACCAGGCCGCTGAGGCATTCGGCGGGTTCGGCAACGTGATGGTCGGCCAGGCCGAATTTCTTTTCGGCGTCGAAGGCGGCATAGGCGTCGTTCAAGCCCAGACCGCTCTCCGGGATTTCGCCGACACCACGCCATTTGCGCGGCACGACCTTGAAAACCTTGCGGATAAGCTCCTGCGCCGGCAGGTTGCCTTCGCGGCGCACGGCGCGGGCGTATTGATTTTCAACCTCGGCGCGGCCGGATTCCAGTTGCTGCACCACCATCAGCACGCCTTGCAAAATATCCAGCGGTTCAAAGCCGGTGACGACAATCGGTACGCGAAATTTCGCAGCAAGGGGCGGATATTCCCCATATCCCATCACCGCGCAGACATGACCGGCGGCGAGAAAACCCTGCACCCGGCAGTTTGGTGATGACATCAACGCCTCGATGGCCGGTGGCACGAGCACGTGCGAGATGAGCATGGAAAAATTCTTCAATCCCTTCTGCGTGGCCTGATATACCGCCATCGCCGTCGCTGGCGCGGTGGTTTCGAAACCGACGCCGAAGAAAACGATTTCTTTCGCTGGATTTTGTTCCGCAAGTTTCACGGCATCCAACGGAGAATAGACAATGCGCACGTCGCCGCCCTTGGCCTTGGCGGAAAGCAAATCCGTGGTGCTGCCAGGCACGCGCAGCATGTCGCCGAACGACGTGAAAATGACGTTGGATCGCGCGGCAATTTCGATCGCCTTGTCTATCATTTCCAGCGGTGTCACGCAGACCGGACAGCCCGGTCCGTGAATGAGTGTGATTTGTCTGGGCAACAGCTCATCAATGCCGAATTTGACGATGGCGTGCGTCTGGCCGCCGCAGACTTCCATGATGTTCCATGGCCGGGTCGTGACACGGTGAATCTCCCGCGCCAGTTGTTGCGCACGTTCGCCGTCACGATATTCGTCGAGATATTTCATGGGCCGGTTTTTCCGTCTCCCAATTCGGCGAGTTCCTCCATCTGCTTCAAATACTCGAAAACCTTGCGCGCTTCGTCCTCGTCCACCCGGCTGAGGGCGAAGCCGACGTGAACAATGACGTAATCGCCGATTTTCGCCTCGGGCACATAGGCCAGGCAGGCCTCCTTGAGGATGCCGCCGAAATTGATTCTGCCCATGCGCGTCAACGGGTCATCACCGCTGATGCTTTCAATTTTTCCTGGAATGGCGAGGCACATGTCCTTTTAATCTAATTGTTTATGCGTCGCGCGGCAATGACTTGTCCCAGCGCGATCCCGCCGTCGTTGGGCGGCACGCGCTGATGCCAGTACGGCCGGAAACCTTCCGCCTGCAAACGCCGTACCGCGCGCTCTGTCAAATAACGGTTCTGAAAACAGCCGCCGGAAAGCACCACGCGGTTTTGACCGGTACGTTTGGCGACCGCGACGATGGCTTCGACCAGCGCATTGTGAAACTTGGCGGAAATGATTGCGACCGGAATGTTGTTCTTCACATCTTCCAAAACAGCTTCAACCATCGGCGGCCAATCCAGAATAAATCCGGAGTTCGGAGTTCGGAGTTCGGAGTTCGGAGTTTTGGCGGGGCGAACGTCTTCGCGAGCCGCAATCGGCAATCGGCAATCGGCAACCGGCAATTCGTATGCCTCGTCTGTGTTCACTCCATCCAGCGCAAATTCCAGTTCCATGGCCGCCTGACCTTCGAAACGGATGCGCTGGCGGAGGTCAATGAACGAGGCGACCGCGTCGAACAGCCGGCCCATGCTCGTGGTCACCGGCGAATTCAAATTTTTCACCAGCATCGTCTTCATCGCGGCCAGTTCCGTTTTGGAAAAGGCTGCAATCGTCGCCGGTTTTTTCTGTTCAAAAACCTTGTCGCCGTAAATTTCATGGAGCAATCCAAGCGCAGTGCGGCGAGGTTCCTTGACCGCCTTGTCGCCGCCGGGCAGCCGGAATGGTCGCAAATGAGCAATGCGTTCGACATTTTTATCAGTGACAAGAAAAAATTCGCCGCCCCAAATCGTGCCGTCCGATCCAAAACCCGTGCCGTCCCAGGAAACGCCCAGCGCCGGCGATGCCAGTTCGTTTTCCGCCATGCAGGATAAAACGTGGGCGATGTGATGCTGAACGCCGACCTTGGCAGGGCGCGCAGTCCCTTGCGCGCCACCAGCGGCGGGCAGAGAACTGCCCGCCCTGCCTCTTAATTCGTCCGCAAACTTGGTCGAGAGATAGTCCGGGTGCAAGTCGGCGGCGATGATTTGCGGTCTGGCCTCATAAAGCTTTTCAAAATCAGCAATGACGTGACGAAATGCGGAATGCGCCTGCTCCGTTTCCAAATCACCGATATGCTGGCTGATGAAAACCTGATTGCCAATGGACAGCGCCACGGCGCTTTTCAGATGCGCGCCAACGGCCAGCACCGGTTGAGAGTTGAGGGTTGAAAGTTGAGGGTTCAAGGAAATGGGCAGCGGTGCAAAACCTCTCGCCCGCCTCAAAACCAGTTCCCGATCCAGCATCACGCGCACAATGGAATCGTCCACATGCCGGACGATGGGACGGTTGTGAACGAGGAAAACATCGGCAATGCCGCGCAACCGTTCCAGCGCATCCCGTTCATCCGTGCAAATCGGTTCGTCGCTGAGATTGCCGCTGGTGGCGACGACCGGAAAACCAAGTTCGGCCAGCAACAGATGATGCAACGGCGTGTAAGGCAGCATCACACCTAAATATGGGTTGCCGGGAGCGATTGAAGTTGAGAGTTGAGAGTTGAGTGTTGAGTGTCGCCGAAGCAGGACAATCGGCGCTTCTGGAGAACGGAGCAGCCGCTCTTCCAGCGGTGAAACTTCGCATTCAGCCTTCACACTCTCCAGTAACGGAAACATCAGGGCAAAGGGTTTTTCTTCGCGATGTTTGCGTGCGCGCAGGAGGCAAACGGCTTTGTCGTTGCGCGCATCCGCCATCAGATGAAATCCGCCGATGCCTTTAACGGCGACGATTTTTTCTTCACGAATCGCCTGAGCGGCGGCGAGCAACGCGTCGTGGCTGCGCTCGGCAGAGCGTGGCAAATTTTGCGGCTCGGAAAAGCCGGTGTTCTGCCGAACACCGTTACGCCACAATTCCAAATGCGGCCCGCAAACCGGACACGCATTCGGTTGCGCATGAAACCGGCGGTCACGCGGGTTGTCGTATTCGGCCTGGCATTGCGGGCACATCGTGAACGATTTCATCGATGTGTTCGCACGGTCATAGGGCAACGATTCGATGATGCTGAAGCGCGGGCCGCAGTTGGTGCAATTCGTGAACGGATGGCGATAACGCCGGTTTTTGGGATCAAAGATTTCGCGCAGGCAATCGGGACAGGTGGCGATGTCCGGCAAAACGAGCGCGGTCTTGCCGCCGCCAGTTTCACTCGGTCGGATTTCAAAATTTTTGAAGCCAACCGCGTCCAGCCAGGTAGCTTCGAGGCTTTGAATGAAACTGCGCGGCGGTTTTTCCGCCTTGAGACGGAGCAGGAATTTTTCGACCATCGCCCGCGGGCCTTCCACTTCAATAAAAACACCCTGCGAAGAATTGTTGACCCAGCCGGCCAATTGAAGCCCGGTGGCGAGCCGGAAGACGAATGGACGGAACCCGACACCCTGCACCGCACCGCGCACGACAAGCCTCAAGCGGGCCTTCCCGGCGGCTGGAGATGTGAGGGATGTTTTCATTCGCCACTACAATACTACACCCAATTCAGCCGGCCCTGAACCGGGGTTGCCAATCTTTGCACAGGAATTGTCAAAAGAAGGTGTGTGCGCCATCGAATCAAGGTAGAATATGTGTGGTGGTGTCTTATGCACGAAGTTTCGATCATGGAAGACGCGGTGCGGATGGCGGTGGACGCCGCGAAATCGGCGGGCGCCAGCCGCGTGCTGGCCTTGCGCCTGCGCGTGGGGACTTTGAGCGGCGCGGTGCCGGAAGCGCTGCGGTTTGCGTTTGACGTGGTTTGCCGCGATACTATCGCCGAGGGCGCGACCCTGGAAATGGAGTCCGTGCCTGCCACCGGCTGGTGCCCGGTTTGCCGCGCGGAATTTCAATGTGCGGATTTCATCAACGAATGTCCCCGGTGCCATAATCCGAACGGCGAGTTGCGGCGCGGACGGGAACTGGAAATCGCCTCGGTGGAGTTGGAATGATTATGCGACGGAGCTGTAGCGGCGCTCTGTGAGCGTCACCTCGACGATGTAAATATTTCGGCGGTCATAGACCGCCGCTACAAAATAGAATTTTATGTGCAAAGAATGCGGATGCGGTCTCGGCGGCGGCGATGTGAAAATCGGCGGCCATTCCCACGATCACGGGCATGAACATGCCCACGACCATGCTCATGACCATGATCATCATCACGAGCACGGTCATTCCCACGGCGGCAAAACGTTGAGCCTGAACCTCTCGCTGCTGGAGAAGAACGACCGGCTGGCGGAACAAAACCGCGGCTTCTTCCGCGCCAAAAAATTGCTGGTGCTCAACGTAGTTTCATCGCCGGGTTCTGGCAAAACCACCTTCATCCGTGAAACAGCGGCGAAGCTCGCGGGCCGGTTGCGCCTGGGCGTGATTGTCGGTGACCTGGCGACGGACAACGATGCTGCGCGGCTGCGCACCGCCGGGATTCCCGTGGTGCAAATCACCACCGGCACGATCTGTCATCTGGACGCGGACATGGTGTCCAAGGCCGCCGCGCAAATGGATCTGGACCAGCTCGACGTGCTGGTGATTGAAAACGTCGGCAACCTCGTCTGCCCCGCCGACTACGATTTGGGCGAGGATTTGCGCGTGGTGCTGCTGTCCGTCACCGAAGGCGAGGACAAGCCGCTGAAATATCCGCCGATGTTCCATTCCGCGCAGGTCGCGGTCATAACCAAAAGTGACATGGCGGCGGCGGCGGGGTTCAACCGCGAACTGGCCTTGCAGAATCTGGAACGCGTGAGCCATCACGCGCAGATTTTTGAACTGTCGGCAAAAACCGGCGATGGCATGAAGGCGTGGCTGGATTTTCTGGTCGAGAAACGGGCGGCTTGATTTCAGTCACGAATTGACGTCGATAGTCCTTCTGCACAAACTCACGCCATGGCGAAGAAAAAGAAAATTTCGCGCAAACAGCTTGATAAAATAACCCGCGATATCCAATCGCTTTGCCGGTTGAAGCCCGGTGAAAAATCCGTCGTGCAGGAGCTTCTGGAGGAACGCAGCGCTGAAAAGGAAAAGGAAGATCGCGAATGAATTCCGTCGCCTAGGAAATCGAAACAACTGTCTGAAATGATTTCAGCGCGGTAATGCCGAATACTGCATTGGATCAAGCGAACAAGTATTACGAAGTGAACCGGGCAGGACAAAAAGTTTTGGTTGCCGGGCAAAGTGGAACAAACGGTATAATTGATATTCGCTTTCTTTTGTTTCTGAAACTTCCACTTCGTTCTTGGAGGCAAAAAACGGCGTTAACGCGCCAAAGCGGGTGGTTTTGACTTCGATCAACCTTTCGCGTTCGTCTGTTTCAAAAGACAAAATATCAAAACCAAGATGGTCGCCTTTTGAGTTAGCAACGTGCTCAATCCGGTTCGCTAAATCTTTTCTTCCGGCTTGCCAGAGCCGCTCGTGTTCAAATTCCAGAACCAGTTTTTCTCCAGCCAGACCCAAAGCCTGATTTCGGGATTCGATTTCCAGATAATTTCTTCGCACTGGCTTGCGAATGCGCGGAGTGCTGTCGTGAAGTTTGAGTCTATCTTCTTCTCGGCGCGGAGGATTGACCAGTATTGATAGCACATCACTTACGACTGGAGGTTGCTCGACAGTTTGTTCAACTGCCGTCGCTGCCGCCTGATGCAGGCCGACCGCATTGAGAAGGCGGTCTTCGACAACTTCATAAAGAAGCCGCTGATAATTTGGCAGCGGCTTGTATCCATCAATGTATGGATACCCAAGTTCAATCAGCACGGCGCTGATATTTTGATGCTTCAACTCAACCGCCGCCTTTGTTCGGTTATTGAGAAGTTTCTGAAGATTGCGATTATGCTCGGCCTTGTTAAATGGTTCGTCGCGAAGTTCCATTGCGAGCATCTCAAAATAATCCGAGACCGTTGCTTCCACTTCTTCGCGTGACCAATTATCAGCCATATTTCGATGCTAGGTTGTGGTTTGACTGTCAGAGTTGGCAAGTCCACATTTTTCTAAATTACTTGTTTACACCCGGACAGATTCGAAGATGCCGGCAGTGGCTGCGTGTTCTCCGCATTTGGGAACACGAACTCGCCAAAAAGAACGAGGCGCGATTGCTCCTCCGGATTCAGCGGCAGAGTTCCTGAATTTTTTCCACGGCTTCGGCAAAACCGCGCTGCGCTTCCGGTGTGAGGGTTTCGCTGAAATCCAGCTTCACGGCGGGAATGGTCAGCCACCAGGCCTGCGGCGCGTGGCCAAAAACGTCGCGCGCCAGCGCCAGCATCGTGCGCGGGTCGGCGGCGTGCGCCATGAGCTGCGACGATTCGCCGGGTTCGAGCCTGCGGAGCTGCACTTCGCGCGGGGCGTCCACGGCGGCATCCACGAACACCACGGTGTGCGCGCGCGAAACCGGGTCGGCGTATTCGGGCGAGAGTTGCTGGCAGACGAGCGTGCGCACGCCGGGCAGGTTCAACTTCTCAACGGCCTCGGCCACGCGCGGGCCGACGCCGTCATCGCCGCGCAAGGTGTTGCCATAGCCGATGACCAGAAAATCACGGTTGGCGGCGGAGGGAGAATTGTTGCTCACGTTCAAAAATTAGACCATTCGCACTGAAAAACCAGCGGGGAAACCGAATGACTCGGTTTGTGGGACGAATGGATTCGTGGATGATTGGAGGAACGACAGCAACCCATTCATCCATCCATCCACCAATCCAATGCCTTTCAACCGCGCGCCAGTTCGTTGAGCACGGTGCCGTCCGGCGCGATGAGCTGCACGTGCAGCGGCATCTGGCCGACGGCGTGCGTCGAGCAACTGAGGCACGGGTCGTAACAGCGGATGCCGTGTTCGATGCGGTTGAGCATTGGTTCGGGAATGTCCCTGCCGTGCACGTAATGTTTCGCGATCTGCGCGACGGTCCGGTTCATCGCCAGGTTGTTCTGGCCGGTGGCGACGATGAGATTGACCTTCTGGAGCAGGCCGTTGCGGTCCACGGTGTAATCATGGAACAACGTGCCGCGCGGGGCTTCGCTCGCGCCCACGCCGCGCTGGCTGTTGATGCCGGCGTCGGCCCGAAGATAATCACTGAGCAAATCCGCGTCATCCATGTAGCGTTCGATATATTCAAGGGACGCGAGAATTTCGATGAGCCGCGCGTAATGATACAGGAACGACGACGTGACCGCGCCGTGCCCCATTTTCTTGAAATTTTTCAACTCGGCGTCCGCCCTGGGCACGCCCATTTGCTCGCACACATTGAGGCGCGCCAGCGGGCCGACGCGATACATGCCTTCCGACAGGCCCAGCGGCAGGTAATACGGCGATTTGAGATAGGACGAATTTTGAACCGATTCGCCGATGTATTCGAAATACTTTTGCGGATCGAGCTGGTCGGCAATGATGCTGCCGCTGCTGTCGCTGAACCGCAGTTTGCCGCCGTGATGTTCCCAGGTGCCGTCGGGCGCAACGAGGCCCATGAACAGCGACGGAAAATTCCCGAAGACCTGAATCTCCTTTTCATGCGTCGAGAGCGTCTTTTTGAAAAGGTCAAAGGCGACTTTCGTGGTGGCAAAGGCTTCCGGCAGCCAGGCACGGATTTTCGCCCGGCCTTCCTCGGTCAAGGCGCTGCGCACGCCGCCGGGCACGGCCCACGCGGGATGGATTTTTTTGCCGCCGAGGATTTCGATGATTTCCTGGCCGAACTGGCGCAGCCGGATGCCGGCGCGGGCGAGCTCGGCGTTGGAGGCAATCAAACCAAAAACGTTGCGTTGCGCCGGCGGCGTGTCCCAGCCCATCAGAAAGTCCGGCGCGCTCAGGTGGAAGAAACTCAGCGCGTGGCTCTGCACCATCTGGCCGAGGTTCATCAACCGGCGGAGCTTGTCGGCGGCAACCGGGATGTTGACGGCCATGATGGCATCGCCGGCCTTGGCCGAGGCGAGCAGATGACTGACGGGGCAGATGCCGCAGATGCGCGGGGTGATGCCGGGCATTTCGCTGTAGGGCCGGCCTTCGCAGAACTTCTCGAAGCCGCGGAATTCCACGACATGAAACACGGCGTCGGACACGTTGCCCGCGTCGTCCATGAAAATGCTGATCTTGGCGTGGCCCTCGATGCGGGTCACCGGATCAATGACAATGCGCTTTGACATAATTTCTGAAATTCCTAATTCCTAAATCCTAATGACGAAAAAATGACGAAGAACAAATCGCGGCTGTGGAAACCATTCGTCACTTGAACATTTGGGAATTCTTTAGTCATTCGTCATTATGGTTTAGGCATTTTCCGTCAGCCAAATTTCAACTGTGTGCCTTCGAGCTTTGGTGTTGCTCCACTTAGAACTTGAAGCATGAGTGCCTTGATGCGGTCGGCCGGCGGCGGGCAACCGGGCAGGAAATATTCCACGTAAACGGCTTCATGCACGGGAATGACGCGCTTGAGCAATTGCGGCACGATGCCGTCGGCCTTGGGCACGCACGGATTGTTCTGGGCGTTTTCGATGTAGGCGCGCTGGAGCACATTCTCATCATTGCCGGCGCCGAGCTGATTGCGGATGGCGGGCACGTTGCCGGTGACGGCGCAATCGCCAAACGAAACCAATACCTTGGTGCGGGCGCGGATTTTGCGGAGGATTTCGAGGTTGTCCTCGTTGCAGACGGCGCCTTCGATGAGGCAGACGTCCACGTTCTGCGGATATTCCTTCACGTCCACGACCGGGCTGTAAACGAGATCAATCTTGCCGGCGAGTTCGATGAGGAACTCGTCCATGTCGAGGAATGACATGTGACAGCCGGAGCAGCCGCCCAGCCAGACCGTGGCGATTTTTAAGCGTTCCATTGTTTTTTCTCCCGTGCGTTGACGATGAATTCAAGTTTCGTGCGGTCGCGTTCCATTTCGGACACCGTCGAACCCTTGTAGAACAGCGCGCCGGTCGGGCAGGACATGACGCATTTGCCGCAGGCCGTGCAGGTCTCGGAATCGCCCCACGGCTGGTTGAGGTCGCTGATGATGGTGGCCTTGCCGCCGCGGCCGGAAACATTTTTGGTGCCCGCGCCTTCGATGTGCCAGCAGACGCGCACACAACGGGTGCAAAGAATGCAGCGGTTATGGTCCATGCCGAACAGCCGGTGCGTCGCGTCCACGCTCCATTTCGGCGAGCAATAATCATAGCGCACGTGGTCCATGCCCTGGCTGTAGGCCAGCGTCTGCAATTCGCAATGGCCGTTGGCCACGCACACGGCGCAGACGTGGTTGCGTTCGGCAAACAGCAGTTCGAGCGTCATGCGGCGGTATTTCCGAAGGCGTTCGCTGTCGGTCTTGACCTCCATGCCCTCGCTGATTTTGGTGGTGCAGGCGGGCAGCAATTTGCCAATGCCCGCGACCTCAACGAGGCACAGCCGGCAGGCACCCACGTCGTACACGCCGTCGAGATGACAGAGTGTCGGGAGTTTGATGCCGGCGTCGGTGGCGACATCCAGAATCGTCGAGCCTTCCTCGGCGCTGACCTGTTTTCCATCAATGGTTAAAGTTTTGGCGGCCATAAAATTTTTGAGTTACTTTGTCGCCAGTTCGGTTTTCCCTGCCTCGCCGTTGCCGTGCGGACCATACGGATCGGGCTGGAGCAATTCCTCGTATTCCTTCCTGAAAAACCGCAGCGTGCTCAACGTTGGATTTGGCGCCGTCTGGCCGAGCCCGCAGAGGCTGGTGTTTTTCACCATCTCGCAAAGCTCTTCAAGCTTCGCCAGGTCGCGAGCGGTGCCCTGGCGGTTGAGGATTTTTTCGAGCAGGTGGAGCATCTGCACGGTGCCGGCGCGGCAGGGAATGCACTTGCCGCACGATTCATCCACGCAAAATTCCATGAAATAGCGCGCCACGTCCACCATCCTGGTGGTGTCGTCCATCACAATCATGCCGCCCGACCCCATGATGGAACCGAGCTTGGTGAGCGAATCGTAATCCACCGGCGTGTCGAGCGCGTCAGCGGGAATGCAACCGCCGGATGGACCGCCGGTCTGCACGGCCTTGATTTTACCGCCGTCCGGGGCGCCGCCGCCCATCTCCTCGACGATCTGCCGCAGCGGCGTGCCCATCGGCACTTCGATGAGGCCGGTGTTGGTGATTTTGCCGGCGAGCGCAAACACCTTGGTGCCCTTGCTTTTTTCCGTGCCGATGCCGGCAAACCATTCCGCGCCCTTGCGGAGGATCGGCGGCACGTTGGCGAAGGTTTCGACGTTGTTGATGAGCGTGGGACAGCCCCACAATCCGCTTTCGGCCGGGAAAGGCGGGCGCGGACGCGGCGTGCCACGCTTGCCCTCAACCGAGGCCATCAACGCGGTTTCCTCGCCGCAAACAAACGCACCGGCGCCGATGCGGATATCAATGTTGAAATTGAACGGCGATTCAAAAATGCCGCTGCCGAGCAGGCCGAGCTGTTTGGCTTGTTTGATGGCCGTCTGCAGTCGTTTGATGGCCAGCGGATATTCGGCGCGGACGTAAATGAAACCCTGGTTTGCGCCGACGGCGTAAGCGGCGATGGCCATGCCTTCGAGCACGCTGTGCGGATCGCTTTCCAAGACGCTGCGGTCCATGAACGCGCCCGGGTCGCCCTCGTCGGCATTGCAGATGACGTATTTCTGCGCGCTTTGCGTCTTGGCGACCGTGCCCCATTTGATGCCGGTGGGAAAGCCCGCGCCACCGCGGCCGCGCAGGCCGCTTTTGACCATGGCTTCCACCACGTCCTTTGGCGTCATCTCGCGAAGCACGTCGTGCAACGCCTGATAACCCTCGGCGGCGATGTAGGCCTCGATGCGTTCCGGATCAATTTCGCCGCTGTTGGCCAGGACGATGGAAAATTGTTTCTTGAAAAAGGGATGGTTGAAGTCGCCGCGCTTGATATTGGTTTTGCCGCCTTTCAAGGTGTTGATCAATTCCAAGGCGTTCTCCGGCGTGACTTTTTCGTAAAGCGCATCCTGCGCATCCACGCTCACCAGCGGGCCTTCGCAGCACAGCTTCATGCAACCGACGCCACGCACCTCCACCTCGTCGGTCAAACCGGCGTCCTTAACCGCCTGCTCGAGTTTCTTTTTGACGCCATCGGAATTGGACGACATGCAGCCGGCGGCCATGCAGCAGCGGATGACGGTTTTCTTGCGGGCGCCCCGCTCCTTTGCGGAAATCGCATTGAGTTCATCAATGACCATTTGACATCCATCCTTTCAATTGGGCGACCGCGGTTTCAGGGGTTTGCCGGGGCGTTACCGTGCCGTCATAAACAACGGCGGGGGCAATGCCGCAGGCGCCGATGCAGCGCGCGGTCAGCAGGGAAATCTGGTTGTCCGGCGTCGTTTCGCCGGCCTTGACCCTGGTCTGGGCTTCGACGGCGGCGAGCAGTTTGTCCGCGCCCTTGACGTAACAGGCCGTGCCGAGGCAGACGACGCAGGTGTGTTTGCCTTGCGGCTTGAGCGTGAAGAAATGATAAAACGTGGCGACGCCGTAAACGCGGCTGGCCGGCAGCTTGAGCCGGTAGGCGACGAACAACAGCAAATCGTCTTCGAGGTAGCCGAACAATTCCTGCGCCTTGTGCAGCACTTCGATCAGGGCGTCCTGCCGGTACTGATGTTTCTTCATGTGCGCCTCAAGAATCTTGAAGCGCTTGTCGCCGCTGGCGTGTTGTTCCACCGCGGTTTTCCGTTTTTCGACTGGAACAGTAAGTGACATAACTTTAACCACCACAACTTAGTGCCGGCAACGGGGTGTTTCTCCACGCAATTTGGTTTATATTGGACATATTTTGCATGAGACGAACGAATCATGAAAATTATCGCCCGGCGCGGCATCACGATTCTTCATCTCCTCCAAAAGAGCCTCTCAATTCCGGCCCGGTCGGCCTATTGATTACTTGAATGAACATCACAAAACATTGGTAAAGCCTTCCGAGCATTTTTTGGCAAACAATGATTTGCGATCGGCCCGAGGATTTCCACGAGAAGTTTTTTGAGGAACGAAAGTCGAGCGGCGACTCATGGCCGCAGGCCAAAGCGCCCGTCGGCACGACCCGCAACCGCTGTTCCGGCTCGACGGGCCGCCAAATAACGGGCATCTTTTCCCAAAAAATGCAGAGTGTTGGGACGGTTTCCGGCTTAAAAGAGGTTTTACAAAGGCGCGCCTTGTAGTTATCAAGACCGGCCTGACAATGAAAATCACAACGAACGACAGGAAAGCAATTTATGGCTAAAGCAACAAAAGCGACAAAATACGTTTATCTCTTTGGAAACAAGAAGGCTGATGGCGACGGTTCAATGAAACCCCTGCTGGGTGGCAAGGGCGCCAACCTCGCCGAGATGTCCCGCATCGGGCTGCCGGTGCCTCCGGGCTTCACCATAACCACTGAAGTTTGCACTTATTTTTACGCCAACAAACGGACTTATCCGAAGATCCTCGACGCGCAGGCCCGGGAAGGCATCGCCTTCATCGAGAAAATCATGGGCACCAAGTTCGGCGACAAGTCGGCGATGCCGCTGCTGGTCTCCGTCCGCTCCGGCGCGCGCGATTCCATGCCCGGCATGATGGACACAATTTTGAACCTCGGCCTCAACGACGAAACCGTCCTCGCGCTGGTCAAAGCCACGAAGAACGAACGCTTTGCCTGGGACTGCTACCGCCGTTTCATCCAGATGTATGGCGACGTCGTCATGGGCGTGCAGAAACGCCCGAACGAAGACCATGAACCGTTTGAAGTGGTCATCCACAAACTCAAGCATGACCGGCATCACACCGACATTGAAGACACAAAGATGACGGTGGCTGATCTCAAGGAACTGGTGAATCGGTTCAAGGCTTTGATCAAGGAGCGCACCGGCACGGAATTTCCGCAAGACCCGTGGAAGCAGCTCTGGGGTTCCGTGGGTGCCGTGTTCGGCTCGTGGATGAACGACCGCGCCATCGTTTATCGCCGCAAATACGGCATTCCCGCCGAGTGGGGCACCGCTGTCAATGTCCAGGCAATGGTTTACGGCAACACCGGCGACAAGTCCGGCTCCGGCGTGGCGTTCACACGCGACCCGGCGACCGGCGAAAAAGTTTTCTACGGCGAATTTCTCATCAACGCCCAGGGCGAAGACGTGGTCGCCGGCGTGCGCACGCCCGAGCCCGTGGCTTTGCTCAAGGGACATCTGCCGGCGGCATTTGCCGAGCTTGAAACCGTCCGCAAGACCCTCGAATCCCACTTCAAAGACGTGCAGGACTTCGAGTTCACCATTCAAGACGGCAAGCTGTTCATGCTCCAGACCCGCAATGGCAAACGCACCGGCCTTGCCGCCGTCCGCTTCGCCATCGAAATGGAGAAGGAAAAGCTCATTGACTGGAAGACCTCCATCCGCCGCGTACCGGCCGACCAACTCGACCAGGTGCTCGCGCCCGTGTTCGATCGCAAGGCGATGAAGGCCGCCAGGTGCATCGCCAAGGGTTTGCCCGCCGGCCCCGGAGCCGCTTGCGGCAAGATGTACCTCAACGCCGATCGCGCCGATGCCGCAGCGGCCAAGGGCGAAAAGGTTCTGCTCGTCCGCAACGAAACTTCGCCCGAGGACCTGCGCGGCATGATTGCCTCCGAAGGCATTCTCACCGCGAAAGGCGGCGTCAGTTCGCACGCCGCGCTCGTTGCCCGTCAGATGGGCAAAGTCTGTGTCTGCGGCGCCGCCGCGTTGCAGATCGATTACGCAGCCAAGACGATGACCGTGGACGGCGTTACTTACAAGGAAGGCGACTTCCTCTCCATCAACGGCACCGCCGGCGATGTTTATCCGGGCAAGATTCCGACCGCCGCGTCCGAGATCGTCCAGGTGCTCGTCGAGAAATCACTCGATGCCAAGGACAGCCCGACGTACCAGATGTTCGCGAAGCTGATGGACTGGTGCTCCAAGGTCACGAAACTTCAGGTCCGCGCCAATGCCGACACGCCGGAGCAGACCGAAACCGCGCTCGCGTTCGGCGCCACGGGCATCGGCCTCACCCGCACCGAGCACATGTTCTTCGAGGGCAATCGCATTGATTCGATGCGTGAAATGATTCTCGCCGACAACGTGGCTGACCGGAAGAAGGCGCTCGCGAAATTGCTGCCTTACCAGAAGGCGGATTTTGTCGGCATCTTCAAGGCGTTGAATGGCTACCCGGCCACCATCCGCTTCCTCGACCCGCCGCTGCACGAATTTCTCCCGCACGAGGACGCCGCGCAGCAGGACCTCGCCAACAAAATGGGCGTGCCGGTCGCGAAAATAAAACAGCGCGTCAAGGAACTGCACGAGTTCAACCCGATGCTGGGTTTCCGCGGCTGCCGTCTCGGCATCGTCCATTCGGAAATTTCCGAAATGCAGGCCCGCGCGGTGTTCGAAGCCGCCGCCGAAGTGCAGATGGCCGGCATCAAGGTCAAACCGGAAGTCATGATCCCGCTCGTCGGGTTCAAGAAGGAATTGGATTTGCAGGTCGAAGTCGTCCATGACGCGGCCAAGGCCGTCATGGCCGAGAAGAACGTGAAGCTGAATTACATGGTCGGCACCATGATTGAAGTGCCGCGCGGCGCGCTCACGGCGGACGAGATTGCGCAGACCGCCGAGTTCTTCAGCTTCGGCACGAACGACCTGACGCAGACCTGCCTGGGCATGAGCCGCGACGACAGCGGCTCGTTCATCCCGCCGTACCAAGAATTGGAAATCATCAAGAAGAACCCGTTTGCGACGATTGACCAGACGGGTGTCGGCCAGCTGATGAAGATCGCGGTCGAGAAAGGCAACGCGACCCGTCCCGGCATCAAGCTGGGCATCTGCGGCGAACACGGTGGCGATCCCGACTCGGTGAAGTTCTGTCATCGCCTCGGTTTGACGTACGTTTCTTGCAGCCCGTACCGGGTGCCTGTGGCCCGTCTGGCTGCCGCGCAAGCCGCACTCGAAGAGGAAGCAGCCAAATCGGCCAAAAAGAAATAAGGCGGGTCGGCGCGCTGCGCCGCCACCAACAAATTCAAAGCCGCTCCATCCTGCAAGGCAGGAGGAGCGGCTTTTTGGTTTTCAGCGGACAAATAAACCGGGCCGGTCCCCGCTCGATACAGCCGTGGGAACCTGCGACAGTTATTTTTTTGGCGTCATTTTGTAGTTTGCGCATCCTGTCCAAGCTGATAGGGTTTTGAAAATTTTTCAAAACCAATACTAATACAAATTCATCCATGAAAAAAAATCTGCTGCTAATGAGCGTTACCCTGGCCTTGGGCTTTTCCGTCGTGGGTTGCAACAAATCGGGCAAACTGAGCCAACCTTCCACCTTCAAGCCGGCAAGCGGCGCGGTGGAGTTGAAATTGAAATGGCCTCAGGGTGAACGCATCGTGCAGGACATGGACATGAAACAGAAGATGGAGATGACCATCCCGGGCCGGCCCATGACGATGGAGCAGAACATGACCATGGGACAGGAATACGGGCTGACGGTGTTGAAGGAAAATCCCGACGGCGGTCATGAAATTGAGATGGAATTTCTCAGCGCCCGGATGGGGATGACGATGGGAGGCAAGACATTGGTGGATTACGATTCAACCAAATCATCATCGGCGGACAAGGCGAATCCGGTGGCTGACCTGTTCGGGAAAAGCATCGGCGCCAAAATCCAGTATTTCCTGGACGCCAGCAACGAGGTCGAACGGATCGAGGGCGTGGATGAACTGGCGAACCGGCTGACGACCGGCGGCCAGGCGGACCAAGGCATCCAAATGTTCAAGAGCACAATGTTCAGCAAGGAACGTTTCAAGCAGTTGATGAGCGCAAACCGTTTCATGCCGCCCAAAGCGGTGCAGCCAGGCGATACCTGGCCAGGCAAATTGAGCTTTGACATGCCCCCGCTCGGCACGATGGTATTGGATTTCGACTGCACCCTTCAGAGCTGGGAAATGCACGGGGAACGCAACTGCGCCCGGATTGAGTTCCAAGGCACCGTCAAATCCACCCCCGATACCAATGCAAATCCAACCGGGATGAGCATGACCATTACCGACGGCAACTTTTCGGGCGTGTCATGGTTCGACCCGGAACTGGGAATAACCATTGATACCACCATGAACCAGGACATGAACATGGTCATAACCGTGCCCATGAGCCCGCGAGGAAACCAGGGCGCCGCCGGCCAGATGCAAAGCATTACGAACCAGATGAACCAGATCATGAACATAAAACTGGTTTCAGTGAAGTAACGCGGCCAAAGGGCTTCCTGCAGGGATCAAATGGATCTTGTAAAACCGGCGCAGCCGCGTTTGCTCAACGGTTGAACTGTGTTTTGGGGCGTTCCCACCCAGCAAAGTCTCCTGTGGACTTTGAAATTCAACTCAACTAAAACTATGCCCCATGCGCTCGCCGACGGTCCGTAAAATCGGGGTAATGGCAATTTGTCCATCCTGCCGGGGTCGCATATCCAGGTGATTTAATTTTTGTCTCATCCGCCGTTTTAACATGGAACTGAAATTCATTTTGGAATCGCTGCTGTTCTCCGCGCAAAAACCGTTGAGCGTGAAAGAGCTTCGAGACGTGCTTGCCGACGCCGCCGGGGCCGAAGATGCCGGCGCCACCGCCAAATCTCTCGCCAAAATCAAGGAGAGCGAGCTGACCGCCGCGCTGGAGCAACTGGCGCCCGAACACGAAGCCGCCGGGCGCAGTTATCGCCTCGCGTGCGTCGCGGGTGCGTGGCAATTCGTCACACAACCGGAATTTTCGCCGTGGCTCAAGGCGCTGGT
This sequence comes from uncultured Verrucomicrobiae bacterium, assembly GCA_963764175.1. Taxonomy (GTDB): domain Bacteria; phylum Verrucomicrobiota; class Verrucomicrobiia; order Limisphaerales; family UBA11358; genus UBA11358. The sequence goes on along the minus strand of CAVXRE010000018.1, from coordinate 13,765 downwards.
CGGCCAAAAAATCCGTCCGCCGCGCCTGTCGCAGCCCGCGCTCGAAACGCTCGCCATTATCGCCTATCGCCAGCCGATCACGCGCGCCGAGGTGGAGCAGATTCGCGGCGTGAACGTGGACGGCGTCATGCAAACGCTGATGGAGCGAGGGCTGGTCGAGACCGCGGGCCGCGCCGAGGTGGTGGGCCGCCCCCCGACCTACGGCACCACGCCGTTGTTCCTTGAATACTTCGGCCTTGCCGGTCTGGGAGATTTGCCCGCCGCGGATGAACTCAGGAAAATTGTGGTCGAAAAACCGCCCGCGCCCGTCACGGCCGAACCCGGCCTCGCCACCAATCCACCGGAACAATTGCATTTGAATGAAGAGGGTAAAATACAGAACACAGAATCCGTTGCGGCCCCGGCGGCCAGTGATTCGCCGAATCCCGGCCCATGAAAGCGATTTGATTCTTCCTTCCGCCTGCTGCATTCTATCTTCGCTTGAACATTTCCAAACATCGCAAGGCGATTGACAGGCTGGACGCGCAAATCGTCCGGCTGCTCAACGAGCGCACGCGCCAGGTGCTGGCCATCGGCGACATGAAGCTTGCGGCCGGCGAGGAGATTTACGCGCCGCACCGTGAACGCGCGGTACTCGAACGCGTCTGCGGGCTGAACCATGGGCCGATCACCAACGAACAGATCCGCGCGATTTACCGCGAAATCATGTCCAGCGCCCTTGCGCTCGAAAAGACGATGACCATCGCGTATTTCGGGCCGGAAACGACATTCACGCATCAAGCCGCCATCCGCCGGTTCGGTTCGAGCCTCAAATATTCGCCGCAAAAAACCATCGCGGATGTTTTCTCCGAGGTCAGCAAAAAGAGCGCGGATTACGGCGTCGTGCCGGTGGAGAATTCCACCGAAGGTGTCGTCACGTACACGCTCGACATGTTCGTGGACAGCGATTTGAAAATCGTTTCGCAAATCGTTTTGCCCGTGCAGCAATGCCTGATGAGCAGTTCGGCGCGCAGGCAGATCAAAAAACTTTACGTGCATCCACAATCGCTGGCCCAATGCCGCGGCTGGATTCAAAACCATCTGCCGCACGTGGAAATCATCGAAACATCCTCCAACCCGCGCTCGGCGGAACTGGCGGCGAAGGAAAAAGGCGCGTCGGCCATTGCCGGCATTCTTGCGGCCGAAAAATACGGACTGCGCGTGCTGGAACAGGACATCCAGGACAACGCCGCCAACGCCACGCGCTTCCTCGTGCTGGGCCGCCAATGCAGTCCGCCGACGGGAAACGACCGCACGAGCCTGATGCTCAGCGTCGCCGACAAGTCCGGGGCGCTGCACGAAGCGATTGCCGCGTTTCGCCATTACAAAATCAACATGACCAAGATTGAATCCCGCCCGAGCAAGCGAAAGGCGTGGGAATATTTCTTCTTCATCGATTGCGAAGGCCACGCAAAGGACGGGAAAGTTGCCAGGGCAATCCAGCTTTTGGGCAGGCACTGCAATTTTGTCAAGGTCCTCGGCTCGTATCCCAACATGGAATAGTCTCACCCTTCAAAATATCACGACGTTTTAACACCCGCGCGTTGAAAGGGGAAACGGGTTAAAAGTTCGCTCAACTCCTTCACGAAAGACAAGCAACATGGTTCAAGACTCTGACAATCCATCCGACCGCAACCCGCCGCAGCGAACCGGCCCGGTCTTCTCCGGCGTCCCAACCAGACTGACCGTTCGGATGCCAAAGGCGGACCGGCCGCAAACATTCACAAAGATTTTCCGCTGGCGGCTGCCCGCCGGCCAGACCCAGGAACCGGCCACGGTTGAGGTCGTCGGCACGTTCACCAAATGGCAGAAGGTGCCGCATGGTCCGTGACGATGCGCGGCATGTCTGGGAGGTGTCGCTGCACGACGTTCCGTGCAACCGCACGCATCACTACATGCTGCTCGCGGATGGCAAGCCCGTCCGCGACGAGCAGTGCGATGGCCTGGCCATCCCGCGCACCGCGCAGGAAGCGCAGTACCAATTGATGACGCCCCGCGGCCCGCGCCTGCTCATGCTTTTTGCGCAGGCAAAATAATTCCGGCGCTTTATTTCAGCGCTGCGAAGGTGGATTGTCCATTTTGCGCCGCGCCATCCAGCACAACGGTTGTCTCCGCCAGTTTGAATTTGGCGTTGAGCGGGAGATCGCGCGAGGAGCCGCCGACCAGGATTTTGTAGGCGCCCTTGTCGGCCACCCAGCCTTTTTTGTCCGGGTCATAATGGGCAAAGGCATTCCGGTCGAGGATGACGGAGACTTTTTGTTTTTCCCCGGGTTGCAGGAAAACTTTTTTGAAGCCCTTCAATTCCTTGAGCGGTCGCGGCAGGCTGGGGCTGGCTTCCTGCACGTAGACCTGCGCCACTTCCGCGCCGGCGCGGCTGCCGGTGTTGGCCAGCTCGAACTCAACCGTCACGGGCGCGCCCAGCGCCTCCGGGCCGGGAACGAGGTTGAGATCCGAATATTTAAACGTTGTGTAGGAAAGCCCGTAGCCAAAGGGAAACAGCGGCTTGATCTTTTTCGTGTCGAACCAGCGGTAACCGACGAGGAGGCCTTCCTTGTAAACAACCGTGCCGTTGGTGCCCGGATAGGCATTGAGCGCGTGCGCCGGCGAATCCTCCAGCCGTTTCGGGAAGGTGCAGGGCAGTTTACCCGAGGGGTTGACGTCGCCAAACAGGGTGCGCGCCAGCGCATTGCCGCCTTCCAAACCGGGATACCAGGCGTAAAGCAAGGCCGGCACCTGGACAAGCCACGCATCCATCTCCACGGCCCCGCCGCCCATGAGCACAACAACGGTCCTGGGATTTGCCCGCACGATTTTCTGGAGCAATTCGTCCTGTTCACCCGGCAGTTTGATGTCTTTGCGGTCCGCTCCTTCTGTGTCGTAACCGCCATGGTGGTTCAAGCCACCGATATAAATTACGACATCGGCCGATTTGGCTGCGGCCACCGCATCGGCCGTCAGCTTGGCGCTGTCCAAGGGAGATGCTGTTTCCACGACTTCCGGCTTGAAGTCCACATCGCCCGGACCGACAGGCGGATTGTAGCCCTGGGCATAAATGAGCTTCACGCCGCCGCCGAGACGATTGCTGATACCCTCCAGCGCGGTGATTTCGTAGGGCGCCTTGATCCTCGCGGAACCGCCTCCGTTGGCGAACCTGGCCTCGGCGTTGGCGCCGATGATCGCGACGGACTTGATCCGGGCCGGGTCCAGCGGAAGCAGGCCTTGGTTTTTCAGCAGCACAAAGGATTCCTCGGCCACCTGGCGCGCTGTTTCCTGGTGCGCCTTGGTGCTCAACGGGCCTTGCGGTTCGACATTGGTGACGACCGGCAACGACGGGTCGTGGATGAGGTTCAATTTAAACATCACGTAAAGGTTGCGCCGGACTTTGTCGTCCAGCGCGGAAACGGGGAACTTGCCGGACTTCAACCCCTCAAGAAATGGGTTGGCCAGGTGATATTCGCTGTAGGCCTCCCCGGAGCCCATCTCGATGTCCATGCCGGTCATCGCCGCCAGATCGGTATGATGCACACCGCCCCAATCGGATACGACAAGGCCTTTGAATCCCCATTCGCCTTTGAGAATTTTATCGAGCAGGTAATCGTTTTCGCAGCAATGCCGGCCGCGAAACTGGTTGTAGGCGCCCATGACGACCATCACACCTGCTTCCTGCACCGCCGCGTGAAACGCCGGCAGGTAAATCTCGCGCAAGGCGCGCTCGTCCATCTCCACATTGATCGAGTTCCGCTGATATTCCTGATTGTTCGCGGCAAAGTGCTTGGCGCAGGAGGAGACACCCTGGGCCTGTTCGCCCTGGATGTAGTGCACGGCCATCCGCGAGGTCAGGAACGGGTCCTCGCCCATGTATTCAAAATTCCTGCCGCACAACGGGGTGCGCTGGATGTTGAGGCTCGGCCCCAGCATGATGTCCTTGCCGCGCTGCCTGGCCTCCTGGCCGATCACCGCGCCGTAAGCCGTGGCCAGGCTTGGGTCCCATGTGGCCGCCAGACCCAGCGTTGCCGGCATGGCCGTTGAAAAGTCATCAATGTGCGCCTGCCAGGGTGCGCTTTCCTCGCGCACGCCCATGGGACCGTCGTCCATTCGCAGTTCGGAAATGCCCAGCCGTGGCACGCTGGCTACCGAGAAAGGCGAATCGGCATGGACCAATGAAACTTTTTCCTCGAGCGTGAGGCGGGACAGCAGATCTTCGACGCGCGCTTCGACTGGTTTGGTGTCGTCAAGATAAGACGGGCGCCCCTGTGCGCCGGCATTCCCGGACCCCGCCGCCAGAACCGAGGCGGCAAACACCGGCATTGTGTGATGCTTGATTTTGGACATAAGACTCATAATTTTTCGCTGGTTCAATTTGTGTTCAATCCACCCGGTTGCCCACCGCTGCTCCCCTCAGGATGCACACAAAAAGTGATTCATCCGGCGCTTTCACCAATTCTGTGGCGGTGGTGAATCCACTGTAAAAAATTCCCGATTGCGCTGCCAGCGAAAACGCCACGGCACCCGGCTTGATTTTCCAACCGCCGAAACACGGTTGAAACCGCCGCGCGCCCATGACAAACTCAACGCGTGAGCCATCTTGACCAAGCCCGCAAAGTATTTGACATCGAAATCGCCGCGCTCAAGGCCGTGCGCGCCCAACTCAACCCATCATTTGACGGCGCGATGGAAATGATTGTCGAAGCGCTGCGCCGTCGCGGCAAAATCGTTGTTGTCGGCATCGGCAAATCGGGGAACGTCGGACGGAAAATCGCCGCCACGCTCACCAGCACCGGTTCCACAGCGGTCGTCCTCAACAGCGTGGACGCCCTGCACGGTGACCTCGGCATTGTCAACGACGGCGACGTGGTCCTGGCGTTGAGCTATTCCGGCGAATCGGAGGAATTGTTGAACCTGCTCCCCGCGCTGAAGCGATTTTCCGTCAAAATGATCTCTCTGACCGGAAATTTGAAATCATCGCTGGCCAGGCACAGTGATGCGGCGCTGAACGTCAAGGTTCCCAAGGAAGCCTGTCCGTTCAATCTCGCGCCGACCTCCAGCACCACCGCGATGCTCGTGATGGGCGACGCGCTGGCGATGGCGGTGTTGCAGGCGCGCGGTTTCAAGCAGAAGGATTATGCGAAATATCATCCGAGCGGTGCAATTGGCCGCGCGATGCTGCTGCGCGTGGGTGACATCATGCGGGCCGGCGAGCGCAACGCCATCGCGGGCGAAAACCTGCCCGTCAGGGACGCTTTGCTCGTGATGACGCACGCCAAGTCCGGCAGCCTGAGCGTGGTGAACGCGCGCGGCAAGCTCGTCGGCGTGTTCACTGATGGTGATTTCCGCCGCCGCATGGCCGCAGACGAAAATCTGCTGATCCAGCCGTTGAAAAAGGTGATGACGCGCAATCCGATCTGCATCTGCGAAAACGCGCTCGCCGCCGAGGCGTTGAAAATCTTCAATGAACGGAACATTGACGATTTGATTGTTGTGAACGCCAAACGCGAGCCGGTGGGCCTGGTGGATTCGCAGGATTTGCCGAAGTTGAAAATAATGTAGCGTCGAGCCTGTGGCTCGAAAATCGGCGCACAGCGCCGACACAACAATTTACTCCAGCCCGCAGTTTTTCCGCGCGCGCTTCAAGACTTCCCGCGCTTTCATCCGCGCCTTTTGGGCGCCATCGGCCAGGACTTTGCTCACGAAGCCAGGGCTGGCAACCAGTTCCGCGCGTTTCTTCCGCGCGTCGGAAAAATAATTCCAGTAGTTCTCGAACAAGGCCTTCTTCAAGTCGCCATAGCCGAGGCCGCCGGCGCGCAGGCGACTTTCCAAATCGTTTCCAACTTCAGCCGGCGCCACGAGTTTCAAGAGTTGAATGGCGAGATTCCTGTCCGCGTCGGGTTTTGGCTCTGCAGGCGTGCGGCTGTCCATGACGATGCCCATGATTTTTTTGCGGATGGCCTTCTCGTCGCCGAAGATTTCAATCGTGTTGCCGTAGCTCTTGCTCATCTTCTGGCCGTCCGTCCCGGGCACCACGGCGACTTCGTCGCGGATTTGCGGTTCGGGAATCACGAACGTCTGGCCGTATTGCTCGTTGAACTTGATGGCGATGTCGCGCGTCATTTCGACGTGCTGTTTCTGGTCGCGCCCGACGGGCACAATGTTTGAATCGTAAATCAAGATGTCCGCCGCCATGAGCACCGGATAGGCAAACAGGCCGTGACTCGGCGCGATGCCTTTGGCGATTTTGTCCTTGTAGCTGTGCGCCCGCTCAAGCAGCCCCATCGGAGTGACCGTGGAAAGCAGCCACGTGAGTTCGGTCACTTCCGGCACGTCGGATTGGCGGAAGAAAACGGTTTTCTCCGGGTCCAGTCCGCAGGCGAGGAAGTCCAGCGCCACATCCAAGGTGTTTTTGCGCCGCTGCGCGGCATCGGTCAGCGACGTCATTGAATGATAATCCGCGATGAAATAAAGCGTCTCGCCTTTTTCCTGGAGCTCGATGGCGGGCTTCATCATCCCGAAATAATTTCCGAGATGCAGCGCGCCGCTGGGCTGGATGCCTGACAAAATTCGCATGGGCACAATTTAACCACGAAGCGGCGGCAAAGGCACATTTTTTTCAAGGCGCTTCGGTGATTATCGGATTGCCTTGCAAAGCAGCCCGTGGTCAGCTTTCTTGTCATTGCGATAACACCGGGGATGAACACGTCTTATGCGCGCAAATTAAGCCAGGCTGCCGGCTCTTTTCTGGCGGCGGTAGAAAGTGAAAGAGTCTGGATGGCTTTCATGGCGGCTTTGATTGTGATGGTTTTGGCCTATCGCATCGAGCTGGGCATCATCATTTATTATCCGCATCTTTCCCAAGTCGAGAGACTCCAGCCCAGCGCCGTGCCGTTCAGCGGATTTTTAAAGACTCCAATAAGCGATTTTATCTTCATCGGCCTGGTCGGGTTTTGCCATTTGGGATTGAAGCGCTGGCTGTCCTGGCGATTCCCGAATTTGGCGGCTGCAACCCTTTTTAAAATCACCGAAGGCGTGGTCGTGATCGTAGTTTTGCTTTTGCTGGCGGTGATTGAGCGCACACATTATGAATTGCTTCTTCAATTGGACACCGGTCTGACACTCACCTTTCTAACAATGGCGCCGGATATGTTCGGTGTTGACGACTTTTTCCGGATGCTGATTCTGCAAGACATCCTTTTTATCCTGGCGCCATTGCTGGTCTTTTTGCTGGCGTTGGTGTGGATGGATGGGTTAAGGCGAATTGGCGGACGTTTCGTCGTCATCTTGCTGGGTATGATTTTCATCGTGCAATGGGTGCCTTGTCCCCAGAAAATATCCAGGGAAGTCGCCTTGAATCCGGTCATCTATCTTTTGATTGATGCGACGCATGATCTGTTGGACGCCCAATTCCACAAAAACAACTATTATGCAGAGCAAACTAATTTGCCCGGTGATTTTCAGCAGCATTCCATCAGGCTGGTGGATGGGGCATTTGTGATCCCGGACAATCGTCCACCCGCACCCAAGCGGGAACCCGCGTTGACGACCGATGGCAAACCCTGGAATGTGTTGATTTTTGTCCTCGAAAGCACCGGCTCTGATTACATCTTCGATACTTCTGCCGGGAACCAGATGCCGATGCCGTTTTTGTGGAAGATCAAGCGTGAAGGTCTGTATTTTTCAAATCATCAGGCGGCGGCAAACAACAGCGCGCAGTCGGCTTTTTCAATTTTCACGGGTCTGTACCCGCCACCGGGCCAAAAAATATTTCCCATGGAACAATCCGTCGTCATCCCGACGCTCAACCGTTATTTCCCGAAAGAGTACGACTATTTCCTGATTCATCCCACCGCGCCGGCCTATTGGTTTCCACAATTCTTGTTTTTGAACAACGGGCTGCATGAATTTGACAACATGGAAACGCTGCCGCCAGGGCGCCGTCCGGCGCCGACTGACATGGCGCGCAATGAAATAGACAGCTTTGACTTTTTGCAGGCCCGGCTTGACCGCGCGCAGGAACCGTTTCTAGGCGTTTATTGGTCGTTCATCCCGCACTGGCCTTATTCGGACTACGGGCCTCAATTCCGGATTTTGCCGGGAGACGCCAAAAAACAGGCTTATTACAACAACCTTCGGGCACTCGACACCCAACTCCAACGCATTTATGACCATCTTGCGCAAACGGGGATGGCGGATCGCACTGTGTTTGTCTTTGTCGGTGATCACGGCGAGGCGTTTGAAGAACATCCCGGTGTTTGGGGCCACAGTTTCGGCAGTTTCGGCGAAATGTATCGCGTGCCAGTGCTCTTCTGGCAGCCCAAACTCGTCCAGCCGCAAGCGATAAAATTCCTGACTTCGCATGTGGACATCATTCCCACCCTGCTGGACCTGCTTGGATTTCCATACGACCAGTCGAAATTCCAAGGGGAATCGGTTTTGCGCGGTGTCCCGCCGCGAAAATATATTTTCAGCATGGACGCCTATGCCGATTATATTTCAGCCATCAGCCGGAAGATGACCAAAGTAACGGTTTGCTTCAACCGGGACGCGGTAACGGCTTATGATCTGGCCAAGGACCCCGGTGAAAAACTTCCGCTGAATGAAGAACGCTTCCCGGAACAAGTCGAAGCCATCATCAAATTTCGCAATTACCAGTCGCGCATGATAGACAGTTACAACCAGTCCCTGCGCCTGGGATACTTGTTCCCTCCGAAACATTATTTTGAATCCTCGACAAACGCCCCGGCACACTAGCTCCGTTTGAGCGTGCCAGCCTGAACGTCCCACCGCTGCAAATCGCGGCCCAGTTCACCCGGCCAGTTTTCCTCGGTGGCGGTCATGAACACCTGGCCGCCGGCCTTGCGCACATGTTCCAGCAACGGCAGAAAGCCGCTGCGGCGTTTCACGTCCAGTTCGCCCATCACGTCGTCAATCAACAGAATCGGCGGCGAGCCGTGGATGCCGGCGAGATATTCCGACTGCGCCATTTTCAGCGCGATGGCCAGCGTGCGCTTCTGGCCCTCGCTGCCAAATTGCGCGGCGGATTTTTCGTTGAGCAACAGTTGCAAATCGTCCCGGTGCGGGCCGACAAGCGTGGAGCGATACGTCCGCTCCCGTGAACGGGATTGCGCGAGTTCCACGGCGAAATCCCTTTTCACGCTGGGCTGATATTCGATGCGCAATTCCTCGGCGTCGTTTGAGATGCGGCGGCAAGCCAGCCGCGCCAGCGGGGAAAATTTGGGAACGAGTTCACGCCGGGCGCGGATGATTTCATCGCCGAGCTTCACGAGTTCCTGCGAAAAACTGTCGAGGGCGGCCTCGTCCGTGGAACGGTGCTTGAGCAGTGCGTTGCGGGCGCGCACGGCGCGCATGTAACGCTGAAGGAGCGGCAGATAATCGGGCCGAGTTTGCGCGAGGAGCAAATCCAGAAACCGGCGGCGCGCGCGCGCCGCGCCCTTCACCAGTTGCAAATCCTCGGTGCAAAACACCACCGTGCGCAACACGCCGAGGTAATCGGTCAGCTTTTTCACCGGCTGTCCGTCCAGCGCCAGTTTCCGTTCATGCGCCGACCAGTAGATTTTGATTTCGCGGTCGCCCCGCCCCACCACGTTGCCGCCGGTGAAATATCCCTTTGCGCCGTGCCGGATCATTTGCGCGCCGCCGACGCCGCGGAACGACCGCAGCGTGGCCATGAGATAAACCGCTTCGAGAATGTTCGTCTTGCCTTGCGCGTTGTCGCCGAGCAGCAGGTGGAGGCCTGGTGAAAAATTAACATCCAGCCGCGCGTAATTGCGGAAGTCACGAAGTCGCAAATGGGCCAGATGCACGCCGACACAATGAAAAAGCGGACGCGCCGCGGCGAGTTTTTTCGGCAACCCGGCAGCGTTTGGTCATTTTCTTGAAATTCCCAAGTCCAGGACGCCAGCGGCTTGGCGTCAAATCCGGCAACGATGCCGCCAGATTTTTGGCCTGCCTAATTTTCATCAAGACAAATACTCATAATAAAATCCGACTTGAATTTTTCCAAATTTCATTTAAACTGGGGGAGTATATTCCCCCCGTGAATATTCTCACTGCGGGGATTGGTGTAATCGAAAAACATAAGCAATTCTATGCAACGCATACCCCCGGTAATGTGGCTCTGTGGCAAATCTCTTGGATTCATCAGGTATTTGAACATTTTTGAACTGCCTTCTGCCAGTTATACCGCAAGGACGGTGCTGGCGGCGTGTGTCCTGATGGTTTTGGCGGGGACAACCCGTGCGCAAACTCTTACCGATTTGGGTGCGACCGCCCCAATTCCGGGAACGAACGACATCTCCCAATTGAGCACCGCTGGAAACCAAACCTCTCCCGGCGGTCTGAATTATTACACTGATAACGCCATAAACAATCCAAGCGTTGGTGAGCCTGGACAGACCTTCACCACGGGAACCAATTCGGCTGGATACGTATTGACGTCAGTGTCTTTAATGACATCCGGACTGGGTAATTACAGCGGCATCGGAACGCCCCAGCCCTATTACCTCCATGTCTATTCCGTGTCTGGCGGCAATGAAACATTGCTGCAAACCTACACTTCGGCGAATGTCACCTTCAACGACGGCGACTGGCTGCAATGGGCCGGCCTGTCCACACCGCTGGCATCAAGCTCGACGTACGCTTATTCGTTCGGCAAGGCCAGTTCGACCAGCGGCTGGGAGGCGCTCGCCGTTGCCACCAACAATCTGTATGCCGGAGGTCAGATTGGGCTTTTTCCAACTGGTGGCGGAACAATCAGCTTTGGCAGCACTCAAGGATTTGACGCGGTTTTCGACCTCGGATTGGTGCCTGCAAACGTGCCGAGTATAAACCAGCTTGTTGTGTCGCCAACGAACAACGTGTTCGGCGGGACGGTGGTGACCTTCACGGCCAGCGTGACAGGTGCGCTGCCCCTTTACTACCAATGGCAGTTCAACAACGGCGGCGGATACGCCAACATTTCCGGGGCCAACACCAACACCCTGGCGCTGACTGCGGCGATCACAAATACTGGTTCGTATCAACTGGTGCTGACCAACAGTTACAGCGCGGTGACCAGCGCTCCGGTCACCCTGACCGTAACTCCGGCAACGATCAACCAGCTTACTGTGTCGCCGATGAACAATGTGTTTGTCGGAACACCGGTGACCTTCGCTGCCAGCGTGTCGAGCGCGGTGCCTCTTTACTACCAATGGCAGTTCAACAACGGCGGCGGATACGCCAACATTTCCGGGGCCAACACCAACATGCTGGCGTTGACCGCGGCGCTCACCAACACCGGTTCGTATGAACTGGTGGTGACCAACAGTTATGGCACGGTGACCAGCGCTCCGGTGGCGCTTTCGGTGACGCTCGACACAAATCCACCGGTGGTTTTGGACGCCTACAACATCGGCACAACGAGCGTGGAAGTGGACTTTTCAAAGGTGCTTCAAGCGGCCAGCGCAACCACTGTTGCGAACTATGTGCTGGCCAACGGCACCGCCATCACTGCCGCGTCCCTTGCCGCCAACAATTCGTCGGTCATTCTCACCACCGCGCCGTTGGTTTACGGCAGCAACTACACACTCATCATCAACGGCATTCTCGATCAAGCCATTCCGCCCAATACGATTGCCGCCAACACCATGGTCAGTTTCACTGCTTCCCCCCGCGGGCGGCTGTCGCTGGACGCCGGCTGGCATTTCCAGTTGGGAGATCCGCCGGATGTGCTGACCAATCCCGCGGATACGAACGTCACTTTTTATCCCGAAATCACCGATCTGGCCAAGCTGGATGCCAACGAAGTGGGCTCCGCGACGAATACCGACTCCGAAACCTACATGGAAACCATCCGGATTGATCCCGTCGCAAACCACGTTGGGGAAAACGCTTCGTTTGTTCAAACGAACTACAACGACAGCGCCTGGCGTTTGTTAAACCTGCCCCACGACTGGGTGGTGGAACTGCCCTTCAATTCGAGCGCCGATGGAGGACATGGCTTCAAACCTGTCGGCAATTCGAGTTTTGGGACCAACAACGTTGGCTGGTATCGGCACACGTTCACCCTGCCCGCCAGCTATTCCGGCCAGTCGCTGTGGCTGGAATTTGACGGTGTTTACCGCAACTGCCTGGTGTGGTTGAACGGACACATTTTGGGGCGGAATGTCAGCGGCTACAGCAGCTTTTATTTTGATGTGACTCCCTACGCCAATCCGGGCGGAACCAACGTGCTGGTGGTGCGGGTGGACGCCAGCCGGTTTGAGGGCTGGTTTTATGAAGGCGCCGGCATTTACCGGCATGTCTGGCTGACGACGGAGAATCCCGTGCACGTGGCGGAATGGGGAACTTATGTGGCGACCACTTCGCTGGTGGGTTCCAATGCAACCATCACCGTGCAGACCGATGTCACCAACCAAAGCGGATCGGCCACGGCCAGCGGCAGTTTGACCTCAACAATTTTTGATGCCAGCAGCAACGCGGTCGCCACCGTCACTTCGGCAGTGAGCGTACCAGCCGGGCACGATTTGATTGTGACGCAGAGCGTGGCATTGACGGCCAATCTGTGGTCGCTGCAAACGCCCTATCTTTACAGAATGGTCACCACGGTCAGCAATCAGAACGCGGTCGCGGATATTTACAACACTCCATTTGGTGTGCGGACGGTTTCGATTGATTCAACCAACGGCGTTTTAATCAATGGCAAGCACGTGTGGATCCAGGGGATGTGCAACCACCAGGACATGGCAGGCGTGGGTTCGGCGCTGCCGGACCGGCTGCAGTATTTCCGCGTCGAGCGCTTGAAGGAGATGGGTGTGAATGGTTATCGGACCTCGCATAACGAGCCGACTGCGGAATTGCTCAATGCCTGCGACCAGTTGGGGATGCTGGTGCTGGATGAAAACCGCCGCATCGGGACCAATGCGGAGCCATTGAGCGAACTGAGCCGTCAAATTCGCCGCGACCGGAATCATCCTTCGGTGTTCATGTGGTCGCTCGCGAATGAAGAAACCCTCCAGGGCACTCCCACCGGCGCTTCGATCATGCAGGTGATGCAAAACCTGGTCCACTCAATGGATTCAACGCGCTTGTGTACCGCCGCCCTGAATTCGTGGGGCAGCGGCTTCAGTTCGGTTTTGGACGTCAACGGTTTCAATTATCAACTGGGACAACAGGATACGTTCCACTCCAACAACCCGGGCTGGCCCATCATTGGCACGGAAACTTCCAGCCAGGTCACGGATCGTGGCATATATACCAATGACACGGTCAACGGCTATGTCTGGGGTTACGACATTGAGAACCCCGCGGTGGGCTGGGGAGAGACGGCGGAAGCATGGTGGCAATATTACTCTGCCCGTCCTTGGTCCTCCGGCGGGTTCTGCTGGACGGGCTTTGATTATCGCGGCGAGCCCACGCCCTATGGCTGGCCCTGCATCAACTCGCACTTCGGCATTGTGGACACCTGCGGTTTTCCCAAGGACCTTTTCTACTATTATCAAGCCAATTGGACGTTCAAACCCGTGTTGCACGTCTTCCCGCACTGGAACTGGACATCACCCGGACAGCCGATCAATGTCTGGGCCTTTGGCAATTGCCAGGCGGTTGAATTATTCACAAACGGCGTCAGTTTGGGGCGTCAAACCCTCAATGTCCAGGGCCACGTCGAATGGGACAACGTGCCTTACGTGTCCGGAACCCTCCAGGCCATCGGCTACGACAATAGCGTGGCTGTGAT
>CAVXRE010000017.1:0-374465 GCA_963764175.1 uncultured Verrucomicrobiae bacterium | reverse complement strand
GCCATTCGTGGAATTGCTGGTCGGAACAGCAATTGCAGCGGGGGCAGAAACGAGTGAAGCAACTGGCATAGGTTAACTGTTCACCAGTTCATCTACCCAGTATCCTTTCCGATTGTAGTGGCCATGCAGACCGATTTCATAATCGCGGGTCAGCAGAGACTCGTCCGTATATTCCGGTGACTGCTTGATGGCCTCGTGGGAAAGATTGATAAAGACTGTTTTATCGTCCCAACTGACACGATCAATCCATTGCGGTGATACCAGGACTTTTTTCCCAGCCCACCAATTACTGGTGTTCACGATGAGATAACGGATTTCCCACGTTTCATCATCAATGATAAAATCTTCCACATGGCCAATCTCGCCGTCGGTGGCGTGGATGTAATAGCCGCTTACCGCGTGCGTGCTGCGCAAATGGGGATCCCACGATTTCTGCGCGGGAGTAAATACTTTCCATTGTCCACGGTCACGCTCGATGTCAGGACAATATCCCCAACGGTGTGGGCCAGCCCAATACACTGGAATATCATAATACCCATAGAACGAATCCTCGAATTGGCGGGAAACGGGCTTGTCGGTGTCCAGGGAGGGGCTGTCTTCAATCCGTTTTTTGGTCAGAGCGACGTCAATTGTTTTCTCTTCGTTGAATATGGCAACCAGCGCGTAGGGCGAAATCAGCACCTTTCGGCTCGCAAGCCAGGTTCCCGTTTCAGCTACCAGATAACGAATGGTCCAGAACCGGTCATCAAAGTAGAATTCTTTGACTTTCCCGATTTTACCATCCAGTTCGTCCAGAGCGTCCAACCTGTAACCCTTCAGGGTTTTGACTTTGCTTAACATAATATTTCCTTTCATTGTTTGGTGTCGTCCGGCTCATGGCGCATTTAAGAAATCACGTTTAATCTGATCGGCACGCCTGCCAGCATCACATTGCTCCTGCGCAGTTGGTCGCACAATGGGGTGAACACCCCATAAAATGAGCCGCCATGTTCATTGTCACTGCCGCTTTTTCGGGAAAATACGCGCCCAATAGCCGGAGAGAGAATATCTGAACAGCACGCTTAGAACTACGATGACCAGCCCCGCAAAAATCAGATAAAGTGCCGTAGGCCCCAACCAAGATTCGAGCAGCTTCCACTTCTTTCCGAAAAAATATCCAATCAGAGTGTAGGTGGTAGCATAGGCCGCCGACCCCGTAAGGTCGTAAACCAGAAAAATGCGCCAGGGCATTTGTGACATGCCAGCCAGCAGATTGACCATGACCGGAGGGAACAAAAAGATGAACCGCGCGATAAAAACCGTCTTATCACCATGCCGTTTAAAAAATCGTTCGGGCCACTTCATCCGTTCGGGCGTGAGATGGAGCCAGCGGATTTTTTCCAAGCTGCCCCGGCCCAGCCGCCGCCCCAGCCAGAAGGCACCGATGCCGCCCAGAAAACAGGCCGCCGTTCCGGCCACCATGGGTTGCCACAGTGAATCCGCAGTTTTCCCCAAAACAAATCCGGCTCCCAAAAGAATTGTTTCCCCCGGCAGGGGAAAACCGAGGTTGTTCAAAAACGCGACAATGAAGACGAGCACATATCCGTAATGAGGGATGTGAGGCAGAAGAGAATGCAACCAGTGGAGCATGTTCACCGCCCTTTCTGGATAATCGGGCACTTGAGCAGCCATTTTGGCCAGGCGTGGCGCTCAAGGAATGGCCGCTGTCGTTTCATGCGAAACATCCCAACCACCACCCAGCGCCTTGATCAATTGGACGCTGGCCGTTAGTTGCTCCATCTGGAGGTTCAGCGCCGTCCGCTGATTGTTCAGCAGCGCGGTTTGCGCGGCGATCACATCGAGGTAAATGTCCAAGCCTGATTGGTAGCGGACGTTGGCAAGGTTCAGGTAGCGCTGCGACGACGCCACAGCGACATTTTGTTGCTTGAGTTCCTGCGACAAGATTCGTAGCGCCGACAAATTGTCTTCGACTTCCTGAAAAGCCGTAAGCACGGTCTGACGGTAATTCGCAACGGTGCCCTGATAAATCGCGCGGGACTGTTCGGTGACCGCTTTGCGCAAGCCGCCGTCGAAAAGCGTTTGCGCCAGCGTCGCACCGACGGACCAGACCAGACCCGGCCCGGAAAAGAGATTTTGCACGGACGTGTTCTGGTATCCCGCCGCACCGCTCAAGGTGATGGTCGGATAATAAGCCGCGCGCGCCACACCAATTTGGGCGTTCGCCTCGGCAACGCGGCGTTCGGCGGCGGCAATGTCGGGACGGCGTTCGAGCAGTTGTGACGGAACTCCGAAGGGAATGGCGATTGGTTTTGTAGTCAGCAAATTGGTGGCGATGGAAAATGATGAGGCCGGTTGACCAAGGAGCGTCGCGATGGCGTGTTCAAGCTGCGCACGCTGGATGCCGAGGTCGGTGGCCTGCGCGAGCGTGGTGTTGAGCAGCGTTTCAGCCTGCGCAACGTCCTGGTCAGATGCCAGGCCCGCGCCATACTGGGCTTGGGTCAGCTTGAGCGATTCCTGATAGGCGATCACCGTCGCATCCAAAAGCTGCTTCTGCGCATCCAGCACGCGCAGCTGAAAATAATCCACCGCCACTTCCGCCTGCACCGTCAGCCGCACATTTTCGAGATCGGCCAGCGTGGCTTGCGCTTCCAGCGAATTAGCTTTCACCGTGTTGCGAATGCGCCCCCAGAAATCCGGCTCCCAAGAGGCGTCAAAGGGCAGTGAATATTCAGTAAAAGTTGAGGCTGACGATGACGAACTGGATTGGTTTTGAGATGAGGTTTGTCGCGACCTCGTGACCGAAGGGTTGGCGGTTACGGTCGGGAAATACTGTGACCGGGATTGTTTCACCACCGCCCGCGCGGCAAGAAAATTCGCCAGCGCAACGGCGACCGTCTGATTGGAAGCGCCCACCTGGCTTTCAAAAGCGTTCAGCTCCGGCTCGTGAAACATTTCCCACCATTGGCCGCGAAGGACATCATCGCTTGGCTCGGCGGTTTTCCAGCCGTCAGTTTGGCCGGCTTGGGACGGCGACATTTCTTTGAAGGCAGCCGGGGTTTGAACGGATGGCTCCGCATATTTTGGCGCGAAGCTGCAACCGGCGAATAGAGCCAGACACGCCAAGAAAACGATGACCATTCGGGTTTTGGCTTTCGGTAGTGAGAACATGGTTTTCATCGAATGGTTCATGGCTACCCCCGGAAAATGTCGAATGGTTCGATTTTGAGAACCTTGCGGATGCCGATATAACTTGAGATTCCGGCAATCAGCAAAACCATGCCGAAGGCCAGCCCCAGGTTCCAGAACGTGATCGTCGCGGCGTAATTCGGTAATCTGGATTTGGCAAGGACGATCATCAGCGTCACCATGCCGATGCCGAGGCCGTAGCCAATCATGGCGGTAAAGAATGCCATGAAGAGGATCATGTAAATCAGCTCCCGTCCCTTGGCCCCGATGGCTTTCAACGCGCCAAATTTTTCCAGGTTTTCCAGGATGAAGGTGTAGAAAGTCTGGCCCGAGATGGACAAGCCGACGACAAAGGCGATGATGGTCATCAAGAGGATGTTGGTGCCAATACCCGTCTGATAGACGTAGAAATTGCTGATCTTGTTGTCGAATTCGTCTTTGGTAAAGGCGACATAGCCGAGTTTGGCCACCTGCTTTTTGATCCCGGCGATGGCGGCGGCGTTCTTCGGCTGCACCAGAACGTAGGATAAGGTGAATCGCGTCGAAGGCAGGTATTCGACCGCGCGGTTGTAGGTGGTATAGAGCGTTGGCACACCGTTCAGCCCGTTGGAAACGACTTTGGCGATGCCCACAATCTTTCCGCGATGGTCATTGAGTTCAAACGTGGTGCCGATTTTCGGATCCCCCAGCTTGGATATTTCCGGATCGTCCACCACGAAGAATGTATTGTCGGCATAAATGTCCAGAATATTGCCCTGTTCGAGCGCGGGCCGGCCAAACAGGCTTTCGTCGTCCATGCCAACGACATTGACCCCTTGATAGGCGCCGCTGGCGAGCTTGACCAGCGCGCCGCCCATGAATAGCGGCACCGCATAGCTGACCCCGTCCATGCTGCGCGCCGCGTCCAGCACATATCCCGGCATGGGAATCGGACTGCTGGCCGTGTTGACCGCCGGGTCCATGATCCACATCGCCGCACCGATATTGGTGACCGGCGAAAAGGCCTTGTTGAGAATGCCGGCAAACAAAGCGGTCATTTCCATCATCAGGAACACGGCAAAGGTGATCCCGATCAACAACGCAAAAAACTTGCCGCGATCATTGACCAGCAGCTTGAAGCCGATCCGCAGGATGCCGCTGTATCTCATATCAAAAATTGTTCGTCGCGTTTTCTCCAGTTGTTTCCTGCCCGATGAAAACATCCACCATTTGGCCGGGATAGACCGGGGCATCCTTTTTCTCAAAACGGAAAATCACCGGGAGCACACGCAGATCCACCTGCTCCTGTTTTTCATTGGACAGCTCAATCTTGGGTGAGATGTAAGGCTGCACTCGGACGAACTCCAGCGGCACCTTGATGTCCGTCCCGGTAATCTGCATCTGCGCCTTAATATGCCAGTGCGACGGCAACCGTGAGACCAGTATCTCGTCCACATAACAACGCACATCCATGTAATCTTGTGGCCCGCTCATGACCACGAGCGGGTCGAACAGCTCGGTGTAGGTGTCATAGTTGCCCTGTGGCGACACATAGCCACCGACTGCCGTGTTGACCGCCAGCACCACTCCGTCAACCGGCGCTTTGACTGAATAGTATTGCAGCAGCGCGTTGGCGGCCTTCAGCGCGGCGGTCGTCTCAGTGACGGCATCTTCCGCCGTATCCAGCACGTCCTTGCTGACCGATTTTAGATCAATGTCATAGGATGCGCGGCGCTTGTCGTATTGGTCGCGTGCCGCTTTCAGGCTGGCTTTGGCCAGTTCCGTGTTGGCCTTCTGCAAAGAATCTTCAATGGTGAAAAGCAGAGTGCCAGCCTTTACCTGCTCGCCTTCCTGCACCAGCACCTGGGTGATCGGGCCGGAAACTTGCGGGAAGATATTGATGTTAGCCCCGTTCGGCTGTTCGCTCTCAATCATGCCATTGGCATAGATGGCCGTCTCGAACGGATTGCTCACCGGCTTGAACACGGGCGGCTGCGCCTTCCGTTCCAGGCCAAAAATATAGGCGGCAACCAATCCGGCTAAAATGCCGACGATGGCGATGGCAAAAATGATCTTGTTTCCAATTTTCTTCTTGGGTGCGACGGCTTTGGCATCAAATTTGGCCTCGGGCTTAACTTCCGATTTAGTTTGGGCTTTGATTTCAGGCACGGATTTGGCCGCTTTGGCATCGTGTGTCAGTTCGATTGCTTTGGGGTCGGGCTTGGGTGTGGCAGTTTCCGACTTTGGCTCAACCGCTTTAACTTCGGGATTAGGTTGGTCGGTATTCATTCGGTTCCCTTGTCTTCGGCGGTGAGATGTCCATCTTCCATGTGAAGGATTCGATCCGCATATTCATTGATGCGTGCATCATGTGTGACAATCAAGATGCAGCGCTTTTCGTTAAGAATTTTCTCTTTGACAAAGGCGATGATCATCCTCCCGGTGTCACCATCGAGAGAGGCGGTCGGTTCGTCGAGAATCAGAATCTCCGGTTGGCTGATGATTGCCCGCGCAATCGCCACCCGCTGCTGCTCGCCACCTGAAAGCTTGACCGGCAAAATTTCACCCCGGTCTTTCAGGCCGACGATTTCAAGGTATTGCCTCGCCTCGGTGATGGATTCGTCCCAGTTCCGCTGTTTCAAAATAAGCGGGATCGCGACATTCTCCGCCGTGGTCAACCGTGGAAACAGGTGGTAATCCTGAAACACGAAGCCAATCGTGTTCAGACGAAAATCCGCCAACTGGTCATTGTTCAACGTCCAAATATCGGCTCCCTTGACTTTGACGTTGCCGGCGTTGGGCCGCAGGATGCCCGAAATCATGCTGAGCATGGTCGTCTTACCGCTGCCGGAGGGGCCGACGATGAACAACATCTCGCCAAAATGCGCGACCAGCCCGACCTGATTCACCGCCGTCACCTTGGTCTCGCCTGCGCCAAACCATTTGGTCAGACCGGTGGCAACGATTGCCTCATTATCGGTCGTTTCATTTTTCACTGTGCCGGAGTCCAGGTGTCGTCAGGGTCATAAGCGGTCATGGCCTTGGCGATTTTCACGGTCTTGGGTCCGAGGTTTTTTTGATAAATCCTGCCTTGCTGATTGACGGCGAAGGTCATCACGCCAGTGTTGCCCCATTCGGCTGGCCACGCGACGAGCGCAAATCCGGCAATCATCCGGCCATTGATGATGTAATCATACTTGCCGCCGGGTGCGCGCTTTCCCTGGCGGGTCAGGATTTTGAAATAGTATCCATGATACGGTGCCTGTTCGTCGTTGAGCATTTTTGCCGTGCGATGATAGCCGTCCACCCGCGCCTGGGCGATCAGCGGCCCCAAAGGACTTAATTCTTCACCCGGCTGTTTCGCCGGCCAGAAAAGTCCGTCGTGGGTGCCGGGCGTGCTGCGGAGAAACTGCGCATAGGCGAGCACGCCGTCTCCCAGCCGATCCTGGCTGGCATATTCGCGTTGCGCATCCACATAGGCCTGGCAAACATCAATCGCGCCGATTTCGTCCCGACCGATGCGGCGGGCAAGGATTTCTGCACTGCCGGCGGCGGTATCGAAGAACCACTGGCCATTATGCTGCACCAGCGGAATGGGAAACGGCCAGCCATTCGCCCCAACTTCCAAGGTGATGTTTGCATCTGAATTCGTGCTCAGCTCAGTCTTTTCCGTCAGGTGCTGAACGAACATTTTATATTCGTCGGTGGCTTGGATAACATCGGGTGAAATCAATTCGTGTCCGGCCGGCCCGAAAATCAAATGCAGCGCGTTCGTGTCATTGGTTTTTGCCGCCGCCACCAGCGCGTTGAGGGCGTCGTTGGGCGAATTGAAAGTCTGTTCCTCTTGCGCGGAGACACAAATGGGCAGCATCAAACCCAATCCCATTGCCAGCATTGGAGCCGGACGCAACATTTTGAATAAATTTATTTTCATCAGCGAAATTGTTTTGAAAATCATAGGAATTAAAATTAGCGCTTGTCACCACGACCACCGCCACCACCACCTCCATGGTTGCCACCGCCACTAAAACCGCCACCACTAGAAGGTGCTGGACGTGAAACCGGCGCAGAATGGGTGAACGACTGAATACTTTCCTGGCCTCGGTTACTATAAGTTCTCGTATCCCTCGGACTTTGTATGCCAATGAACGCCCCGTTTGATTCCGACCGGCTGATGGCTGCGGCGTGTTCATCGGGAGCGGGCGTAGGTCGGGAAATGCTGGTTGAACGTTCGATGTTTTGTGGAGCCGGGTGGGCCTGTTCCTGGCGTATGACCGCCGGAGACGGCGAATGCGATATTGCGTTACCGCCATAACCCCGGTCGCCCCGGTTGGCCGCGACCGCGCCGGGATGATAATCTGATCGCCAAACCCCAGTATGCCCCATGTCCCGCTGGCGTGAAGATTCATGCCACCAGTTGGCCGGACGCGAATAGCCGTGGCCCCAGAAAATGAGATTGCCTCCTCCCCAATTACAATCGTAATCCATCCATAATCCGAACGGCCAGCCGATGCCAAAGGTGATGAATGGCGCGCCGTAAGGTGCGTCGTAATAAACCTGGTCTGGCTGATAGACAGGCACATAAATCACCTGGGGATCCGCCGGAACAATTTCAATGTCGCTTCCGTCAGCAATCACCTGTTGCTGCGGCGATGATTGCAAGTTGCCCAGTTTGGAAGCCGTGGCGCGCAGCCGTTGGATGCAGTTCATCACGTCCGGCTGTTGATTGAGAAACGCCTGTCCCGCCTGCGTCGTCCAATTCAAGTTGTCATCCATCCATTTCAACACGCTGGGATAGCGGGCCACCGCCTGAACGCTGGCGTCCCACGGTTGCTGACCAATCTGGTTGGAATCCCCGCCACCCGTGATATAACGGTCAGCGAGCACAATTTGCGTGGGAAAGGTGGACGCTGGCAGAATTTCGGCAATCAACGGGTCGGGATATAGCGCAATCGGTCCGAACAACTGGTCCAACTGCGCGGCGGGCAGCGCTTGATAGGCTGGCATCGGCGGTGGAACCGCCGCTTGTGCCTGCACCGACACGGTTGTGCAAGCCAGCAAACAAAGCAGAACAGGAATTTTGATCAGTAAAGTCATTGCGATTTTAGGATTTTAACCGGCGAATTTGTTTCATCACTCAATGACTATAAATCGAAAGCTTTGGCCGACACTATGGGGTGTTCACCCCATCGCAAGAGTCGGAACAATTTGTTTAATCCCTTCAGCGAGGAGAAGCCTCGCTCACCCTCCGGCGCAATTGGGTGACGGCTGACTTTAGCTCGCTGGCACCATACAAACTTGTGCCCGCCACAAAGGTATCCGCGCCGGCGCGGGCACAATCGGCGCCGGTCTGGTCGTTGATGCCGCCGTCCACGCTGATGCGGTAGGATAAATTCTTTTCACGACGCCAGGCCGCTGCCTGCTTAATCTTGGACAAGCCTTCGCGGATGAATTCCTGTCCGCCGAAACCGGGATTGACCGTCATCACCAGCAGGAGATCAATCTGGTCGAGAAATGGCTCAGCAGCGGTAATTGCCGTGGGCGGATTGACGGCAAGGCCAACTTTCTTGCCAAGCGCTTTTATTTTTTGGATGAGAGACGGAATTTGGTCACCGAGTTCGACGTGGATGATCATTTCGTCCGCCCCGGCCTTGGCGAACGCTTCAAACAAAATCTCCGGTTTGGAACACATGAGGTGAACGTCGAAAAACAATTTGGTGAGCGGGCGGATGGCTTTGACCACCTGCGGGCCGAAGGAAATGTTCGGGACGAAATGGCCATCCATGATGTCGAGATGCAACCAGTCGGCACCGGATTTTCCGGCACGTTCTGCCCCCTCACCGAAACGGGCGTGGTCGGAGGCGAGCAGCGATGGGGCAATGACTATTTCCACAATTTTATTTAACTTGTTCAGCCAGCGATTGGCACCATTGGCTGCGGATGACCATGGAATGGCCAGCGCAAGTCACCAGTCATCAGATAAACCACCATCGCCGCGAGCATCACAATCACGCAAAACCAAATTCGCCAGTCCCGATGGGCACTTCGCCAATAAGGAGGTTTGCCGTGATGAATCGGGCCACCATTCGGATCGCCATGTGACTTGTGATCGTGCTTCAATTCATTCATAAAATATTATGGCTCCGCCAACCACCGTCGCGCCTCGGCAGCATGACTGTGATCGAAGTAGTGAATGGTTGCTTTCATGAATGGCTTGCAAAACCACGTCATCACCATCTGCCAATTCATATCTCCAACCATCGCGCAACGTTCAATATCGGCAAGATGTTTGACGTCGAACTTGATTTCCTCCCAGATGGCCGCGGCTTCCCAACCGTGGAAACCGGTCATGTCAAACAGCACGCGCAGCTTTCCGTGCTGCTGGACGAATTGTTCAAACTTCGGCACGAACCGTTCGTAATCCGCCTGGGACAAAATCCCGCTGACGTGGACGGTCAAAAAATGCCCGTCGGCCAGTTCATTTATGTGAATCGGCATTTTTCAGACCTTTGATTCGATTCAGTTCGGGAACCGCTTTATGGTCATCGGCCGAAATTTTAGCCGAAGATTTTCCGGCAGTCGTCGCGCCCCACTTCCAGTTGCGAATCTCCGGCAGGTCCTGGCCGTGCTTGTCAACGTAGTGCTTGTGTTCAATCAGCTTGTCCTTCATCTGCTGTTTCAGATAGTCGCCCTTCGAGCCTAAATTCGGCACACGATCCACGACATCTTTCACCAAGTGAAAACGGTCAATTTCATTCTGCACGCGCATGTCGAACGGCGTCGTGATCGTGCCTTCTTCCTTGTAACCACGGACGTGGAGATTCCGATTCGTCCGGCGGTAAGTCAGTTTGTGAACCAGCCACGGATAACCATGGAAGTTGAAAATGATGTGCTTGTCTTTGGTGAAGAGTGAATCGTAATCCCCTTCGCTCAAGCCGTGCGGATGTTCGCTCGCCGGCTGGAGCTTCATCAGGTCAACCACGTTGATCACGCGAACCTTCAGATCCGGCAGATGTTCGCGCAGGATGGAAACGGCGGCCATGGTCTCCAACGTGGGCGTGTCGCCGCAGCAGGCCATCACGACATCTGGTTCAGAGCCTTGGTCGTTGCTGGCCCATTGCCAGATCCCGATGCCCTGCGTGCAATGCACCACGGCGGCATCCATGGTCAGCCATTGCGGGAGCGGATGTTTGCCGGCGACCACGACATTGACGTAATGCCGGCTGCGCAGGCAATGATCGAAAATAGACAGCAGACAATTGGCATCGGCGGGCAAATAAACGCGCACGATGTCAGCCTTCTTGTTGATGACGTGGTCGAGGAAGCCAGGGTCTTGGTGGGTGAACCCATTATGATCCTGCTGCCAGACGTGCGAGGCGAGCAGGTAATTTAATGATGCGATCTTTCGACGCCAAGGTAGCTCAGAAGTTACCTTCAACCATTTGGCGTGCTGGCTGAACATGGAATCCACAATGCGGATGAATGCTTCATAGCTGTTAAACAAACCATGCCGGCCGGTGAGCAGATAACCCTCCAGCCAGCCTTCGCACTGATGCTCGCTCAACATCGAATCCAGCACGCGCCCGGCAGGCGCGAGGAACTCATCATTTTTTACTTCGCGCGCATCCCACTGACGGTTGGTAACTTCAAAGACCGCGCCCAGCAAATTAGAGAGCGTTTCATCGGGGCCGAAGACGCGGAAATTATTCTGGTTTAGCTTTTCGACGTCACGCAGGAATTTGCCCAACACCATCGTGTCCTGACCTTCAATCGCGCCTGGCGACGGAACCGTGACGGCATGATCGTGGAAATCCGGCATGACGAGATCGCGCAGGAGCAGGCCGCCGTTGGTGTGCGGATTGGACCCCATCCGCTTGTTTCCTTTCGGCGCAAGCTCTTGTAGCTCCGGCTTGAGCCGGCCATTGGCATCAAACAATTCTTCGGCCTTGTAGCTTTTCATCCAGCTTTCGAGTTGCTGGACGTGGTTCGGATGATCGGCATCCACCAGGAGTGGCACTTGATGAGCGCGAAATGTGCCTTCGACTTTCAGGCCATCCACTTCTTTTGGCCCGGTCCAGCCTTTCGGCGACTTGAGCACAATCATCGGCCAGCGCGGACGCGTCGTGTCTTTTTTGTTCCGCGCATTGGTTTGGATTCGGCGAATATCCTCAATGGCCTTTTCCATCGTGGTCGCCATGAGTTCGTGCATGGTTTCCGGATCGTCACCTTCGACAAAATACGGCGTCCAGCCGCAGCCCCGGAAAAATTGTTCCAATTCATCCGGCTCGATGCGTGCCAGAATGGTCGGGTTGCTGATTTTGAAACCATTGAGATGCAGGATTGGCAGCACCGCGCCGTCAGTAATCGGATCGAGAAATTTGTTGGACTGCCATGAAGTCGCCAATGGGCCAGTTTCCGCTTCACCGTCGCCGACAATGCAGGCGACAATCAAATCGGGATTATCAAACGCGGCACCAAACGCATGACTGAGCGAATAGCCCAGCTCGCCGCCCTCGTGAATTGATCCAGGCGTCGTCGGTGCCACATGGCTGGAAATCCCACCAGGAAAGGAGAATTGGGTGAACAATTTTTTTAGCCCGGCTTCATCCTGCGTGATGTTCGGATAGACTTCACTCCAAGTGCCTTCGAGATAAACATTGCCCACCAGCGCCGGGCCACCGTGACCGGGACCGGCCACGTAGAACATGTTCAAATCATACTTCTTGATGACCCGGTTTAGATGCACATAAATGAAATTCTGTCCCGGCGTCGTGCCCCAATGCCCGACCACCAGCGGCTTCACGTCTGAGAGTTTCAACGGCCGTTTGAGCAGCGGATTGTCGTAGAGATAAATTTGGCCAACCGATAGATAATTCGCCGCCCGCCAGTAGGCATTAATCTTTTGCAGTGAATCCGCGCTAAGAGTATTTGATTTCATATTTTATAGTTGGTAAAAGCCTCATTCCTCATGGAAAAGGCGAGGCTGAAAAAGCTTTTGCGCTTTAAGCGAGCGGTCTAATCGATGGTGTTGTTAACTATTCACTAATTCATCAACCCAATAACCCTTACGATTGTAATGCCCGTAAAGGCTGGTTTCATAATCACGGTCAACCAGCGACTGGTCGGTGAATTCCGGTGAGAGCTTGATGGTTTGTCGGGTAAGATCGATTACGACTTTGCGTTCGCTCCAGCTCACGCGCTCAATCCACAGCGGCGAAATGAGAACCTTCTTGCCGGCCCACCAGTTGCTCGTATTGATGACGAGATAACGAATCTCCCAGGTTTCACTATCAACGATGAAGTCTTCGACGTGGCCAATTTCGCCGTCTTCAGCCTGAATGTTGTAGCCCGCCACCTCGTGACAGCTCCGCAAATGATGATCCCAAGCTTTTTCCTTCGCGTTGAATTGGCCCCATTTTGCACGGTCACGCTCAAGGTAAGGATAATATCCCCAACTGTTGGGGCCATACCAATAGGTCGGCCAGCCATAATAACCGTAGTAATCGGACTCGAATTGTTGTGAAACTGGTTTGTCACTGTCCAGCGACGGACTATCCTCAATTTGTTTTTTGGTCAGATCAGCAACAATGTTTTCGTGATCGGTATTTACCGCCACAAGCGCATAAGGAGAGAGCAACACCTTGCGCCCCGTAAGCCATTTCCCAGTGTTGGCGACCAGGTAGCGGACGGTCCAATGCCGATCATCAAAATAAATATCTTTAACCTTGCCAATGGTTTCAGCATTGGTGTTCTGGATCGAATATCCGTTCAGTGTTTTAACTTTGCTTAACATAGTTATTCTTTGTGTTGTTTGTTTCCAATGAAATGCTTTTTAATTGGCTCTGGTGCCAGTCTTCAGATTGCACGCTGCCGGTTGGCTTTTCCATGGGGTGAAACCCTACCATTCATTGAAGGCTAGCTGTTTACCAGTTCGTCCACCCAGTATCCTTTGCGATTGTAGTGGCCATGCAGTCCAATCTCATAATCCCGTGTGATCAAAGATGCCTCGGTATATTCCGGCGATTGCTTGATGGTTTCGCGATCAAGATTGACGAACACCTTCCGCTCACCCCAACTCACGCGTTCGATCCACTGCGGCGCAATCAAAACTTTCTTCCCCGGCCACCAATTGTGGGTGTCTACGATGAGGTAACGAATCGCCCACGTCTCGTCATCAATGATGAAATCCTCAATGTGGCCCAACTCGCCGTCCAAGGTTTGTATGTGATGACCACTCACGCTATAGGTGCTGCGCAAATGCGGGTCCCACCCTTTCACGCCCGGTGTGGGAATCTTTTTTTGTCCATGGTCCCGTGCTTCACGATCCCGCACAAAATATGGAAATGCGCCCCAACTGTAAGGGCCGCCCCAATAGGTCGGATAATCATAATGCCGATAATAGGCCTGCTCGAATTGGTGGGAGACCGGCTTGTCGGAGTCCAGGGATGGACTGTCTTCGATTTGTTTTTTGGTCAAATCAACGGCGATGTTCTGTTCCACTTTATTCACGGCGATTAGTGCATACGGCGAGATCAGCACCTGCCGGTCGGCAAGCCACGTTCCGGTCTCGGCGACCAGATAGCGGATGGTCCAGTGCCGGTCGTCGAAGTAGAACTCTTTGACTTTCCCGATTTCCCCGTCGAGGCTGTCCAATTTATAACCTTCCAGTGTTTTGGCTTTGCTTAACATAAAATATGTCTTTCGTTCTTTTGTAAATTGCGATGTTTGAGTGGTATTTCTTAAATGTAAAATGGTCGCATATTCAATGGTGGATGACGGCACGACTTCGGGAAAATAGGCCAATGATGGCCCGATTGAATGCCGGCAGATCGCGGGGATTCCGACTGGTCACCCAATTGCGGTCCTCAACCACTTCTTGATCTACCCAGTTGCCGCCCGCATTGCGGACGTCGTCTTGAATAGTGTGACAACTGGTCAACTTCCTGCCGCGCACCAACCCGGCCGAAATCAGTTCCCAAGGCGCGTGACAGATGGCGGTGATGGGTTTGCCGGCAGCCTCCATCGCGCACAGAAAGGCTTGAGCTTCAGGCACCATCCGCAGTTTGTCGGCGTTTACCGTGCCGCCGGGAAGATGAACGGCATCAAATTCTGCCGCGCTGACATCCTGGATTATACGATCCACCTCGATTAACACCGCTTTATTAAGGTCATGATGAAAGCCGCGGATCTTGCCGGACTTGAGCGATATGATACTTGCTTTTGCCCCAGCGGCCTCTATTGCCTCCACCGGCCCAGTCAATTCAGTCGCCTCGAAACCGTCGGTGGCAAGCACCGCCACATGAAAATCAGTCAGTTGAGCCATAATGATGTTTCGTTAATTAAATTTCTGGTGTTCATCGAAAAGTTTTTTGAATTGAGCGATTACTTGGTAGTTGTCGGCTTTTGCTTTCGGCCTTTTGTTTTGGCCAGAAACGCCTCGATTTCTTTGCGCGTGGGTGCGGAAGGTTGTGCCCCGAGAATAGTGACGGAGATGGCCCCGGCGGCATTGGCATACCGCGCTGCCTCCATGATGGGTTTGCCTTCGGCCAACGCGACCGCGAGAACGCCATTGTAGATGTCGCCCGCACCGGTCGTGTCAATGGGTTTGACCTTGAAGCTGGACACCAGTTTCTTGCCATCCTTGTTCGCAACGAACGAACCGCGTGTGCCGAGGGTGATGATCACTGTCTCAATGCCTTTGGCCAGCAGCTTGTCAGCCGCCTGGCCCGCGTCTTCAATGGTGGTCACTTTGACACCGGTGTAAAATTCCGCCTCGATTTCGTTGGGCGTGAAAATGGAAATCTGTTTTAGCAGCTTGTCCGGCAATTTCTGCGCCGGGGCCGGATTCAGAATGATGCGCACGCCAGCCTTGAATGCCAGCGCCGCCGCCGCTTCCACCGTGGCGAGCGGGGTTTCCAATTGCATGATCAGTATCTTTGCTTCCGTGATGACTTTCGCCGCCTTTTTGACGTCGGCGGGTGAAAGCTTGCTGTTGGCCCCGGAGGCGACGGCGATGCTGTTTTCACCGCTTTGCTTGCCCACAAAAATCAAAGCCACGCCGGATTTTTCCACTGAATCGCGCAGGACAAAATCCACATTGAGGCCATCTTTGAGGTAACCCTTGATGGCCTTGTCGCCAAACATGTCTTGCCCGACTTTGGCAACCAACGTCACGGAGCCACCGGCGCGCGCCGCCCCGACGGCTTGGTTCGCTCCTTTGCCCCCGGCGGCGCTGCTGAAGTCGCCGCCGAGTTCCGTCTCGCCGGGCTTGGGTAGGTGCGCCAGCCGGATGGTCATGTCGGTATTGGAACTGCCGACGACAACAATTTTATTTTTGCTCATAAAAGTATGCGGTTATTTTGCAACAATCAGAATTCCGAGTCCGATAAGGTAGAATAGAAACATGGCGGCCAGCAGCCAGTTGGTGCCTTTGGGAGCGGCCTTGAATTCCTTCCAGATGAAAACGCCCCAGAAGGCACCGATCAGGGTCGCGCCTTGCCCCAGCCCATAGGCGAGCGCCGCCCCGGCCTTCGTGCTGGCGATGATGCTAAAGCACATGCCGACACTCCAGATGACACCGCCGAGAATGCCGATCAGATGTAACCGCGTGTTGCCTTTCGTGAAATAATCACCAAAAGGGACGGGTGTCCCGGAAAGTGGTTTTGCCATCAGGATGCTGTTCCAAAGAAAGTTGGAGATCAGCAAACCCAGTGAGAATAGCACCAAGGCGCTATAAGGTGTCAGTTTGCCAGCCGGTTGCAGTGAAACGACGCCAGCGGTTGTGGTGATGGTCGCCATGGAATCTGCGACAAAACTGTAGAACCAGCCCATCAGCAATCCTGCCGCGACCGAGACAGCAATACCTTTGACGTGGGATTTTTTTTCTTTACTCGCAAGTTGTTTGTAGGCCAACGCATCGAGAATGATGGCGATCACGACTGCCCCGACTCCGGCGCTGAGGACGGGAACGCTGCCAACTTTGGTGGAATAGTAAGTGGTGATCACGCCCAGCACCAGTGCGAGGCCAACGCCGATCGGAAACGCCACCGCCAGGCCGGCAATATCAATGGCGGCAACCAACAGAATGTTCCCCAGATTAAAAATGACACCACCCAAAAACGCCGCCCCAAGCCATTTGGCATCCGCCTGATGCAGGTCGGCAATAAAACTTCGCCCGCCACTGCCCGTGCTGCCCATCGTGAACGCGAGCAGCAGCGACAAAAGCAGAACACCGATGGCATAGTCCCAATAGTAGAGCTGGAAACGCCATTCTTTGGAGGCGAGTTTTTGGGTGTTGGCCCACGAACCCCAACATAACATTGTGACGATACACATCGCGATGGCGACAGCGGAAGATTGGATGATGATCATGGATCAGGTTGGTTTTTGATTGTGTGGTTGTGGTTAGAAATTAACGCCGAGCTGGCAACCAAGAACGACGGCGTTGGCGAGTTGTCCTGTGCCGCCCGGTCGCATTACATATTGAACATCCGGTTGGAAAAAGAGCGCGCCTTGGTGCAAATTGAAACGATAGGTCCACTCCAATACGGTCTCGTGGCTCTGCACACCCACCGTTGGATCGAGCAGTTGCTCGCGTTGTTCGGCATCACGCAAATCGCTGCTGAATTCACCGAATACCACGCCAAATCCAGCAGCATCCGTGGGACGTGACGCAAAAATGCCGCGCATCGCCACACCCGCCGTGAAAAAATAGGGCATTTCGCTAACAGCTTGGTCTGGCGCAATCAAGACCGAGCCGAAGACACCCAGTCCACGATTACTGGTTGGTTCGGCAAAAGGAATCAGCACTTGATCAAACATGCCGTAGAAGCCCCAACTGCCTTGCTGGGAGCCGGTCGGAGTTCCATACCCAACCGTTCGGTAATCAGTCAATGTGCTGTTGTCATACCAGAACCCAATCTTGTAGTTTCCGAGAAACTGCGAGTCACCAGGCAGGCCATTCAACCGATAGCCGGCTTCACCCATCACAAACACCGGGCCATTCATAGACATATCTGTGCCATGGTTGTCGTCCGCGCGAATCGCTGTGTCTCCGTTGTAAATGCCAGCCATGAGGTAAGTGCGTTTGGTCGGCTTCCATTTAATGCGCGTGCCCCACGTCGCATTGGGATACGAGTTCATGCCCGGCGAGTTGTAAAAAATTGCGACGGGATTGCCATCAAACCCGTTTTGCATGAACAAATAATCATATTGGGAAACCAGAAAGTCGTCGCCGGCCGCGATGCGACCAAGACTCAATTCAATGTGGTCGTCAAATAGTTTTTGTTGGTAAGCCAGATCAACAAGATGGAACGTCTGTCCGCCATATACCTGCTGCACGGCGAAGACATTCCCGATGCGCTTCTGGGACAGGCTGTCCCCGTCGCGTTGCGACATGGATACCAAAAACGAACCGCCATCCATTCCGACGAGCTTGTCCAAATCAAAAACTAGACTCAGGCCAATATTGTCGGCGTAGGCAGCACCCTGGCTTTTGCCACCAGTGGGATTGCCCGCGATGTCACTCACATAGGTTAAAGTCGGCGTGATGCCAAAGTCTTCCATCTTCGGACGCAATCCAGCCCAATCTCCCAGAAGATGAGCGCGTGTCAGCGACAATTGAAAGGGACGGACATTGACCGGGATCTGGGTTGTATCGCTGGTTGCCTCGCCGAACAGGCCAGCGGTCGTGTTTGTCACAGACTGATTTGCAATCGATGCGATTGAATTTGTATCAGCAAAGGCCCCCGATGTGGTTGGCTGCGATGACACATCTTGACCGCGAACGATTCTGGCACAAATCGCCAACCAAAGCATCGAGACCAAAAGACCGCCGCGCAAACCAGTGGCGCTGGCACCTGGGAAAACAGATTTTATTCTTTGCATTTCGCTTTTGTTCCCGGTTGGCTTGACGCCAAGAGAGGATTTGATTCAAGAGGTTGCGCGATTGACACATGGTTCCGCTATGGGGTGAAACCCGACCTTAGATTCCTTAAGTCTGCCGCAGGGGGTTTATTGATCACCGCCTCCGGCACGGCATGCAGTGAAATGGCGGGCGACCACTTCTCCCATTCGTCTTCGGATTTTTCATTCAGGCTGAAAACCGTGCCATTGGTCGCCGTGTTTTGAAAATCGGGTGGGGTGGCAAACTCAATGCCGCCACTGATGAGGGTTTCGGCAGATTCCGCGCTGATATTCGCACCGCTGAACAGGCCGATGTGGATGTTGATGCCGCCGGCATTCCAAAATTTTGAATTCATCCTCACCAACGGAGCATACTCTTCACGAATACGGGCGTGGATGACGACTTCGCGGGCATCGTCGCCAAGCCGGCAATCCAGCACTTCGCCCACCTGAATTTCCTTATAGAAAACTGGCGATAGCGGTTGCAATGAACCGAGTTTCGGCGCGTGCAACTGGATGTCGAGCGCCTGGACCGGTTTAATCGGGGCCGTTTCCACGCCGATGAACTGGTTGGTGCGCAAGCCATTGCCGGGTTCGACGGTGATGTAATTGCCAGAAACGATGGTTTGCAATCCGCTCAAAGCCCCCAGCTTGACTTGCGGCCGGACGATCCAAAAAACCGAGCCTTGCCGCGCGAGATTCGCGGCGGAGGCGTCCAGTTGCGCTTTGACCGCGACGCGCTGGCGGTCGTTGCTGAGTTTCAGGGTTCCGACCTCGCCGACTTTTACACCCCGATATTCTACGAGGGAATTTTGTTCCTGCAATCCGTCGGCATTTTCAAAATAAATAGTGATGGTCGGTCCGGCGAAAATGAAATCTTGGGCGAGAAACCAGGCGCACACCAGCGCGGCGGCAACCGGGATAAGCCATAAAAGCCAGTTCAAATGACTTTTTCCGACTTGCGCCTTCGGCAGCGGGGGTGATTTTTCATTCATAGTTTTCTTTCGGCAGACGAATCCCAGAGCAGGCGCGAATCAAAACTCAGCGTCGCCAGCAGCGTCAGCACGACGACGGCAGCGAACGAAAAAACGCCTCGTCCCGGATGCACCGTGGCGACTTCGCCCAACTCGACCATGGAAACGCAAATCGCCAGCAAAAAAACCTCCAGCATGTTCCACGGATCAATGATGCGGATGATTTTGAAAACCCAGGTGCGTGCTTTCTTCCAATGTGGCCAATCCAGCGTGAGCGTGATGAAGATTAGCCCGATGATTTTCAATCCCGGCGTCAACATGCTTGTAAAAAACATCAGCGATCCAATGAAGTATTGGTGGAGCGAAAACAGCGAATGGATCCCTTGAAAAATCGTCGTCTGAATGTGATGCCCCTGATATTCCGCAGTGACAATCGGATAGAGGTTCGATGGAATATAAAGGATCAAGGCGGCTACCGAAAATGTCAGTGTGCGCACGCGGCTATCCACCCGGCGGTGGAAGATTTGAAAATGGCAGCGGGCGCATTTGATCACGGAGTCTTTGGGGGCTACGTCCACTTCCTGCACCAAGCCACAGGTCTGACATGCCACTAATTTTTCCATCTGATAAATGTCGCGGAGGGTTAGAGAAATGCAGAAAGCGGCTCATTTCGTCCTGATTTATCGGGTTGCCACGGGCCAAAAACCGACAGGTCGGGAGGATTCATTCCACCTCCTTCAGTTTTCGATACCGCCTGATCAAATTGTTCGTAGAACTGTCGTGTTTGAGTTTTGGCGCGGTTTTGCATTCCAGTTCGGGAACGATCCGCTGGGCGAGCACCTTGCCCAGCTCGACGCCCCATTGATCAAAGGAATCAATGTTCCAAATCGCACCCTGCGTGAAGACGCTATGTTCGTAAAGCGCGACGAGTTGGCCTAGAACCTCCGGCGTGAGCCGGTCGGCGAGGATGACATTGGACGGACGGTTGCCTTCGAAGACACGATGGGGCACCAGCCAGTCCGGCGTGCCTTCGGCTTTGACCTCGGCGGCGGTTTTGCCAAACGCCAGCGCTTCGGCCTGCGCAAAAACATTCGCGAGCAGAATGTCATGGTGCCGGCCCAGCGGCGTGAGCGCGTGGCCGAACGCGATGAAATCGCACGGGATGAGCCGCGTGCCTTGATGAATCAATTGATAGAATGAATGTTGTCCGTTGGTTCCCGGTTCGCCCCAATAAACCGGGCTCGTTTGGTAGTTCACTTTTTTGCCATCCAGCGTGACATGTTTGCCGTTGCTCTCCATCGTCAACTGCTGAAGATACGCCGGAAATCGTTTCAGGTATTGTTCGTAGGGCAGCACCGCCACGGTTTGCGCACCGAGAAAATCATTGTTCCAAACCGACAGCAGTCCCATCAAAACCGGCAGGTTTTTTTCAAACGGCGCGGTGCGGAAATGTTCGTCCATCGCGTGAAAGCCGGCGAGCATCGCGCAGAAATTGTCCGGGCCAACCGCCAGCATCGTCGAAAGCCCGATGGCCGAATCCATCGAATAGCGTCCGCCAACCCAGTCCCAGAAGCCGAACATGTTCGCCGTATCAATGCCGAACGCGGAAACTTTTTCGGCATTGGTCGAGACCGCCACAAAATGCTTCGCCACGGCTTTGGTATCGCCGCCGAGTCCGGCCAGCAGCCAGTCACGGGCGCTTTGCGCGTTGGTCATGGTCTCCAGCGTCGTGAAGGTTTTGGAGGAAATGATGAAGAGCGTTTCCGCCGGATCGAGATCGCGGACGGCTTCCACAAAATCTATCCCGTCCACATTCGAGATGAAGCGGAAGGTCAGGCTGCGCTCGCTGTAATGTTTGAGCGCCTCGTAAGCCATCACGGGGCCGAGATCAGAACCGCCGATGCCGATATTGATCACGTTTTTGATGCGCTTGCCGGTATAGCCTTTCCATTCGCCATTGCGGACGCGATTGGAAAACTCCGCCATCCGGTCGAGCACGGCATGGACTTCCGGCACCACATTTTTTCCGTCCACGAGAATCATTTCATCTTTGGGCGCGCGCAAAGCGACGTGCAAGACGGCGCGGTTTTCCGTGACGTTGATTTTTTCGCCGCTGAACATCGCGTCCATTTTCCCGCGCAGGCCGGATTCCCCGGCCAGTTGCAGGAGCAGCTTGAGGGTCTGGTCGGTGATGCAATTTTTGGAGAAGTCCAGAAACAGTCCGGCGGCTTCGGCGGTGAATCTTTGACCGCGTTTGGCGTCGTCAGCGAACAATTTTCGCAGCGGCAGTTTTTGGATCTGTTTGTGATGCGCGGCGAGGGCTTTCCAAGCCGGGCGTTGGGTGAGTGGTTTGATCGTTGCTTTCATATCTTTGATTCTTCGTTTCGTTCCTGACGACGGCTTATGTTTCTTTTCGCTGGTTAAGACGAGGCCTTGCGCGAGTGTAACTTTGGCGGGTGCCGGCTTCCGGCCACAAACGAAACCCGCCGAGAAAGGCATTGTCGTTGTCGCCCGCCCGGCAGCGGGGTGGCAGAACTTTTAATTTGTGGATGTTGCCGCCTCCGAGCACCACGTCGTCGGGTTCAAGGGCGGCAACCAATTGTTTCACGACATCCGCGACGTGCTTCCGCCATTTCTTCTTGCCAAAATTTTTCAATCCGCGAATCCCGACATAATCCTCGAACGTCGCTTTTTTGTAAGGCAGATGGCCCAATTCCATGGGTTCGAGGACGCCGTCCACAATCATGGCCGAGCCGAGGCCGGTGCCGAGGCCGAGGAACAACATCCGGCCGCGCCTGTAACTCCCCAAGGCTTGCATGGCGGCGTCATTGATGATTTTCACCGGACGCTTAAACGCCGCCCGATAATCAAATCCAACCCAGCCCTTGCCCAGGTTAAACGGCTCGGCGAGGGGCCGGTTATGACAGACCGGTCCGGGATAGCCGAAGGACACCACATCATACTTCCAATCCTTCGCGAGCTTGCGCACACCCGCCAGCAACATCGCCGGAGTCAAGTTATGGCTGGAATCGAATTCACTGTGCATCTTCTGGCCCGTGACGAGCAGCTTGACGTGGGTTCCACCAATATCAATGGCCAGCACTTTCATAAACTGGACGTCGGTTGTTTGAGTGCGGCGCTCTTGGACGCGATCACCGCCAGCAATTCGTTCCAGGATTTCACAAATGATTTTGCGCCTTCTTCCTGAAGTTGCGCGGCCAGGGCATCCACGTTGATGCCGGCCTTCGCAAACTCGGCCAGGACTTTTTCGCTATCGCCACCGTCGGCAGTCATAACCGGGCCAATTTCGCCGTGATCAGCGAAAGCTTTCAACGTCGCCTCGGGCATCGTGTTCACCGTGAACGGTGAGGCGAGCGCTTTGATATAGAGAATGTCCGAGGCTTGGGGATCCTTGGTGCCGGTGCTGGCCCATAGCAGGCGTTGCGGCCGGGCACCGCCATTATACGCCCGCTGTGAGCGTGGAGAATTTATCAATTCGAGATAGGCCTGATAAATGCGACCGGCAATGGCGATGCCGAGCCGGTTGTTCAGCGGCTTCGGAACTTTGCCCACCACGGCGGCGTCCCACCGGCTGATGAACATCGAGGCCACAGAGCCAACTTGGGGATTAAGTCCGGCGGCGATGCGCCGTTCGATGCCACGCAGATACGCCTCGGCTGCGGCAACGTATTGCTCGCGCGAAAACAGCAGTGTCACGTTGACCGGCACGCCGGCAAAAATCGCCTCTTCGATGGCCGGTAAACCTTCCTTGGTGCCCGGAATCTTGATGAACAAGTTGGGCCGTTCCGCCCGCGCGGAAAGTTTTTTAGCGGCGGCGATGGTGCTGGCCGTGTCATGCGCCAGCAACGGCGACACTTCCAGTGACACCCATCCGTCCACGCCGTTCGTGCGGTCGTGAATTGGCCGGAACAATTCGGCGGCGCGGGTGAGATCGTCCAACGCTAGGTCGAAAAAGAGGTTCTCGCCGGATTTCCCCTTTTCCAGCCCCTCGCGAATGGCCGCGTCATAGGCGGAACTTTTGATGGCGTGATCAAAGATGGTTGGGTTTGAGGTCAGCCCGGTCACCGACAGTTCGGCAAGATAGCGCTTGAGCGTGTTGCTGTTCAGCAGGTCACGCGTGATGTTGTCCAGCCAGAGGCTCTGGCCCAGGTCGTGCAGCTTTTGTGTGGCTTTCATAATGTCCGGTTGATTCGGTTGCGGGAATGGTAACTTTGCGACCCAGAGAAACGAATGGGGTGAACACCCCATATTATCAACGCCCCGTGAAGAAATGAAACCGCCCTGCAAGCAACCGCTCACAGGGCGTTTTACTGGACCAAAGCGTCTCCGGTTACTTTTTTCCGTGGACCGTGCCGTGCAACGAGGCCACTTCGTCCGCATGCTGTCGCGCGCTGGTCTGTTGCCCCTGGGCACACTGGGCGTGATGGGCGGCGGCCTCGTGCTCACCCGCACCCGCATGCTCCGCCGCCTGTTCATGATGTGATGCGGCTGTTTTGCAGCATTCCGCCGCCTTGGTGTGCTGTTCTTGTATTTTCTTTGACATGGTATTGGTTTTGTTTGTTTTGTGGTTGACCGATCAGGAGGTTTTCACCTCCGTCCGAGACGCGAGTCTCTTTTATACTCTAAACTCCAACCAGCGGCGTGGGCTATGGGGTGTTCACCCTAGTCATCATTTTGACTGCGCTTGCAGCGTAGGCTGAGCACGCGACCGACCGAGCGGGCAATCATCAATTCTTCATCCGTGCGAATGACGCGCACGGTGACGCGGCTCGAATTTTTTGAAATCACCGCCGCAGTTTTTGCGTTTCGCGACTTATCCAGTTCAATGCCGAGAAAGTCCAGCCCTTCGCAGATGCGGGCGCGGACGACGGGCGAGTTTTCGCCGATGCCGCCGGCGAAGACAAGCGTGTCCAAGCCACCCAGCGCGGCGGCGAAAGAGCCGATCCATTTTTTCGCCTGATAACAAAACAACGCCACCGCTTCCGCCGCACGTTCGTCCGACTTTTCATGGTCGAGCAAATCGCGCATATCGGAACTGGTCTCCGAGACGCCGAGCAGCCCGGACTCGTGATTCACCATTTTGTAAAACTGCTGCGTGGTCATTTTTTCCGTGCGTGCGAGATACGGCGCGAGGCCGGGATCCAAATCGCCGGAACGCGTGCTCATCACCAAGCCTGCCGTGGGCGTGAAACCCATGCTGGTGTCCATGCTTTTACCGTCGCGCACGGCGGCCAAGCTCGCGCCGTTGCCGAGATGCGCGAGGATGACGCGACCTTTTGTTGCAGTCGGATCGCCGAGGCGCGCGAGTTCTTCCATCAAAAAAGCGTAGGACAAACCGTGAAAACCGTAGCGCTGAATTCCCTTGGCATCGAAACGGCGCGGAATAGGCAACAGTTTGGCCACGCGCGGCATGGTCTGGTGAAACGCCGTGTCGAAGCAGGCTACCTGCGGCAGTTTAGGATGGCGTTGGCAAAGCACCTCAATGAGTTCAATCTCGCGCGGCAAATGATCCGGGTCGTTCGGGCTGATGCGACGCAGTTCATCCAAAAGTTTTTTTGTGACAATCTCCGGCTCGGTATGTTTCATCCCATGAACCACCCGATGTCCCACGCCTTTTACTGATTTGAAATCAATTTGCTTTTCAAGCCAGTCTATCAGGGAATTCGCCGCTGATTTGTGATCGGCAGCAACCAGTTTGCAACTGACTTCTGGTTTACCATCGGCCTCGTGAAATTTCAGATTCGTCCCGCTCAAGCCAATGCGGTCAACGGTTCCAGACAACCCACACTTCAAAGGTTTAACCGCAGCATAAAGCGCGAACTTGATGCTGGATGAACCTCCGTTGATGGTGAGGATATGTGCGTTGGCGATTTTCATGCGCAAATTCTAGTCGAGGTGTAATCCAAGCGCGGCGAGCTTTTTGCAGGTGGATTGGTAGTCGGTATGCAGCAGGCCGCGAATCCCAAGACCATCAGCGATCTGAACAAACATCGGGGTGTTTTCGATATAGACGATTTGCTGGGCGGGTGTCATGGCGATGTCCAAGGCCAGCCGGAAAATCGCCGCGTCAGGTTTATGGAGCCGGACCAGGCAGGAGGAAACAAATGCATCCACAAATCCGTCGAGCTTGAACTTATGAATCCGGTAGTCATTGAGTTCGCGCGCTTCGTTGCTGAGCACGATGATCTTCAATCCATGCTTCGCCTTGAGCTGGCGCATCAGCTCGATCATCTCCACAAAAGGTTTTGATTGAGCGCACATGAATCGCCAAAACTCCGCCCGCGTGAACGATCGCTTTTTGTAAAAGACCACCCAGCCCAGATATTCCTGCAGTGTGAGTTTGTCCGTCTCGTAGATGACAAAGTTTAGAGCATGGCGCTCCTCCATCTCCTCCCAGTCCAGCTTGAAGTGCTTTGCGGCGCGGCGGCGGGCGTGATGATCCCAGCCGTTGGTCAGCAGGACACCGCCGACATCGAGGAATAAGGTGGTTATTGGAGCGGTTTTTTTCATGAGGTTGGTGTTTGGGAGGTCGGTTGAAGGGATTTCGTCATGGGTTGATACATCATTTCCTTGCTGAGCAAAGGCGCACCGAGCAATTCGTAACCAGCAACCAGCTTTTCATTCACCTTTCGCGCCAACTCGTCATGAGTCGCGGCATCCGCGTGAAACGGCACCGCGACGATGATGTATTCGATTGGAGTTTTCATGTTGCCTTGAATTACGAATTGTTTCCCTTCTGCTTGGGAGCAGCGGCCAATGCTGTTGGCAGTGGCCAGCGATGACCGGGCGCGAGCAGTCCCTGGGTATTCTCCGGCCCCCAAGTGCCGGCGGCGTAATTGGGAAAATCGCTCGGGGCCGTGGCCTGCCAGGCTTCAAGCACCGGCATCAATAACTGCCAGGCCGCTTCCACTTGGTCGGCGCGCATGAAAAGCGTGGCGTCGTTTTTCATAACGTCCCACAGAAGTGTTTCATAGGCGTCGGGCGAAGGGGCAGCGAAACTCCCGCGATAACTGAACCGCATGTCCACCGGTCTTAGTTGCATCTTCGGCCCGGGATATTTCGCTTGGAAACCCAGCACGATGCCTTCGACGGGCTGGATTGAAAGAATCAGTCGGGAAGGTTGCCAGCCGAGCGACGCTTCGGGCGGAAAGGATTGATGCGGCACCGCGCGAAACTGGATGGAAATTTCCGACGCCTGTTGCGGCAAACGTTTGCCCGTGCGCAGATAAAACGGCACATCCTGCCAGCGCCAGTTGTCTATAAATAGCTTCAACGCCGCAAATGTCTCCGTCTGGGAATCGGGCGCGACGCCATCTTCCTCGCGATAGGCGGGTGCCTTTTTTCCAACAAAATGGCCGGAGCCGTATTGTCCGCGCACCGCGAATTGCGGCACCTCGTCGCGGTGAATTTGACGAACCGCATGAAGCACATCTACTTTCTTGTTGCGGATTTCGTCGGCTTGAAAAGACACCATTGGTTCCATTGCCACGAGACAAAGGAGTTGCATGAGGTGATTCTGCACCATGTCGCGCAGTGCGCCGGCGTGGTCGTAATAGCCGCCGCGATGTTCCACCCCCACGGTTTCGGCGACGGTGATGGTTACATAGTCAATATAACGACGATTCCACATTGGCTCGAAAAGCGGATTGGCAAAACGGAACGCCAGAATGTTCTGCACCGTCTCCTTGCCGAGATAATGATCGATCCGAAAAATTTGGGACTCCTCAAAGCTTCCGGCAAGAACGGCGTTCAAGGCACGCGCCGATTCCAAGTCGTAGCCGATGGGTTTCTCGATTACGATGCGCGACCATTCGCAATCCCGCGCCAGTCCGGCTTTGCCGAGATATTTTGGAATTTCGCCGAACATGCTCGGCGGAGTGGCCATGTAATAGATGCGATGAGCTTTGGTGCCCCATTGCTTTTCCAGCATCGCGCATTCTTTGCCGAGCGCCGTGTAAGTTGGCAGCTTCTTGAAATCGCCCGCCTGATATTGAATGTGCTTCGCGAATTGATTCCAGACGGCGGCCTTGGGTTTCCCGAAACGGGAGAATTGATTGACGCCGTCGTGCAACCGCCGGCGCAGCGCGTCATCGCCAAGCTTGATGCGGTCCACCACGATGATCGCAAATTGCGCCGGAAGACTGCGGTCCTGCGAGAGGTCGAACAGGGCCGGCACGAGTTTTCGCCAGGTGAGGTCACCGGCTCCGCCGAAAATGACGAATACCGTCGGTTCAAGCTGGTCGTTCGTTTTCATGATGCTCACTTTTTCTGCCATTTGGGAGAATTCTTTTTTATCATCATATCGCTTCCAACTTAATTTCCCGTTCCGCCTGGAGCCAATCTTGGTCGGAATGACCGCTCTGACGGCCTCGCAGTTCGTAAAATTCATAGGCCCGTTTTGCGATTTGCGGCGTCAAGTCGTGTTCTGGAGACGTTGCTGGCGGAACGAGCTTGCCGTCCGTTAGTCTCCCATATTCCATCGTCAAGCTTCGCAGTCTTTGCGCGAGTTTCTCGGCCAGCACGCCAGCCGTTAGTCGCCATCCCCAGTTTCCTTTCGCGGTTCCGGGCAAATTCATGCGCGCTTCCGACCCCAGTTCCAAGAGATCTTGAGCCGGACAGATGGCAGTATTGGCCGGTGATGCCAGCGCGGCACGAATCATGGCCCAGACAATTTCCCGGTCGCTGACTCCCAGCTTTTTCCGCAACGCTTCCCGTTGTGGGCCGGACAACTTCTGATACCAACCCGCAGTGGTATCGTTATCATGAGTTCCGGTATAAACCACGTTTTCCGGCGGATGCGGCGTGGGTGGAGTGGAATTATTCTGAAGCTCAGCACCAAGCTCAAATTGGAGCACCCTAGTGCCGGGAATCTGAAATTGCTCCAGCAAAGCCACTACCTCGGGAGTTGTGTCACCAAGATCATCCGCGATAAATGACAATGATCCAAGAGCTTCGCGGATGGCTTTGAAAAATGCGGCGCCTCCTCCCGGTTGATACTGGCCGTTCACTGCTGTCTTGGCGGTAGCCGACACTTCATAGGTGCGGACAAAGCCGATGAAGTGATCCAACCGATTGATATCGAAACGGGCAAAAGCCATGCGCAAGCGTTCAATCCACCAGCGATTGTTCCCCGCTTCCAGTGCCTCCCAGCGATATACTGGCATACCCCAGAGTTGCCCGGTTTTACAAAAATAATCGGGCGGAACTCCCGCGACAACCGTTGGATTTCCGTCCGTGTCCAATTTGAAAAGTTCGGGGTGCGCCCAGACATCGGCACTTTGATGAGCCACGAACAGGGGAATATCGCCAATCAGGCGGATTCCTTTGGCTGTGCAATAAGTCTTTAACTCTGTCCACTGCAAAAAAAACAGCCACTGGACAAATTCGTGAAATCGTATCTCTTCGGCAAACTGCTTTTGCGCGCGAAGGATTGCCTCGGGCTGGCACGTTCGTAGTTCTGGCTGCCAACGGGTCCAATCTGCTGAACCTTCTTTCTCCTGAATGGCTGAGAATAATGAAAAATCTTCCAACCAATAAGACTCAGTCTTTGAAAAGGCGCTAAATTCAGATTGCTGGCCCGCGTGTTTTGGTTCGGCAAAATGCTCAAACGCTTTTTTTAATAATGGCATTTTCCAGTGGGCGGCTTCGGGATAGTTCACACTTCCAGCGTCCTTGAAAACAAGAAGCTTAATGTCCTGATGGTTAAGAAACCCTTGCGTCACCAGCCGATCTGGACTGATCAGGAGCGGATTGCCGGCAAAGGCAGAAGAAGATTGGTATGGTGAATTATCTCCGCCAGTCGGTCCGATGGGCAGCATCTGCCACCGACGCTGCCCGCTGGTGAACAAAAAATCCACGAAAGCAGTTGCCGCCGGTCCCAGATCGCCGATCGGGTAGGCATTGAACAGGGAGCTTGGATGGAGAAGTATTCCAGAAGAGCGTTGGTTCATTTGGAACCCCCTTGGTTGGCATATTTTGGCTTCCGTGCCAGCAGTATCGCGCTGGAGCGGGGTTTCAGCAGGTAGGTTTGCGGATATTTCAAAAGCGGTTCCGCGCCGACGGCAAACAAATCGCGTGGCGTCTCATCGAAGGTATCCACGGCCAGATGCCACTGAACGCAGGAGGCAATGGAAGGCAGATGGAAATCAACCGCATCGGCACCGGCGTTGAACATGAGATATAATGCACGCTGCCCATCTTCATGGATCAAACAGGCGAAGTGCTTTTCTTTCGGGTAGGTCCATTTGGGTAAGCCTCCTTTCGAGCCAAACCAATGGATCTCGGCGTCCGTATAGAATTGCTCCTGGCTCAAAACCGGGTGCGCCTGTCGGAAGGCAATCATACCTTGGGCAAACCGGTAAATCTCTTGATGCTGTTCGAGGTTATTCCAATCAATCCAACTGGTTTTATTGTCCTGACAATAGGCGTTGTTGTTGCCGCCCTGGGTGCGGCGAAATTCATCTCCGCTCAGCAGCATCGGCACGCCGCGCGAAACCAGCAGGGTCAGCAGAAAATTCTTGATCTGGCGTTTTCGGACGGACTCAATCCCGGCGTCCTTCGTCCCGCCTTCAGCACCATTGTTCGCACTGAAGTTGGTGTTGGTTCCATCGTGGCTATTTTCGCCGTTCGCCTCGTTGTGCTTGTCATTATAGCTCACCAGGTCGTTCAGAGTGAAGCCGTCGTGGCAGGTAACAAAATTGATGCTGCATTCGGGTCCTTTGCCGGACTTGGAATAAATATCGGCACTGCCGGAGATGCGTTGAGCGAACAGGCCGAGCATCCCGTCATCGCCGCGCCAGAAACGCCTAACTTCATCCCGGTAGTGGCCGTTCCACTCCGACCAGCGCCGCTTTGAAAAATTGCCCACCTCATACGCGCCGCCCGCATCCCACGCTTCCGCGATGATTTTCACATCTTGTAAGATCGGATCCTCGGCGATTCGTTCGAGCAATGGGGACTTGGCCAGGAGCTTGCCTGTGCTGTCTCGGCCCAGCACCGAAGCCTCGTCAAACCGGAATCCATCCACGTGCATCTCGACCGTCCAATAGCGGAGCGCAGCCATGATGTGATCCCGCACTACTGGATGATTGGCGTTCACGGTATTGCCGGTGCCCGCATAATCCTTGTAATGGCGTTTGTCATCCGCCAGCGAGTAAAAGATTGCGTTATCCATACCGCGAAAACAGAGCGTCGGCCCCAGTTCATTTCCCTCCGCCGTGTGGTTGAACACCACGTCCAGAATCACTTCGATGCCGGCCTGGTGAAATGCCTGCACCATTTCCTTGAACTCCAGCTTCTGCTGTCCCAAACCTCCCGAACTGCTGTAGGAAGCTTTGGGCGCAAAGTAAGCCACGGAATCATAACCCCAGTAATTTGTGAGCCGTTCGTTGGTTTGCGGATTCTTGCGCGTGACTGAAGTTTCATTGAACTCCTGCGCCGGCATCAGTTCCACCGCCGTCACGCCCAAGGTTTTGAAATAGGGAATCTTTTCCATCAAACCTCGATAGGTTCCCGGATGACTTACGCCTGACTTGGGATGAATGGTAAAGCCGCGCACATGGGTTTCGTAAATGACCGTCTTCGACCACGGATGACATGGCGGCCGGTCGCCCGCCCAATTGAACGGATCGTTGACAAAAACGCATTTCGGCATGGTCCTGGCATTGTCCAGCTTCGAGGGAGTCAAGTCTTTCTCCGGCGACGATGGGTCATATCCCTGCGCGGCGGTAAAATCCCAGTGCGGCAAGTGCGAAATCGCGGTGGCGAAGGGATCGAGCAGCAGCTTTTTGAAATTGAAACGATGTCCTTTATTTGGGTCGTAAGGACCATCCACGCGATAGGCATAGAATTGTCCGGAAGCGATCCCTTTTATCCAGACATGCCAGACGTCACCGGTGCGATTACGCGCTGAATCAAGATCAATCGTCCGCGCGGGTGATGCGTCTTCGGGATGATTGAAAAACTCCAGTCGCACGCGGCTGGCGTAACGGCTGAAAATCGCGAAGTTCACTCC
Organism: uncultured Verrucomicrobiae bacterium; assembly: GCA_963764175.1. GTDB lineage: Bacteria > Verrucomicrobiota > Verrucomicrobiia > Limisphaerales > UBA11358 > UBA11358. The sequence continues at coordinate 343,388 of CAVXRE010000017.1, read as the reverse complement.
GTCGTCGCTTTCGTGCGCACCCAGCGGAATGGGAGAGCCAGCCCGAACGTCAGCGTGCTCGGAAACCTTCGAAATATAGTCGGGCAAATTAAGTTGCGGGGCCTTTGTCATCGTTGCCATAAAATTCGCGAGTTCTCCAATGGAACTGCTACTCCATCGCAGCGCGGCATTACTCGCGCCGTGTAATCCGTCGGCGGTCGGGTCGCTGGCACGGTTGCGCTGAAAGCGTAGCCTCCTGATTCGTCCGCCAGCGCGTGAAGACAAGTCATTTCCTGCCGCACCGGAGGGCTGTCTTTGATACCGTCGGCATAAAGTTCCACCCGCACCGCCTTGGGGTCGAGGCCATGCAGACCGACTTGAACCTCAATGATCTGTTTCCCGTCGCGTGCCGACACTTTCACGGTGCCGAAATTCAGCGTGCTCCATTTCTGATCCAAGCTGTGCCGCCAATCCACCATTTGTTTTCCAATGACGCCTTTGTTGGCAACTCGCGATTGGAAGGTGATCGCCGCCGGGAGATAATGTTGTTCAGTATATTCGCGCACCGTGCGGTCGGCCGCGAAATGCGGGGTAAGTCGCGCCATGCTTTCCCGCATCCGGTTAACCCAGGCAACGGGAATGCCTTTCTCGTTGCGGGTATAAAATTCGGGAATGACCTCGCGCTCCAGTCGTTCATAGAGCGCCTCGGCCTCGGCCGCATCCCACGCGGGATTGCTGCCATGTTCCTGTCCGTCGCCGATCGCCCAGCCCAAATCGGACGCGTAAGCCTCGGCCCACCAGCCATCCAATTCCGAAAGATTCAGGCCGCCGTTGACAAGCACCTTCATGCCGCTCGTGCCGCACGCCTCCCACGGTCGGCGCGGCGTGTTGAGCCAGACATCCACGCCTTGCACCAGGCGCTCGGTCAATTGCATGTCGTAGTCGCTGAGAAAAACCGCATGCGCGCGAACTTCCGGTCGGCGAATAAATTGAATCCATTTTTGGATGAGTGCCTGACCCGCCAGGTCTGCCGGATGTGCCTTGCCCGCAATCATGAGTTGCACTGGACGCTGGGGATTGGACAACAGGCGCAGCAATCGTTCCGGGTCGTGCAGCAACAGGTTCGGGCGCTTATAGGTGGCGAAACGGCGGGCAAAGCCAAGGGTCAATATATTTGGATCAAAGAGATGTTTTGCCTGCTCAACGGTCTCGGTCGAAGCTCCGGCGGCGACATAATGTCGGGCCAGACGATCACGCGCATAATCAACAAGGCATTCGGTGGAAGTGGTGCGTAACTGCCAGAGGATTTCATCGGAAACATTCCGAATACCCTGTTGCTCCGATTTTTCAGTCATTCCCAGCCAGCGGTCTTTGCCGCAGGCCTTGGTCCAGAGGTCATCGGCGGCCGCCGAGTCCCAGGTCGGGTGATGAACACCATTGGTGACGTAGCCGATGGGGACTGCGTCCACCGGCCAGTGCGGAAACAGCGGCGCAAAGAGTTGCCGACTGACCTGCCCATGCAAGCGACTGACGCCGTTCACCGAACCGCTCCCGCGAATCGCGAGATAGGCCATGTTGAAAGCCTCCGCTGCGTCATTGGGATTTTCGCGGCCCAAGGCCAGCAAGTCGTGGAGCGAGATGCCAAGTTTATCCGTGGCATAGTGACCGAGGTATTGTTCAATGAGCGCCGGCGGGTAGCGATCAAAGCCGGCGGCCACGGCCGTGTGCGTCGTAAAAAGATTTCCTGCGCGCGTGGCGGCCAGCGCGACTTCAAAGGGCTGCTTGATTTCCTGCATGAAACTCCGGGCGCGTTCCAACACCGCAAACGCCGCGTGACCTTCATTCAAGTGACAGACATCGGGCTTGATGCCGAGCGCGGCAAGCAGCCTCCAGCCACCAATCCCCAGCAGCATTTCCTGCTTGAGGCGCAGCTCCGGTCCGCCGCCGTATAACTCGCTGGTGATGCCGCGGTGCGCGGGAAAGTTCGCCGCGTCATTGCTGTCCAGCAGGTAAAGTTTTACCCGACCCACTTGCACTTCCCACGCGCGCAGCCAGACAGAGTAACCGGGCAAAATAATTTCCAATCGCAACCACTCGCCATTCGGCTGCCGCAAAGGTGTGATCGGCAACTGGCCGGGATCGTTATACGGGTAGAGCGCTTGTTGCGCACCGTCCTTGTCTATCACTTGACGGAAATAACCCTGCTGGTAAAGCAACCCCACACCGACCACCGGCACACCGAGATCGCTCGCGGCTTTGAGTTGATCGCCGGCCACATTGCCCAATCCTCCGGAATAGATCGGCAACGCCTCGCTCAACATGTATTCCATGCTGAAATAGGCGACGCACTTTAACGGCGACTGCGGATGCTTTTTCTGAAACCATGCGGGCGCATCTGCCGCCTGCCGCTTGGATTCCAATCGCTCGTTCACTTGCTTGCGAAAGACTGGATTGGCGAGCGCGGTTTTCAACTTGTCCTTGGAGACCGTTTGCAGCACCACCCAGGGATTTTGCGTGAACTCCCACAGCGCTGCATCAAGCTGCCGCCACACGTCGTCGGTGGCATGATTCCACGACCAGCGCAAGTCCAGCGCCAGCTCCGCAAGAGAATCGTATCCTTCAATGTCCGCGTGCAAAGAGTTGTAGTTTGCTTGGCTAACCGGTGTTTTTTCGTTCATAGTTTTTACTTTTTTGAAAACGCTTTTTGTCCGGTATCAGTTTGGATCGCCCTCATTGCGCCAAACTGCCACCGCTTCCGAAACCGTCATCTCATGCGGTTCCAACGGCGCGCAATGTCTGCCCGTCACGCTTTTCATTTCCAGCGCATCATTCACAATCGTCTGGGCTTCTTCCTGAATCCGGCGCAGATGATCCGCGCCTTGAAAGCTCTCGGCATAAATCTTGTAAATATTTTCAGTGCCGGACGGTCGCGCTGCGAACCAGCCGCTTTTGGCGATGACTTTCAATCCACCAATGGGCGCATCGTTGCCCGGGGCTTGGGTGAGCATGGTCTGGATTTTTTCGCCCGCCAGCTCTGTCTGCTTGACCTGCGCGGGTGAAAGATTTGCCAACCGCTGTTTTTGTTCCGGCGTGGCGGGAGAATCTATCCGTTCATAAACAGGTTCACCAAATTCAGGTCTGAAATCGCGGTAGACGGCGGCGGGATCGCGACCCGTGCGCGCCGTGATTTCCGCTGCCAGCAATGCCGGGACAATCCCATCTTTATCCGTCGTCCAGACGCTACCGTCCAGACGAAGGAAAATTGAACCGGCACTTTCCTCGCCGCCAAATCCCAGCGAACCATCAAGCAAGCCAGACACGAACCATTTGAAACCCACCGGCACCTCGAACAATTTGCGGCCGACCTTGGCCGTGATCCGGTCAATCATCTGACTGCTCACGATGGTTTTTCCGACCGCCGCCGATTTGGACCACTTCGGCCGGTTTTGAAATAGATAGTAAATCGCGGCGCAAAGATCGTGATTGGGCGGCAGCAAGCCTTCGTTCTTGGTGACAATCCCATGCCGGTCATGGTCGGTGTCGCAGGCGAAAGAAAGATCAAATTTATCCTTCAGGCCGATCAATCGTTGCATGGCATAGGTTGAGGATGGATCCATGCGGATCTGGCCGTCCCAATCCACCGTCATAAAACTAAAAGTGGGATCAACCACCTCGCTGACCACGGTCAGGTCTAACTTATGTTGTTCCGCGATCCTCGCCCAGTAATGAACGCCAGCGCCGCCGAGTGGATCAACGCCCAAGTGAAGCTTCGCGCTGCGAATCAGATCCATGTCAATCACGTTGACAAGGTCGTTGACATAGGCGGTGACGTAGTCGTGCCGGTGCGTCGTGACCGCACGCAAAGCCTGGGCGTGCGGAATCCGGTTCACATCCTTGAGTTGGGCTTCAATCAGCTCATTCGCTTTGGCTTCAATCCAACCGGTAACGGCGGCATCTGCGGGCCCGCCATTCGGCGGATTGTATTTGAAGCCGCCGTCATGGGGCGGATTATGCGAGGGCGTGATGACAATCCCGTCGGCCAGTCCATCTTTGCGGCCGCGATTGTAATTCAGGATCGCGTGGGAAATCACCGGCGTCGGCGTGTATTCGTCCCCTGCGGCGAACATCACTTCGACGCCATTCGCCGCCAGCACCTCCAGCGCAGTGGCGCAGGCGGGAACGGAAAGCGCGTGCGTATCAATACCGAGATACAGCGGGCCAACGATGTTTTTCGACTTACGATACAGGCAAATCGCCTGGGTGATCGCGAGAATATGCCATTCGTTGAAAGCCAGATTGAATGATGATCCGCGATGACCGGAGGTGCCAAACGCCACGCGCTGCGCGGGCACTTTGGGATCGGGCATGCCGGTGTAATACGCCGTCACGAGTTTCGGCACATTGACGAGAATTCCGGGTGGTGCTGGTTTTCCGGCCAGCGGACTTATCTTCATGTTGTTTTAGTTGGGGTTGGGCTTTCGAGTTGCGCGACTTTTTCCAGCCGGCGACGAAAGCGTTCCGCGCCTTTGAATCTCGCCGCCAGAAATGTTTGCACCAATTCCCAGGCGAGGGCGTGACCGACCAGAAGGCCACCAAAACAGATCATGTTCAAATCGTCATCTTCGACACCTTGATGCGCTGAAAAGTTTTCATCAATCAAGCCGGCCCTAACTCCTGCCACTTTATTCGCAGCGATTGACGCGCCGACGCCGCTACCGCAGATGCCGATGCCGCGTTCCACCGTTCCGGCCGCAACCGCGCGAGCCAGAGGAATGATAAAATCTGGGTAATCATCATCCGACTTCAACTGGCGGTCGCCGAAATCGTTAACTTCAAAACCGGCGTCGCGCAATTTCCCGGCCAGAAATTCTTTCAATTCGAACCCGCCATGGTCGGCAGCGATGCCGATGCGTTGGATCTTTCCTGGCAATTCTGACAATAGGTCATCGCTGGCGCATTTATTAATGGTGCGCGTATGTCTCCGGATTGGTGCGGTTGAAGATTTCTTTGGCATATTCGACAAGGATTTGGTCAGGTTTGGGTTGGATCAACCAATCGGCCGATGAAAAGGATGCTGCCGGAATGGTTGTCGCGGATCAGGAAAATGAAAGGGTGGTCAGCCCGGAAAATGGGCGTGGGTCTGGGCATCATGACAGCCATGCTTCTCATTACCACGGCGGTTGCCGCTGCGGCCTCGGTGCCTTGCTCGTTGACATCCACAAACGCCTTGTGAACCACCGCCGATATGAAGAGATCGCGTTCACCGTCCATTCCAAAAAAATTTGCGCTGGGCGAGAAGGCATCGGTCATTCCCATTTCTGTCAGGGGCTTTGCCAGACTAAATTGCGCGGACATCTTGAATTTCGGAAGGAAGACCGCGACTTTTTGGTCGTGGGCCTGTGCCAGCCAACGTCCAAGCGTTTGTGTATTGAGCAGATCCTCAACGCCTTTCAAACCATCCGGTTCGCGCGGAAGCAAAACAATCATGCTAAGATCGCCGCCGACGTAAGGAAGCTCCAACAACTGCAAACCATCAGCCTCGGCATACTTGAAGTCGGCGGTCAGGTTCATTAGCGGCACTTCAGGTTTTTGACTCGGAGCAACGGTGAAGGGCGCCTTGGTGGTAGAATGCCTGTCAAACTCCCGCGCCCAGCTCCCCTTGAAATAAATGGCATTCACCAGCACCAGCCGTGTTGCCGGACCGAGCACTCCCGGCTGGATAAGATCGGTGATTTTACCTTTGGTCTTGTGGTCCACCCAGTCGTTGATGTCCGTCCGGGCACTGTCCGCTTGGGTGCGAAAATCAACCTGTTTCAAATTAGCCGCATAGCTTTTTATCGCAATGTCCAAAAAGGCAGGCAGAAAAAGATGATCTTTCTGTCCCCACAAGCCGTTTGCGATGTTCAACTCAATCCCCTTTTTCTCCTGTTCACTGTTTAATTGCTTTTGCAGTTCGCCGAATGAGACTGCGAGTTGTAACTGGTTGGTGTCAAAATGAAGTGACTGGGACATCTGAGCGGCAGTGTCTCCTTGCGCGCCAGCATAAGTCATGGCCAGGCAGGTAGAGATGCTGTAAGGGGAGAAGAACAGGTTGCCGTCAGTAGTTTTAATCCGGGCATAGAGATCCAGTCCAAAGGCCGTATTGCCTTCGGCAAGACTTTCAATGTCGGCGGCGGCCATTGTATCTGCTGGGTGACTAATCAGTGCGGTCATAAATAATGTGACAAATACTAAACGTGATCGAAGGCCCATCATCATGCGCGATCCCACGCTTGCATTTGTCCAATTCTTCCATCGGTTCTCACCCTGTGCGCCCGGGTCTCGGTTTGTAGTTTCCCTTTGCGCGTTTGGCACGGGAGAAGTGATTGATTTCATGAATCGTGTTTATCCGCGTCGGATTCAGTCATTGATCCCGTAGTGACACCAACCCGGATTTGGAATTTTTTCCGGAATTGCTGTCAACCCGGTTGTGCGAATCAAGAGAAGTCCCGTCGTTCTCTCCGATAGGCCGGATTCGACGGTGGCCGATGTTTTATCGGTCAGCAAAAATCGCGATGTGAACACCAATGCGACGGGCAACACTTGCAAGACTGGACCGAGAGTATGCAGGTTGATTAGAGTCATAACATTTATGGCACCAAACTATGTTCCCAGCGACCAATATTAGTGTCGGTTTTTTCCGGTAGATGTTCGGCCGAAGAGTCCGGGTTGGTTTGATTGATGATCTCCCGCGCATGAGCCGTTTCCTCAGCGGAGCCGTGGGCAATCACGACAAATTTGCCACTCTTCAGTGCCTTCTCGTATTTCGCAATACTAGCTTTGTGGATGCCCAGATTGTAGAGTCCGGCGCCCAGCACACTCAAGCTGCCCACCACCACCCCACCTTCCAACGCCCCGACCATCATGCCGACAAGCGGCCCCGCCACAAGCAACGGCCCGATGCCGGGAATCATAAAAAACCCGGAACCGACGAAGAAACCCAATAAGCCACCCCAGAGAGATCCCATTTTTCCCCAGAATTTCATGCGATCGCCGGCATTGTAATAGCCGACCACATGCTCCTCCGTGAGGTAGTCGCGCCCGACAATCGAAAGCTTGTTCATGTCAAATCCCGATTGCTGTAATTTTTTGATCGCCGCTACAGCTTCGTCGTGTGATTTGTAGGTCGCCACGACGACGCTGTTTATTTTCATATTAACTGTGGCTTGCAGTTTTTCCGGTGTTTTTTCGCAGGCTAATCTACCTTGACGGTATCCAAAACGAAACTCGCACCACCTTTATGGGCGTCTTTTTCAGCTTCGCCCCAGCCGACCCAGGTGCCGATGCTCCCGGTCAAAGTGGCCACACCGCCATTGACCGTCACTTTAATGTCATCTCGGTCCACAAAAGGACTCCAAAAGAAGCGGTCTTCGATGCTCTTTTTGATCTTGGCGTCGGTCTTATATGGCTGCGGCCCAGACATGTCGGCAGCGTAATAAGGTGACTCGCTGTAATACGGCCAGCCATAGTAACCATAGTCATAGTCGGAATAGTAATCGTAATCAGAATAGTAGTCTGAGTATGAATAATACGGTTGAATCTTGAGTTGGTTGCGAATCTCCAACACGCCGTCGGTCCGTGAAGCCACATCTTGAGCCTCAGCCTTTTGAAAACTTGAATCCACGCCACCAGACAGGTAGGCAATGTGATTGATGACCGCCACATCAATGGTCGAGCTGTCCAGCCACGGATCCCAAGCCATAGCAGTTTTGAGTTGATTCGCCATATCCAGCGCCGTCGTGGATTCCACACCATAGGCGGCACCGTTCAGGGCACGAACTTTCAGATGAGCCGAAACCTCGTGGACGCCTACGATATTTTTGGCGTCTTGTTCGGCCGAGGTTTCCGCTTTAATGTTGCTAACGGTGCCACTGAGAGTGACTATTCCATCGGCAACGGCGACGTCCGGTGAAAAAGCCGATACGCGCGGATCGGCCCCCAACGCCGCTTGGACGGCTTTTTGGATTTCACTGTCGGAAAGGCTGGCGCGATTTGCTTTTTGGGTTGTGCCATTGTGCGTCCACGGGGCGATCTTCAAACCCGAGTCGTCAACCGAAGTCACGCCATTGACCCAGGCATCATCAAACGCACGCGATTTACTGATGGCGCTGCCAATGGTTCCAGTGAGCGTCACTTTGCCGTCTTTAACCGCCGGGGTAATCAGGTCGCCATTGACCCAGATGTCCCACTGCAAACGGGCTTTGACATCCGCGCTGATTTCGTTATCCGTGCGCGCGGCCAGGTAATTAATTATGACCTGATTATCAACCGCCTTGACACCCTTGACCCCGCTGGCAATCCGGGTGGCCAATTGCCGTTCCGCATAAGAACCTACCGTGCCGCTTAACGTGGCGACCGCATCGTGGACGGCGACGGTGGTCTGATAAGATTTCGTTGCAGGATCTTGCTTCAGTGCTGACTGGATGTCAGCGCGAATTTCGTCATCTGGGCGGGCCAGTGCATACACCGTCAATTGGTCATTGACTTCGGTCACGCCGCGAACACTTTTAGCGGTCGCCACGACCCGCTGTCTATCGGGCAGGTTTTCCACCGATCCAGAAAGCGTGACGACACCCGCACTGGTGGAGACATCCACATTGTTCGCTAACACGCCCTTGGCGCGTGTCAATCTGTCCTCCACAGCGGTGGTGATACCGCTGTCGGTGATTTCCATTTTCGCAGTCTCTGCGTGCAACGAAGGCAGAACCAGAGTTTGCATGGCTGTGGCAACCAGCAGGCTGGCAGACCATCTGCCAACTACCGCGTGTTTGGCCAATTGTTTCAATCTTAATGCTTTCATAGTTTTCATGATGTTTTTAAATGTTTGTTTTATTTTCGTTAATCTCAGAAATGGTTTATTTCGTGTGGATATAGCCAGTCGGTGGTGAGTTTATTTACGGCGCGCCTAAATCTATGGTTTGATACCATTAATAATTTCCCGGGCCGGAGGCGTATCCACGATTGGTTGTTTCTTGAGTTCAGCCGCCTTGTCGCCATTGGCGCGTTCCTGGCCCAAACCCATGGTCAACGCAGTCATTCCGGCCAGGCCGCCGAGTTGCATGGATTCCACAGCAGTGCTGGGAACGATGACAATCGTGGAATTCTCCTTCAAACCTTCATACAACATGTTCATCGCACGCAAATGAAACGCGATCGGATTGTGCTCATAGCTCTTGCCGGCTTCGGTAAATTTCTCCGCGATCTGGCGTTCGGCGTCGCCGAGGATCACGCGGGCCTGGCGCTCACGTTCCGCCTGCGCCTGCATGGACATGGCATCTTCCAGACCGGAAGGAATCAAGACATCCTTCACCTCCACGGAAATGACATTGATGCCCCAAGGTTCGGTGCGCTGATCAATGATCTTCTGGAGCAGCGCACTGATTTTATCGCGGCCTTCCAACATGTCCGAAAGCATCGTCTTGCCAATTACATCGCGCAGGGCAGTTTGGGACGCCCAACTGATAGCGCTCTGATAGTCGGCCACGTCCAGCGCCGCTTTTTTGGGATCCAACACTTTCCAAAACAATACGGCATCCACATCCACCGGCACTGTGTCTTTGGTTAGCGTTTTTTCCGCCTTGAAACCGGTGGTGATGACGCGGGTGTCAATCCAGTAAGGAATCGCATCAATGACCGGGATGATGAAAAACAGCCCAGGACCTTTCAAAGCGCGAAACTTGCCCAGCCGCAAAATTACCGCCCGATCCCACTGGTCGGCCACCTGAATGGCAGCTGCTACTAACGACGCGAGGATAAAGGCCGCGACGCCAATCACGCCGGCTTCCAAATTGGCTCCGGCACGATATTGGGTATAGGCGAGAGCAGCGCCAATGGCTAAAATGACCACGAACGACAGGACGGCAAATGAACGATTTTGTTGCATGATGAAATTCCTTGGTTTTTGTTTTAATAGTTACGGTGATTAAAGCTGTGAACGCGGACGTGGTTGTGCTCCGCGATTAATTTTGCTTCGGCGGCCAGCCAGCGCCGCACTTCGCGCAAAGGTTGCAACGCTTGATTTACGAAACTGAGACCCACCTTTCGGGCCACGTCGTCCGCTGACGGTGCAAAAACGGCTTCGTTTTGTAATCGCCACAACGCGGCCAAGGAAGGGCCAGGGCTGGGTAAATTCTGTTTTTTGATTGGGAATGATTTATTTTGTTTCATGATGAAAGCTTGGTTGACCAACCGCCTCCCGGCTATGGGGTGTAACCCGACCGTCAACTCCACAGAATATCTTGATGTCGGGCCATTTGGTCACAGTCGAGAAATCTATTGGATTTAAAGTTCATTATCTTTGAACAAGTTGCGGTCTCATCGCGGGATAATCGGTATAACCTTTTTCAGCGCCGCCATACAAGGTTGCCTCATCCAGCGGATTGAGCGGCGCGTTCAAACGGAACCGTTCAGGCAAATCAGGGTTGGCAATAAACAAACGCCCAAACGCCACCGCATCGGCCAGATCCTCCGCCAATGCCTGCGTCGCCGTCGCGCGTGTAAAACCATTCGCGACTATCAACGGACCATGAAACTCTTTGCGCAGTGCGGCCAGCGGCACGGGCACCGCGCCATGTCGCAAATCATCTTCCGTGGACACAATCACATGTGCGTAGGCCAGATTGAAGCGATTCAGTTCGTGCAACACATGGCTGAACGTCTCCAGCGGATTGGAATCTTGCATGTCATTGAACACTCCACCCGGGGAAAAACGAATGCCCACATGGTCAGCACCCCAGACCTGCGTGACGGCATCAGTTACTTCCAACGTGAGCCGCGCGCGATTCCGCGCCGGGCCACCGTATTCATCGGTGCGCTGGTTTGTGCCGTCGCGCAGAAATTGGTCGAGCAAATAGCCGTTGGCGTTGTGAATTTCCACGCCGTCAAAGCCGGCGGTTTTCGCGTGCTCTGCCGCGGTCGCATATTGCGACACGATGCCTGGCAACTCATCTTTTCTCAATGCGCGTGGCGTAACGTAGGGCTGCATCCCACGTTCCGTAAGCACCTGGCCGGTGCGCGGGGCGATGGCGCTGGGCGCGACTGGCAGTCCGCCGTTCGGCTGGAAACTCGGATGCGAAATCCGGCCCATATGCCAGAGCTGGAGAAAAATCCGGCCGCCGGCCTGATGCACGGCCTCGGTCGCATGCCGCCAGCCGACGATTTGTTCCTGAGTGTAAATGCCAGGTGAGTTGGGACAGCCCGTGCCTTGCTGGGAAATCGCGGTGGCTTCGTTGACGATCAGCCCGGCTGCCGCGCGCTGGGCATAATACTTCGCCATCAAAGACGTTGGAACGCGACCCGGCCCCGCGCGCATCCGGGTGAGCGGAGCCATGACAATGCGGTTTGACGCTTCCAGCGCGCCTAAACGAACGGGAGTAAATAAATTCGGAGTATTCATAAATTTTACCATGCAGAGATTCTCGCTTTTGGACGCCGGAAACAATGGGGTGAACACCCCATAGAAATGGTTTTGGAACAAACTAAAGTGTCATCTGCGATAATAACCAAAACCAAAATTAAAAGAACAACCAGTATGACCAAGAACAATTCCGTCGTGGCGATTTACAAATCCCACATTGAAGCCGAAACCGCCGTCAAGGAACTCCAGCAGGCGGGCTTTGACATGAAAAAACTCTCCATCGTCGGCCGTGACTATCACACGGATGAAAACGTAGTCGGCTACTATAACACCGGCGACCGCATGAAATACTGGGGCAAGCTGGGCGCGTTCTGGGGCGGCTTCTGGGGTTTGTTGTTCGGCTCCGCGTTCTTTTTAGTTCCCGGCGTTGGCCCGTTGCTATTTGCAGGTCCCATTGTCAGTTATATCGTCGGCGCTTTGGAAGGCGCGGTGATCGTCGGTGGTTTGAGTGCGTTGGGTGCCGGGCTTTACGGCATGGGCATTCCCAAGGACAGCATTCTGCAATACGAAACGGCGGTGAAGAGCGGCAAGTATGTCTTGATTGCCCACGGCTCCGATGTGGAAACCGTTCATGCGCGCGAAATCATCAGTCACACCAACCCGGAAGCGATGCAGGAACATCAGGCTTGTTCCACCAAAGAGGCGTGCGCGGTTGGGGCGTAAAATTCGGGAGTAGTTTTGAAATTCACCGGTGCGCGGCTGTCTCACAGGCAGTCGTGCTTTTGATTAAACGGTATCCATTTTGATAATTCCTACATTGATTTCTTTGCACCAACATGAATCATAAAACCACCATGCAGCTTGGGATGATTGGCTTGGGTCGAATGGGCGCCAACATGGTGCGACGGTTGATCAAAGACGGGCATCGGTGCGTCGTCTTTGACCGTTCGCCGGAAGTGGTCAAGGATTTTACCAAGGACAACGCCGTTGGTGCCGTCTCGCTGGCCGACTTGGTCAAACAGCTCGAAAAACCTCGCGCCATCTGGTTGATGGTGCCGGCAGCAGCGGTGGATCAAACCATAGCCGACCTCGCGCATTTCCTGGAAGCAGGTGATACGATTATTGATGGCGGCAATTCGTATTACATTGATGACATCCGGCGCGCGAAAGAACTCGCGCCGAAAGGAATTCATTATGTGGATGTCGGAACCAGCGGCGGCGTGTGGGGTTTTGAACGCGGCTATTGCATGATGATTGGCGGCGATCCAAATGTGGTTGAGCGACTTGATCCCATCTTCGCCACGTTGGCACCGGGCATCGGCAACGTCGCGCGCACGCCGGGACGCGAAAAGCTCGGCGGAACCTGCGAGCGCGGATACCTGTATTGCGGCGCAAGCGGTGCCGGGCATTTTGTTAAGATGGTTCACAACGGCATCGAATACGGCATGATGGCCGCGTATGCCGAGGGGTTGGGCATTTTGCGTGGCGCGAACATCGGCAAACAACAGGGAGAAATGAATGCCGAGACCACGCCATTGCGGGAGCCAGAACACTATCAATTCGAACTCAACCTTGCCGACATCACGGAAGTCTGGCGGCGCGGCAGCGTGATCGCCTCGTGGTTGCTCGACTTGACGGCTGATGCTTTAGCAAAGGATCCAGCCCTCGCCGGATTTGCCGGACGAGTTTCTGATTCCGGTGAAGGTCGCTGGACGATCAAGGCGGCTATTGATGAGGGCGTGCCCGCACCGGTGCTGACCACGGCGCTCTATGCGCGTTTTAGTTCGCGCGGCGACGCTGACTTTCAAGACAAACTGCTTTCGGCCATGCGTTTTGGATTCGGCGGGCACCTGGAAAAACACGTCAAATAAAGACTGATGATGCTCTGGACTGACTTAAGCCAACTCGCCGGAGCGATCCTAATGATGGTCGGCGCCTTGCTGCCCGTGGTGAATCCGCTGGGAGATGCGCCGATTTTTCTGGCCATGACTCCGGGCTGTGATGAATTAACGCGCTCCGACTTGGCCAAACGCATTGCCATTTATTCCTTTTTTCTTTTACTCGGAGCAATGTTGCTTGGCTCGTTCGTTCTCCTGATGTTCGGCCTTTCGATTCCCCTAGTGCAGGTGGCAGGTGGGGCCGTGGTCTGTGCTTTGGGTTGGAAACTCCTGACGGATAACCCCAAACCAGCCGAATTGGCCTTGGACGCGATTCACGCGAATGCCATCGCGTTGGGTCGGGCATTCGCCCCGTTGACCATGCCGCTGACAATTGATGCCGGGGTAATTTCGGTGGCCATTACCGTCGGGGCCAATCATGCGCATACGTTCAAACACGCGCTGATCCAAGTGCTCGCCTCCGGTATTGGAGCCAGCCTCATCGCGCTGTCTATTTTGCTGGCCTATCGCTACGCCCAACGGGGCGGCAAACGGATCGGGCACACCGGAATGATGGTGGTAGTGCGGCTTTCGGCTTTCATCATGGTGTGCATCGGGGTGGGCATAAGCTGGAACGGCGTCAAGGCTCTACTGGCAGAAGTTGGTGTTGCGGCGCACTAACCCAATAAGAGTGTTCTGACCAAATTCCACCAAATTAGACAAATAGGCTCAGGCCAGCTTTACCACCATCTTGCCAATGTTATTGCCGGAGAATAGGCCGATGAACGCACCCACGGCTTGGTCGAGGCCTTCGACGACGGTTTCTCTGTTTTTCAGTTTACCTGATTGCAAATAGCCGCTCACTTCCTTTTCAAACTCACCGCGCCGGTCAAGCAAATCGCTGACAATCATACCACGCATCGTCAACCGCTTGGTCGTGATGTTGAATAAATTGGAAGGACCGGGGCGCGGCTTTTCCTCGTTGTAACCGGATATGCCGCCACAGGCGATGATCCGGCCATGAACGCGCAACGACGAGAGTGCCGCTTCCAGCGCTGCGCCGCCGACATTATCGAAATAAACATCAATGCCATCCGGGGCTTCAATCTTCAATTGTTCAACCACCGGGCCGGTCTTGTAATCGAAGGCGATGTCAAAGCCACATTCCTCGCGCAGAAATTTTACCTTCTCCATGGACCCGGCTGAACCGATGACTTTGCAGCCGCGCAATTTTGCCAATTGCCCGGCGACATTGCCGACGGCACCAGCGGCTCCAGAAACATAAATAACATCGCCCGCCTTGACATCGACCAGATTCAAGCCAAACCATGCAGTCATGCCTGTCATGCCGAGCGCGCCGAGATAAACCGAGAGTGGTTGCACCTCGCGACTGACCGGATGCAGGTCTTTTGGTGAGGCAATATAATATTCCCGCCAGCCGAAATTGGAGACGACGACATCGCCCGCTTTGAATTCCTTCGCGCACGACTCGACTACTTCGCCGACCGCACCGCCATCCAACACTTTGCCCAATTCGAACGGCGGCGCATACGACTTGCGGTCATTCATGCGCCCGCGCATATACGGATCCACCGACATGAACAGATTGCGCACCAGCACCTGCTGGTCCGGCAGTGATTTCAATTCAATTTGTGCGTGGGTAAAATTGGCTGCGGTGGGCAACCCTTGCGGGCGCGAGGCCAGCCGAATTTCGCGGCTCGTGATTGTTTTCATTGCTGATTTTATTAAAGGACGGTCAGCTTTATAGTTTTTCTGGCGTGTTCTTATCAATGTATTGCATTAAGCGACGTTGGGTGGCCCCGAGAGATTGAGTTGTCACTTCGGCGATCCGCTTTATGATTTGATATCCCAGTTCGTGGTCTTGTTCGCACTGTTCACGCAGCCGTGTCCCATAAAAAAATATCGTGGTGGTTGGATCCAATGCGCGCGCGGTAAAGTGCATCGAATAGGGCGGAAAGAGCCAAGACCAACCCAGGTCATCGCCCGGCCCCAGCGTCTGAATCGCAATCACATTCCGGTCTTCCATCTCTGCCGAAAGTTCCACCCGGCCGGTTAATATCAGATAAAACCGGTTGGCCGGACTGCCTTCCTCGAAGATTGTCGCCCCGGTTTCAAATTTCATTTCCAAGGCCGAACCTGCGAGTAGTTGGAGCTGCTGGGAATTTAATCCCTTAAAAAACGGCTGTTTGGCGATGAGTGTATAAAGCGACAAAGCCAAGGCGTCGCTCGATTCGAGCACGGCAGCACCCGGTGTGACTGGCTGCGGGTCGCTGACCACCGGTGGATTCATAAATCCCTCTTAGCCGCAGCTTTGGTGGCTTGAAAACTTTGCTCAATCTCGGCCTCAACGACGCCGCCTTCGACGAGTCGCTCATTATCGCTGCGACCTTCTTCGTCTTCATCTTCGCTTGGTGCAACTCGCGTTTTATTTCCGGTCGAGCCGGGCAACGGATCCCAGCGTTCGGATTCGGGCGCGGATTCGAGAATTGCATCTTTCGGATCCATATCCGGCACGCCGGTAAGCTCCCGCTTGGCCTGTGCAAAATGGGATGCAGTCGCATCATGCGACAAATGACCGTCAATAATTGCCAGTTCCGCCGCCCGCGCCTGCACCATCTGGCGTGTCACGGTCCCAACGCCGGCGGAATTTTCCGAGATAACTCCATCTTTCAGTGGATTTTTCTTCATAGGTCACAAATTACCGAGCGTGATTGGTTTGGTCGTTATGTGAGGTTTTCATTTCCCGTGTGCCGCGATCCTCATGCACGTCGCGGGATTTTGAAAAAATGTTGTCACGTTTTTTAGATTTTGGATGGGGCAAGACTTTCTCTTGATTGGGTCGAATCTCGTGCATGGTTTGCGGAAAAACCGGCGTTTGTGGTTTGGCTGCAAGTTGGTTGGTGTGGTCTTTCATAAAATACGTTTTCTTGGTTGAATGGTGTCGGTTGAAGGAGAGAAATTACTCCGTTGCACTGCGAAAACTGAAGCGATCATCCGCTTCCAGCCATTCAAAAGTGGTGGTTTTATCCGGGTTCAGTCCAAGCCGGTGACAGCTCTCAATAAAATGATCGCGCTTCTCAGGATTTTTCATCGGGCTGCCGGCTTCCTGATCATCCGACCAGTCCTCGATCTCCGGCGCAGTCTTCGCCGTGCCATTAGCCAGCAGCCAGGTTCCGACTTCGTCATAATTTTTCGCGACCTTTACGGCG
This sequence comes from uncultured Verrucomicrobiae bacterium, assembly GCA_963764175.1. Classification (GTDB taxonomy): domain Bacteria; phylum Verrucomicrobiota; class Verrucomicrobiia; order Limisphaerales; family UBA11358; genus UBA11358. Next base: position 326,907 of record CAVXRE010000017.1, on the reverse strand, counting down.
GCTGTAAATTGGTCGCTGGTGATGCCCTTGAAACTGAAAAGCTGTTTGTCCAGCGGACAGTCGTAGTGGTATTCACCGAGCGTGCCCGCCAGGCTGGCGCGGCATTTGTCCACGGCCCGGCAGGCGATGGCGAATCCGCCGACGCGTTCGCGCGGACTGTGCGGTGCCTGCTCGGATAAATCCAAATTGATGATGGGAGTGTTCATGTTTTTTAGCGGTAAGAAGATTTCATGTCTGGTTATGAAAACCGTGAACGCGAGTCAGATTTCTTTCCGCGATCAGATCTGCCTCCGCCTTCAACCAGTGCTGCACCTCGTGACCGGGTTGCGAACCGTGATTCTCATAGGCGAAGTAAGCTTTCCGGGCCACTTCGTCCGTTGAGGGCGTAAAGTTAATTTCATTTTGGTCTGTGCCCGCTGCCGACGTTGGCCGGGGTGCAATGACCGCTTGTTGGGTTTTGGATAATTTGTGGTGCTTCATGGAACGATGGTTGTTTAATGTTCAGTTATGAAAAGTGATGACCCCGGACGCATTTGGGATTCGCGTTCGACCCCTCCGAATAATTGCGCCTCAGCCTCCAGCCAGTGTTTCACCTCATGTCCAGGCTGTGAACCTTGCTTCTCGTAAATGGCGTAGGCCCGGCGAGCCACCGCATCTGGCGACGGGACAAATGTCGTTTTGCTTTGAATTAAGTCCGCGCCCTTAGTTGGTTTTTTTGATTTGGTTGATTTCTGGTTTGCGTCCAGAGAAAACGAGTTTGGTTTCATGCCTAGAACATGGCTGGAAAACCAACTGCTGACCATGGGGTGTTCACCCCACCACGAACTGTGAAATTTTCGGTCCGGTTCGGAATCCGTTCCAATCAGGTGCGGGCAAAATCGATGAAGCCGCGCTGAACGTCCGTGTGGATGAGTTTGACACGAACGTGGTCGCCCACCTTGAGCCCTTGAGTGCCCTGCATGAGCCGTCCTTCGGTCGGTGGCAGGATAAGCCGAACCCAAGTGCCCTTGTCTGCCGCACCGGTGACGATGGCGTCGAATTGCTGGCCGATTTTTCCAGAAAGCAAGAGCGCTGCAGCGGACTTGTTGACCTGACGCTCAACCTTGGTGGCGGCGTCTTCTTGGTCGGTGCAGTGCTTGGCGAGGTCCGTCAGTTCCGGGATGGTGTAGGGCAATGGCGCACCGGCCAGCGCGGCTTTCAAGAGCCGCTGTGTGATGAGGTCAGGAAAACGCCGGTTCGGCGCGGTGGAATGCGTGTAATCTTTCACCGCCAGCGCGAAATGTCCCGGCGCCTCGCCGCCGGGAAGATCGAGCGCATATTCCCCGCGCCCAATGAGCTTGATGACGGACAGGGAAAGGTCGGCGAACTTTTCCGGTGCGGCTGCGCGACGTCGTGTCAAAAATTTTTCGAGCGCGATGGCATCCGGTGCAGCGGGGAGCGGTTCCTTGAGTTCAGCCGCGAGCTGGACGATGCGCGCCCAGCGTTCGGGATCGCGCAGGACGCGGCGTAAGGATGGAAATTTTTTACCCGCCAGATAAATCGCGCTCACAGCATTTGCGGCCACCATGAATTCCTCAATCAACTGGGTCGCCCGGTTGGTTTGATCCAGTTCCAACGACGAAAGCGCATCACCGGCAAAAGTCGCCTGCGATTCCAGCGATTCCAGAGTTAGCGCGCCGTGATGATGGCGCAAGCCGGTAAGTTTTTGCGCGACGCGATCCTGAAGCCGCAGATTTTCGTCGAGTCCAAGAACTTCAGTGATTCGTTTGGGAGTGGGTCCGGTGCCGGTCAACCACGCGGCAACGCTGTTATAAGCCAGCTTGGCGCGGTTGTGAACCTGCGCCCGATAAAGCTCCGACGTAACGAGCGAACCATCTGCCTTGAAAACCATGTCCGCCACGATGGCGATACGGTCCTGATCTTCATTTAACGAGGTCAGGTTGGTGGAAAGCTCCTCCGGCAGCATGGGAAAAATTGCGGCGGGCGTATAAACGGAGGTGGTGTTGCGCGCCGCATGAGTGTTTAGCGCTGAACCTTTGCGCACCAAAGCGTCCACGTCCGCGACAGCCACAAGGATTCTGACCTGCCCACCCGCGAGCGATTCGGCGACGGTGAGTTGGTCCAGGTCGCGGGAATCGTCGTTATCAATCGAAGCCCAAAGTAGGTTGCGCAGATCGCGCACATGGTCAGTCGCCTTGGCTGGTCCGCCGATGGCGGCCAATTCTTTTTGCGCCGCCAACGGGAAGTCAGGTTCCAGTCCGCGCGCAATCATGGCCTCATGTGCAATGGCAGCGAGGGTGGCGCGGTCGGTGGCTTGGCCACCGGGAACAGGTTTTGGTTCATTGCGCCCGGAGGCGGGAGCGGCAAAGATCGGGTTCATATGCGGTTGGGCAATCATATAACGACACCAAACAAAAGCTACTGGATGATTGGGATGCCTAGTTTATTGGCTGCCGCTTCAATGATGGCTTCCTTTTGATCGTCCACGAGTTTTACCTCATTTTTGGTGGACGCATATTCGTGTGCTGCAATCGATTCCGCTTTGGTCAAAAGGTCCTCAATTAAGTTGGCTAGGCCAGCGGAATTGACGGAATCAATCAACGCACCGGTATGTAAAATTAGGCCGGAATTCTCCTGCTTTGAAAAAGCCATGCTCTTTAATCTTGGGTTCCGAGCTGCCTGCACTTGAAAATGATCAAAAACGGCTTGTTCCAATTTGGGTTCGGTATTGAGTTCCAAATTAAATTCATTCGATTCTTTTCGATTGATTGAGGTGATTTTCATTGTCGGATTTCAAATTTCATCCTTCATCTGGTTATGGGGAGTTTTTCTGGGCGGATGGCAAACGGGCGAGAGCTGGCAAACTTTGGGCAATACTGGCAGTCAAAAAATGCTGCACGCGCGGATCGGAGCTGCGCTTGATTTCGTCGGGCGTTCCGATGGCGACGATGTGGCCTTCATCAAGCATCGCGATGCGGTGGGCAATCCCAAACGCCAGATCGCGGTCATGCGATACCACCAGGGTCGTGGCATGAATCCGCTGGTTAAGTTTTACGATGTCTTCGGCGATGCTCACCGCTGACACCGGATCAAGTTCGCTGGTCGGTTCGTCATAGAGAATCAACTGCGGTTCGACGGCCAGTGCCCGCGCGATGGCCACGCGTTTCCTCATGCCGCCGGAGAGTTCGTCGGGCATTTTATTTTCCGTGCCTTTCAAGCCGACCTGTTCGAGGTCTTTGGAAACAATTTCTGCGATTTCGCCGGGCGATTTCAAATGATGTTCGGTCAGATAAAAGCCGACGTTTTCTCCAACGGTCATCGAAGTCAGGAGTGCGCCAGACTGAAAAACCATGGCCACCCGGTATTGGCTTGGGATGTCGGGCGATTGAATTGGCTGGCCTTCGATTAGCACTTTCCCCTGATCCGGTTCTTCCAGGCCAATGAGTTGCCGGAGCAGCACCGATTTGCCGCTGCCACTCGGCCCCATGATGACAAATATTTCTCCGGGGTTGACGTCGAAATCTATGGCCTTGAGCACTTCGATCCCGTTGTAGCTCTTGCGCAACCCGCTGACTGAAAGACTGACACCTTCCTGCTTTGGGGAATTGGTGTTGAGGATTCCACTTCCATCACTAGCCGTAACGCTCCGGCTGGTTTCTGACTTTGATTTTAGAGGATTCATTCTGTTTCTTGCCGAGAGCCTGACGGCGTTATATTGCGTCTGCAATTTGCTTCAAATTGCACAACGAAGTCTTTGCCGGATTCAATCGTTGATCCCGCCGTGACAGTAACCCGGAATCTCCCTTAAAATTGGGGTCACAAGCGTGGCCCGAATTGTGAGCGATTCCGTCCTCAAGCCCAATGAATACCCATCATTGGCGACCGAAGACTTTTCGGCCAGCAGCAGTCGAGACGAAAAAATCAAGGCCAATGGCAATGCTTGCAGGGTTGGACTGATAGTGTGAAGGTTCGTTTGAATCATAGACTTTTAATTGGTTTTTACCATTTAAGGGTGATGAATCATCAGGTGGTCCGACGTGGCAGGCATCAAAGTGGCGGTTCCAGCAGCGACAGCGGCGCGGTGCTTCGTTGCCGTAGGCAAAAGATTAAAAAATTGTTGTTTGATTCAACCGGGTTGGCCCGCTTTCGCCCGCCCGGAATGTCTGAACAATATAACCTCGCCGAACGAATCGCCTCGGAGCAAATTCATTGGTCAAGATTGCGCATGTGGCCAACCCGGCATGGGTTCATTCGGGAAAGTTCGGCGTCATGGTGGCCACCAATCGAGGGCTTGACGCAAAGAACTTCACTTCAGCAACGGCGGCCTTGAAATGGCTGCTAACACCGGCAGAAAAACAGAGCGGCATACGACACACGACCGGCTTCGAATCAAGCGGTCTTTCTCGGATCGAAGCTTGATTTGGCTGCCAACTGTTTCCACAAAAGCTCCTCCTCCTTGCTGATGTGCGGCGGAACTTGAATGGAAGCCTCGACGTAAAGATCGCCGCGTTTCGCGGCACCAGCGGGCAATCCTTTGCCCCGCACACGCAATTTTTGCCCCTGTTGAAAGCCAGCGGGGACTTTGACGGAAACGCTGCCTTCCAATGTTCGCACGGGAACTGTCGCTCCCAAGACCGCTTCCCAAGGAGCCAATTCCAGATGTCCCATCAGATCGGAACCGCGCACTTGCCAATCGGGATGCTGAGCAAAGCGCACCCGCAAATAGATGTCGCCGGCACTGCCGCCGTTCGATCCCTCGCCGCCTTTGCCGGTCACCCGAATGGACTGACCGGCCTGGACGCCTTTGGGTATCCGCACCTGGTAAGTTTCTGTTTCTTCCCGACCAGTGCGCGCGTTGGTGCGCCGCACCGAAATGGCGCGCATGGCACCTTTGAGCACCTCATCGAGCGTGATGAGAATGTCGCCTTGGATGTCCTGGCCACGCGCCGCCTCCCGTTCCTCGTGGCTGTTGGCAAATTCCTGCGAGTCGAAACGGCGAACCTCCGCGCGGTCGGCCAGCACGTCCACCAAAAAACTGTTCAAAGAAATCACTGAAGCCTGTGCCCTCAAATTGGAATTCGTCTTCTCCGCCACGCGTCGCGCGTCCGGTTGATCGGCCTCCGCCGTGACTCGGTTGTGGTCGCGCCTGCGCACCCGTTTTCCAATCAGCACCGAGTTGGTCGAATTTCCGGCGGCTCTCCGGATTGCTCAAGACCTCGTTGGCCTCGTTGATCTCCTTGAATTTTTCCTCCGCCGATTTTTTATCCTTTGCGACATCGGGATGATACTTGCGCGCAAGCGAGCGGAAGGCTTTCTTGATTTCGTCCTCCGTCGCCGTAGGCGTCACGCCGAGAACCTGATAGTAATCTTTGAATTCAACGGCCATGGCGGGCGGGCTTGGCAGCCGTCAGGTCATTCACCACCACTTTAGCCGGGCGAACCACCTTCGCACCTTTTCGATAGCCGCGCTGAATCACTTCCAGGATGGCATGGTCGGGTTTTGCCGGATCATGACCTTGTGAAAGCGCTTCATGCTGGTGCGGGTCGAACGGCTTGCCGACAATCTCCTCACTCTCGACGCCGTGCTGACGTAGCAACTGTTGCAGTTGCTTCAACGTCATCTCCACGCCCTGATGAAATTGGCGGAGTCTCGCGAAGCGCCGGCAGCTAACGCCCGTTCGAGGTTGTCAATGACCGGCAGCAGTTCAACGATGAACGATTCCTTTTGCGCCACCGCGCGAGCTTCGCTTTCCTGCCGGCTCCGCTTTTTGAAATTATCAAAATCGGCGGCCAGGCGCAGATGCAAATCCTTTTGTTCGGCGAGATCCTTGAGGAGTGCCTCCGATTCGGTGGCAGCAGTCTCGATCGGCGGCATCGGAATCAAGTCGCAGTTGCCGGCGGATTTTGGGATTCGGTTATTCATGGACTGGCATTATTTTAATTCGTGATTCTTCCTGCCAGAACCGCTCTTTTTTCCGCCACCGGAAAGTTTGTTCACAGTGGCCCAAGCCCGCGCCTCCGCAGTTTTCAAGCTGGCACCGCGTTGCTCGTAGCCGGCTTCATGTGCGCCGCCTGTCGTTTCTGTTTGCCGGTGTAGCTGGATTTATCGCCTTGGGGCATGGTCGTGATTTAAGTTTTGCGATTGCCCGGCGGTTTATTCATTTACGGCGAAGCCAATTTTGACCGTCACCTGCCAGTGATGCACTTTTCCCTTTTCAATATTGCCGCGCGTCTCGATAACCTGGAACCAGCGCAAATTCTTGATGGTTTTATGTGCGCGGTTAATCGCCTTACCCACCGCGTCTTCAATGGAAGTGGTGGAGGTGCCGGTAAGTTCGATGATTTTATAGACTGGGTCTTTCATATTGAGCGCTTCTGGTATTCGTGGGTTATCGCGTCGGAAATAGCTGCTTACTTGCAGCCGCAGGCGGCGGAGTATTCCTTGATTGTGTTTTCGACCACCTCACGGGTTTCGCCAGTAAGCTTTTGAATACGACCGACCAGTTCTTCCTGCTGGCCTTCAGTGTAGCGGAGGTCGTTGTCCGTGAGCTTGGCCCATTTCTGTTTTAATTTGCCTTTGGTGATATTCCAATCGCCTTTGATTTCAAGTGTGGTCATATAATTTGTTAGTTTTTGTTTTATTTTTTCAGCCGTCAACATGACGGGAAAGTGCTTTGATTTTATTTACGAGCCAGGCACAGCCACAGCGTATGCCCCACCATCAACGTGAGCGCAGTGATCGTCCCCACCAAAATGCAAGCCGCAACCTCAATTTCCACAAGCCAAGTTTTAAAATCCATGACAAGAAGCATCCTCTGACAATCTTGTTGACGCTATGGGGTGAAACCCGACCGTGATTAAAGAGCCAAAAACTGCCGCGCTCATGGAACGAGAACCGCCGCGCCTTCAAAGCGACCGGCGCGAAGATCGGCGAGCGCTTGATTGGCTTCGATCAGCGGATAGATCGTGGTCTTCATGGCGATGTTCATCTGTGGTGCCAATCGCAAAAAATCAATTCCATTCTGTCGCGTGAGATTCGCGACCGAAACCAGTTGCCGCTCTTCCCAAAGTAATTGATACGGAAAGCTGGGGATGTCGCTCATGTGGATGCCTGCGCAAACAACGCGGCCACCTTTGCGAACCGTCTTCAAAGCAAGCGGCACAAGATCCCCCACGGTTGCAAAAATAATCGCTGCATCGAGCGGCTCCGGCGGCATTTCGTTTGAACCTCCCGCCCAGCTCGCGCCGAGGCTTCGAGCGAAGGCTTGGGTGGACAGATCTCCAGTTCGCGTGAAGGCAAAAACGGATCGACCCTGCCACTTTGCTACCTGCGCCACGATGTGGGCCGCAGCGCCAAAGCCATAGAGGCCAATCTTTTTCCCTTCACCAGCGATGACGAGCGAACGCCAGCCAATCAGTCCAGCGCAAAGCAGAGGAGCGAGCGACACGTCGCTGCCATTTTCGCCGAGCGGAAAGGCGAAGCGTGCATCGGCAATGACCATCGTCGCGAAACCGCCATTGCGGGTGAAGCCGGTGAAGAGCGGATGGTCGCAAAGATTTTCGCGGTGCTCCAAACAATATGGGCAGACACCGCAGGTATGACCGAGCCAAGGGATGCCGACGCGCTCGCCAATTTTCAACCCTTTGACATCAGCCCCAAGCAAGTCAATCCGGCCAACAATTTCGTGCCCTGGAATGATTGGCACTTTTGGGTCAGGCAACTCGCCATCCACGACATGCAGATCCGTGCGGCACACACCGCAGGCAGCCACCTTCACGCGAATCTCGCCCGGTCCCGGTTGCGGATCGGGGATTTCGGTCCATTCAAGGGCAGTCCCAATTTTCTTTAGCACCATCGCATTCATAATATTTTTCGGTTGCGAAAAAGTTCAAGGCTTCACGCCAAGCAAGCGGGAAACTGTCCGCCGCTAATCATTTCTGTTCGTAGAGGCGACGAAAAACAACTGGCAGCAAATCTGGCAGATCTTCGGCAAGCAAGCCGGGGCCGAATTCAGTTGCTGCCGCCCCATGCAGCCACACAGCAGCAGAGGCGGCGAGGAACGGCTCCATGCCTTGTGCCAGGAGTCCCAGCACGATTCCACTCAAGACGTCACCCGATCCTGCTGTCGCCAGTGTCGGCGGCGCATTGCTGTTGATAACCGACCGGCCATCCGGAGCTGTGATTACCGTGTCGCTGCCCTTGAGAATAATAATGGCTCCGCTGCGACGCGCTGCGACACGCGTGCGAGTTAGCTTGTCGCCGCTCGGGTCAAATAGGCGATGGAACTCACCATCATGCGGCGTTAGCACGCAGGGACCGGTGATCGCTTGATCAAGCGTCAACGGATCGTCCGCGAAGGTCGTGAGCGCATCGGCGTCGAGCACGGTGGGGCGGCCGGTCGCCAACATGGCGAGCACCCGGGCACGGGTTTCCTCGCCGGCTCCCGCACCAGGACCGATGAGGAATGCCTTGTAATGAATATCGTCCAGCAGACATTCGAAATCTTCCGGCACCGCCAGTGGTTGAACCATGATGCTGGTCAACGCCGCCGCATAGACAGGCAGGGCGATTGAGGAAACCGCGATGGTCGTGAGTCCCGCACCTGCGCGAGCCGCAGCGCGGGCTGCCATCCGGGCAGCACCAGTCATCGGGTAACCGCCGGAAATGAGCGCGTGACCCCGGCTATATTTATTGCACCCGTCTTGAAGTCGCGGGAGATTCCCAATCCAGAGGCACGGATCATTCTCGAAAGTGTTTGGGGAAATTCGCTCAAGCACAGAAGATGGGATGCCAATGTCGGCGACGACAACTTCGCCGCACAGCAGCCGGCCCGGCAACAAAAGATGCCCCGGCTTTTTGCGAAAGAAAGTAACCGTCAGGACGGAGGCAACCGCACCCAACGCGTCGCCGGTATCGCCCAGCAGGCCGCTGGGAACATCAATCGCAATAATTGGTAATTTCCGGCCGCTGGCGGCAGCCAAGGTTTCCAAAGCGGATCCCTCAAGCGCGCGACTAAGGCCGGCACCGAAGATCGCATCCACCACCAATTCCGCTCCGTCGAGCGCGTCCGGAACCAATTGCAGAACTTCGCCGCGCCACAAATCCGCATGATGCCGCGCCGCACCGGTAAGACGATCCAGCGAACCGAGCAAGGCGACGCGAACAGACCAGCCCTTTGCGGAGAGATGCCGGGCCGTGACAAAACCGTCGCCGCCATTGTTGCCGGGGCCGCACAACACGATTACAGGACGCGCAGACCAGTGTTTCTCAATTTCGTGGGCGACAGCACTGCCGGCATTTTCCATCAATTCGATAACCGTTTTGCCGGAGGCCACAGTCAGCCGGTCGGCTTCGCCCATCTGACGAACGTCTAGTAATGCAGTTTGAAAGTTCATCTCCATCAGCTCACGGAAACGCCGAGGATTCGACCGATTACGGCAGTTACGGTCATGGCCAGGGCACCACCGATGGTGACTCGTAACGCGGCCCGACCAAGCGGCGCGCCACCGAGGTGACCGCCAAACGCCCCCAGCGCCGCGAGACTTACCAGAGATAAGGCGGCGATCATTGGAATACGCCAAGCCGCCGGCGCGACGAGTAGAGCCACGATTGGCACAATGGCAAAGGATGCAAAGCTGGCCGCCGAGATCCATGCCGCTTGCAACGGACGTGCAAGTGATGTTTGGTCAATTCCAAGTTCGTCGCGCATGTGTGCGCCAAGCCGGTCATGGGCGCTGAGTTGTTCTGCGACTTTCATTGCAAGCTCCTGCTCAAGTCCGCGCTTAACATAGATCATCGCCAACTCCTGCAATTCAGCCTGCGGCTCGGTTGCCAGTTCTTGTTTTTCCAGCCCGATGTCCGCCTGCTCCGCGTCGCGTTGGGAGCTGACTGAAACATATTCTCCCACGGCCATGGACATCGCTCCGGCAACCAACCCCGCCACACCGGCGACCAAAATGGCCACCTTTGGAGCGGAGGAAGCCGCGACACCGATCATGAGGCTCGCAGTGGAAACGATGGCGTCGTCCGATCCAAGCACGGCAGCACGCAACCAGCCCACCCGCCCGCTGCGGTGCATTTCTACCTGGCCAGTAATGGCGGCAGATTTTGTCTTCATGTCCTGATTACCGAGTTTGCGCCTCCCAAGTTGTCGCCGGCTAAGGTTTATTCAAGTCAGCTTCAACATTGATGAGGACATCCACGTTGTTGCCGATGGCACCTTGATCCGCAGTGATGTCAAAATCGCGCCGGTCCAGTGTGAGCGAGGCTTCCCAACCGGAAATTGCCGCACCCTTCATGCCGGGACCGAAGCCCAGTGCCGTAACCTTGAGCACAACTTTCTTGGCGACATTCTTCATCGTCAACGTGCCGGTGACAGCGTAGGTGTTGTCGCCGGTGCTTTTCCATGACTCGCTCTTGAAGGTCATGGACGGAAACTGGGCGGCGGCAAAGAAATTGGTCGAGCGTAAATCATCGTCGCGCATCTTTGTGTTGGTGGTGATGCTGGCCACTTCGATGACGGCTTCGACCGTGCTGTTTTCTAAGTGGTCACGATCCACGACGATGGTTCCTTTCACCTTGCTGAAATAGCCAGGCACCTTGGTGAAAAAATGGGCGATGGAGAAGCCGACCCAGGTATGCACGGGGTCAATGTTGTAGGTTTCGACGGCCGCTTTGGCGGACGTAAGTGATCCAAGCGCAAGTGCGGATAAGACAATTAATAATATGGAGCGTTTCATGATCTCGAATTTGTTTTAGTTGGTTGGACTATATTGTTTTTTTGGATTCGTCTTTCGGGAAATCAGCTCCGCGTGCAATCGCCTCCACCGCCGTAAAATCCTTGCGCAATTCTTCAAGCTTGGCTATGGCCCCTTCGTAGGAATCATTGCCCAACAACAGATGGCGCGGGGGATTTGCCGATTCCACTGCTTGAATGATCGCTTGCGCTGCGCGAACCGGATCACCCGGCTGCTTGCCCGAATCGGCGCGAATTTCTTTGCGCCACTCGCCCGCCGTTTTCGCGTAATCAGCAATTTGCTTTTTACTTTCATTCGCCGAGCGTCCCGCCCAATCGGTGCGGAAGCCGCTCGGTTCGACGACGATTACTTTGATGCCCAGTGGCTCAACTTCCTGCAAAAGCGCGCCGGACAAGCCTTCGACGGCAAACTTGGTCGCGTTGTAAAATCCCAGTGCCGGCGCGGAACGCAGTCCGGCGAGTGAAGAAATATTGACGATGCAGCCTTTGCGCCGCTGGCGCATTCCCGGCAAGACCGCTTGAATCATCCGACTCATGCCGAAAACATTGATCTCAAACATCCGGCGCACCTCGCTCTCTTCGCCTTCTTCGATCGCCGCGAAATAGCCGATGCCCGCGTTGTTGACCAGCACGTCAATGCCACCGAATTTTTCCTCGGCCGCTTTGATGGCCGCGTCAATCTGGCTTTGATCAGTGACATCGAGTTTGAGCGCCAAAGCTTCGCCCTTGGCCACCAATGCTTCCACCTGCTCGGTTTTGCGTGCCGTCACCACGGTGCGGAAACCTCGCGCTAATGCTTGCGTGGCCAACTCACGGCCGAAGCCAGTCGAACAACCAGTGATAAACCAAACAGGTTTTTCGGCGTTCGCGGAATTTTTCTTTTTTGTAGTCATGGGTATATTTTTTTAAAAACTTGGAGAAATTGCTTTTATGCGGGCGCATCAATTGAACTAACGCGCACCAGTTTTTTATTCACGAATTCCTGGATGCCCAAACTGGAAAGTTCGCGGCCGTAACCGGAATTTTTGATGCCGCCGAACGGCAATTCCGCAGAAGTCCACGTAGGGTGATTGATGAAGACCATGCCGGTGTCAATGCGGCTCGCCACGCGTTTGCCGCGCGCGACATCCGCCGTGAACACCGAGCCGCCCAAGCCGAACTCGGAATCATTCGCCAGGGCCACGGCTTCATCCTCGTTCTTGACGCGGAAGAACAGCGCGACCGGCCCGAAAAATTCTTCGTGGTAGGCGGGATTGTTCGGCTTGATATTTGTGAGAATCGTCGGCTCCATATAGGATCCGGGGCGATCAATCCGTTTGCCGCCCATCACAAGTTTTGCGCCTTTGGCAACCGCACGTTTGATTTGACCGAGCAGTTGCACCAGGGCCGCTTCAGTGGACAGCGGACCAAGTGTCGTGGCCCAATCCATCGGGTCGCCCGGCTTGAAGACCGCGAGCGCGGTTTGAAATTTTTCGAGAAACCTGTCGGCCACGGATTCGACGACGATGAACCGCTTGCCAGCGACACAGCACTGGCCCATGTTGTTCATCTTCGCCCACACCGCCCACTTGACCGTTTTCTCCAAATCCGCATCCTCCAGCACGATGAATGCATCGCTGCCGCCCAGTTCCATTGTGGTTTTTTTTAGATTTTGTCCGGCACGCGCGGCGACACTTTTTCCGGCATCCACACTGCCGGTCAAAGCCACGCCTTCGATCCGCGAATCGTCAATCACGCGGTTCACCTGCTCATATGAAATGAGCAGATTGGTATAAGCACCGGCAGGCGCACCCGCTTCCAGCCACAACTTTTCAAAGGCGATAGCGCATTGCGGCACGCAACCCGCGTGTTTCACCATCACCACATTGCCAGCCATCAGATTCGGAGCGGCAAAACGCGCAAGCTGGTAATAGGGAAAATTCCAAGGCTGCACGCCGAAGAGCACGCCGAAAGGTGCCATTTCAATCACGGCTTCGCCTGAACTCGGCTTGAGAGTTTGCGGCGCGAGAAAGCTCTCAGCGTTCTTGGCGTAGTAATCGAGAATGTCCGCGCTCAACTCCACTTCACCACGCGACTCGGCGATGAGCTTGCCCATTTCCAGCGTCACCGGCTTGGCGAATTCATCCACGCGTGCCCGCAAAATCGCGGCGGCTTTCGCGACGATAACCGCGCGCTCGGCAAAGGTCTTAAACCGCCAAGTTTCGAAACAGGTCGCTGCCGTCTTGAGCGACGTCTCCAATTGTTTGTTGGTGATTTCCTTAAACCTTTTCAGGACTTTGCCGGTGGCGGGATTCACGCTTTGATAACTCATAAGTGCAATCGTATCCTGCGGGCAGGGCGAGTGACATGGGGTGAACACCCCAGGTGATCCTCGCTCAACCCATCTCGCTGATGGTTTTGCGAAAACGGGTCAAAGAAAAGACGAACAGCAGAGAACCAATTACGATCAGCGCGAGGAATTGCGGCCAGACCACGGCGAGGCCGGCACCACGGAAGAGAATGGCCTGGCCGAGGGCGACGAAGTGTGTGGTCGGTGCCGCCAACATCACCAGTTGCACAAACTCTGGCATGCTCTCACGCGGGCTAAAAGTGCCGGAAAGCATTTGCAGGGGCAGCAGGATCAGCACGGCGAGCATACCGAACTGCGGCATTGAGCGCGCCAGCGTCGCCATGAAGATGCCCAGCGCGGTCGCGGCAAAAAGATGGAGCGCGGTTCCCGCGAGAAATAGCGGCACCGAACCCGCGATGGGAACATTCAGCACGCCTTGCACGACAACGAGCAAACCAATACCGGCAGCCACCAACACCACCAATCCCATCGCCCAGACCTTGGCCAGCATGATTTCCGTCGGCGTGACGGGCATCACCAGCAGATGTTCGATAGTGCCATGTTCGCGTTCGCGGATGAGGGCTGCGCCGGTCAGAATGATCGCCAGCATGGTGACGTTGTTGATGATCTCGGTCAGCGCGCCGAACCAGGATTGTTCCAGGTTTGGGTTGTAGCGCGCGCGCAAATTCAGTTCCACCGGCGGAGGAGCGCTGCTGCGGTAACGTTTGACAAAATCGTTGACCTCGCCCAAAGCAATTTGCTGGATATACTCGCTGCCCACGAAAGCCTGCGTCATGCGGGTGGCGTCAACATTCAGTTGAATGACCGGCGAACGGCCGGCCAGCACGTCGCGTTGAAAGTCCGGCGGAATATCCAGCACGAAGGTGTAATTGCCGGCATCCATGCCCGCATCCATTTCAGCAAGCGAGATGTTCGCGGGCGGATTGAAGCGCGGGAGATAGAAGCCTGCCGCGATGCGCGCCGACATCGGCGAAGCGTCCTCGTCAACGATGGCGATAGGAACTTTATCCAAACTGTCCGGCACGGCCGTGGCCGCGACGTAAATGGACAGCGTGAAACAGTAAACGATCAGCACCAGCATCACCGGGTCACGAGCCAGGCTCCACAGTTCCTTGATTCCCAAACGATAAATGTTCGCGAGGTCAGGCATGGATCACGTCTCCTGTTTCTTCAGAAGCAATATAGCCAAACCCACCACCAACAGCGGGGCAAGCAACAGCGGCCAGAAAGACGAGTGCAGACTGGAGAAGCCCAGCGCTTTGTTGAACACGCCGCGCGTGATGTTCAGAAAGTAAGTCGGCGGGTAAACGCGACCGATGAACGCGCCAACACCGGCCAGTGAAGAAACCGGATTCAATAAACCGGAAAACTGAACGGCTGGGATGATCGTCGCGATGATGGTCAAAAACAGCGCTGCGATCTGGCTGCGTGTAAAGGTGGAGGTGACCAAGCCGAAACCCGTCGAGAACATCACGAACAATAAAGCTCCTGCCGCCAGTGCCGCGAAGCTGCCCTTAACTGGGACTCCGAAGAGCGTCACGGCCAGTAGTGTCATCAGGCCGAAGTTGAGCATCGCCAGCACGATGTAGGGCAGTTGCTTGCCCAGCAGAAATTCCGCACGCGTAACTGGGGTGACGTAGAGATTGATGATGGAGCCAAGTTCCTTTTCGCGAACCACCGAGAGAGCGGTGAGCATCGCTGGAATCATCAACAACAGCAGCGGAATGACTGAGGGCACCATCGCCGGCAGGCTCAGGACGTCGGGATTGTAGCGATAGCGCGTCTCCATCGTGGCCGGACTGACGACCTTCTGGCCGAGTCGGTGGGTCGCCATGTCCACCAGCCAGCCCTGGTGCATGCCTTGGACATAACCTTGCACCGTTTCGGCGCGTTGCGGCATCGAGCCGTCCACCCACGCGGCGATCTCCACGGGATGGCCGTGCTCCACATCGCGCGCGAAGTTGGGTGGAATCTCAATGGCCAGTGCCAATTCGCCGGAGCGCATCCGCCGGTCGAGCTCGGCGTAATCGTCAATGGGCGGGCGTTCGGTGAAGTAGCGCGAACCGGACAAATTGAGCGCATAGTTCTGGCTCAATCCGGTTTGGTCATGATCCAGCAAGGCGTATTTGAGATTTTCGACGTCGAGGCTGATGCCGTAGCCCATGATGCACATCAACATGATGCTTCCCAGCAACGCCATGGTGGCGCGCAACGGATCGTGCCGCAGTTCCAAGGTCTCGCGCCGGCTGTAACTCAAGGCGCGGCTCCAACTAAACCAACGACGGCGCGATGAAACGGTTGGCTGGGTGGTCGAAACAAACGGTTCGGCGACCAAAGTTTTCGGGGTGGCAACTAGGTCCGTCGTTTTGGTTTTGTCATGCAATTCGGCATCTTTCAGATAACTGATGAACGTCGCTTCCAGCGTGGGCAACGCGCGCTGGCGGACGAGTTCAGCGGGAACGCCAGTGACCAATACCTTGCCATCATTCATCAACGAAATGCGGTCACACCGCGCGCCTTCGTCCATGAAGTGGGTGGAAATAAAAATCGTCACCTGGTCGTTGCGCGAAAGATCCACCATCAATTGCCAGAGCATGTCGCGCGCAATGGGATCCACGCCGGAAGTTGGTTCGTCCAGAATCAGCAGTTCCGGTTTATGCACCATCGCCACAGCCAGCGACATCCGTTGGCGGATGCCCAGCGGCAGATTATCGGGCATCGCGTCGAGCACGTCGGTGAGACTAAAATGTTTCACCATTTCATCCACCCGCGCCGGAATGTCTGCTGCGGGCACCTGATAAAGGCGTGCCGCCAGCACCAGGTTTTGACGCACCGACAATTCTGTATAAAGGGAGAATGACTGAGACATATAGCCCACGCGCCGGCGCGTGGCGATGTCCTTGGGATTGACGGGCTGTCCAAACAACGCGGCGCTGCCCTCGGTCGCTGGCAACAGGCCGGTCAGCATCTTCATGGTGGTGGATTTGCCGCAGCCGTTGGAACCGAGAAACCCGAAAATCTCGCCCTTGCGAATAAGAAAACTGACGTGGTCCACGGCAACAAATTTTCCAAAACGCATCGTCAACCCATCGGCCTCAATCGCAATCTTGGCATCGGCACCTTTAACCATCAGAGGAATCGTCACGTCATGGTGGCCGCGTCGCAACGCTTCCGGCAGCAGGGCAATGAAGGCTGCGTCTAGCGTTTTGCAATGCGTGTGCGCGAGCAGTTCCGTCGGCGAGCCGGTGGCCATCACCTGGCCGGCATTCATCGCCACGAGCCAATCGAAGTTCTGCGCCTCATCCATGATGGAGGTGGCCACGATCACGCTCATGCCGGTGCGTTCGGTGCGGATGTGTTTGATGAGATCCCAAAACTGTTCCCGCGCCAGCGGATCAACGCCGGTGGTGGGCTCATCCAAAATCAAAAAATCCGGGTCGTGAATCAGCGCACAGCACAACCCCAGCTTCTGTTTCATGCCGCCGGACAATTTGCCCACCGGACGCGTCAGAAACGGGGTAAGGCCCGTGCTGCGGCATAACTCGTCAATGCGACGACGGCGTTCGGTGGCATCGTGGCCGAACAACCGGCCGAAGAATTGCAAGTTTTCCTCGACTGAAAGCGTCGGATAAAGATTTTTGCCAAGCCCTTGCGGCATGTAGGCGATGTGTGGACAGACATTTTCGCGATGCCGGGCGCTGGCCATGTCGCCGCCCAAGGCTTCCACAGTGCCTTCCTGCACCGCACGCGAACCGGCGAGCAGCGACAACAAGCTGGACTTGCCAACAGCGTCCGGGCCGATCAGTCCAACCATTTTCGCAGCGGGAATTTCCAGTGTGATACCATTTAATGCTACCGTTTTTCCGTAACGCAAAGTCACGCCCACCAGTCGGGCCACCGGCACGGGACTGGATTTTTCCGGCGTCATTGCGGCACCTTGACTTCCAAGTTTGCTGGCCACTTGGCAGCGGCATCCAGTTTGATCCAGGCGACGCCCGGCAAACCGGTCTTGATCTGTTTCAAGTTTTTTTGCAACAACGCGCGGCTGATCTGCGCCTTGACCCGGAACATCAGTTTCTGTCGCTCATCAGCCGTTTCCACCGTCTTGGGTGTGAACTGTGCGACTGTAGCCACAAAAGAGACCGTTGCCGGAATTACTTCTTGCGGCGCGGCGTCGAGAACGAGATGCACTTCAGTGCCAATGGCCACTTTGCCCGCCACCGCATCCGAAAGAAAAAAAGTGAGATAAACGTCATTGAGGTCAACCAGATTGAGAACCGTGCCGCCGGCACCCAGCACTTCGCCGGGTTGCGCCACGCGATATTGCACCCGGCCTTCACACGATGACTTGAGCAGGCTATCGGTGATGTCGGCGTCAATCGTGGCGATGGTTGCCACGCTGGCGGTGACACCGGCATTAGCCCCGACCACCTGGGCTTGGGCTGCCTTGGCCGCAGCTTGCGCCGCAGTGACTTCGGCTTGGGCCGCCGTCACGGCAGCCTCGGTGCCATGCAAATTGGCGCGGTCGTCGTCCAATTCTTGCAAAGTGACCACACCATTGGTGGACAATATTTGGGCGCGCACGAACCGCCGCTGGGCGGCGTCCAATTCAGCCGCTCGTTGACTGACGGTGGCCTGCGCAGCGGCCGTGTCGCTCTGACGCGCCGCCACTTGTGCTTCCGCACTGGCGACGGCAGTGATGGCCTGCTGCGATTGAGCCTGCGCCTCGGCGCGTTGCGCGTCGAGCACGTCAGTCTGCATTTGCGCCAACGGCTCACCGATCTGCACGAAGTCACCTTCGTTCACCGTGATGTTTTGCACCCGTCCGGCAAGTTTGGTTGCGACGTCAATTTCGGTGGCCTCAATGCGTCCGTTGCCACTGACAAAGCCTTTGCCCGGACCGGAAGGTTGCAAAACGAAATAAATCACCACCCCGATCACTGAGACAGCAGCGGCGATTGAAGCCATCATCAATTTTTTCCTTAGCTGTGGCGCAATTTTCGGCTTTGGCGATGAACTTACCGGGGCTGCAGACGGGGTAGTTGACGTGGGGTCAACCGCAGTCCGCGCAACCGTTGGAACGACCGCTATGGTGGTCATGGCCTTCGGCGCAGTTGGTGGGACGGGCACAGTCATTTGAGAGTTCGTTTGCTTCCTGGGTTAATACGTTTCTTGGTTTAGATGTTCACAAAAAGCCACTGTGAAAAGTGTCCGTTTTGGACACGGCAAACAATGGGGTGATCACCCCATCAGCTTGAAATACTTAAAATTCCGTTCCGCCCGATCCTTGTGATTTATGCGATTTTCAAGCGGGTGAAGACTGACACCTTCACCAAATCCAAGACAAAGACAAAAACGATCGCACCGGACAGCACGCTGCCCAATACCCAGATGGGTAGCGGCATCATAAGCCAACCGCAGCCCGCCAATATCAGTGCGCTGCCTAAATCGGCAATAGTGGATAAAACCAGCCAGCGGCTCGGATGCGGCGATGCCCAGATCCGGCCACGGGCGCGGATGGCGTAGGTCATGGCTTGGTTGCCGCAGACGAGCGTGACAAAGGCCAGTGTTTGCAAAGTGGCGATGCCCATGTCCATGTGGTAATGGCCAATCGCCAGAATGCTGACGCAGAATACCAATTCAGACAGTCCCATAAAAACGCCGGCAATCGTCAGATTGCCGATGCGCCAGCGATTGGGCAGCCTAGAAGGCCGCACATGATCCGTGGTCAGGGACATGCCAGGAATATCGCCGCCGAGCATGCTGATGATCATCAGCATCGGTGTCAGGACAGCATGGCCGGTCATGCCCAAACCAACGGCCAGAAAAAATATCTTCACGATTTTATTCGTCACCGAATTCAACGTGTAGGTCAGGATGCGTTGAAAGGTGATCCGCCCTTCTTTTACCGCTGCGACCACGCCGATTAGGCCCGGCGTGGTTAGCACGATGCCCGCCGCCGACTTGGCAACATCAGTTGCGGTCGAAACTGCGATGCCCATTTGCGCCTGCCGCAATGCCGGCGCATCGTTGGCTCCATCCCCGCACATGCCGACGAGGTTGCCGGCTTTCTGAAATGCCTTAACCAATTCAAATTTATCTTCGGGCAGGACGCCGGCAAACACGGCGAAACTTTCCGGGTGAACGTCGTTTGGGATTGGTCCGGGCGGACACACCGCGCCATCAAGACCGACCGTGTGAGCCACAATCGCCGCTGTCGCGGGCGCGTCGCCGGTCACCATTACCATGCGCACGCCAAGGGTTTTTAATTGAGTGACCAATTCCGCCGAGTCTTCACGGGCCGGGTCGCTGAGCGCAATTAATCCCATGAGCTGCATTGCTGCCGGCGGTCCTGCGGCGACGGCCAGCACGCGAAAACCCTTTGCTTCAAGTTCGTTTGCCGCCGCCGCTGCTGTCGGTGACGGAATTGTAATCCCAGCGACGACGGTGAAAGCGCCTTTGACGATCCGCAGTGTTCCGAGACTTGAATCCGTCCCCATCGCCTCGGACATTTTCGTCGCCGGATCGAACGGCGTGAAGTGCGACAACCTGGGCGGGTTCGCTGAAATATTCTGCGCAGCGGCGGACCGAATGGCAGCGTCCACCGGATCTTGACCACCATCCGAACAGGCGAGCGCCGCCATAGTTAATATATGCGACTCGTCAAACCCCGGCAGTGGATGAACAGACGTCACCGAAAGTTGATTGCGCGTGAGCGTCCCGGTTTTGTCGGCGCACAGAACATCAATCGAAGCCGCTTCATCCACGGCGGAGAGCCGGGTCGGTAAAACGCCCTGACGCGCCAACGCGCGTGCGCCCAAGGCACTCGCCAACGTGAATGTGGCAGGCAGCGCCACCGGAATCGAAGCCAGAACCGCCGTTAAAATTAAAGGAATGATCTCAGCGAACGGCATCGCGTGGGTATGCGCATAAACCACCATGAGGACAATGAGAAAACTGTTGAATACAGCGAGATTGCGCACCACGCGCAACACTGCCTTCTGCTGTGAACTGACGACGTGCGCCGTGCGAACCAATTCTGCTGTGCGGCCAAACTTCGTGTGAGTTCCGGTTGCCGTGACTTCCGCAACCGCCTCGCCTCGCCGCACCAGCGCTCCGGCAAAAGTCTGAAATCCGGGTCCAGCTTCGGAGCCGATGGATTCACCGGTGAGCATGGATTGATCGAGAAGGACATTACCTTCAAGCAATTTCACATCCGCAGCAACGACACCACCAAGCGATAATTTTATGATGTCGCGCGGCACCAAGTCGGTAGCAGGTATATTTTTCCATGCCCCATCGCGATGAACCGATGCAGTGAGCGCGAGACGCTTTTTAAGCGCGGCGAGGGTTGCCTGCGCGCGACCTTCTTGAAAGAAACCCAGAGCGGCGTTAAACACCAGCAACACCAAGATGATTCCCGCCTCTACATATTTACCCAGCACCAATTCCAAAATGGTCGCCGCTTCCAACATCCAAGGAATCGGGCTCCAGAATTTGGCCAGCGCCCGGAGCAAGGGATTCTCCGCCGTGTCCGGCATGGAATTCGGACCGGATGTTTCCAGTAGATGACGCGCCTCGTCACTCGTAAGACCGTTCGTTGCACCGTTGACCGAGGTTTTAACATCATCGCCGGCGGCAACGCTGGGAACCAGTTGCATAAATACGAGCGATCGTTTCAGCTCAACCGATTAGCGATCAACACCCTTTTCCACGGCGAGTTTGATGATCACAGACCAAGGGAGCGCAAAATATTTGCCTGTGATTTTGCTTTTAATAATGGGGTTGCGGCTGATTTTTCCCAAATAAAACTCGTATGACTTTCCATCACCGACAGTATCATCCCAAAGATATTCTAGCTCCTGTTTAATCAGTTCCTTGTCAACCGAGCAATGGGAGGCAGCGACATAGTCCGGACTCAGTTGTTCCGGAATGACCAATTGTTCAACGAGTTTTGTTTCAGACAGATTATTCTTGGCTTCCATATAAATTGGTAAAATAACCGATGTTCTTCGGGAAAAGACTACGCCATTGATCTGCTCATACCATGGGGTGTAACCCTACCACTCATCCACGCCGGCGTCGCAATCGGGCAAAAATTAAGGACAAAGAAGTAACCGTATCGCATGTGTTAAATCAACTGCCGCGATCATGAAAATTGCTCAAAGCAACACCTCCCTGTTTCGGCCCTGAATTTGATTGTCTTTCGGTTTTATTCTGACATTGAGAATTTCTCATTCCTGGCCATTTTCAACGCGCTTCGACAGGTCTTTCTTTTCTGCAACCACAATTTCCGTAACAAAAGGCTGGCCTTGCTCAATCAAAGACCATTGGTGGCTGGGCAATGTCTTCAGCAGCGATAACTGCTTCCGCTGCATAATCGTCTCGATTCGCTCCAAGGAATCGCCGCGCACCGACACTTCGTGCGTGACGAAAATTAGACGTAGTTGCTGGTGCTCGCCATACGGCTTCAGATCACCGGCAACTCGTTGACCTTGATAGTAGTAATCACCGACGCTGAGGTGTTCCTCAAAGTATTCCCTGGCGTTCGTCAAATTGTATTGGGTCTTGGCTGTCAGCATGGCAAACAGCCTCCCAAATCCCAGCCTGCATATTGTGTAAAGATTACACAAAACGACCGGATGAAACTGCTTCACTGACCGGCATGATAACGAACCGGTCCGCGTCATTGGAAAACAGCCAGGCGAATGACTGGTCTGCGCGCGGCCTTTTCTGCTGACTTATGCTGACACCAACCACGGCTGAATTACTCAACGCCATCGAAGTTCTAAACAAACTCGGTGAGCGCATCAACACGGACGCCACCCATTCCGTCATGCAGATGCCGGAATCGAGCCTGGGCGAACATTATGCCGGGCGAATCGGAGTGAACGCCATTGAACAAACCAGCCGTATTCAAATCGTCGCCGAGCAGCTCAAAAACTGGCGCGACGAACTATTGCAACAACGGAGGCAAAATGTATCTCAATCCGTTTAAGGCAGAAGAAGCCTTACCCCTTCGCGAGCGAAGGATGTGGCGCAAACCACGCTGCAACGCCAAGCCGGCGTCAGATGCAAACTTTCGTGCGCACATCGGTGCTTCGTCTTATGCACACATTGTTGCCAACTCAAATGCCACGCCATCCGCGCTGTTTGCCGCCAACAATTGTGCGGCATCAATGCCAAGTTCAATATGAACAAACCCGCCATCCTGCCCGACGCGCTCAACCGGTTCCGTCATGCGGCGTCACACTATGCACTGACTACCAAGTCGCGTGCTTCGCGTTTGCTGGCGCTCAAGGAGGACATTGCCGCGCTGCGCAAACGCGGGGTTTCCTACCGCGCTATTAGCGAACTGTTGACGCAAAGCGGCATCACCGCATCCGACAGCTGCGTCATCAATTTCTGTCACCGCATCCTGAAGGAAAGACGGCGCAAACCATCTGCTACGCGCCGTGCGAAGCCAGATGCCAACCTTAAAACGACGCGAAAAACCGCGCCAAATGCCACGGCTAAAGCCGCGTTACCTGCCACGCCCGCCACAACCGTCGGTGCGTTGCCTGTGCCGAACCAAAGTGCGCCGGTAAAAATTCGCGGGCCGCACATCGCCAAAATTGAACTGCTACCACCCGGAGAACAATATGATTAAACGACTCGACCTCATCCTCAACGGCAAGGGCGGTGTCGGGAAGATTTCTTATTGTTTGCTGCATCATCTGGGCCAGCCTCTAAAAACAGCAGTCGGGCGGCTCGTGCTGTGCAAGCCGTTCCTCGCTACCGCTGCGGTCTGGCTTGACAGCGCCGCCCGCTGCTGTGTGTTGCGCTTAAGGTTTTGCGTTTGCAAAACCTGCCCGGCTACGGGCATAAGACAACCATCTGTGACGCTACGGCAGGACACGTCCAGCGACGAATTTCGCGTCAAACTCGACAAGCAGGTTTTGGACAACAGCGGTTTCGCCGGAAAATTGCTTCTGCGACGGGCCGAAAAATCAAAACCCGCTTCGGAGAGGATGTTCGTCTCGGAAAATTCGCCGGTTTCGATTTATTCATTCGTCCGAGCTTCAACAACACCACTGAAATGGTCTTGCGTGGCCAAAACAGCTATGGCGCGCGAGTCACGGATACGGCGCTGGGCACCATCCGTTCGCTGGAGGCAACGGTGCAAGGATTTGAAGAACGCGCGGAACGGTTGGAACTGGACATCACCGACGCAAACAAGCGCATCAAAGAACTCGGTGAGAAAGTCGGGGCAAAATTTGAGCGGGAAGAGCGTTTTCAGGAGTTGACGCGCCGCCAAAGTGAGATTGAGGAAAAGCTGGACCTCACCAAAAACCAAGCCCCAAGCCAGGCCGAAGCTGCTGAAAATACCGTGACCGAGGCCGTGATTGAAAAGATTGAACCGGTTCAACGCCGGGCCACCAAACACAAACAAGGAGTGACCGTATGAAAACCGTTTTGGCGACACAGGAAAGTGGCAGCAGGTCTTTGGCTCCGTCGGCGTCGCAAATCATGGCCGACCGGGAGGGCGGTTTGCCGGTCTGGGTGCGTGCGCCCAAGCGCGGACATGAGTTTTATTCCGGCTGCACCCGGCCAAAACTTTATGAGTGGGCAGGGAAGAATTTCATTCGCTCCGTCTCAATCCGCGAACCCGGAAAAATTAAGGGCGTGAGGCTTTTCCATCTGGCCAGCATTCTCGCCTTCATTGAACGGTGTGAGAGCGAGGCCAAAGCCGAATTGAATTCAGAATGAAAAACGCAGCCGTCTGATTGGACTCACTTGATTGCGCCAAACGTGGCAAAGCAACTGTTCTTGTGCAAAAGTTCGACCTGGCTGAATCCGACCGAACGCAACAGGTCCAATTGAAACATCAACGGTCGCGGTGAATCTTCCTGCACGATGTAGTCAAAAACATGGTCGCGATACGCCTCGTCCTTGAGTTGCGTCAGATAGGCTCCATAACGCTCCCACATGAGCGCCTGCACGCGGGCGTCCGTATGCTCAATCAAATCTGAAATCCAAATTGAACCGCCCGCTCTGAGTGATTGGTGAAACTTGGAGAACACGTTGCGCCACTCCTCGGTTTCCCGGAGATGGTGCAAAACGGCGGCGGCGCAAATGATGTCATAACGCGCTTCGCCGATCTGCAATTCCCGAACATCGCCTTGCAATGCGGTGACTCGGCCGGAGGTCGCTCGACTGACCCGTTCGACGGCCCGGTCCAACATTGGCCGGCTGAGGTCAATCAATGTCACATCAAGGTTGGGCAACCGCTCCAAAACCTTCAGCGTGTAGTTGCCGGCACCACAGCCAACATCCAGGAGCGATCTCGCGCGGGGAGTGACCCGCGAGGCCGCTTCGGCGATCAACGCCAGCGACAATGGGGCATCAATGGTGGCAGATTGCCCGGTTTCAAGGTTGGAAAACCGCTCAACGTCGCCGTCGAAACGCTCGCGGATCTGATCTACGGTTGATTTGCTCATCGGTGAAGGTTTAACCAGCCATTCTGGCATTCATTTATTGGCGGGAAAAATAGGCGAAATCAGACATAAATGACACCTGCAAATAACCCCAAATAAGGGTGGATTTGTTGTTACTAGGTGTTGTTACTGACCCCTACTTTTTCAAGAAACCCAATAAAATCAAAGTGGCGGAGAGAGGGGGATTCGAACCCCCGATACGGCTTTTGACCGTATAACGGTTTAGCAAACCGCCGCCTTCAGCCACTCGGCCATCTCTCCACCGCGCCCAGTGAAACCGGCCGGCGCCCGGCACTCAAGCATATTTTCCGCCTCGCGTGGTCGATTTCGAGCTTGCGTTTTTGGGCTTCACGCGAAAGATTGCACACCCATTATGCAACCACAAGACGCACAAACTGCTTTTCTCTTCAAGATATGGCCGTGGATCGAGGCCAACAAGAACCGGGTTATCGTTGGCGCGGGTATCATCATCGTCGCCATTTTTTTATATTCATTCTTTTCCTGGAAGGCGGAACAAAACGAAATCGCCGCAGGAAGTGCGCTTACGCGATTGATTCTTTCCAGCCCGTCCAGCGAGGACACCGGCGAGTTGGCCGATGGGTATTTGAAAATCGCGGGCGATTATCCAGGCACACTCGGCGGGCGCCGCGCATGGTTGCAGGGCGCGGCGGCGCTGTTCGTTGCGGGCAGGTTTGCCGACGCGCAGGCTCAGTTTCAAAAATTTCTCGACACTCATCCTGACGACGATTTTTCCAGTTCGGCAGCGCTCGGCGTGGGCGCCTGCCTCGAAGCTCTCGGCAAGCTGGATTTGGCCGTCAGCGCTTATCAGCGGGCCGTCAGCGATCTTTCAAGCGTCGCGGCGGCAAACGCTGCAAAATTTGCGCTTGCCCGCATTGATGAACAGCAGGGGAAATTCAACGACGCGCTCAATTTTTATGAAAGTATCGCCCGGTCCAGCCCCGGCAGTGTGCTCGCGTCGGAAGCCGCGATGCGCGCGGTGGAATTAAGGACGAAATCGGCAACTGCAATGTCGGCCGCAGTCAAACCCTGAGCATGAAGCTTTCCATCGTCGGCACCGGCTACGTCGGTCTGGTCACGGGCGCCAGTTTTGCCGAGGTCGGCCACCACGTGATGTGCGTGGACAGCGACGCGGCCAAGATCAAGCTGCTCGAGTCCGGCGGCATACCCATTTATGAACCGGGGCTCGAAGAACTGGTGAAGAAAAACTCGGCCGCCGGCCGGCTTACGTTCACGACCAGCATCGCCGACGGCGTCAAAAACTCCGATGTTATTTTCATTGCGGTGCCCACGCCGCCGCTGCCGGACGGTTCGGTGGACTTGAGTTTCGTCGAAAAGGTCGCGAGAGAGATTGCTGCAGCCATGACGACCTATAAAATCGTTGTGGACAAAAGCACCGTGCCGGTCAAGACCGGTGAAAAGGTCGCCGAAACCATCAAGCGCTATTCCCCGGCAAAGGTGGACTTTGATGTGGTGAGCAACCCCGAATTCCTGCGCGAAGGTTTCGCCGTCGGCGACTTGATGAAACCGGACCGGATTGTCATCGGCGTGCGTTCGCAACGCCCCGTCGCGAAGATGAAGGAAATTTACACTCCGTTCAATGCGCCCATCATCGTCACCGACATCAACTCGGCTGAACTCATCAAGCACGCGGCCAACTCATTTCTCGCTCTGAAAATCTCCTACATCAACGCCATCGCCAACATCTGCGAAGCCGCTGGCGCGAGCGTGCAGGAAGTCGCCCACGGCATCGGCCTGGACGAACGCATCGGACGCCGTTTTCTCAATGCCGGCATCGGTTTCGGCGGCAGTTGTTTTCCGAAGGACTTGAGCGCGTTCATCAAGATTTCCGAGCAGATCGGCTACGATTTCAAACTGCTCAAGGAAGTCCAGCGCATCAACGCCGAGCAGATGGAGCGGTTCATCAAGAAAATCACTGACACGCTCTGGGTGTTGAAGGACAAAAAGATCGGAGTGCTTGGCCTGGCGTTCAAGCAAAACACCGATGACGTGCGTTCCTCGCCGGCCATTGAACTCTGCCATCACCTGCAAAAAGAGGGCGCTGCGCTGCGGGTCCACGATCCAAAGGCGATGGAAAAAGCCCGGGCGGTGCTTTCAAACGTGACTTATGTGGACGACATGAATGCCGTGGCCGACGGCTGCGACGCGCTGGTGGTGGCCACTGAATGGGACGAGTTCAAAGGGCTTGATCTTGCTCGCGCAAAAAAAGGGCTGACGCATCCGATCATGTTCGATGGTCGCAACCTTTTCGACCGCGTGGAAATGGAACGGCTCGGCTGGATTTACAAAAGCATTGGCCGCTGAATCCTGTTCGCAATCTTGCTTCCAATCTTTCCAGCGGAGTTCCAGGTTGCGGTCAAGAGCCCGATTACGAAATGGAAAACAAGGTCATTGATGTTGCCGCGGCTTTAATCTTTCGCGGCGGCAAACTACTCATCACCCGGCGCCGTGCCGATGTGCATCTCGCCGGGCTTTGGGAATTTCCCGGCGGCAAACGCGAACCGGATGAGAGCTTCGAGCAATGCCTGGTTCGCGAATTGCGCGAGGAACTTGGCGTGGAAATTTCCGTTGGCGGCCTTTTTGAGGAGGTCGTCCACGCCTATCCGGAAAAAACCGTTCGCCTGAGATTCTCGATTTGCAGCCTGAAAAGCGGCGAACCGGAGCCGCTCGACTGCGCGGCGCTCAAGTGGGTGGACAAATCGGAACTGGACGAATACGCATTTCCGTCCGCCGACGCGCGCCTGCTGGACAAATTGCGCGCCTACGACTTTCCGTAAGTTTCCTCAACGATCTGGCGGAAATTGTTTTCGCCCACATTGACGATGTTCATCTCGCGTTTGGCGTTTTCAGCCGAATCGCTGGCGTGTGCCGCGTTGACCATGATGGTTGATCCGAATTCACGCCGGATGGAGCCGGGCGGCGCCTTGGACGGATCAGTCGGGCCAAGCACGTCGCGGATTTTGGAAACGGCATTCACACCTTCATAAATCAGCGCGATGCACTTTTCCGTGCCGGGCTTGTTCCACTTTTCGCGCGGCAGTTCAGAAGGCGCATGACCGGACATGAAACGGATGATGTTCTCAAACTGGTGCTCGCCGAAGGTCGCGCAGAGAATTTCTCCAAGCTGTTTTTCCTCGGCATCGGCTATTTTGATGGAAAACTCCTTTTCAAGCGCGGCCTTGGTCCGGGTTCCGACCGCGTCCTTGAGCTTGGTGCGGAGAACATCAAGGACGGGCCCGTAAAAATCCAGCGCCTGGGCGACGCTCATGCAGTGGACCTTGATGCCCACGATGAAAAGGCCCGTGCGCGAGAAGAAATCAATGACGTTGCCGGGGCGTCCGGTCGCGAAACGGAAATTATCCGGTTTGATGAGCACGAGGGTGCGCTGCCCGATCTCGCCGGGTTGATAGGCGATGACCTTTTCCAATACCCCGCCGTCACTGTCGGAATAATGCGACCATAATTTGAGTTTTTCCCCGGCTTCCTCCACGTTGGGAGCGGCCAGGACTGCCGGTTCGAAGTAACGCACCTGTCCGTTCTCCTCCAAAATCAAGTCGCCGTAGGTGTCGCGGATGGTTTCGCCCATGCGGCGATCAGGACCAAGATTGCCCACGACAGACCGGACCTTGCGCACCGCCTCATCGCCGCGAAACAAAAGCGTCATCACGCGCCGCCGTCGTCCGGTTTTGGGGTCAGGCGAAAAATTGTGCAGCACGTATTCTTTGAGGAGTTCCTGGATCTTCCGGTCCTGCGGGTCGTGCGCCGAAACAATGGTTTCGGCATATTGCCTTACCAGTTCGGGGCCGGGCGCGAACATTCGTGCTGCTGCCAGGTCCAGACCCGTGCGCGTGATGAGCCGGCTCAGAATTCCACCCGTGCGCGACTTGTAGAGCGAATAGGGGGTGATGATGACGTAGGCGAGCTGTTGTGACATAATTAGCTCGCCGCAGTCGGAGGGGTTGAGGTTGCGCTGCTGGGCGCGGCCTTGCCGCCCAAAATCTTGAACATCACGGTGCCGCAGGTCGGGCATTTGCCCTTGATCGCCTTGCGCCCGTTCTTCATCGTTTCTTCAACGCCATTGGCAATCTCTTTCTTAGCCTTGCACTTGACGCAATATCCTTCAGCCATAAAATTTTTGCCGCCCGCGCTTCATGCCCGAACGGCGAAAATAGGATAATAGTACGAATTAAACAAAGCAACCCGGAAAGGAAAACGTCGCAACATATTTACAATAAGATACTTACGTCTAATACTTTATGATAATTGGAGCAATCTTGCGATGAGGCCAAGATTATTGGCAAATTGGCTCGTGAAGAACCCATCCTAGAGAACAGGTGACGTTGCCCAAGCCGTATCTCGGTGCAAGAACGCACTTTACGGCCGATTTGGCACCGCCTGTTTCCGCAGTTCCGTTTTCAAAATTTTGCCGGTCGCGTTGCGCGGCAGCGCGGGCATAAAGACAATGTGTTTCGGCAATTTGTAATCCGCCAGCTTGCTGCGCATGAATTGGTGCAGCGCCTTTTCATCGAGCGTTTGTCCTTCCACCGTCGTGATGAATGCCACCGGTTGTTCGCCCTTGCGCGGGTCGGGCACACCGATGACCGCCGCCTCCTTCACGCCGGGAAACTGGTAAATCACCTCCTCGATCTCGCGTGGATAAACGTTGATGCCGTTCACCAGCAGCATGTCCTTCTTGCGGTCGGTAATGTAATAATAACCTTCCGCGTCACGATACCCCACGTCGCCGGTGTAAAGCCAGCCGTCGCGCAAAACCTTTGCCGTTTCTTCCGGCTGGTTCCAATAGCCGCGCATCACGTTCCCGCCGCGGATGCCAATTTCGCCAATTTCGCCTACGGGCAATTCCCTGCCGTCGTCATCGCGGATGCTCAACTCGACGTTCGGGATGGGTTTGCCGATGGAGCCGGGCTTGTTGGTGCCGTAGATTGGGTTCACCGAGGCCACGGGACTGCTTTCGGTCGGCCCATAGCCTTCGCGCAGCGGGAACGGAAATTTACGCGTGAACTCGTTGAACACCTCCACCGGCAACGGCGCGCCGCCGCTGATGCACAGCCGCAGCGGCAGCTTGCCGAACTCCGGCACGGCGAGCAGCGCGCGGTAAAAGGCCGGCACGGCCGGCAGAATTGTTCCACGATGCCGCGCAATCTCCTCCAGCACCGATTTGAATGGATGCAGCGTTTTCAGCAGCAGAATTCCGCAGCCGGAGAGCACCGGCAGCAGGGTGCCCACCGTGAACATGAAGCTGTGAAACTGAGGGAGCGCCACGACGACGCGTTCGTCCTCCCGCACGTCAAGCGCCGCCACGCAACTCGCCACGTTGTGGAGAAAATTACCGTGCGTCAGCATCGCACCCTTGGGATGGCCGGTCGTGCCGGAAGTGTAAAGCAGCGCCGCGAGGTCCTTCTCGGAACACGAAGATGGAGGATGGAGGACGGAGGACGGATTGAGCGCCGGAAATTCTTCGACGCGAAAAACTTCAAGCGAAGGGCGCGCGGCCTTCAGGGCTTCAAAATGAGCCGCAAGTTCCGCGCCGGTGATGAGCACGTTCGCACCGGAATCGTTCACGATGTAACACACTTCGGCGGGTTTCAGGAAGTTGTTGATGGGCACGACCACGCCGCCAGCCCACAAAATGCCGAACACCGCGGGGACAAACTCGGGACAATTCTTCACCCACAACGCCACGCGGTCGCCCGGTTTCACGCCGAACCGGGTTTGCAGATGTGCGGCGATTTTTTGCGTCCGGGCAAGCAGCGCGCCATAGGACATTTCCGTCTCGCTCCAAAAGATGGCGGTCTTGGTTGCGTGCTTTTCCGCGCAATCGGCAAACGCGATGGCCAGGTTCATGGCAGATGTTAGGAACAGTGAACGATGTTTTGCAAGCGGGCAATCTTGCCGCTCGCCACCTGTCACACGCCGCCTTATTCTGTGCCGCGTGATTGACACCGACGCAAAACTTGCCGTGCTGTTGCCCGTCATCAAATCCGCAAGCTGGCTCGCGCTCGACACCGAAGCCGACAGCCTGCACGCCTATCCGGAAAAGGTCTGCCTGATTCAAATCACCACGACCGCCGGGGATGAACTGATTGACCCGCTTGGCGGCATCAATTTGGATCCGCTGCTTGGTGCTCTCAACGCGCACGAACTCATCATGCACGGTGCGGATTACGATTTGCGGCTGCTCCGCAAGCATCACGAATTCGTGCCGTCGGCGATTTTCGACACGATGCTCGCAGCGCGGCTTTTGGGCGAGCTGCAATTCGGTCTGGGCTCGCTCGTTGAAAAACTGCTCGGCGTAAAACTGGACAAAGGGCCGCAAAAGGCCGACTGGGCGCGCCGTCCGCTCACGGAACGGATGGAAACATACGCGCGCAAAGACACGCATTATTTGAAGCCGCTCGCCGACAAACTGAAGCTTGAACTCCAGCAAAAGGGACGCCTTTCATGGCAGCAGGAGTCGTGTGCGCGGTTGATCGCGGAAAGCTCTCAACCGCCGGTGGTGGATGAGGATTCGGTTTGGCGAGTCAGAGGCAGTTCTCGGCTGGGCCGTCCGGCCCTTGCCGTGCTGCGCGAGCTTTGGCGATGGCGCGAGCAGGAGGCCATTGGTGCAAACCGCCCGCCGTTTTTTATTTTGACGCACGAAAAACTCGTGGCTGTTGCCGCCGCCGCCGCCGCGAGCAGGCCTGTCGAGCCTCTCCTGCCGCCCCGCCTTGCGGAATCATCACGCCGTCGCGATGGTCTGGCCGACGCCATCAAGGCGGGCCTCCAGCTTTCCGCCGACAGGCAACCGGAATTTTTGCGGCCCCAAAGCCATCGCCCGACCGAGGACGAGATGAAGCGTTACCGTGGGCTGGAAAACCGTCGCAACGCCCAGGCACACAGACTGGGCATTGACCCGACGCTCATAGCCAGCCGCGCCACGCTCAACGATCTGGCACGCGACTGGGACAGGCACGCGCCGGACTTGATGAACTGGCAACAGCAACTGCTGCAAGCGTCAGGTTGATGTCGGCTCCGATTTCTACAAGTGGAAGCCTGTAGCATTCAATCACTTCCAATACTTTTAATGAATTGTAAGAATTAATTTCTTGCATCCTGAATGCGCGCCGATTACACTGGCGTTCAACCCTGACCGTGAACACGAAAACCTGTCATTTGCTGCCGGCGATTTTCTTTTCCGCTTTTTTTTCACTCAACACTTTTGCAGCGGTGCATTACGTGGATTTGAGTTGCACCAATCCCGTTCCGCCTTACACAAGCTGGGATACCGCGGCAACAAATCTTCAACAGGCGGCTTCTCTCGCGAGCGGCGGAGACACGATTCTCGTAACCAACGGTATTTATCAGTATGGCAGCGCGTCCGGCGCACGAATTTCAGTTTTCAACGGCGTCAAGGTGCAAAGCGTCAACGGTCCGGCGGCGACCACCATCAAGGGCGCATGGGACACGACGACAAATGGGCCAAATGCGCTGCGCTGCGCTTATTTATCCGCCGGGTCGGTGCTTTCCGGTTTCACGTTGACGAACGGTGCAACGACGATTTCCGGCGTGAATTCCGGCGGCGGTGTGTATTGTGCATCACCAATGGCCATAGTAACAAATTGCGTAATTATTGGCAATTCGGCATATGGCGGAGGGGGTGGCGCGTATTCAGGAACGTTGATCAATTGTTCGCTGATCGGCAATTCGGCCACCACCACGGCAGGTGGTGGTGGAGGTGGCGCAAATAATAGCACGCTGATCAATTGCCTGCTGGCGCGAAATTTTTCCGGTTACAGCAGCGGTGGAGCGGGCCTTTCCACGCTGATTAACTGCACGGTGGTCAGCAACGTCGCCGCAGCGTATGCCGGTGCCGGTTGGAACAGTACTTTCAAAAATTCCATTGTCTATTACAACAACAGCTATTACAACAGCGCCGACGACAGCGGCGGCTTTGGGAATTGGACGAACTGTTGCCTGCCGTTCACGGTCACATCTGGCGTCAATAACCTGACCAATCCGCCAGCCTTCGCGAATCTGGCTGCCGGCGATTATCATTTGAACGCCGCTTCACCCTGCATCAACGCCGGAAACAATTCCTTCATCGCCAACACCACCGACCTGGACGGCAACCCGCGCGTCGTCGGAGGCATCGTGGACCTCGGCGCGTATGAATTTCAATGGCCCGTACATTATGTGAACGTGAATAATTCGGCCCCCGTCTCCCCGTTCACCAATTGGATCACTGCGGCGGCGAACATCCAGGATGCGATTGATGTGGCGAACGCGGGCGATTTCATCGTCGTCAGCAACGGGACTTACAACACCGGTGGACGCGTGGTGTATGGCTCGCTGACGAATCGCGTCGTCATCAACAAAGCCGTCACCGTGCAAAGCCTCAACGGGCCGGGGGTGACCGTGATTCAAGGGAAGCGCACGCCGGTCAACAGTGTTATGCGTTGCGTGTATATGACCAATAATGCGGTATTGATTGGCTTCACGTTAACCAACGGCGCGACGCAAACGGCGGGGGACGTCTTCAAGGAACAAAGCGGCGGCGGCGTGTTTTGTGAGTCGGTCAGCGCGGTGGTCAGCAACTGCGCAATTGGAGGCAACTCGGCCAACATATATGGTGGCGGAGTCAGTTCCGGCACATTGAACAATTGCACCCTCATTCGCAACACGGCTGTGCAAGCCGGCGGAGGAGCTTATTCCAGCGCGCTGAATAATTGCACGCTCAGTGGCAACTCGTCCACGTCGGGCGGTGGGGCATGTTACGGAACCCTGAACAATTGCCTCGTCAATGGCAACTCCGCCCGCGACCCGCTGGGTGCCCGCGTCGGAGACGGTGGCGGAACCTATTCCTGCACCCTCACAAACTGCACGCTGATGAACAATAGTGCCCGCGTCTCGGGTGGCGGCGCCTCCTGGGGCTCGTTGTTCGGCTGTCTGATTGTCGGCAACACAGCCCTCCAAGGTGGCGGGGCCGCTCCGAACCTGTTGGTGAATTGCACGGTGGTCGGGAATTCCGCACCTTCGGATGGTGGAGTGGGCGGTGGATTAGGTGGCGGGATTCTTGGCGGTACGGCGGTGAACTCAATCCTGATTAACAATACCGACACATTCGGCGCGCCGAATTATGATGACGCAACCCTTTCCTTTTGTTGCCCGGCTCCCGACCCCGGTGGCACCGGCAACATCACCAATGATCCGGCTTTCGTTAATGAAGCTGGAGGAAACTATCGCCTCAATACCAACTCGCCCTGCATCAACAGCGGAAGCAATGCGGCGGCACCCGGTGGCACGGATCTGGACAGCAACCCGCGAATCGTGGGCGGCACGGTGGACATCGGCGCTTACGAATACCCGACCCCGGCTTCGGTGATTTCCTACGCCTGGCTGCAGCAATACGTTTTGCCCACCGACGGCTCGGTGGATTTCGCGGATTTGGATGGCACAGGATTTAACGTCTATCAGGATTGGATCGCCGGATTGAATCCCACCAATCCCGCATCCGTCCTGGTCATGTTGACGCCGGTGTCCACGAACAATCCATCGGGCTTGGTCGTAAGCTGGCAGAGCGTCAGCAACATCACCTATTTCCTGCAAAGCAGCACCAACCTCGCCGCGCAACCGGCGTTTTCCACCATTCAAACCAACATCGTCGGACAAGCCGGGACGACAAGTTATACAGACACGACGGCCACGAACAACGGGCCGTTTTTCTATCGAGTCGGCGTGCAGCATTGATCAAGCGCCGGTCCGCAGACCGGCGCAATTTTCCCGTGATGGCGAAGAAATGCTTCTTGTGTTGCGCGCCAAACAGTCCATGATTGTGAGCATGGACAAATCTTGGTATCGCAAAATGTTTTCGCCCCCGCAAAAGCCCGATCATGAAATACCCGCCCCAAGCGCCGACTACGCGGATGCGGATGTGCAATTCAGCATGGGATTGAAATTCGCCAATGGTGAAGGAGCGACGCAGGATTACGCACAGGCGGCTGAATGGTACCATATGGCGGCAGATCAAAGTCATTCCCTCGCGCAATTCAATCTCGGGATGATGTATGCCAACGGACAGGGTGTCATCCGGGACGCCGCCCAATCAGCGATGTGGTTCGGGAAAGCAGCGCGGCAGGGAGACGCCGGGGCCCAGTTTAATTTGGGGGAAAATTGTCACCGTGCCAGCATACAGGGCGAGAGGGAGAACGCGCCCGAATCAAGGATTGAAGCTTACAAATGGTATCGCCTCGCGGCAGCGCAAGGATACATGGATTCGGAAACGGCGTACAAAACGCTGACGCTTAATATGACCCGCGAGGATGTTGCCGACGGCAACCAACGCGTCGCCAAATTCAAAGTTGAGAAACCGTGACATCCTTGGTTTGTTCCGGGGATGTGTTCGCCGCCGGGCTGGTTTCAGCAATGCCCCTGCCGCGTCCGTGGTCCAGGTTGATGAATTGTTTCGTTTTGGCGATGTAAAAGACGATGTTGAATTTGCCAATCGCTTCCTTTTTCGCAGCCTGAAATGCGGTCGTGGTCGCCCCGAAGCTCCTGCCCTCGGCGGCATTTTTTGTCCATTGGTTTTCGCTTGTCAGATATTCAAGTTTCTCGGCGTCCTCAATTAGAATGTTCATGAACGGACATGTTACCACATTTTCCCAAACGGCAAGCATACAAACCGACAATTCAGGGGATTTATTTTCAACAGCCGTGCCTGTGACCCGGCAACGGCATATTGGATTTACTCCATCGCAACTGATCGGCGCGACGCCTTCTTGTCGGCGTGATGCGATTTGTCGGCGAGCATCCGGTTTTTCGCACGGCGGCTGCGACGGCGTTTTTGCCGCCGGATTTTCTCGATGCGGTCGCGCTCGGCCTCCACGTAGCCGCGCTTCAAAGCTTCAATCTTGTCCAGCAGGAGGCGGCGGGCGATGAAGCGATTCAGCCCCTGCTGTCGCGTGGCCTGGCATTTGACCTGCAACCCCGTCGGACGGTGCAGCAGCATCACACAGGTGGAGGTCTTGTTGACATTCTGTCCGCCGTGGCCTCCGGAACGGACAAAAGTTTCCTCGATGTCAGCCTCGCGCACGCCCAGCGCGGCCATGCGCTTTGCGAGTTGGGTTTCCTTTTCCGGGCTGACGGGGAACGCGCTCATGTGTTCCGCCTTTCACCGCACCAGTTCAAACGCGAAGCCCTTCAGATATTCCGTCTCGGGAATCATCGGGATGACCGGATGATCCGGGCTTTGCGAATAGGTCGCCACCCGGCGCAACACGTGGCGCGTGTCATAGGCTGCGGAGAGAATCACGTCCTGAAACGTTGCCGCATCGACGTGATGCGAACAACAGAACGTCGCCAGCGTGCCGCCGGTTTTGAGCAGCTTCAGCGCGCGGATGTGAATTTCCTTGTAGCCGCGCAGCGCGTCCGGCACCGATGCCCGGTTGCGCGTGAACGACGGCGGGTCGAGCACGATCAAATCGAAGCGCGGGATGACCTTTTCGTGGGGCTTGACGGCGGTTTTCTCCTTGAACCAATCAAAGACGTTCACGGCCTCAAACAGGCATTTTTCCGCCAAGCCGTTCGCAACGGCGTTGCGTTTGGATGCCTCGATTGCCCCGGCGCTTTGGTCGAGGAAATGAACGCGCTCCGCGCCGCCGCGCGCCGCATGCAAACCGAATCCACCAAGAAAGCTGAAGCAATCCAATACCTGCGCCCCTTTCGCAAATTTCGACACCGCCAGATAATTCGCCTGCTGATCCAGATAAAGCCCGGTCTTGTGTCCGCCGGCGAGATTGGTCTCAAACTTCAACCCGTTCAAGTTCACGGAAACCGGCCCGCCCGCTTCGCCGGACAAAATCCCGTTCGCCTCCTCCAATCCCTCGAACTTGCGCGACATCATGTCGCTTCGCTCCAGAATGGCGCGCGGCGAGAAAATCTTTTGCAACGCGGCGACGATTTGCGCCTTGCGCCGGTCCATGCCGAGCGACGAAACCTGCACCACCAGCGCATCCTCGTATTTGTCCACGATGAGGCCGCTCAGGAAATCGCTCTCGGCGTTCACGACGCGAAACGAGGTCGCATCCGGCAGATGCCTTTGCCGGACGGCGAGGGCTGCGCGGATTCGTTCCTCAAAAAATTGTTCATTCACCTCGACGCGCTCCGGCGAAAGGACACGGACGTTGATTTTTGACTTCGAATTGAAAAAACCGACTCCGAGAAAGCGCTGGCGGTGGTCCTTCACCTGGACGATCTCGCCGTCGGCAGGCTGCTGGGTGAGCCGGAGGATTTCGCCGCGATAAATCCATGGGTGCCCGGCGACGAGGCGGTCGGCCTCGCCGGGTTTCAGCAAAACAGTCGGCAGTGAATCCATTTTAAATTTGCGATTTTCGGGCCGGTCGGAACGGTTGCGGGCCGCGTAAATCGAATGTCGCAAATCGTAGATTCATCCGGGCCGGATAGGAATTCATTTCGCCAAAAATATCGCTTGCAAGTTTCACTAAACAGGCGGATAAGTTTATCAAGCCTATGAAAAACAGCCCCATCAGCACCTTGTTGCATCACAAACCCGCGGCGCTCTGGTCCATCGAACCGGAGGCGACCGTCTTCGAGGCCATCAAACTCATGGCCGAAAAAAACATCGGCTCGCTGCTCGTCATGTCGGGCGGCAGGCTGGCAGGCGTGTTCACCGAACGCGATTACTCGCGCAAAATTGCGCTTCAGGGAAAATCCTCCAAGGACACGCGCGTGCGGCAAATCATTTCCAGCCAGATTGTGTCCGTCACGCCTCAGCATTCCATCGAGGATTGCATGAAGCTCATGACGGAAAACCGCGTGCGGCATCTGCCCGTCATGGAAGGTGAGAAAGTGGTCGGCCTGGTTTCCATCGGCGACCTGGTGAACTGGATTATCTCCGCCCAAAACGCGACGATTGCCCAGATGGAACAATACATCGCCGGCGGCGTGGCGGCGTAAGGATTCAAATCCGCGTCCGTTGTCGTTCTTCGGCTTGCGCGGAATTTTACGGCTTGGCCGGTGGCGAATTTGTGTCCGGCTTCATTTCGGGTTTGACGTCGCTTTCCTTCACCCGCTTGGCGACGAGGTCTTCTTCCGCAAAATCGCCCACCTTGCGGTGCAATTTGATTTCATCGCCGGACACCTTGCCGGTGTATTCGATGCGGACGTCGTTGTCGTCAAACCTGAAATTT
The DNA here is from genome assembly GCA_963764175.1 of uncultured Verrucomicrobiae bacterium. GTDB lineage: Bacteria > Verrucomicrobiota > Verrucomicrobiia > Limisphaerales > UBA11358 > UBA11358. The sequence continues at coordinate 289,079 of CAVXRE010000017.1, read as the reverse complement.
TCGACGAAGAAAATTTCATCCTTGTTGATCCTGCCCTCGGAGATGGCGACGTCATTCGTTCCCTCATCGCGGATGCCGACGGCCCTGCCGGTCAGGTTGGTTCCGTCCACCTTGAAATCGTAGGTGTACTTTTGCAGTCCGATTTGAGAATCAAACTGACCCTTCCATTTCCCGGCAACGGTGTCCTGGGCGCGTGCAGCTCCGGCAAAAGCCAGCGCGCACGCCGCGAGCGTGAGTATTTTGACAAAGTTTTTCATAGATAGGTTGTGGTTTGAACTGGATCACGGCCAGAAGACCAGAAGCGGGCATTGGAGGGAAGCAAATCCTGGCAATTAAATGTCGCCAATGGTCAGCCAAAATCACCGCTTGACGCCTGAGGGCTTCGGAATAGCATCCCCGGCGGCGTACTTGGCAAACTAAACCAGTAACCCGAAAGGAAATTGCTATGGATGCAACGACTCCCGCACCGACCCCGCCGCCCATGCCTGCCGGTGAAGACAAAACGGTCGCAATCGTCAGCTACCTCACGTTGATCGGCTTCATCGCGGCAATCATTATTCACAGCAACAAAAAAACGAAGCTCGGGGCGTATCATCTCCGGCAGATGCTCGGCTTCATCCTGACCGGTGCCGCCGTTGTGTTCTGTGAATTCATTCTCATCTTCATCCCGATACTCGGCTGGCTTGCCATTTTCGCGCTCTACATTTCGTTGCTGGTGCTCTGGGTCATGGGCCTGATTGCCGCAATCAACGGCGAGATGAAGCCGATGCCGGTGGTCGGCCCGCTTTACCAAAAATGGTTCGGCACCACGTTTGATTGATTGGAAATCCGGGTTCAGTTTTATCATCGACATGAAAATCTCACTGTTAATGGTTCTATGCGGTGCGGCCTTCCTTGTGTCGGGATGCGCTGTGGGTATTACACGCACTGGTTATCAACTGCCTCCAAACCAAAACTCGAAGGATTTGGATCAGCGACCGATTGCCATTCAATGCAATGCGAAATATGACACCAACGATGTGTTGGTGCTGGGCTCCATTCATGCCTATGATACCGGTTTGTCGATACATTGCGACGAAGCGACAGTACTGGATATTTTTCGCAAGGAAGGAAGAATCTTGGAAGCCGACCTAATTGACATCACTGAAGAAAAAGAGCCAAATCCGATGACAAGCACCTGCTATCGGGCCAAGGCGACATTCCTGCGCTTCAAAGACAGGGAGAAAGCCAAAGTCCTTGTTTCCGATGCCAAATACTCACCAGAGGAAATCGCCAAGCGCGTTGCAGAGGCGCACAAGCGAAACGAAGAAGTCATTGTCGGAGTCGCGGTCGGTGGAGTAGCCGGCGGAGCCATTGGCGGATTGCTGGCCGGAGCCATTGTTTCGGGAGCGACTGACCCTAACGCAACAAATAGCGGACCAGCTTCGGTTCAAAGCAAGCAAGGACACCGTTAGCTGCGCAACCCCGGGCTGATTGATGGAATCCCGGTGGGATCCGGGAGCGTGACGATTCCGCAAATGGAGCGACCTGGTTAGCCACATGGCAATGTGAATCTTTCAAGTCGATGCCCGTGCCAATGGGCATGGCAGCCAGAAAATTGTTGCTCTTGGACTGGAGGCGACAAATACTTGAAAACGCATCCTGTGATGGTCGTGGGGCAGGTGCGAATGCGACTTTAGATATGTACCAAAAATGGTTCGGCACCACGTTTGATTGAGCGAATTCCGTTTGGATTGTTGTGAAGTGCGACCTCGCGAAACGGATTTCCCGGGTTATCCATTTTGTCGGTTGAACTTGTAGAAGCAACCTGCCCGCATCTAACGTAAGAGCTTTCAACACATGCGATTGAGTCAACTCATCAGAAAAATCAAGGATTGCCTGTTTGGCGCGAAATCCCCGGCGAGGATCATGGAAGAACGCATCGAGGCTCTCCGCCGGCGCGGCGTCCGCATCGGTGAAGACTGCCGGTTATACACCACATCCTTCAGCACCGAACCCTATCTCGTGGAGCTTGGCAATCGCGTCGCCATTTCCGGCGACGTCAAATTCATCACTCACGATGCCTCGGTCTGGCTCATCCGTCCCAAACGCCCGCGCGCGCAAGTGTTCGGACGCATTTGCGTCGGCGACGGCACGTTCATCGGCGAGAGTTGCCTGATTCTTCCCGGCACAACCATCGGCGCAGGATGTGTCATCGCCGCCGGCAGCGTCGTGCGCGGCAACATTCCTGACAATTCGATTGCAATTGGCAATCCCGCTCGCGTCGTCGGTCGTGCCAGCCTGTTGAAAAGCACCCACGAACGGCTGAACATGGTTCTCGATACGCGGCATTTGCCCGAACCGGAGCGCGAAGCTGCCATCCGCCGCCACTTCGGGCTTTGAAAAGATTTTGGACGGACTTGTGCGCCAAGGCAGCGCGACGGCGGGTGTCCTAGGATGGTTTCCTTGCCGGTCCGGCTCGGACCAACCCTGGGCTGAGGGATGGAAAAGCGGCGGAGGGCCGCCGCAGTCCAAGACGCTCGCGCGAATTTTGGACGGCTCCCGGCAACGCGAAGCGTCTTGGAGTGCGCCAGTCCTCTGGCGCTTGTTGTAGCGGCGCTCTGTGAGCGCCGGGGTTCGGCGGTCATAGACCGCCGCTACAGGATTGGATTATTTGCGCTAGGAACGGTGATGCAACCCCGCCTGCCCCGATGCCGTTTATCGGGGTTGGGGTTGAATTTGTTTTGGGCCGGACTTGCCGCGCCAAGGCAGCGCGACGGCGGGTGTCCTAGGATGGTTTCCTCGCCGGTCCGGCTCGGACTATGGGAAAATGGTTCCGTGATATGAGGAAACAGTTTCGTTATATGGGGAAATGACTCCGACATATGACGAAATGATTTTCTTACATGGGGAAATTGTTCAGTCATATCGGGAAACGGCTGCCTTATATGTGGAAATAATGCCGATAAACCCATAAATGCGCCCAAAAGTCTCATGTTCAAGAGGCGTGAGCCGGCTCATTATTCTCGGATGCGGGAGTAGATGGAGCGGACTCACGTCCGCTGCTACGCGAAAGCAGGCTTGATGGTTTTTGGGCCGGATGACCCGGGGTGGCTGCGCTCGTGCGCCGGAGTCAGACGAAGGTAGGCAACCCTGGGCTGATTGATGGTATCCCGGCGGGATTCGCGAAGGCGATCTTCAGGCCGCTTCAACCGGCGGCAGTGGAGGGGGATTCGATACTTGAATCGCAACCGCTCCATCCGCTGAAATGGCCGGGCCAAACACCAAAGCTTCTCCTTGCCGCAATTGCGGAAGTAATGAACGGATTTCGCCACCAGCAATTGCCTCAAGATAATCAAGGCCAGTCTGATCAACACTTCTAAACGCGATTAAGTTTTCACACTGCGACAACGCACTCTTTGCGACAACCGCGGTGCGCTGAGAGATTAAGAAAACAGAAATTCCATATTTCCTGATTTGCATGAGAAGCAAACCAATTTGGAAAGAACTGTCTCGTCCTGGAGCACCGAATCCCAATCCGGCTGGTTCAGGGATGAATTGGTGCGCTTCGTCTATAATGACTACTCTTGGGGACGGTGTTCCCGCTTTATACTCTGCGACGGCCTTCTTCACGAGAAATTCGAGGAAGGCAAGCGCTCGGTCTGCTGCAACCTCACCGGGCTTCGGCTCAAAGACTGAAACACCAGGAGTGGTCCAGTCTCCATCCATGTTGCAAGGAGTGAATCCTTTCTTACTCACGTATTCGCCTGTTTGATCCAGAATTGTTACATTGCGAGTTTGGGATAATTCTTGAGCAATCCGAGCAGCAAGCGTTGATTTGCCCATCTTGGTCATGCCCAAGAGTGCAACATGACCTTCACAGGCCGAAGAGCAGTTTAGAAATATCGGAATATCCGTGCCGATGACATGGCCTAGGAGCAACGAGCCAGCGGGAATTGGGGTTTCGCCAACTTTTTTAAGACTTTCAGCACCATATATCGGCCCACCTGGCGACGAAACCCAACGATGTTGCTTGAATTCAAGCGTCTGATTATTGAATACGCCAAGTTGATTAGCCGTAGCTCTAACCACTAGCAGGCTGTTGAACAACGGCTGATCTTTGATGTGACGGGTTCACGATGAGTTTGAAAGTCAATTTCAAGAATCAGATCGTCTGGCCATCACGCCAACCGAGTCGCCGGCGATGTGCCTTGTCGGTGGGCCCGAGTTTGTTTTTTGTTCGTTCGTCACGTTTTGATCCGCTTTTGCGCTCCGCTTCAAGCGGCCTTGGCCAATTCCAGCCGTGCCAGTCGCAGCAGGTTGTAGGTGCCCGCCACAAAATATCCCCACGCTTGCGTCCGTTCGACGCCACGGTATCGGCTGCGTCTCAATCCGCCGATCCCCTTCATCCAGCCGATGATTTCTTCCACCCGTTTGCGAACGATCTGACTGACGCGATAAGTGGCCTGACGGGTCGTGCGTCCATCCAGCCCGGGAACCCGGATGGCGTTTTTGCAAGCCACGTGCGGCGCGATGTCCCGCCCTCGGCAGCCGCCCACAAAATCTTTCCGGTGATAGTTCTTGTCGGCACCGACACTCCGGGGCGCGACGCCTTGATGCAGGTTCTTGTGTTCGTCCAATTGGCGCAGCGCCGCGACCGGCTCCGGCTCGGTGATGGGGTTGTGCAACGTGAAGTCGGCGCACAAACCATTGCGGTTTTCCATCAACAAATGTGCGCCAAAACAGAGTTTGGCCTCCTTACCGCTGGCTTTGCGATACAAAACACTTTCCGGGTCGGTCGTGCTTTGATGGGTGTCGTTGCGGCGTTTTTCGCCCCGAAAATTGATGGTCGGATTGCCTGGATCGTCGTCCTTGGCTGCGGCGATTCTCTGGGCATCGGTACCATCCTTGCGGACAAAACTTTTCAAGCTCGCCCACGATTCAACCAGCGTGCCGTCGGCGGTGAAATGCTCGTCACTGGTCCAGCCTTCCTGACGGGAAAGGTCATAGACTTCGGCAAAGAACAGTTTGGCCACCTCGGCCGAAAGCACCCGCTCATAGTTCTTGGCGAAAATGCTGTGATCGAAGCTGCCTTCGCTGAATTCGCGGTCCAGAAACCAAAGCCAGAGCAGGTTGTACCCCAGTTGCTCGCAAAACAGCCGCTCGCTGCGTACGCTGTACAGGGCCGTGAGCACACGGGCCTTGAGCAGTTGTTCGGGCGGAATGCTCCCCCGCCCAATCTCGGCATAGAGCTCGTCGAACAAGGGCGAGAGCTTCTGCAAAACAATGTCCACACGGCGCTTGATAGCGCGCAGCGGGTGGTCGCCAGGCACGCAGGCGTTAAGGTTGATGACGCTCAGAAAGTCCGGTTGGGCTTGAGGTTTTCCACGCATAGTTCTCTGACCCGGCCACAGTCTCAGCATTCAAAGTTTTTTGAGTTTTTCAACAGCCTGCTAGATGGGATCCGCCTTTGACTTCGCATCGCTCAACGGTCGCGGACGAAAGTTGATAAAGAATGTATGGGCTCGGATTTCCCATTGGCACTCCAACCACTTGTCCGATTTCAAGCGTGCGAAGGGATAAAAACTTAAGGCTTTTGTCAGTTGAGCCTGCGTCAACTGATCCGATAAGAACATTGCCTTCACTTTGCCGCGCCGTCACCGTCAGGTTTTGTCCTGCAAGTATCGATTCGCAATGCGTCCTGTCTGCAACGTGAATCTGTCCCCACGTATCAGCGACTCTTCGTATGCGGTTAATCACAACACCCAACGTCTCTGATGCCCGGCTTTTGAGAGAAACCGTAGAGCCTGGCTCCGGAAGGTTGGGAGCGCTTACAAGAAGACTGGATGGGCCAATCATTCCCTCAACCATGCACACCTCCTCACGTCCCCGTGCTGTTGCCCAAACGGCTTGCCAGTTTATGGTGCCTAACACCATGATTCCCGCCCAACCAAATACCAGCTTCCAAAAATCAGCATCTAAAGTTGGCTTAAATTCTACAACCGAGAGAAGAAAGACAACGGAATATATCACTCGTGCGCCTGCAAATTGCGACAAAATACGCGCTCCGCTTGCTAGGCCGGCATACTTTCCGAACCGTTTTCCAGCACCGAACACTAGAGCAATAATGGAGAGGAGCATCGTGATAGCAAATATCCCTCCAGCCAACCACCATCCGGGCGTTGTAATTGTTTTCGTTTCGGTAGCCGCAAGTGCAAAGAAAATAATTGAATTAGCGATGATATCAACCGGACGTGAATAAAAAGGTTCAAGGAGTTGTGGGTTGACAACAATTGCAAGTAAACCTGCAAGAAACCAAGTTTCCTTAGCATAAACCTTGCCTGTGACGAGATGCGATACGACTGCTAATACTGCGAGCTGAATCGCTAGAATTACCAGTCGCCATCGAATATTCATACATCAATAGGTTACAACTTCAAATCCTTATCCGTGACCGCGCCGAATGAGGCGCTGGTGACGTGGGCGGCGTATTTGGCCAGCACGCCGCGGGTGAAAATGGGCACCAACGTTTTCGTCTGTTTAAGCTCCATCTGGAGCGGAATCGTTGTAGAACAAAACCCAAGAGAGTGCAAGTGATTGCATCATCTGCCCGACCTGTCCCCTCACGGTTAGGCATAACCGCTTGACAATTGTTTTCGGCCATCTACCGTCCGATGCCGCACACCAATAAAAGGATTATGAAAAATGTCCTGTTGCTGTCTGCCCTGATTCTGTTCATCGCGAACACGCCGCTGAAGGCGGATTCTTACGCCTACACTTCTTTGCATATCTTTACCGTGTTGTCGGGCACCGCACAGACGAACAGCGATGGCGCGGATTCGGTGTCGGGATTGACGTTGTCCAGTAATGTGTTGTATGGCTTGGCCCGGCTGGGCGGCATTTCGAATTACGGCACCATTTTCAAGCTGAATACCGACGGCTCTGGATTTACGACGCTTTATAATTTCACCAACGGCACGGATGGCGGAAATCCGGGCGGCGGATCAACGCTCGTTTTTTCCGGTGATGCGCTCTACGGCGTCACCGGGTTTGGCGGGACGAATGTTCCGCGCAAGGGAGCGGTTTTCACAATCAATACCGACGGCACCGGTTTCACCAATCTTTACAGCTTTCACGGCAGCGACGGACAAAACCCGACGGGCGGCCTCACGCCATCGGGCAGCACGCTGTATGGAACCGCCTTTGGCGGGGGCGGCACGGGAAAACATGGAACCATATTTGAAATCAATACCGATGGCTCCGGGTTTGCCACGCTTTTCGCCTTTTCCGGCACGAACGGCAGCGCCCCGGTCGCGCCGATGATACTGTCCGGCAACACGCTGTTTGGAACGACGCGCAGTGGCGGTCCCAGCGTCGCCGGCTCGATTTTCCGCGTGGACACCGACGGCAATAATTTCACAAACCTGTATAGTTTCACCAACGGCTTGGATGGCAGTCTGCCCGAATCCGCGCTGGCGCTTGCCGGCAACGTCTTGTTCGGCACCACCACCGCCGGTGGCATTTCGAATTACGGCACGCTATTCCAAATCAACACCGATGGCAGCGGCTTCAGCGTTTTGCACGAATTCACCGGCACTTACGATGCGGGCGAGCCATTTGGCGGACCGGTTTTAATCAGCAATGTCCTTTATGGCAACGCCCTGGCCGGCAATTCGAGCAGTTCCAACTGGGGAACGATTTACAAAATCAACACCGATGGCAACGACTTCACCAACGTCTATAATTTTACCGGTGGCAGCGATGGCGCAGGACCTGGAGGGACGTTGGTGTTCGCCGGCAATACCCTTTACGGAACAACGGCCTATGGAGGCATTGGTTTCAGCACCAACGGCAACGGCACCATCTTCGCCCTGACATTCCCGGTGTCGTTAAATCTGGCGCCATCCGCCGGAAATCTGACCGTGTCATGGCCGTCGCCCTCGACGAGCTTTACTTTGCAAACAAATGGGAATCTCGCCTCGGGGAATTGGGCGAATTACGGCACGCCAACGGACGACGGCACGAACAAGAGCGTTATCATTTCACCGCAAGCCGGAAATCTTTTCTTCAGGCTGGCTCATCCCTGATGCCGGAAACCCGGCAAGGGCGGATTACAACTTCAAATCCATGTCCGTGACCGCACCGAATGAGGCGCTGGTGACGTGGGCGGCATATTTGGCCAGCACACCGCGGGTGTAACGGGGCGCGGGCTTTTTCCATGCCTTGCGGCGGGCGGCCATTTCCTTGGCGGGAATGTCCAGGTTGATTTGCCGTTTCCCGGCGTCAATGGTGATGGTGTCGCCGTTCTTAACGAGGCCAATTGCTCCGCCCGCGTAGGCTTCGGGCGTGATGTGGCCGACGACGAAGCCGTGGCTGCCGCCAGAGAACCTGCCGTCGGTGATGAGCGCCACGTCCTTGCCGAGTCCCTTGCCCATGATGGCGCTTGTGGGCGATAACATCTCGCGCATTCCCGGACCGCCCCGCGGCCCTTCGTAACGGATGACAATCACGTGACCCTTCTTGACCGTGCCATTGAGGATGGCTTGCAGCGCGGTTTCCTCGCTGTTGAACACAATCGCCTTGCCGCTGAATTGCAGTCCTTCCTTGCCGGTGAGTTTCGCGACGGCGCCTTCGGAGGCGAGATTGCCGCGCAGAATCACAAAATGGCTGTCCTTTTTGATGGGCTTGTCGAACGGCTGGATAATTGTTTGATGCGCCGGATAGGGTTTCACGCCGGCGAGCGTTTGCGCCATCGTCTGGCCGGTCACGGTCAGGGCGTCGCCGTGGAGCAGTCCCTTGTCGAGCAGCAGCTTCATCAACGGCCGGATGCCGCCGATGGCGACGAGTTCGGACATGAGATGTTTGCCGCTCGGTTTCAAATCCGCGAGCACGGGCACGTTTTTGCCCACGCGGCTGAAGTCGTCAATGGTCAGCTTCACCTTGGCCGAATGCGCGATGGCGAGCAGGTGCAGCACGGCATTGGTCGAGCCGCCGAGCGCGATGACGACGGTGATGGCGTTCTCGAAGGCTTTCTTCGTCAAAATGTCGAGCGGACGCAAACCGCTTTTGAGCATTTCGATGACGCATGCGCCGGCGCGGCGGCAATCGTCCATTTTCGCCGGAGAAATGGCATTTTGCGCGGAGCTGTTGGGCAGGCTCATGCCGAGTGCTTCGATGGCGCTGGCCATGGTGTTGGCGGTGTACATGCCGCCGCACGAGCCGGGGCCGGGAATGGCGCATTGCTCGACGGCCTGCAATTCGGCGCCGGAAATTTTTTTGTTGGCATACGCGCCGATGGCTTCAAACACGGAAACGATGTCGAGCTTGCGCGTGTCGCCGGTGATGCAGCCGGGCAGGATGGTGCCGCCATAGACAAAGACCGACGGGCGGTTCAATCGCGCCATGGCAATGACCGAGCCGGGCATGTTTTTGTCGCAGCCGCCGATGGCCACAAAGCCGTCCATGCCCGCGCAGCCCACGACGGTTTCGATGGAGTCGGCGATGACCTCGCGCGAGACGAGCGAGTATTTCATGCCTTCGCTGCCCATCGAAATGCCGTCGGACACCGTGATGGTATTGAAGACGATCGCCTTGCCGCCGGCGGCGTTGGCACCCTTTTCGGATTCGAGCGCGAGCTTGTCGATGTGCATGTTGCAGGGCGTGACATCGCCCCAGGTGGAGGCGACACCGATGAGCGGCTTTTTGAAATCTTCGGGCTTGAAGCCGACGGGATAAAGCATGGAACGGGCGGCGGCGCGTTCGTAGCCGTCAAACATGATGCTCGAGTGGGGCCGCAGGGAATCGGACGATTTGATTTTTTTCATCGCGGACATTCTGCCTGAAAAGCGGCGCAACGGCAAGTCGCGGCAAGGCGGATTCAGGGGACGATTATGATTACGATCAAGAGCGAGATTAAGACGTCGCAGAGTTTTGGCATTGAAAAATGCGGCAAGCTTGGCACAGTGCCTTTTCCGGTGGAGAGATGGCCGAGTGGTTGAAGGCACACGCCTGGAAAGCGTGCATACTCCAAAAGGGTATCGAGGGTTCGAATCCCTCTCTCTCCGCCAGTTCGATTCCAATGGATTTTCGCGCTGACGCGCGAGAATGGTCATTGGGTCGGAATTGAATTCTGCCAAGAGATTCCACGGGTTTTTGAACTTCACCAACAACGATTTCTCCTCCACTTGAAAGTTCGAACCGATTTTTTTGAGAAAATCGCGATTCTTCTCACGATTTCCTTCGGCGAGCAGAGAAGTGGCTTCTTTGGCCGCTAAAACGAACCGGATGGCCGGTTCGAACCGATTGGCGCGGTTTCGTTCAAACGCCTCCAATATGTCCGAACTGCCAGAACTTGGCGTTCACAGAAATTGCAAAAGTCGAATTATCTCACGAGCAATTTCAAGAGCTTGAAAAAAGTGTTTCGGAGAAACTTTCAAATAGTTCACGACTCGCTTGGAGTCTAATGTGAATGTCAGATTGCAAAAGAACCGCTCAATTCACAAGCAAAAGTCACGGGTTAAAAAATGACATGATATAATTTTCAGGATATACTTTAGGAGAACTGACGACGTGCTTTTCTGCCAAAAAACTTCTCCCTGCGCTGACGATAGAGCGGGCAACGCCTGAAAAAGACGGCGATGGAAAGGAGAAAGAGGTTTGGGTTAGAATTCCACTCGCGCCGCTTATTGATCAAATCAAAAAGTGGGCGGAAGTGCGGAATTCTGTCGGGTGTCATTTCAATGAGCTTGGCGCGAATTGCCCGGACGCTGATGTTGAAGAATTGGCAAAAGTCACCCTCGCTCTTGGAGACACGCTCGTTTGTTCGGATGGCGGTGACTTCCCGTCACGCGATGACTCCGGTTCATATCACGAAACGAAAAGCAAAAAAGTCCGGCTTCATCCTTTTGTCGAACCTAGTTAACCTTTTATCACAATGTCACAACAACCTGAAAAATTTGAGGCGACTTCGGCGAATATCACCGATGAGCAAAAGGCAAAGCTGAAATCGCTGTTTCCTGAAATCGTCACAGAGGGCAGGAAGATTGATTTTGACCGGCTCAAGCTGACGCTCGGCGAGACGGTGGACGCGGGCAAGGAACGCTATGGCATGAACTGGCCGGGCAAAGCGGATTGCTTCAAGACGATACAACGGCCAAGCATGGCGACGCTCGTGCCAGCGCTGGATGAATCCGTGAACGCATTCAGGAAAGAACCCACTTGCGCCCGCACTCTTTGCAGCGTCACCGCCGAAAATCCGCATTCATCCTGAAGATGTTGAAGGTAGGGATGGAGCATCCAGTCATGGGGCTTCCTGATCCGCGCCGGCTTTGGCGGTTGCCACACTTTGGTTTCGACCAGATAACGAAACAACCGCTTCAAATCGCCTCGCGCCACGATCCTGGGCGAGTAATAAGTGCCGGCGGATCGCGTGTGGACGAGATAAACATCCAGGAACGGCTCAATGAGCGATTCGGTGAGTTGCCCGCAAGTGGCAATGCCGCGTTCGATCAGAAAGGCGTTGAACTGGCAGCATTTGCTCAGGACGGTTTTAGCTCCATCCGACGAATAATCCTCCGCCTTCAGACGAGCGGCAAAGCCATCAAAGTGTGGACCGAGTGGGCCGCGCCGGAAGTCCACGAGGGTGCGTTTTTCTTTATACCAGTATTCGAGCATAAAAATAGTTAGCGTTTTTGGTTGAAAACGGCGGAGCCAAGATGAACAATTTCTTTTTTGGAGGTGAAGTTCCCGATATTCCTGCACTCACACAGTCCGTGGGCCCGCGCTCAATCCTGCCCCTTGAAAAAACTACTGCGCTTAAAAAATGCACAGCAGTTATGTGTAGCAGTCGATCTTCTCTGAATAGGGCTTGCGGACCGCCAATACCATCATCAAATATGAGGGGAGATAAAACAATGCACTCGTTGCGGAGACAACGGAAAACGTGCCCGGCAAAATTGATGCGATATTGGACTGACCTTCTTACAAGATGCGATACAAGCGTTGGTTGATTCTGTTGATGGGTGTCTTGGCCTTGGCGCTCGGCGTCTACATCAACCGGGAGCGGCTTGAACGTGCCGTGATTGCAGACCGGATCTATCACGCGCACGTATGCACTCCGCCGCCACCGAGCCCCGGCGAATCCCGGTGGCACCGACTCCGGGCCGATGCCCAATTTTATTGGGATCTCTCGGAGCTTCGGGTCGCGAGAGAGAAGCGGTTGAAGCAGTTGAATCCCGATCTAAAACCGTTGGTAAAGGAAATCAAACGCCATCAGGCTGCCGGCGAAGGAATGCAATACTCGATGCATATTTACCGCGAAATTCGTTGGCGGCTGAATTTTACGCCCGATGTTGAAACCACTCGGGCAAGGATTGCTGATCTCCGCCAAAGCCTGGCGCAACCGGCAGAGCAGAAACTGGCTGCCGGGCAGCAGGCTTCCGACGGAAGCTGGGGTCTGGGAATTACCGTCTGGTATCTCAAGCTCTATTATTCCGTCGAGGATGGTTTGAATGGCCGCACCACGGACCCGCAATATCCACTGTCGTTTCTGGATCGGATCAACTCGCCGGAAAAACTCACCGCCCAGCTCGATTCGGTCTTGCACGATGACTTCACCAAAACGGGGGTGTTCAACCGCGAAGAGCTGGATGAAACGTTCTCCGCGATGGCGCGATTGTTGTTTGGGCACAAGCGAACCGGCTACGCGTTTCATCCCCAGCTCAAGGACGCCCTGCGTGAGTTTGTGGAGCGCTGGCAGAATCCCGCGACCGGCTGCTGGGGCCAGTGGATGGTGGATCGCCAGGGGAGAATCTGGAAAATGGACGACATGGCGATGACGTTTCACGTGGTCTCGGATTTTGACGGCCAGGTGGAGCATCTGGACTTGATTGCGAAACGTGTGCTGCAGCTCGATGGCGTCGATTTTCCCGCGGGCATCCGATTCAATGGCCATTACGAGAACCATCTGAATTGGGATGTGGTAAAAATCTTTCGATACGCCTGGCCGACTCTTGATGCCGCCACCCGCGAGCAGGTTCGCACCGAGATTTCCCGTATGCTCGATTGGTGCCTGATCAACTCTTACCAGCCGGACGGGTCTTTCAAGGTGAGTGATTTGGATGACACCTTGGGTGACGCTTACAGCTACGGCGCGAACTTTCTCAAAGAAACCGGTTATTTTAGCCGCAAAGACCGATTTTGGACCGACCAAGACTTTCCCGAAGCCAAAGTCGTCCGCGATCGCATCGAAGCTAGGCTGAAGGCGATTGGACTCAACGACCCCGGGCTGAAGGATGCTTATGAAACCGTGCACGGTGTGGAATGATGGGCGAACGACCATGCCACGCTTGGATCGAATTATGATCGGAAAGACGTGGCTGCCCAGGCTGTAGTTATGTGAAGTGTCGCCCCCGTGTAACCGCGACAGCACGGCTTCCGATAATCGCTTTAGCCTGTGTGCTCCACATAAGTCCGAACTCCACATAACACAATGTATGTGTCACAGCACATAAATTGTGAACTAGGACGAGCGCGGCAGCACGGGCGGCGATGGCCGATTTGAACACCTCACGGGGATGCACGAGGATCGTATCGAGCGTGCCCTGCGAAACTTCCTCCACCCGGATCAAACGCCGCCGGGTGTTCAAGAGCAATATCTGGAACGTTTCAACCGCCTTTAGACGGTTTTGCTCGCGTAGAAGCATTGCGACGGCCTCCGGCGTGTCGAGGACAGGGGATTCACGCTGCAATTCCTCCGCCATCTTACTTGCCAGGGTGAAGGCGGCAACGAGGGTGACGGCCTTGTCCCGGCCGATTCCCCGGACGCTTTGCAGGTCATCCACTGACGCCCGCGCCATAGCACTGAGCGAGCCGAATTTAGACATAAAACCCGTCCGTGTGTGAACCAGTTTGTCGCGTCAGCGACGAGGAGGTTTTTTGGGCGAGCATGGCCGATAGGCCACGCGCAGCCCGTAAGCCCGTGAGGGCGAAAAACCGACGAAGTCGGGGGTGGAAGGAGACGCGGAAAACGCCAGATGTCCTTGCGAACAAAGGACGGATTGGAATCAGCACCCCTCCAGTAGTGTGGAGGGGTGTGTGGAGGGGTTAAATTTCTGGATTTTCATTGAAGTAGGTTCGAACTTTGGTTAAAAGACACCGCCAGTTTGATTCCAATGGATTTTCGCGCTGACGCGCGAGAATGGTCATTGGGTCGGAATTGAATTCTGCCAAGAGATTCCACGGGTATTTGAACTTCACCGACAACGATTTCTCCTCCACTTGAAAGTTCGAACCGATTTTTTTGAGAAAATCGCGATTCTTCTCACGATTTCCTTCGGCGAGCACAGAAGTGGCTTCTTTGGCCGCCAAAACGAACCGGATGGCCGGATTCGCTTTGTGGAATTGACATCGCCCGCCGTCGCTCCTAGCCTCTCATCGCAAAGACACGCGCTTTGCCCCGAATTCACGTTCGGGGATTTTTGTTGCGAACATCAGGCGCGAATTTCGGAAATTTTATGGCAAATACAATTCTGGTCGGCGCCCAGTGGGGCGACGAAGGCAAAGGCAAAGTCATTGACGTGCTCACGGAAGGCGCGGACATCGTCGTCCGCTACGCCGGCGGCAACAACGCCGGTCACACCGTTTTCATCGGCAAACGAAAATATGTCCTGCATCTCGTGCCGTCGGGGATTTTGCGGAAGAATAAATTGTGCGTCATCGGCAACGGCGTCGTCGTTGACCCAATCGGCCTCGTCGAGGAGATCGAAGGGCTGAAAAAACTCGGCGTGAACGTCAACCCGAAGAATTTCGTCTTGAGCGAAACGGCGCACGTCGTGTTCCCGTATCATCGCGAACTGGACGCGCAGCGCGAAGTGCTCAAGGGCGAAAATAAAATCGGCACGACCAAACGCGGCATCGGCCCGGCTTACGGTGACAAGGCGGCGCGCGTCGGCTTGCGCGTGAATGATTTGGTTGACCCGGCGCGGCTTGAAGAAAAACTTTCCGTCCGCATCCGGGAAAATAACATCGTGCTCAAATCGCTGGGTGCGAAACCGCTGTTGTTCAAAAAAGTTTTCGCGGAATATCTCGCCGCCGGAAAATTCCTGAAGCCGTTCGTGACGAACACGGTCGTGTTACTGCATGAAGCCATGCGGCGCGGCGACAACCTTTTGTTTGAAGGCGCGCAGGGCACGTTTCTCGACATTGACCATGGCACGTATCCGTTCGTCACATCGTCGAACACGACGGCGGGCGGCGCGTGCACCGGCTCCGGCGTGCCGCCGCATCGCATGGACCGCGTCGTCGGCGTGATGAAAGCCTACACCACGCGCGTGGGCGAGGGGCCGTTGCCGACCGAGAACGCCGAGATTGCCGACATGCTGCACGCGATGGGACGCGAGTTCGGCGCAACGACCGGGCGCGCCCGCCGGTGCGGCTGGTTTGATTCCGTCGCCACGCGCCACGCCACGATGGTGAACGGCATCGACGACCTCGCGGTCACGAACCTGGATGGCCTTGACACACTTGAAATCGTCAAAGTCTGCGTCGCCTATCGCCACGGCAAAACGCGCTACGATTTTGTGCCAAACGACGCGCAAATTCTTGCCGAGTGCGAGCCGGTTTACATCGAGTTCGATGGCTGGCGCACGCCGACGAGCAAGGCGAAGACGTGGAAACAATTGCCGCCGAAGGCGCGTGCCTACCTGAAGGCCATCGCCGAATTGACCGGCGCGAAGCTGGCCATTGCCTCCATCGGCCCGGCGCGCGAGCAGACGATTTTTGTTTGACCGTAAAAGAGCCGCCTGCAAATTTCGCCGATTAACGCGGATTTTTACAGTTTTGAAATCAGCGCAATCCGCGTAATCTGCGGTCAAGCAAATGAGTTCCGCAACTTCACATTTATCGTCCGAGGCCAAGGCTTCCCTGCCTCGGCACGTCGCGGTGATCATGGACGGCAACGGCCGCTGGGCGAAGGAACGCGGCCTGCCGCGCATCGAAGGGCATCGGCAGGGGGCGGAATCCGCGCGCGTCATCATCCGCACCGCCGGTGAACTCGGCATCAAATATCTGACGCTCTACGCCTTTTCGGCGGAAAACTGGAACCGCCCCAAGGACGAAGTGGACGCATTGATGAAATATCTCGTCCACTACCTCAAAACCGAGACGCCGGAACTGAACAAAAACAATGTCCGGCTCGAAGTCATCGGGCAGACTTGGCGCCTGCCGGAAAACGTGCAGGAACACCTCAAGAAATCCATTGCGACCCTTTCAAAAAACAACGGCCTCACGCTGGTCATGGCGTTGAGCTACGGCAGCCGCATTGAAATTGTGGACGCCGTGCGGCGGATCAGCGATGAAGTGAAGCGCGGCAAACTCGAACCCGCCGACATCACCGAGGACATCATCTCACAGCACCTTTGGACGCGGAACATTCCGGACCCGGATTTGCTCATCCGCACCAGCGGCGAGATGCGCGTGAGCAATTTTCTGCTCTGGCAGATTTCCTACGCCGAACTTGTCATCACGCCAACCCTCTGGCCGGATTTTCGCAAGCAGCAATTTTATGCCGCGCTGGAGGAATACACCCGCCGCCACCGGCGGTTTGGCGGAGTGTAAAATGCGGGCGAACCCGACGGCATCCGCGGCGCAAATTGAGGGGCTTTACCTGGCGCGTTGCGGCTCCACCTCGATCAATTTTTCCTTTTCCAGTTTTTTGAGTTTTGGGGCGATGACGATCTGGCAGTAAGCCGCGCTGGAATTGTTGTCGTAATATTCCTGGTGATAGTCCTCGGCCTTGTAAAAATTCGTGAACGGGACGATTTCGGTCACAATGGGACGCTTGAAATTGTTCTGCGCCGCTTCTTTTGATTTTTCCGCGGCCAGTTTTTGCGCATCGCTGTGGTAAAGAATAATGGAGCGGTATTGCGTGCCTTCGTCCGCACCCTGGCGGTTCAACGTGGTCGGGTCATGCGCCTGCCAGAAAACATTGAGCAGCTTCTCGTAGGAAATCTTCGCGGGATTAAACACGATCTGGGTGACTTCGGCATGGCCGGTGCCGCCGGCGCAAACCTGCTGATAGGTGGGATCCACCGCGTAGCCGCCCGCGAAACCGCTCGTGACGGAGATGACGCCGGGCAATCGTTCGTAAACAGCTTCCATGCACCAGAAGCAGCCGCCGCCGAGAGTGGCGGTTTCGGTTTTGTTGGTTGTGTTCATAGAATCAGCGGGTTGCGCCAGGGCGGCTGAATTCAACGCGCCAGCGGCCAATAAAATGTAAATCGCCTGTTTCATGCTGCATTGCAGTGCACGAAGGTAACACACATGTCACTCCTGTAAAATGTAAACGGTCCTGCCATCCCGCCGACATTGCCTTCAATCGGCCTCCATTTTACCCGAATGTTCCGGGCGCAACGGCCCGGAAATCGTGTGCTCCTCGCCGAGCCATCTGCCGAGGTCAACCAATTTGCATCGGTACGAGCAGAACGGCCCATATTTTCCAGCAAACCAGTCCCCGGATTTTTTGCAGACCGGGCATTTAATCCGGTGGTCGCGCTCACTTGGTTTCCGTTGCAATAGCTTTGATGTCATTGACGACATTTGCGGCATCGTCCGGTGATGCGCCGCCGTTTTGCAATATTTTTTGGACGTCATCGAAAATCATCTGTTGTTGCGCCGCTGAAAGATGCGAACTGTTGAAGATGGCGTGCATGTATTGGGCCAGTTTCTGTTGCGACGCCTCCGATTTTTCCTTTCCGGCGGTGGTTGCCACCAGATCGTCAGCCAGTTTGGAAATGGAAGCAGGCGACGGCTTTGCGCCTTGGGCCGCCGTTGACAGATCGTTCATCAACAACTGGCTTTGTGTGGCCGCTGAATTGGTGCCGGCCAGGCTGCCGAGAGCGGCAAAATCGGCGCGCAAATTGGCGATGTTGCGCAGCGTGGCTTCGAGCACCGGATCAGCCTGCGGATTGGATTGCGGTGGTGCCCCGGGCGACGGCGCGGTTTGCGACTCGTTTCCCTGTTCAGCCCGGGTCACTTTGCCTGAGACGTCGTTGGCCTGCCTTATCGCAGCCGAATAGGGATCGGCAAGAACGCCGTTTGCCACAAACAACGCGCAAGACAAAGCGATGAATGTCTTCATAAACCCGGATGGTTTGCGATCAGAATGTTGCTTTTTGACAACAGTGAAACGTAATCCTCAAGAATATTTTCAGTTTCATCGAGCGTCGGGTCAATCTGCGGCAGCGTTTTCTCCCCGGCATCCGCGGTTGCTGCGTTGGTCATGCCGGCGGTGGCAACTTCATTCGTCTGGGCAAGGAGCGGAGGCAGGCCGGGCTGGTCGCAATTTTCAACCGTCAGTTCGTAAATCTTTTCGCCGGGCATTTTGCGCGCCTCGCGCTCCTCATCGCGCGCCTTGTTTTGGGCTGCAATCTTTTCACGTTCCTTCAGCGCTTCGTGTTCGTTAAGTGTGGCAAAATCTTCGGTACCCGGAGTCTGGTATGACTTGCTTAACAGGAGATTGGGCGTGCCTGCGACGGATTGGGGTCCTGCGATGCCGGGCGGATGGTTTTGCGTCGCGATGAACGGTTTACCACTTTGCAGTTCGTTGAGCTCGGCGATGTCCTGCCGGATGTAGACAAAATCCTGGTTGGTGGCAACGCGCGCGTCCGAACGTTCGCGCAACAGGGCGAGGTAGGGTTGCACCAGGTTCAGCTTGTTGTAGTCCGCCGGCTGAATCGTGTCCCACGGCAGGGCGTTTTTCAGCGTGCGTTCACTCGTCACTCCCATCTGGTAATTCAATGTGTCCGGCAGGATGATGTCCGGGATCACGCCCCTCAATTGGGTCGAAGCGCCGGTGACGCGATAAAATTTGCGGATGGTGATTTTAAGCGTGCCGGGGTCGTTGGTTGCGGATGGCGTGGCCGGCCAGATAAACGGCCGCAACGGATTCAGATTTTGCACCGTGCCCTTCCCGAACGTGGAAGTGTCGCCGACGGTCAGGGCGCGCCCGTAGTCCTGCAGCGCCGCCGATGCGATTTCCGAGGCGGACGCGCTGAAGCAATTGACCAGCACCACCAGCGGGCCGTCGTAAAGCACATCCGGGTCGGTGTCCGAATCAATGGAAACCCGGCCATCTGAATTGCGGGCCAGCACAACCGGGCCGTCCTTGATGAACAAACCGGTGAATTTGATGGCCTCGTCCAGCGAACCGCCCGGGTTGTTGCGCAAATCCAGAATGAGACCGGCGATTTTTTCCTGTTCGAGTTTCTTGATGAGGCACGTGACGTCGGCGGTGGTGCTCCTCGCCGAGTGCCCGGAATTGCCCGGCAGATCCACTGTGGCATAAAACGACGGCAGATCAATGACGCCAATGCGGTTGGTACCGTCGTGATTGTCCGGCAATTCGATCAAACGGGCCTTGGCCTCCTGTTCCTCGAGTTTGATTTCGTCGCGGATCAAGGTCACGACGTGGCGCGCGGCACGGTCATCCGCCGGGCTGATGGTCAACCGGACTTCGGTGCCCTTGGGCCCGCGGATGAGCTGGACGATCTTGGAAAGTTCCATGTCCACCACGTTGACGGGCGGCTGATTGCCCTGGGCGACGGCGATGATGCGGTCTTTTTCCTTGAGCAGCTTGCTTTTGTATGCCGGGCCGCCGCGAATGAGTTGATTGATGGTGCAATAGCCGTCGTCCTCGGCCAGTTGAGCGCCGATGCCGAAGAGGGAAAGGCTCATGCCGATGGAAAAATCCTGCGCGTGCTCGTTGTTGAGGTAATCCGAGTGCGGGTCGTAGGCGTGCATGAGGGCGTTCAGATAGGTTTGCAGGACGTTGTCGCTGTCCCAGTTTGTGACCATTTGCAAATTCCAGCGATAATGCTTCGCGAGTGTGGCGTTGATTTCGTCTGTGGCGGACTTCGGCAGATTCAAAACCACGCTGTCATTGGTCGGCGAAATTTCGCGGCTGAGTTTCTCCTGCAAATATTCATAGCGGAGTCGCTGCCGCCAGAGCTGCCGGGCCTCGTCGAGGTCCTTGGGATAGGGCGCATGGCTGCGGTCGAGCAAAATGTGTTCGTCGGTGTTGAACTTGAATTTGTCCTGCTCGAGCAGCTCATCCACATAGGCGGCATGCTGTTCGAAGCGTTCGACAAATCGCTGGTAAATGACAAAGGCGGGCGTCAAATCGGCGGTGTCGTGGCGGCCAATGGTGAGCGTGTCGAGATTGGTCCGGTAATGCGCGAATTCGGCCAGGTCGGATTGCAGAAAATCTTCATGGCGCGGATCAAGCGCTTCCAGGTAGCCATCGAAAAATTTTTCCGACATCTCCGTGTCCAGCGGCTGCTGCGAATAATGATACTCCTCCAAAAACCGGGCAGTCCAATAGGCGATGTGGCCGTCATTCGGCCCGGGCTTCAGCCTGGCCGGCGCCTGGGCGGCGGGCGGCGGCGGCGGCGGCGTTTTCCGGGTGGTAACGCAACCGACGGCGATGAGAAAGCAGAACCCCGCCGTAATGGCGATAAAACCAATGTTTTTTAATTTCAAATGGCGCATGATGAATTGCACAGCTTCGACCCATTATAATTGAAATCGTTCAGGGGCGAAACCATTTTGAGCACTACAAAGCCAAGTTTTTGCGTTGCAAAAGAAGATTGCTTTTTGGGCTTGATTGGGAGATAATTTCCATTCGAAAATTAAACTATGAAAACCACCATTTGTACCGTGATTATTTGTCTGGGCGCCGCCGCACCATTATTCGCCGACGGCACCAACGATTTGAATGATGAAAAGGCCCGGGTCAGTTACGCCATCGGCATGTCCCTTGGCCGTTCCATGCAAAACCTGCAGAACCAGGGATTCCAGTTTGACGTTGACCTGACCGCACGCGGCATCCAAGACGTGCTGTCCAGCAACACGACGCTGCTCACCATGGAACAGGTGCAACAGACGCTTTCAACGCTGCAAAAGGAAATCAACGCCAAGCAGCAAAAAAAACGTGAGGAAATTGCCGCCACAAACAAACTTGTCGGCGAGGCGTTTTTGGCCACCAATAAGAATAATCCCGGCGTCATCGCGTTGCCGGACGGCCTGCAATACAGAGTCATCACCAATGGCACGGGCGCCATTCCCACGAACACGGATCTTGTGTCGGTCAATTATCGCGGCAAGCTGCTGGATGGCACGGAATTCGACAGTTCCTATAGACGCGGCCACCCGGCAAATTTTCCAGTCAGAGGCGTGATTCCGGGCTGGACGGAGGCGCTCTTGAAAATGAATGTCGGTTCCAAGTGGCAGTTGTTCATACCGTCGGAGCTGGCGTATGGCGAGCGCGGCCGGCCCGGCATCCCGCCCAATTCCGTTCTGATTTTTGAAATTGAACTGCTTTCAACGCAAAGTGCGCCCGCGCCCGCAACCGCGCCGGGGGCTTCCGCCAATCAACCGCTTACGAGCGACATCATCAAAGTGCCCTCCGCCGATGAATTGAAAAAGGGCGGAAAAATAGAAGTCATCAAGGCGGGAGACACGCAGAAGGCGCAGCAGCAATAGTTGCCGCAGTCGTCGCTCTTTGAACATTTGCGCCGCCGGGGTGTCAACTTTCGGAGAGTTATGAAATTGTTTTTGAGATCGCTGGCCGGCTTTTTTTCAGTGCTGGCGGCTGCGTTGGCAATCAGTGCCGTCTTTCATCTGACCTCTTGGGGCAAAGACGCCAGCCCGACCATCAAAATTGACGCCACTGCGCTCGAACGAAGCCCCCAACTCGGCACCAGTTTCGCGCCCGTCGTCAAAAAGGCCGCTCCGAGCGTGGTGAATATTTATTCGACGCACATCATTCACATGCGTCCGTCCCGAAATCCGTTTTCCGACGACCCCATGTTCCGGCAGTTTTTCGGCGACCGGTTCGGGCCAAATGACAACCATGAAATCACACGAAGACAGCAAAGCCTCGGCTCCGGAGTCATCATTTCACCAGATGGTTACATTTTGACGGCCAATCACGTCGTGGACGGCGCGGACGAAATAGAAGTCGCCGTCGGCGACAGCGGCAATACAAAATTCACCGCCCGAATCGTCGGCGCAGACCCGCCGACGGACGTGGCCGTGTTGAAGATTGACGGGAAGGATCTGCCCGCCGTCACGCTGGGTGACAGCGACCAGTTGGAAGTCGGTGACGTTGTGCTCGCCATCGGCAATCCGTTCGGCGTGGGTCAGACCGTGACGAAAGGAATCGTCAGCGCGCTCGGTCGCAGCGGTCTCCAGGGCTTCAACCAATACCAGGATTTTATTCAAACCGACGCGGCCATCAACCCCGGCAATTCCGGCGGAGCGCTGGTGGACGCCGAAGGCCGGCTCGTCGGCATCAACACAGCCATCATTACCAGCAGCCGCGGCAGCGAGGGCGTTGGATTTGCCGTCCCCGTCAACATGGCGCGGCACGTGATGGAACGCCTGATTGCCGGAGGCAGGGTCACGCGCGGTTATCTCGGCATTTTCCCCGATGACATCACACCCGGTCTGGCCGAGGGATTCATGCTGCCCGATCAAAACGGCGCACTGGTGGACGACGTGGAACCCAACACACCCGCGCAAAAGGCCGGCATCAAATCCGGCGACGTCATCACTGAAATCAACGGCAAAAAAGTCAACGATGCCAATGGACTCCGCCTGATGATTTCCGAAATGGGGCCGGGAACCAGCGTTACGGTAAAGCTTTTCCGCAACGGCCAGGAAAAGACCGTGGTGCTGTCACTTGCGGAATTGCCGGATGAAGCCGCGGACAACGGCAATAATGAAAAAAGTTCCGGTTCGGCCAATTCAAAGGTGGACGCGCTTGATGGCGTCACCGTGGCGGATTTGGATCAGCAGGCCCGCGAGCAATTGCACCTCCCCGACAACATCCAGGGCGTGGTGGTCACGGATGTTGATCAGGATTCAAATTCCTCCGAAGCCGGTTTGCAACCCAACGACGTCATCCTGGAAATCGACCGCCAGCCGGCCAGGGACGCCAATGCCGCCGTCAAGCTTTGCACCCAGGCCAAGGGCAACTGGATTCTGCTCAAAATCTGGCGGCGCGACGGCGATCTGGCCGGTACGCGCTTCCTGAGCGTGGACAATGGGGTGAAGGAAAAATAACGCGCCGGCTATGTTCCCGCCGGCAACATTTTGACAAAATCCCCGCGCGTGCACATGCTTTCACCCGTTGCCGCCACCGGCGGCGATGCTTATGCCCGTTCAATTCAAAGATTACTACGAAACTCTCGGCGTGTCGCGCGGAGCGACCGATGCGGAAATCAAGAAATCCTTTCGCAAGCTCGCGCGCGAATACCATCCCGATGTCGCCAAGGACAAGAAGCGCGCCGAGGAGAAATTCAAGGAGATCAACGAGGCCTACGAAGTCTTAAGTGACGCGGCCAAGCGCAAAAAATACGACGAACTGGGCGCCAACTGGAAATCCGGCGCGGACTTTCGTCCGCCGCCGGGCTGGGAAGGTCCTTCCGGCGGACGGGCTTATCGCGGGCAGGGTGCGGGCGGCCAGGAATTTGAATTTGGCGGCACCGGCTTCAGCGATTTCTTCGAGCAATTTTTCGGCTCACGGATGCGCGGCGGAGCGGGCGGGTTCGGCCGTGCCACCGGATTTGAGGATGAGGAATTTGCCGAGCGCGGACGCGACATCGAAGGAGACATCATGGTCACGCTTGAGGAAGCGATTCGCGGTTCGGTGCGTTCGGTCAACGTGCGCCGTCCGGCGAGCCGCTCGGTGAAAACCGAAACGTATCAGGTCAGGATTCCGCCCGGCGTGACCGAAGGCCAGAAATTGCGCGTGGCCGGACGCGGCGAAGCCGGCAGCAGCGGAGGTGAGGCCGGCGATTTATATTTGCGCGTGCGTCTGGCAAAGCATCCCGATTTCGAGGTCGAAGACCACAATCTGGTTTACGAGGCCGAGCTTGCCCCGTGGGAAGCCGTGCTGGGCGCGGAAATTTCCGTGCCGGCGCTCGACGGACGGGTGAACATCAAAATTCCAGGCGGAACTCAAGGCGGGCAAAAGCTCCGGGTGCGCGGACGCGGCCTGCCAACCCGCGGCGGCCCGCGCGGCGACTTGATTGTGGTCGCGCAAATTGCCGTGCCGTCCAAAGTCACGGACACGGAAAAGAAATTGTGGGAGCAACTTGCGCGAGAATCAAAATTCAACCCGCGAACCTGACCCGATGCAACGGGAGACTGTCCTGGAATTGTTGGCGTCACCTGTTCGTGGCGCGAATGATCAAGAACGGTGATCCGGAAACGGTCAGGTGAATGTTATTTTTTCAAGGCGCTCAGTTCCACCGTGGCGCTGCTGAATTCCATGCAACCCTTTTCTCCCGTGCCGAGGCACTTTTTGAACAGAGCCATCGCGCCTTCCTTGTCGCCGGCGAGAAGATGCTTCATGCCGGCATAATAATTGGCCTGACAAAACTGACCGGCTTCCGCCTTCGGGTTCCGGGCGGACGTTTTGGCGATGTTAAGAAAATCCTCCTCGGTCATTATGCCGTCAAGAAATTGTCCAATCTTGGCGGTCCAGTCATTTGATCGAGCGCCTTGGAGGGTTTTCATCTGTTCGGCCAATTCCCGCGTGGCGTCTGCCTGCTCGCCGAGCCTGGCGCGGAGCAGCCAGATGCGAAAGCGGGGATAATCGAGCAAAGGATCGAGTTGGAGTGATTTGCGAAAGCTTTCCAACGCCGGCTGAAATTGTGACAGGTCGTTTTGAGCATACCCCAAGGCCTCCCAAGCCCGTGCGTTTTGCGGTTCGAGTTCGGTGGCTTTGGAAGAGTCAGTGAGTGCTTCGTAGTAGTTCTTGAGATTGTCCTTGGTTAGGCCGCGGTACGAGTAAGCCAGGGCATTTTTGGGATCTATTTCAATCGCCCGGTTAAAATCCGCCGTGGCAGCGTCAAAATCCTTGAGCAGCCGCCTGGCTGCGCCGCGGGCGTCATGCGCATCAGCATCATTTTCATTCAATTCAATTGCCTTGTCGCAATCCGCAATCGCTCCATCGAAATCCCAAACGGCGAATTTTGCCCAACCCCGGTCCACGAGATATGGAGCGGATTCGGAGTTAAGTTCGATGGCCTTGCTGAAATCCGCGAGCGCGTCGTCGTAATTTTTAAGCAGCTTGTTGGCCAGACCGCGGGAGTCATAGGCCATGGCATCCTGCGGATTCAGTTGGATGGCCTTGCTGCAATCTGCGATGACACCGTCATAGTCGCGGAGATTATACTTGGCGGCGGCCCGGGTGGAGTAAGCCGCGGCATAACCCGGGTTCAAGGCGATGGCCTTGGTGCAGTCGGCAATGGCCCCGGTGTAATCCTTCAAACTTTGCTTGGCGCTCCCGCGCACACCGTAGGCATCCGCGTAACGGGGGTTCAGTTCAATGGCTTTGGTGTCGTCGGCGATGGCCCCGGCATAATCAGCGAGCTGGAATTTGGCGTTGCCCCGGTTCCAGTAGGCATAGGTGTATCCGGGACTGAGTCCAATGGCCTTGTCATAGTTGGCGATGGCTTCGTCGTATTTTTTCAGATTGTATTTGACGCCGCCGCGGGCGCAAAAGGCATCCGCGTAGGCGGGATTGAGTTCGATGGCGCGGTCTAAATCCGCCAAGGCCCTGGCATAATCAATGTGCGCGGATTCGGCATTGCCGCGGGCGTAGTAGGCCGGGGCACAATTCGGATTCAATTCGATGCACTTGTTATAATCGAGCGTGGCATCGTCATAATTCCTGAGCGCGGCTTCGGCGTCGCCGCGGCTGAGGAAGGCGTCCGCATCACTGGGGTTCAAACCGATGACTTTGGTTTCGTCAGCGATGGTTCCGGCATAATCTCCAAGACGAAACTTGGCGTTGCCGCGGACGAAGTAAGCATTCGGGTAAAGAGGATTTTGTTCGATGGCTTTGTTAAAATCAGCGATGGTTCCGGCATAATCTCCGAGATGCATTTTGGCGTTGCCGCGGATATAAAAGGCGTTGAGATAGTGAGGATTTAGTTCGATGGCCTTGTTGTCGTCGGCGACGGTTCCGGCGTAATCATTGAGATGGCCCCGGGCTTCGCCGCGGTTGATGTAGGCATCTGCATTGGTGGGATTCAGTTCGATGGCTTTGTCAAAGTCGGCCAGGGCTCCGCTGTAATCCCCAAACTGGCACTTGTTGATTCCGGAATCAATCAGCGCCTCGGCATCGGGCAAAGTGTTGTGGTGTCGCGAGCACGAATTGCAACAAGCGGTCAAAGCCAGCGCGAAGAGAAGGTAAAATCTGCCGGAGCTAGATTTCATGGCGGAAGTTTAGCACGAATAGGGCCGCGCGCAATAATTGTTGAAATTCAAATCAGTTGCTTAATCCGGTTTTGTGAATCACAGTGTGGTCATGCCCTCGGAAACATTTCAGGCAAGCCGGTGGACGCGCGGGAATTTCCTCTTTCCCACCGTCATCGAGGTGACGGACCAAGCCGTCATCCGGCATAAACGGTCGTGGTTCAGCAAGGACGAAATCAGCATCAGCATCACCAAAGTCGCGTCCGTGCACATCAAGACGGGAATCCTTTGGGCGGATATTTTGATTGAATCGTCCGGCGGCAGCGACCCGCTGGTCAGCCATGGACACCGGAAGGCGGATGCGCGTCGCATCCGCGGACTGGTCGAAACCATGCAGGGGAATTCGATCGGTGAGGGAAAATTGAAATTGTAGTGATGGACGGCAGCCCGCTCTGATCTTCTTGCGAGTCTTGGAAATGAACCGGGCTCAATCCTGTTGCCGCCTAGCCATTCACCACGTGCAGCGGGAGCCGCTCCTGCCAGTAATGCGCCGGCTCGGCAAATGAGGCAAAGCTGTGACGCCGGGATTGCGGGATGCCCCCAAACTCCCGGTAAAGCGTGATGGCGATGTGCTCGTTGCGGCGGATGCAATCCTTGATGGCCTCCGGGTCCTTTTCGCAGTGGATGAGTGTTTTCCAGGAATAAATGTGCTTGGGTTTATGGAAGTCGCTGTTGGCAATGAACGGCAGCCGCTTGAGGCCGATGTCGTTGAAAATATTGTCGCGGTTCGCGATTTCCCAGGCGTCCAGCAACGGCGCGTAAATATCCTGGTTTTCCCAAAAGTAGAGCGTGTTCTTGCCCCACTCACTTTTCATGATGTGCGGGTGCGACGCGATGGCGAGGCCGCCCTGGTCGTGGATTTTTCCGATGATTTTTGGAATGTCGAGCGAGGGGTCAATCGGTTTTTTGAGGTCAACGCCGAGCAGATGCGCGGAAGTTTTCTTCGTGTAACCGTCCTTGTTGAATTCGATGCCTGTCAGCACGAGCATTTTATACCGGCGCCACGCGCGGCGGCGTTCGCGTTCAATCACGGCGAAATACTCCTCAACCTGTTCCTGACCGAGCGTGCAATTGGCGAGTTCGGCAAGCTTGCCAATCAAGCGGCTGGGATCGGCAAGATGGTCGGTGATGCAGATGCAATCGAAACCGTGCTCACCGTAAAAATCTACAATGTCCGGCACGGCCAGCTTGCCGTCGGAATAATTCGAGTGGATGTGAAAATCGCAGAGTAGCATCTGCGGCTGCTCGCCATTGGCGCGCGGTGCGGAGCGCATGACGCGGTCCGGCGCTGCATCGAACAGCTTGATGCGTTTGCGGCCCGAATCGCCCGGTTCGGATTCGCCAAGAGCCAGTTCCGCGATTCGCAACGCGGCATCGGGGCGGCTGATCCGGTTGAGGTTTTCGCGCCATTCGCTCCAGAGTGCGGCGCGTTTGGCAAAGGCCCTTTCGACGCACTCGGCGACTTCGCGGTTTTTCTCCACAACGGCGCCCAGCTTGAATTTTTCTATCAACTCGGCGTTGCCTTCCTCCTGGCCGGGAATGACCTGGTTCACAATCATCGGGCATTGGGCGGCGATGGCTTCCTGAACAGTCGCACCGCCAGCTTTGCTGATAACGAGGTGATGCGTCATCATCAACTCCGGCATCTGGTTCGTCCAGCCGAGGACATGGACGCGGTCGGCGCGGTCGCGCGTGCGTTCGATGAGCTTGGCCCGCAACTCCGGATCACGGCCGACGGTCAGGGTGAGGTGGACATTGTCCAGTTCGAGCAGCCGGTCAACCGCCTTGCCGGCTTTTTTCTTTCCGGTGTTGATGATGTAAAGGACGCGGCGCGGCTCGTTGCCGGCGGGCAGGGGAATCTTTTTGGCCGGCGGTTGCGTGAAGGCAAGGTTGACGGGAAAGCCGAGGACCTTGATTTTTTCCGGCGCCACACCGCATTTGCGCAACACCCCGGCCGTGGCCTCGTTCGCCACGCAAAAATAATCGCTGGCAGCGCGATACCACGCGGAGTTGACGGTGATTGAATCGGTGACGACGGTGATGAGGCGGAACGGCCGTTCGTGGTGGCCGCGGTAAATTTTCTGGATGACGTGCGGATAGACCGGGTAGGTGGAGACAACGCAATCCGGCTGGGACTCGGCAAGAATCTTTTCCAGCATCTTTTGCAGCCGGGCGAAATTGCCGAGTTGTTTTTCGACAAGCGGTGATTTGTCGAGCAGCGAGTAAATGCCGCCCCAAAGGCTCGGCGCGTATTGCACCACGCCAAGGTAGGTTTTGCGGGCAAGGGTGTTGAACGCGCCATAGCTCTCCGCGAACAAATCGAGCATCTCCACGCGCGCGTCCTCGTCAAGCTGCTCGACGGCGTCGCGCAGGCTGCGGGCGGCGGCGTTGTGTCCGTCACCAAATCCAGCCGTCAGTATGAGAATCTTTTTCATAATCATGACCGACGCAGACAAGGTACTTTCGGAAGGTCACAATCGTGTGACGGTTGTGTGAATTTCCATTCACGTTTTTGTTCACCCAAAGCGCCCAAAGACGCTTGAAAAACGACGTAATCCGTGACGCAGATATGAGATTTGGGGACTCGCAGAGATCGTCCCTCCTGAATTTAGAATGGCAGGGCTGCGCGGACTCGGACGACCGGCAGGCCGTCCCCACCAGCCAAAAAGCCTGCTTCCCTAAAATTCAAATCATTTGATTTGAACCCTTGTTCTGAAATCGTCCTGTTGGGCCGGAACTTTCAAGTGGACAAGGTAGTACCTGTAATAGGCGTCAACCAGGTCCGGTTGATCAACGGGTGGAAATTCGGCAATGAGGTCGGCGTGATGGGTCTCCAGCCAGTGTCGGGCCGTTTGATTTTCCGACTGCAAAGCCAGCCCGTCCACTACCGCGTAACGGATGCCTTGCTGCCGCAGTTGCTCAGGAGTGTCTTCCGGCAGTATGCGCACGACCCGGTGTCCATCCAATGGCTGCCACATGACGATTTCGTCCAGGCCGAAACTGCCGGCATAATATCCCAGGGTTGGTTCACCGCGAGGCAGGATTTGTTTCAGGTAATTCCGGCGCGCCTCGCAGACCCGGAAATAGGAAGACCGGTAATCGGAGTATTCAGCTATCAGGATAGACGAGCCTGGAAATTTTTCATAAAGCCGGCGAATGAGGCTTTGGGCGGGAAACAGGGGGCGATCCACCGAGGTGGCGATCATCACGGCCGTCAGCGCCATCACAGCCAGTCCCAGCCGTTGCCAGTGGGACTGGCGCGCCACGAAGCCTTGTCCGGGCCGGACCAGGAACACCGGCAGCAAAAAGGCGTAATACGGGGCCAGTTGGCGCGCATTTTGATAACTGCCGACCTTGGCCATGAATATCAAAAGCAAACACCATGGAATCATGCGCAGCAGCCAAAGCTGACGGTTATGGGTGGTCGTGCCGCCGGTTTTTCCATGGCGCCAAGCCTCGCCGGCGGCGATTAAAAGCAGGATGCATACTCCCAATCCGACGCCCGTATTTTCTTCCGTGATTCCGTGACAGTGGCTCAACAGTAGGAAATTTTCAAACGAGGAGAAATGACCCCCGAAGGATGAGTGCAAAAAAGAGTCGCGGAATTCCGCGCTCACGTCGTTCCAGCGGGCATAATACGGCGGCAGCAGGATGTAAAATGGCGGCAGCAGGTTTTGCGCGGGGACGGCAATGGCGTTGCCGACAATTCCCCAAAAGGGGTTTAATTTGAAATTTCCAATCTCGGGAAAATTCAACGGCAACCACGTCCCGGTGTGACGCAGGTTGGCGACGGTGATGGGCACGATTGAGACCAGCAGCCCCAGACAGACCACGCCGATGCCGGCCAGCGGCCGTGAAAGAATCAGCTGGCGGGCGGGCCAGGCTGCTGCCAGCCATAACAGCGCCAGCGGAATGTTTGTTTGTTTGACCCCGGTCGCCAGAGCGGCGGCGAGCAGGGAAAGCCAGAAATCCGTCGTCCGGTTGTTTTCGCGCGCGCGCAACGCCAGATCCACTGCGGCAAGAATGTAAATGGCCGCGAAACTGTCGTTTGCCACCGAACCGGCTTGCAGGGCAAAACACCAGCCGGACGAAAAAAACCACATCCACCACCAGGCAACCCGCGGCCGGACTTGCAGTCGTGTAAAAACACTGAATATCAGCCCGGGCAACATCAGGTAGCTTGCCCAATTAATCAGGAACAGGAACCGGTCCGTGCCGGTAAACAAAATCAACGGGGCCGACAGCCATTCAAACCCGCAACCCGTGACATTCATCCGGATTTCGCCGGTGTGTATCCAGTGCCAATATCCGGCTCCCAGCCAGTGCAGCACCCGCGGCATCCGATAAACGTTCGCGTCCCAGTTCAACCCGGCATAAAGCGACCCGGATAGCAGCGACAACAGGACCAGCACCAGAAACAGGAGTGGCGCCGGACGCCGGAACCGCCACAACCCGCGCCGCAGGGACACTTTCACGGTTCCCGGCGGCTGACGGAAACGTTTCCATGCCCAAAACCACGCGGCCGAGGCCAGCAAAAAAACGCCGGTGTACCCGGCACGGTTCAACTGATGAAGAGCCGACAGACCCCAGCCGGCACTGACCAGCAAGGTGGAAATTAGTATCCAAATTCTGACCGCCGACAGCATCATTCCACGTCATGCAATCGAATGTCGCACCCGGAGGCAATCTCAAATTGACAAGACGCCGCAAGTGTCTCCACTTGCTGGCATTGCAAATTGCGGTTTGTGGAGCATGGTGCATTGCCCCGCGAATTCGGCCCGCTGGATTACGTGGAACGATGCTGCGCGCTCCGTTCGGATTATACCTCTGCCCAAATTGTTAATCAGTTGAGTCAGCAAAGAATGTTCACCGGAGCCATTGATCTCGGGCAAAAGCGCGGAACATATCCACGTTGATTGCTTTTGACTGCTGGCGCGGAAAAATGGGTTGTCAGCCGCCTTATTTTCGTCATGCTCTCCGCACGGACCATGCCGGGCAGATTTCCAATCTATTTTGGCCGGTGGATGTTTTGGCTGGGATTGTTTGTGTCCTTCACGGCCCTCGCGGCGGATGCTCCCATTTCCGAATCCAAAGTCACCGTGGCTCCGCCCGGAAACTGGGTCAAACCCAATTTCTTCGATCGCGAATTGTTGAACACACCGGCGTCGGACGGTGAAAACGAACGCTGGCTGTTGATTGAAACTGAAATCAACGTTCCCAAAAGTGCGACCTTCAGCCACGAGGTAAAACAAATCTGCAGTTATGACGGCGTGCAAGGCGGCGCGCAAATCTCCCTCGATTTTGACCCCGACTACGAATCGTTGCAGCTCCACTGGGTGAGAATCTGGCGCGGGACGAATTTTCTCAACCAACTGGACCGGGACAAAATCAAAGTCATCCAGCAGGAGCGCGATCTGGACCAACAATCCCTCAATGGCCGGTATTCCGCCGTCCTGGTGCTGGAGGATGTCCGCGTAGGTGACGTCATTGATTACGCCTACACCGTGCAGGGGGTCAACCCGGTGTTTGGTGGACGGTTCGCGCGCTCCATTCAACTTCAATTTGACGAGCCGGTTGGACGCCTTCGAACCCGGCTGCTCTGGCCCGCGAACAAGCGGCTCTTTATAAAAAATCACGGGACCGGCGCGCAACCGGTCGTCATTCGCGGCAAGGACATCACCGAATGCAGTTGGGATTCGAGCCAGGTCCCGGCGCTGGCTGTGGAAGATTCCCTGCCGGTCTGGTACGAATTCCAGCCGTGGGTGCAGTTGAGCGAATTCCAAACCTGGGCCGAAGTCAACCAATGGGCGCTGACGCTTTTCCAGAACAACTCCGCTCCGTCGCCGGAGTTTTCACAGAAACTCGGCGCGTGGCGGCAGATTCCAGACCCGGAGCAACGGGTCCTGGCCGTCCTGCGTTTTGTGCAGAATGAAGTGCGTTATTTCGGGATTGAAATGGGCGAGAAATCCCACAAACCCTCGGATCCTTCCACGGTTTGCAACCGGCGGTTCGGCGACTGCAAGGACAAGGCGTTTCTGTTCGTCACCGCCCTGCGGACGCTGGGCGTCGAAGCCTGGCCGGTGCTGGTCAACACCACCGAACGCCACACCCTCGATGACTGGCAGCCGTCGCCGCTGGCGTTCGATCATGTCATTGCCGCGGTGCGCCTGAACGACCAGGTGTACTGGTTCGATCCCACCATCAATTATCAGGGCGGGCCGCTGTCCGCCCGTTACCTGCCTGATTACGAGCGCGGCCTCATCATCTCCCCGACTACCACCGGCCTGACCGTCATCCCCAACACCAGCGCCGACCAGAGCATGACCAGCGTGAGTGAATACTTTCAATTGCGCGGGCGGGATGAACCCGCCGACCTGAAGGTCGTGACCGTGGCCACCGGTGGCGACGCTGACGGCCTGCGGGAAGTATTCGCCACCACCACCCGGGATAAAATCCAGAAGGGCCGCCTCGATTTTTATTCCCGCTCCTATCCGCAGATTGAGACGGCGCAGCCCATTGACTTTGCCGATGACGAGCAGCAGGACCGGATCGAAATGACCGAGTATTACACCATTCAAAAAATATGGACGCAGTCCAGCGACGACAAACGGTACTGGTGCCAGTTCTCCCCGCATACAATCGAGAGCCTGCTGTATGAGAAGCCGATGGACAAGGACCGGACGATGCCGCTGGCCTTGGAATTTCCCGAACACCGGCTGTTCCACGCCGAGGTGGCCTTGCCATCGGCAGCATGGCCGGCGGACAAACGCAACAAAACAATTTCCGACCCCGCGCTTTTCTTTCACCGTCAAGTGACCCTCTCCGGCCGCCTGCTTGTCATGGACGCCGAATACCGCACCTTTGCCGACTCCATTCCGGCGGAGCGGGTGCAGGGCTATCTTCAGCAGCTTGATGAGGCCGCACGCACTGCCAGTTACTCCCTGGGCTGGCCCTGATGGAGATGACCCGCTGCGCCGTGCGGTCATCGCGCTGCGATGGCACTGCCACGGCAAAATCGGCGCAGGGGAGTGATTTGGGCATAACATGCCGCTCAAGGAGAAGTGCGGTTTTTGCTGGTGATGAAAATATGTCAAGAACCTTGGTAATTGATAATTGACAGGCTGGAAGCCTTAAAATATAAGGCAAATCTGAAATCGAGATTAACCGTAAAAGCTCAATATAATACATAGTTAGGCGGTTCGCACAGATTACATATGAAACGGCTATTGGTGATTTTTGCATTGCTCGCTACAGCGAGCGCGCTTGACGCTGACGATGTCACACTGAAACTCGATGGCGTTTCACCGGAAGGCAATCACACGAATATTTGGTTTGAATGCAGATTCACGATCCATAATGGCACGAGCACACCTTTGTCTGCCACCAACTTATTCGTTGCTCCGCCCGGTCTCGCGCTGAAGATTTCAGATTTGGACGGCAAGGAGTTGAAGCGGGTATATGCTGACCCTTGGATTAATTACGCATTGAATAGCCCCATCATTCCGCAAGGCGAAAGCAAATTCAAGGAGCCTTATGGACTTGGCCGTTTTGTCGCCTTGCCGAAGACCGTGCAGATCGTCAGAGTCCGACTTGAGGGCACACTATCGGCCAGCGGATATACGAATCTTTTGACCTCGAATATTGTTGAGGTGCATATTCCTTGACGTGGCCTAACAATTCACCGGAGCCAACGCCGATTGCGCCTTCTGGTCCGCATTCGCGGTTGACAGTTTCGGCGGCGTGGTTCAGCTTTGGAACGTTAGGCACTTTCGCACTTTTAGCTATGATATTAGCTGCCGCAGTACACTTTTCGCCGATAGAGTGCCTCATGCTAGGAATCGCCTCATGGATTGTCGGCATTGTTTTCTTAGCAGGCGTGACTTTGTGGCCGAGTTTCCTGAGGTGTCTCCGTTGGGGGCGTTATGGTCGTAGGCCATCGATGTCTGGCTATTCCGGGATAGCGTGGGGAATTGCCTTTATCTCTTTCGGAATATTGTGTGTTTTCAATGGATATTTTAGCATGATGTCCAAATCTGAAGTCGGTATGTTGCTACTGGTCAATTTCATTCTGTTATCCGTGGGGGCAGTTTATGATTATACTCGATGCGGAGATTGACGACCATGGGCCTAACAATTCGCTGCAGGCAACGCGGGATGGCGTCTCCAGTTCCGCTGTCGCGGTTCACGTCGCGAGTCGGCGGTGGCTCAGTTTTTTTCGTTAGGCGGCATTCGCGTTATGGATTTTACGAGCGCATCCTATGAAGTTCAGATTCAGGGATTGAGTTACCCGGATGGCACGCCACGGCGAATGTATCCGGTGCGTGTCACGCCGATTCCGCTCGGCACTTGGTATTTGCAAGCGCAGACTCACAAGTATCGGCCATATTTGCGATACTGGGCGATGGGTTCGGTTCCAGACAGTCGTCATCCAGAGCGTCATTATCGAGACGGTCGTTCGACTTGGACGCTCTGGTTCACATTTCGTGAGCCACCGATGGAGCATTTGGATTGGCCACATCAAGATGGGATGGTAGCATTTGCGGTGGATAAGGAAGCGCCACATGATTCGATGGTCGCCGGTTTGACTATTGACCTTATCGTTGGCCCAATGGCACCCGGCGCGATAGCCAGAGCCGAGATTTTGTGATTATGACCATGTCGCCTGATAAGTCGCCGGAGCCAACGCCGGTTGCACTTTCAGTTCCGTATTCGCGGTTGACAGTTTCGGCGGCGTGGTTCAGTTTTTTTCGTTAGGCGGCGTTTGCTATGCGCACTATTATT
Organism: uncultured Verrucomicrobiae bacterium; assembly: GCA_963764175.1. Classification (GTDB taxonomy): domain Bacteria; phylum Verrucomicrobiota; class Verrucomicrobiia; order Limisphaerales; family UBA11358; genus UBA11358. The sequence goes on along the minus strand of CAVXRE010000017.1, from coordinate 253,994 downwards.
TCCATCATCTTTGGCCTTGTACTCATGCTCGGATTTTCTGTTTGTGAGGCAACTGCACAAACAAGCACGAATAGCCCGGTGCGGCTCAAACCGGAGATGTTCACCGATTACGAATTCACCCTCATTTCAGATAAGGACTATATGTATTACCTCTTCCTGGAAGGCGGCAGCGTGGAAGAAACCTTTGGAAACAAAGTGAAAAATGGCGGACTCGTCGGTTTGGGTGAGGGTTGGAGGATAGAACATGGCAACACATTGGTTTTCACCGGAGTGCCAGACATGCCCCGTCCAGACGGCACCGGCGCCTTCCCGAATCCCGTGAGGCATACTTTACAATTCAAATCCTTCGGTGAAAAAATTGTTGTCACCATGGACGGCGATAAATACAGGCGATCAAAACTCAAACGGCCAAATTAAATCAATACAAATGCCGCCTGACAGGTCGCCGGAGCAAACTCCGATAAATCGCGAGCGTAAAGCCACCTAGAGCCACGCATCTTTACGGGTTCACCTCACACGTCTTCAGTTTTGATTACCACGAATAATGCGCGCTGCAACTCACTGTGCGCGTCTCCTTAATAAGTGTAATGACCACGAACTGCAATCCAATCAGCGCGCCGGCTGACGATCCGACGATGACGTAGAAGTTCTCCCACCCATCGAGTGCTGTCATGATTGGCTTCCTTCCATCCGGTAGGGACACTATCAGCGACCAGTCATTTGCTCCAGCTTTTCCGGATCGTGTTGAACCGCCAATGGAAGCGGAAACCACAGACCACGTTTGGAGCTTGGAAGAAATCCTTGGCTTGCTTTAATCAAATTTCCATTGCCAGTCGGCTTGTGCGGGTGTTTGATTGCCCCATGGATGCGCCCAATATAGAAACTATGGGGAGAGATGAAGAAAACAACCTGACCTTTCGCATTATGGGCTATCGAAAGCTCAGCGATTCGGAGGTGCAAGAAACCATCAGGAACTTTTTGTCCCAGCCACAAATCAGCCAGCACAAGCCCCACATCCGCAATGAAACAATCACGATAAACACGGTTTTCGGAATTTGGTCGGAATCCCGATCACAACCTTATCGTCCACGACCCGATTTTGGCGGATAATCTTTAATCAAAACGTAACGCTCCCCGCGAATTGTCTTGCTATTGGCATCGAGCGTTGGTAAGCTGCTTTCCTTAGTGGAACCCTGAAGTTCCTATCGGTTGGCGTGATGCCACCGTACCACCCATCACGTCAGCCGTTTTCAAAAGGTGCCACCACCGAAAAAGCCTTGGACTTGACAGCACCCGGCCGGTCTGTCATTTGCAGGCTTCATGATGAAGCCATTGATTTTTGTCCTTGGGGTTGTGTTTGCGTGCGGCGGTCTGCGCGCGCAGACGAATGTCTGGCAGCCGTCGCCGGGACATACGCAAGTGCCGATCTGGCCGGGGGCGGTGCCTGATGCGCAAGCCCAGCTTGTCCCGGGGCCGGAGTATGTTACAAACGTGGTGTCACCTTCCGGCGTGCCATGGATTGCGGTATGCAACGTCTCGCAGCCCACGATGACGGTCTATTCGCCGAAAGCGAAAAACACCGGCGTTGCGATGGTCGTGTTTCCCGGCGGAGGTTACAATTGTCTGGCCATTGATCTTGAAGGCACGGAGATTTGCGACTGGCTGACGTCCAAGGGCATCACGGCTGTGCTGTTGAAATACCGCGTGCCACTCAGGAAATTGGGGCCATATTGGGAATCACCGCTGGCGTTGGAAGATGCGCAGCGGACGGTGGGGCTGGTGCGTTTTCACGCCGCCGAGTTGCAGATTGACCCGCAGAAAATTGGCGTGATCGGATTTTCGGCGGGCGGAGATATGGTGGCGGCGACGAGCACGCATTTTGACCAGCGTTCATATCCTGCGGTGGATGCGGCGGACCAGGAAAGCTGCCGCCCGGATTTTGCGATAGCTTGTTATCCGGGCCATCTGTGGAACGACGATGAGGGTTTTAAGTTGAATCCGAATGTCCCGGTCACCAGCAAAACGCCGCCTACGTTTTTGTTACAGGCGGAGGATGACCACGTGGATGGTGTCGAACAGTCGCTGGTTTACTACATCGGGCTGAAGAACGCCGGGGTTCCTGTGGAGATGCATTTGTATGCGCAGGGCGGGCATGGATTCGGGCTGCGGCCCGCAAAATTTCCAATTACGGGCTGGCCTCAGTTGGTGGAGACGTGGCTGAGGACGATTGGAATGGTTACGGAGTGATGCGGGACGGATCTCTTCGCAAAAAATCAAAAGGAGCCGGAATCAAATCCGGCTCCCGTGGGTGATGAGGGCATTAACACTGTCACCCCCAGCGTCTAGGAGTTCAACGGGATGCGTCAAGTTTGCGCCACCCATCCCGTTGATAACGATGTCCTCTCCATTGCTGCGATACGGCGGCGTTAAAAATCACTTGTTCCTCACCCCGACCATGCGTTTGGCTCACATTGCTGTTTACCGGCAGGTTGGAAACCTGCCCCTCCCTCTGCCGCATGGAAGGGATGAGGAAATTGTTTCATGTGACTTGCCACGTTCTACGTGGGCCTGCCACGTGGCGCGGCTTTACGTGGCCATGTGCGACACTGGATCGCTCCAGCCGCTGTAACCGGTCGAGCCGCCCACCGCTCGCGCCCGGATGTTGTAAACGGTGCCCGGCGTGAGGTTTCCCACCACCAGATTCCGTGTGGAGGTAAAGGTCCCGGCATGTTGCCACTGATTGGTGCCGGTGCTCGTTTGCACCTCATACGACTTCGCATTGTCCACCGGCTGCAAATACACCATCAATTGTGTGCTGTCCCCGTTGTCCACCGACAAAACCACCGGCGTATCCAATTCCGTCTGTGTCCGGCTGGTGCTGTTGGCCTGGAACCCGGAGGAAAGCAGCATCGCCAGATCGTCAAAGGCGATGCCCTGCACATACACGGCCTGTTGCCGCAGGAGATCCGTCAATGCGTCGCGCGCGTTGTTCTTGATGACTGTCGCCTGGGTCCCGCCTTGCGGGCAGGCTGCCATGGCTGTTTCAAACGCTGTTTGCGCGGCGGTCAGGTCTGCCAGCGGGACCTTCGGTGTGGGAAAATTTTTGTTCCCGGTCATGCTGGTGACGACGTTCGTTACGAATTGATCCAATTGCGTGTCAGGCAACTGGGCGAATGAATATGAAATATGCACCATATTCTTTTCTGTCCTTTCTATTTTGCTTGTTTACCCATTTAGATCTCAAGCCGCCCCCAACAAGCCGACTCGAAGTTTTCGGGCGGGCATGACGCAAGGAACAAACCAAAATTCACAAACCGGCGGAAATTCCCGAACTTTGTAGTCCGCCTTGTGATTCCATTTAGAAAAACTTGACGTCAATCCTCATTTCACGCGACTTGCGTCGAACGGAATAAATCCAGGCAGGGCGGGCAGGCCTCCACCCGCCTCTCGTTCGTGCAAATTATTGCCGCGCGCACGGAGTGACGCGCTCGCCGGTGGGTGATTGTGTTCCAAACCAAGGTAATTTCGTGACAATCAAAGGTTTGTTTGGCTCAAACAAAGGTTTATCCATGACGGAAAACGGTTTTGTTGCGGCGGAAAAACTTAATTCTGTCTCAAACAAAGGTTTGTTTGCGACGACCAAGGGTAATTCTGTCCCGAACAAACTTAATTTCGTGACGAACAAAGGTTTGGTTGTTCCAAACAAAGGTAATTCCGGGGCGGAATAAGTTAAATCCAAACCGGCCCAAGTTTGAAAATTATTGAACCAAAACCACTTACGAAACCTCTGCCCAATCTGTGAACAGGAATAATCAAAAAAAGACAATTTTCTGTGACACGACTGGCATGGATGGCAGGGATGTTCAATTATTTTCAGCTTGTCCGCGCGCTTCACCCAAACATCAACAATGCCAGAATTTCGGGAAATCCTTGACGCGCCGCCCGCACGGCGTTCAAATGCCCGCGTCGTCAATCATCAACCAAATGGGACTATGCACCAAGCAAACCGGGCGGTGGTTTTATCCGCAGATGACGCAGATTCCGCCGATGCAATGCGGAAAAAATCTGCGTTCATCTGTGAAATCTGCGGATTCAATGCAAAATGTTTGTTATCGTCATAATCTCTCAACTCAACCAAAGGCAAAACCATGGCCGTGCCAACGCTATTACCGACCAACAAACAGGACGAAACCTTCGGCGGCGTCACCTACCATATCCAGGGCGAACTGGTGCCCGCGTTGCAGGTGGAATTGAGCAACACCGGCGTCTATTTCGAGCACCACATCCTGCTGTGGAAAGATCCCTCGGTGCAGATCGCCATTCATCCCGTGAAAGGCGGCCTTAAGCGGATGCTCGCCGGTATGCCCTTCCTGCTCACCGGCGCGACCGGGCCGGGCCGCATCGCCTTCAGCCGCGACGGCGCGGGCCATGTCCTGGGATTGCACCTGGCGCCGGGGCAAAGCGTGGACGTGCGCGAGCATCAATGGCTCGCCGCCACCGACAACGTGGATTACACCTTCACCCGCGTGAAAGGCGCGGCCAACATGCTGCTCGGCGGCACCGGCTTTTTCATAGACACCTTTTCCTGCCCGCAACGCGAGGGCATCCTGTGGCTGCACGGCTTCGGCAACGTGTTTGAAGTGACGCTCGCGGCGGGCGAGGAGATTGACATCGAGCCGGGCGGCTGGATTTACAAGGACCGCTCCGTGCAGATGCAGACGATGTTCCAGAAACTCTCGACGGGATTTTTTGCCAGCGCCGGGAACATTGTGTGGAACCGGTTCACCGGCCCGGGCAAAGTCGCCCTGCAATCCATGTATTTCCACATGGAAGGCGGGGAATAATGCGGGTTAAGCACAAACCAAATTAACATTATGAAGCCTCAACAAATACCAGCCCAGGATTTCTTCATCACGCGAATTTGCACTAAAAAGCTCTTCGGACATTTCACATACGATTTAGATCTCACGATGGACAGGAAAGACCGCGCTAGTCGACTGGCTTTATTGTATGGTGACAACGGATCGGGCAAAACGACTTTGCTAATGACCGGGTTCACTTTTCTGTACCACTTCGTGAGTTAGTCCTGAGACTGGGTTCATGTTAGTTTTTGGTTCTGGTTTTGTCCATCCCCGGCAGAGGGAGGGCGGAGCCCGACCGGCGCCGGGGATGGACTGAGTTGCGCCGCGAACCGGGCCGGGCTCAGATAACCCAACCGGCTGTGCGGTCTTTGTTGATTATATTCGCAGCGGTAGTCGCCAATCACTACTCGCGCTTCCGTCAGCGTCCACAGTTGCTCCCGATTCAAGCACTCGTCCCGAAAGCGACCGTGAAAACTTTCCACAAAGCCGTTCTGCCACGGACTGCCCGGCTCAATGTAAATCGTCTTGATGTGGTTCTCCGCCAGCCACCGCTGCACGATTTTGGCGATAAACTCCGATCCGTTGTCCGAACGCAGATATTCCGGCGCGCCTTGTTGTTCGATGGCCTTCTGCAACCAAGTCAGCACGTCCTGCGCGCGCAGCGCGCGGTCCACCCGCAGTACATGACACTCCCGCGTGTGTTCGTCCAAGATCGTTAGGATCCGCAAAGCCCCACCACGCACCGTTGCATCGGCGATAAAGTCCCAGGTCCATACGTGGTTCCGATGCGTGGCCGTAGTCGGCAAACCCGTGGATAGCCCGCGCCGAATTACCTTTCGTTTGGTGGGTGGGACGCGCAATCCCTCCGCTCGGCGCAGTCGTTGAATGTGCCGTTTGCCGACTCGCCAGCCTTCCTGGCGCAACAACGCTGCGATCCGCCGATACCCGTAGCGCGGATGCTCCTGCGACAGTTCCTGCAGCCGTCTCCTTAACTGTTGCTCGGCCGTGGTGGGGGCTCGCCCTTGATAACCGTAAGTGGACCGCGCCAGGCGCAGGAGCCGACAGGCAACCCGTTGGGAACACAGGCCTGCCGCCACCACTTGTTGTGCTGCCGCCCGGCGATGCGCCGGGCTCACAACTTTTTTTCGCATACAGCCTCCAAGACCCGATTCTTCAACAGCGATTCGGCCAGCATCTTCTTTAACTCGGTGTTTTCCTTCTGGAGCTCCTTGAGCTGCCGGGCCTCGGAAACATCCATCATGCCAAAGGTCCGCTTCCACCGGTAAAACGTCTGCTCGGCGATGTTCTTTTCCCGGCAGACCTCACCCACGCTCTTGCCACCGTCCACTTCCCGTAGGATGCGGATCTTGTCTTCCGTCGTATACCGTTTGCCTTTCATTGTCTGGTCCTTTCTTGGTCCCAGACTAACACATCAGATGGCCCGAAAAAGTGAAGTCACGTCACGTCGTGACGTGGAGCATGGCGGGTAAAAGCTGTTTCATGAGCAAAGTGTTCGGCCTGTTCATGGACTTCGACAAGATGTGCGGCTGCCAGTTTGAAAAAGGGCTGGCCAGCCTGAAGTCCGTGACCGAAAAATGAATCTCGTGGAAAAGGACGCGGAGGTTTGCGAGCAACGCGGTGGTATCGAATGAACGCCTGATGTTTTGTGACAATAGCCCAGCCTTTCAAGGCTGGGTAACACGTCGCGTTGATAAAAAGTCCCGCGAGGGACGGAAGGATGGTTCTTTCGTCCCCAAAGGGACTTTATGGTGGGCGTGCGCAAGCAACCCAGCGTTAAAACGCTGGGCTATTGTCAAAATCCCGCCGCGAGCAGTTGGCCGACGACCTCGGGACTTGAGCCGCTTGGGAAGCGGCGAAAGGAGTTTGGCGAAGCCGAAAGCCTGCCAAGGCCTAGTGAGCGGGCGCGAACGAGTCAACGCGTAACGGAAATTAGCCCGGTGTTGGCCGATGCAATCGGCCTACGCCGGGGAAACGTCCTACAAAATAATTCTCCTTCTCCGCTCCCGCAGCGGGAGGGGAGAGGGTCAGGGTGAGGTGAGGGCAAAACCGCCTTCGCCCTGAGCGATTACCGCCGTCAGCGTTGAAGTTAGTGGTTGTTGGTTGAGGGTTGAGTCTGCTGGCTTTTCCCGCGGAATCAATGGTCGGCCTTCCTATCCTTTTCCTGCCGGTCGTCATGCCTTGGCTGGACATGTCCATTCCGGTCGGTTCTATAATGGTCGTTGCGAATGGCGTGGTTCCGCCAATCAGCATGGCCTCTTTCCCATCCGTGAAAACGCTCCAGCCGGAATGGTTCACAGAACACCCAGACATTGCCAGGTCCCAGATAGTAATACTGGTCACCAACGAGGCCGACATATTCGTAACCATCCCAGGCGTAGCTGTCAGGAACCATTACGGGCGCCACTTCCACCGGTGGCGGAGCCGCGTATACCACTGGTTGCGGAGCCACAACCACGAATGGTTGAAACGCCACCCGGCCATTTGGCTCGACGACGCAGCCTGATACAAGCGCCAATCCCCCTGCCGCCATTGACAGGGTAAACACACGCAAAGATTTATTATTCATGGTTCGATCATTTCCCATTTTTTGACTTCCCAATGACGATAAGAAGGGAGCGGCATTCACACAATGGGGTGAACACCCCATGGCAGGGAGCTGCCCGATGTCTTCATGGCACGGCAGTGATGAGAACAAGTCGAGCTTTGATCCGTGTTCGCTTCGGCGCGAAAGGGGAACGGATGTTCAACCTGTCCGCGCGAATCATGATTTTTGGGCCAGGAGGAAAATGCTGATGGCGGCCAGGCCAATCCCCACGACTTTGCGGGCGGTGAGCGGTTCGTGCAAAAATATCATCCCCAGAACGGCCCCGCCCACGATGAACATCCCGTAAATCGGGACAACGATGCTGGCCGGCCCCAGCGAGAGCGCGCGGAACAGGGACATCACCGCCACCGTAAGCGCAATCCCGGTGGCATAGGCATACCAGGCGTTCGGGCTTGCGAAATCTTTGGCGCCGAGATGTTGCAGGTCGCCGCGGAGCAGGGTGATGCACAGGACGGTTGTCATGGTGATGACGCAGGCGATGGACAGGACGAGAAAGCTGGAGAACTGTCCGCTGCGCGTCGCAAATTTCACGAGCAGGGTGGTGAACGAGTAACCGACCATGCCAATCAATGCCCAGATGATGTGATTCATAACGGTGTTTTTAAAAATTGTGCCGCTGGAAAATGCCGCTCCCTGAAAATCCTGTCCATTCTGTCGAAGAAAGTCGAGGGCAGGTTTGGGTCAAAAGTTCTGAAGTCCCCAGAAGTTTGTGCCGTGAAAGCAAATTGCGGGCAGGATGCTTTGGCTCCGGTGTGTGGCGTAGCCCCAAAACAATCCCAACGGCACCATGTCAAACGCGCTCCGAAGCGCCGGCAGGCAACTGGCAGCGCCCGCACTGAAATTGGGCACGTGAAGGAATGACCACACCACCGACGCGATTAACCATCCCGTGGCTGGATTTTTCAACACGGTTCCCAGGCGCGTCTGCCAGAACACCCGAAAGAATTCCTCGGGCAATGCGGCCATGAAGAAGCTGACCAGGGGAACCATCCACACCCGGCCATTTACTTCACCAACCACCTCGCGCCACGTTACTCCAGAGTGCGAGGCCCAAGCCGTCGCGCCAAAACAAAGAATTATCAGCGGGACGGGAGCCAGTCCGCGAAAGCGGATGCCGAGGTCTTGCAGGCGGTATCGCATCACCAGCAATTCAAACAATGCCAGCCCGATGTTTAATACGGACAACAACGCCAGCGCTGCCCATAACAATTTCATCACCCGGCTGGCGGGGACAAAATGGCCCTGAAAATGCACCAAAAGCCAGGCCAGGCCCACCAGCAGAAATGCGCCGGCGACCAGCAGCTCGATCTTGGGTCGGCGAACGGGCAGGGGCGGTTCCACGCGCGGTCCGCACGGATGGAAACAATCGAGAATCACGGTGCCCGCGATAAGCGCCGCAAGATAGGCGGCACGGCGCGTAAATTCCCCCAGCCAGAAACCCTCCAGCATGATTATCACCGCGTACAGGAAAACAAAGCCGCTGGCCACCGGATGACGTTTCACCCTCGCCACATGCATCTCGAAAAGCAACGCCATCTTCGTCATCATGCGCTTGAACCTTCTTATATCCGGCGCACATCAAGGTAGCAAGGCGGCAAAAAGGAAACGGGTGAAGGGTGGCAAGTGATGCGCCGTGCAGAAGGTTAATTGCAGAATGCTGAAATTTTCCACGGCGAACTTAACCTGAAAGAGCTGCTGGCGTTGGTGAAGGTGGGGCGCGTCACTCGGTGCGCGCCGTTTCCTGTGTCGGCGGCGTGCAGAGGACTGCCCGCCCCGCCAGACGATGGGAAATGGCGATGGTCAATGAATGTTTTTGTCCGCATGGAGCAATAAACACCACCTCAAAAAATTGAAGGGAGTGAAAAAGCCAGCAATTCGAGGGAGAGAAATGGAAAAAACCGGCTTGGCATGTCAGTTGCATTTGCTGATTTCATGGAAATGCCATTGAGCGCAGACAGGATTTACTTCGCGGTGTTTGGCGAAGTGCGAGCGGCGTTGACAGCGCCGGTTATTTTGATCTCCAGTTAAACTGCCAGAGAGCCTGCCTTCGGTTTAATTCTTCCAGTCCCGGCCGGCGGATCAACCTACCCGGACGGGGCTTTTTTTTGTGGGGAGAGGCGCATTCGAGTCCGGGAAAATCCAAATCGAGGCGGAGAGGGAATCAGCGTTGTCCGGCCTCAGCTACCAGTTGCAGTATCAGACCAACCTCACCCAAAACGCCTGGATCAACCTTGGCAATCCTTTTGCCGCATCCGCCGGCACCCTGACCACCAACGACGTCGCGCCCTCCGACCCGCAGCGATTCTATCGCCTGCAAGTGCTGCCCTGAAAAATGTTGGGACTCCCAGGATCCGCCTCCGAAATTTACTTCGCAAGGCCCTTGCAAAACTTCTCAATCCGATCCAGCCCCTTCTCGATGTTCGCCATGCCGGTGGCGTAGCTGAGGCGGATGCAATCGTCCGCGCCGAACGCAATGCCGGGCACGGCAGCGACTTTTTCAGTTTCGAGCAGTTTGGCGCAAAAGTCGCTGGACTTGAGGCCGGTCTTCGAGATGTTCGGGAACAAATAAAACGCGCCCTTCGGATTCACGCAGGAAAGGCCGGGGATGCTGTTCAATCTCTGGTGCGCGTAGCGGCGGCGCTTGTCGAATTCCACGAGCCATGCCTTCAGGTGGTCCATCGGGCCGGTGATGGCGGCCAGCGCGCCCTTCTGCGCGAACGACGTCGGGTTGCTCGTGCTGTGGCTTTGCACGGCGTCAATCGCCTTGGCAATCGGCTCCGGCGCGGCGAGAAAACCCAGCCGCCAGCCGGTCATGCTCCACGCCTTGGCAAATCCGTGAACGATGATGGTGTGTTCCTGGTGCGCGGGCGAAAAACTCGCGACGCTTTTGTGCGTTGCGCCGTCATAAAGCAGGTGCTCGTAAATTTCGTCGCTCATGATGAGCACATTTTTCTCAACGCAAATGTCGCCGAGCGCCTTGACCTCGTCGGGCGTGTAAACGCTGCCGGTGGGATTGCTCGGTGAATTGAGAATGAACAGGCGCGTGCGCGGCGTGATGGCCGCGCGGAGTTGCGCGGGCGTGACCTTGAATTCGGTCGCATCGGTGGTTTGAAGAATCACCGGCTTCGCGCTGGCGAGCTTGACCATTTCCGGGTAGCTCAACCAATACGGCGCGGGGATGAGCACCTCGTCGCCTTCCTGGCAGGTGGCGAAGATGACGTTGAAACAGGAGTGCTTGCCGCCGCAGCTCAGGATGATTTGCGATGGCTTGTAAGTGAGGCCGTTCTCGCGGCTGAATTTGTCGGCGATGGCCTGGCGCAACTCCGGGATGCCGCTGGACGGCGTGTATTTGGTGAACCCGGCGGCGAGCGCCCTGGCGGCGGCGTCCTTGATGAATTGCGGCGTGTCAAAGTCCGGTTCGCCGGCGCCGAAGCCGACGACGTCCTCGCCTGCGGCCTGCATGGCCTTGGCCTTGGCGTCAATGGCGAGCGTGAGCGACGGCGTCAGCGACGCAGCCCGTTGAGAAATCTTATAGTTCATATTATGGCGGCGGAAAGATTACGAGCCGGGCAGGGGAGCGCAAGAAAGGAATTTGATTGGGCGTCAAATACAACAGCCGGGTGCGGCTGTACCTTCCGAAAATAACAGCTTCACTTCGTCAGATAATATTTTCGGGTGTAATCCTTGACCATCCGGTCGGTGGAGAACACCGGCACGAGGGTCATCATCGAACGGCGGATGCGCTGGATCCATTCGCGCGGAATGCCCTTTTCGTCGCGCTTGAAAAATATCGGCACAATCTGTTCGGTGAGCGTCCGGTAGAGATTCGCGCTGTCCACGCGGTCCTGTTCCTCCACGTTGTCCGGCTGGGAATCCTCGCCGATGCCAAAACCGTTGGTGCCGTCGTAACCTTCGCGCCACCAGCCGTCGAGGATGCTGAAGTTGAGGCAGCCGTTGCAACAGGCCTTCATGCCGCTGGTGCCGGAGGCTTCGAGCGGGCGGCGCGGGTTGTTCAGCCAGATGTCGCAGCCGGAAACCATCTGCCGCGCGACGTGGATGTCGTAGTTTTCAACAAACACCAGATTGTTGGTCAGCTCGCTGTGTTTGCTGAGGTGGATGATTTGCTGGATGAACCGTTTGCCTTCGTCGTCGCGCGGATGCGCCTTGCCGGCAAAAATGAACTGCACCGGCCGTTCCCTGTCGTGCGCGAGCTTCACGATATTTTCGAATTGCTGGAAGATCAGCGGCGCCCGCTTGTAGGTGGCAAACCGGCGCGCGAAGCCGATGGTCAACGCATCGGGATTCAGCAGATGGTCGAAGTGGATGTAATCACTCTGGGCTGCGCGCTGGCTTTGGATCAACAACCGGCGCCGCACGAATTCAATCATCTCGCGCCGCAGTTTGTAGCGCAACGCCCAAAGCTCCTCGTCGGCCACGAATGCCGGGTCGGCCATCTGTTCCCAAAATTCGGCGTGATTGATGGCGGACGCCCAGTCGTGTCCGTATTTTTCATGCCACATTTTGCAGGCGCCATCGCCGCCTTCGGTCAATCGTTTCCGCCAGAACTGGCGCACGGTGCCTTTCATCCAGCCGAGCACGTGGATGCCGTTGGTGATGTGGCCGATGGGCACTTTGTCCTCCGGCGTGCCCGGGTAAAGTCCCTGCCACATGTGACGGCTGACCTGGCCATGCAATTCGCTCACGCCGTTGGCGGCGCGGGAGACCTTGAGCGCCAGCACCGTCATGCAAAACGGTTCCTCCGGGTTCTGCGGATTCACGCGCCCAAGCCCCAGCAGATCGGGAAAGGAGATGGGCAGTTGCTGCCGGTAAAGCTGGAAGGCATAGTCCATCAACCCTTGGCTGAACCGGTCGTGGCCGGCCTCGACCGGCGTGTGGGTGGTGAAGATGCATTGCGCCTTGGTGGCGGCCAGGGCGTCGGCCTGGCTCAGGCCTGCGGCCATTTTTTCGCGGGTCAATTCCAGCGTAAGAAATGCCGCGTGGCCCTCGTTCATGTGAAAGACCGAGGGTTGAACCCCGAGCTTGCGCAACAGGCGTACGCCGCCGATGCCCAGCAGAATCTCCTGCATCACGCGCATGGTGCTGTCGCCGCCATAAACGCGCGTGGTCAAATCGCGGAAATGCTGGGCGTTGTCCGGCAGATTCGCGTCGAGCAGATAGACCGGCACCCGACCGACATTCACCCGCCAGGCCTTGAACAGCACCCGGTTCATGTCAATCTCCACGTCGAGCACCAGCGGCTTGCCGTCGGCGCCTGGCACCGGCTCCAGCGGCACGTTCTGTGGGTCGATCAGGGAATAGTATTCCGTCTGCCAGTTGTTGGAATCAATGGTCTGCTGGAAGTAACCTTCGCGGTAAAAAATGCCGATGCCCACGAAACCCAGGCCGAGGTCGCTGGCGGATTTCGCATGGTCGCCGGCAAGAATGCCAAGGCCGCCCGCGGAAATGGGCAGTGATTCGTGGAAACCGAATTCGGCGGAAAAATAGGCGACCGGGTTCTGGAACAATTGCGGGGCGTTTTTGTGTCCCCAGGTGTTCGGGTCGGCCAGGTAAGCCTTGAAATCATGCAAGACCGCCCGAGCCCGCTGTTCAAGGTCGGCGTCCTGCAGGCGCACCCGGAGCTCGTATTCCGACACTTCATGCAGCACGGCGACCGGGTTGTGATAAAGATTTTGCCAGGCGCGCGGTGAAAGTTCCTGAAACAAATCCTGCGCCTCCTGGTCCCAGCACCACCATAAATTACGGGACAGTTTGTGCAGTTCGGAAATGAGTTCGTCCAATTCCGCGGCTGATAAAGGCTTCCTTGTCATACGTCTTGATTGCTGAATTCCACTGGCGGTGACATTAATAACGGAGCCGACTGTGCCGGGCAATTAAAATTTCAATTCAAAAAAACACGCTCTCTCGCGCGGTGTCCCATCTTGGCCCGGAGCGAATTGAATTGCTCAAAATCGGTTCCTGAATACTTTCTCCCTGCAACCATAATGACAAAAACGCAATCATCCGACGAAATTCCTTCGCTGCCTCCCGGCGTCAAGCTGACCACGCTCGACAACGGCCTGACCCTCATCGTGCGCGAGGACCACAGCGCGCCCGTCGTCTCCGCGCAGGCGTGGGCCATGACCGGCAGCATCCACGAAGGCCGCTGGCTCGGCGCCGGCCTGTCGCACGTGCTTGAACACATGCTTTTCAAGGGCACGGCCACGCGCCCCGGCAGCCGCATTGACCAGGAAGTTCAGGAAGCCGGCGGTTACATGAACGCCTACACCAGCTTCGACCGCACGGTCTATCACATTGACGTGCCCAACACCGGCGCGCGCACGGCGATTGATATTTTGTGCGACATCATGCAGAACGCGACGTTGCCGCCGGACGAGCTCGCGAAGGAAATGGATGTCATCCGCCGCGAAATGGACATGGGCCAGGACGATCCAGGCCGCCGCGCGAGCCGCCGCCTGTTCGAAGCCGCCTACACCAAAAGTCCGTGTCGCTTCACCGTCATCGGATATCCGGACATTTTCAACGAGGTCAAACCCGACGACATCCGCGCCTACTATCACGAAAAATATGCGCCGAACAACGTGTTTTATGTCGTCGCCGGCGACGTGAAGAACGAGGAGGTGGTCGCGCAAGTCAAAACCGCCTACGAAAAGGCAAAAGCGAAGCCGTTGCCGCCGGTTGTTTTGCCGGAGGAACCCAGGCAGACCGCGCCTCGTGAAATTATCGAGGAAGCACCCATCGAACTCGGGCATTTTCATTTCGCCTGGCACATTCCCGACGTGCGCCATCCCGACGTGCCGGTTCTTGACGTGCTCGCCGTGTTGCTCGGCGGCGGCCGCAGTTCGCGCCTTTTCCAGCAGATCCGGGAACGGCAGGGGCTGGTGCATCACGTGGATGCCTGGACTTACTCCCCAGGCAATCCCGGTTTGTTCGGCATGAGCGCCATCGTGGATGGCGGCAAATTTGCGGCCGCGCGCGATGCGATGCTGGCCGAAATCGAAAGAATCAAATCGTTGTCGGTTTCCGCGCATGAAGTGCAGAAGGCCGTGAAGCAGTTCATTTCCGCCACGCTCGCCGCGCGCAAGACGATGGAGGGCCAGGCGCAAAATCTCGGCGGAAACTGGCTTGCGGCGAACGACCTGAATTTTTCCGAGCGTTACCTCGCCGCCATCAAACGCGTGTCACATGCCGACGTCCAGCGCGTCGCGCGCGAATATCTCGCGCCCGAAAACCGCACGCTTTACGCGCTCCTGCCCGATGGCACCGCGCCAAAGCCCAAGGCCGAAATTGAAACCAGCGCGGAGAATCCGATCCGGAAAATTGAGCTGCCGAACGGGCTGCGTCTGCTTGTGAAGGAAGACCATCGCCTGCCGTTCGTGGAATTTCGGGCGGTGTTTCAAGGCGGCGTGCTCGCTGAAACGGCGGAGAACAACGGCACCACGATGTTGCTCTCCAAAATGCTGCTCAAAGGCACCAAAACCCGCAGCGCTGAAAAAATTGCCACCGAGATTGAATCCGTCGGCGGCAGCATTGACAGCTATGGCGGCAACAACAGCTTCGGCGTGAACGCGGAGGTGTTGAGCAGCGATTTCGCCATCGGCATGGATTTGCTCGCCGACGTTTTGCTGAATCCGACTTTTCCCGCCAACGAACTGGAACGCGAGCGCGAAGTGCAGATCGCCGACATCCAGTCGCGCAAGGACAATTTGCTCAAGAGCGCCAGCTTCGCCATGCGCCAGGCATTGTTCGGCAACATCGGCTACGGCCTTGATTCCCTCGGCACGGAGGAAACCATCCAAAAAACCTCCGCCGCCGGCCTGAAATCCTTTCACCAAAAATTGACCATGCCGAACAATTGCGTGCTCGCCATCTACGGCGACGTGAAAACGGGCGAAGTCAAATCCGCCGTCGAGAAGGCATTCGCCGGCTGGAAGCCAAATGCGGTTTCAGCCATCGGCCAGCAGACATCAACCATCAGCCCGACAAGGCGCGTTGAGGAAACTCGCGATAAAAAACAGGCGGTGCTCGTCATCGGTTATCCCGGCACGACGATGCACGATGACGACCGTTACGCGCTGGAGCTGATCCAGGAATCGTGCAGCGATCTCGGTTCGCGGCTTTTCCTGCGCATTCGCGACCAGCTCGGACTGGCCTATTATGTCGGCGCGCAGAATTTTGCCGGGCTCGTTCCCGGGTACTTCGCATTTTACACCGGCACCGAACCATCGAAGGCCGGGCAGGTAGAAACGGAACTGCTCAAGGAAGCCGAACTGTTGCGCACCGAAGGTTTGACCGCCGGGGAACTCAAGCGCAGCAAGGCCAAAATCATCGGTCAGAAAAAAATCGCGCGGCAGGAGCTTGGACACATGGCCTCCACGACCGCGCTCGACGAGCTTTACGGCCTCGGTTACCAGCGTGCGGACCTCGATGACGCGAAATATGAGGCCGTCACGCTCGAACAAATCAAGGCCGCCGCGCAAAAATATCTCAAGCCTGACGCGCTGGTGGTGGCGGTGGTGAAACCTGAGAAGGGTTGAGGCTGGTTCTTGGTGTAATGTCGGGGTGAATGCACCGGTTCATTCGAGCCACCGGCCTGATGACATGGCAAATCGGAACGCCGCCGATTCACAACTTGATTTGCGGGAATCGCGAAGCTATTAAATCACGACCCACAGACGACATTATGCCCGACGTCGTAATTTCCACTGAACAGGGAATGAACGCTTCGCCACCCGGCAATGCCTGGATCTATCGCGGCCCGTTCGCGATCATGACCGTCTTGTTTTTCATGTGGGGATTCATGACCGTCTTCAATGACATCCTGATTCCACGATTCAAGGAGGCGTTTGCGCTGAATTATTTTGAGGTCATGTTCGTGCAGTTCGCTTTCTTCGGTGCCTACTTCATCGGGTCGCTTTTGTATTTTTTGATTTCGGCAATCGCAGGTGATCCCATCGCGCGGCTCGGTTACAAGAATGGCGTCGTCATCGGCCTCCTGTCTTCGGCGGTGGGCAGCGCTTTGTTCTGGCCGGCGGCGACGGCTCATTCTTATCCGGCATTTCTGGCCGGGCTTTTCATTGTGGGGCTTGGATTTGCGATGTTGCAGATTGCCGCGAATCCTTACGTGACACTTCTGGGGCCGGAACGAACGGCCTCAAGCCGCTTGAATCTGGCGCAGGCTTTCAATTCGCTTGGCACGACGGCCGGGCCGCTCATCGGCGGATATTTTATTCTCCAATACTTCGCCAGAACCGGCGTACACGGGGCGGAATCGGTCAAGGTGCCATACCTGCTTTTTTGCATCGTGTTTATGGTTCTGGCGGCGATTTTTTCCAAAATCCGTCTGCCGCATGTCGGCGAAGGCAAAATTGAACCGGGCATCGGCGCATTGCGATGCCCGCATGTCGTCCTCGGTGTGATCGCCATTTTCATGTATGTCGGCGGCGAGGTGTCGGTCGGAAGCGCCATCATCAATTTCCTTGGCCAGCCCAATGTCGCCGCGATGAGCGCGATCGACGCCAGCAAATACGTTGCACTTTTTTGGGGCGGCATGTTGATCGGCCGCTTCATGGGTGCGGTGGAACTGGGCGAAATCAAGGAAACCCGCAAGCGGCTTTTGCTGGCCGGCATTCCGGCCCTGGCGTTTTTGATCATCTGCTTCGCCAGCGGCTGGGGCCTGGCAAAAACAGCACCGGAGACCGGCCAGGTTTCAAGCCTGTCTTTTGGAAATCTCACGAACTTCCTTGGCTGCTGTTTCTCCAACGGCTTCGGCGTTGTAAAAATGTATCTGCCGCTTCTGGCTCTTTGCTGGTTTCTGTTTCAATCTGGCAAAGGGCTGGCCGACCGCACGCTGTTTGTTTTTTCCGGAACGATTGTCGTGTTGCTGGCGGTTGCCATTCTCATGGGCGGCAGGCTGGCGATGTGGTGCATCGTGGGCATCGGGCTGTTTACGTCCATCGGCTGGTCGAACATTTTCTCGCTCGCGCTGGACGGGATGGGCGTTTACAAAAGCCAGGTGTCCTCACTGCTGGTGATGGCGGTCGTTGGCGGCGCGATTCTGCCCGTGATTTTGGGACGGGTGGCGGATGTTTGGAACCTGCAACATTCGTTCATCGTCCCGCTCATCGCTTACGCCTATGTTGCCTTTTACGGCTGGAAAGGCCACAAAGTCGGCCGCAATGTTCGGGCCATTGCCGGCACAGCTACGACTGCCGGATAAACTGAAGAGCGAGTACGGTTGCTTTTGGAGACGCAACGTTGCTCAACCTGTCTCTTATGCCTTCGCCACCAATTGCCGCAGCACGTAAGGCAAAATGCCGCCGTGCTGGTAGTATTCAATCTCAATCGGGGTATCAATGCGGCAACGGACAGGAACATTTTCAACTTTTCCATCCTTGCGCGTGACGCGCAGCGTAAGGTCCTGCTGCGGCTTGAGGTTCGCGCCGAGGCCGACGATGTCATAAGTCTCCGTGCCGTCAAACTTCAAGCTCTGCACCGTCGTGCCATCCTTGAATTGCAACGGCAGCACGCCCATGCCGACGAGGTTGCTGCGGTGGATGCGTTCGAAGCTCTGTGCAACGACCGCTTTCACGCCGAGCAGGTTCGTGCCCTTTGCCGCCCAATCACGTGAGCTGCCGGTGCCGTATTCCTGTCCCGCCAGAATGACCAGCGGCGTGCCGGCCTGCTGATATTTGATGGCCGCGTCGTAGATGGAAATCGTTTCGCCCATGCGAACCGGCTCAAGTAACTTTCCAGATTTCTCAAAAGGTGGCATTTGGTTTGGCACAATATCAAAATACTTGGTCACGCCTCCTTCGACGCCGGGCACCATGAGGTTTTTAATCCGCACATTCGCAAACGTGCCGCGCGTCATCACGCGGTCATTGCCGCGACGCGAGCCGTAGCTGTTGAAGTCGGCGGCTTCGACTCCGTTTTCAATGAGATATTTTCCTGCTGGCGACGTTTTCTTGATGGAACCGGCGGGTGAAATGTGGTCGGTCGTCACGCTGTCGCCGAAAATGGCCAGTGCGCGCGCGGCTTTGATTTCAGCGATGCCGCCGGGTTTCATCGAAAAATTCTCAAAGAACGGCGGTTCCTGGATGTAGGTGGATTTGCGATCCCATTCATAAACGTTGCCGGTGCTGGACGGAATTTCGTTCCACTTCGGATTTTGCGCCGCGAAATCCTTGTAAAGCTTCCGGAAGACCTCCGGCTGCAACGCCATTTGCATGAGGTCGCGGATTTCCCGCAGGTTGGGCCAGATTTCTTTCAACAATACCGGTTTGCCGTCCCTGCCGGCGCCGAGCGGTTCATGGGCAAGGTCAATGTCCACCCGCCCCGCGAGCGCGAACGCTACGACGAGCGGCGGCGACATGAGAAAATTCGCCTTGATGCTCTGATGCACGCGCGCCTCGAAATTGCGGTTGCCGGAAAGCACCGACGCGGCAACCAGATTATTTTTCACGATGGCGTCTTCAATGGCCGGATGCAGCGGGCCGGAATTGCCGATGCACGTCGTGCAACCGTAGCCGACGGTTTGAAAGCCAAGCTTGTCGAGATAAGGCGCGAGACCGGTCTTGTTCAGATAATCCGTGACGACGCGGCTGCCCGGTGCGAGCGAGGATTTCACCGTGCTGTTGACGGTGAGACCGCGTTCCACGGCTTTCTTCGCAAGCAATCCGGCGGCGAGCATCACGCCCGGATTGCTCGTGTTTGTGCAACTGGTGATGGCTGCAATCAGAACGGAGCCGTTGCGAACGTCGCCATCCAGTTGCGGCGCCTTTGAGTGAATCGGGTCGGGCGTCGGATGTTCGGTGACCATTTCGCGTTCGTTCTGCCGGGCATTTCCATTTGTTCCCGTCTTCTGGCTGCCGCCGCCCGGATGAATCTCGCCGCCCGCCGAGACATGGACGGTGCGCGATAATTCTTCCGCCTTCATCCCAAAGCCGCTTTCCGTGACGGGTTTTGAAAATGCCGAAATGAAATCGCGCTTCATGTTCGGCAATTCAATCCGGTCCTGCGGACGCTTCGGTCCCGCGACGCTTGGCTGCACCGTGCCGAGGTCAAGTTCCAGTTCCTGTGAATACGCGATGTCACCTTTCTTCGGAATGCCGAACAAGCCCTGCGCCCGGTAATAATTTTCGTAAATGCGGCAATGCTCGTCGCTGCGGCCCGTTGCGCGCAGATAATTCACACATTCCTCGTCAATCGGGAAAAAGCCCATCGTCGCGCCGTACTCGGGCGCCATGTTCGCAATCGTCGCGCGGTCCACGACCGGCAATGCCGACGCGCCCGGCCCGAAAAATTCCACAAACTTCCCGACGACCTTTGCCCTGCGGAGCATCTGCGTGACGGTGAGCGCGAGATCGGTCGCGGTGACGCCTTCGCTCAATGCGCCGGTCATGTGAACACCGACAACGTCGGGCGTAAGGAAATACACCGGCTGGCCGAGCATTCCAGCCTCCGCTTCGATGCCGCCGACGCCCCAGCCGACAATGCCGATGCCGTTGATCATCGTCGTGTGCGAATCCGTGCCGACGAGCGTGTCAGGATAGAAGATGGCAGATGGGAGATCGGAGTTGAGAGATGGGGAAGAAAGCACGCCCTTCGCGAGATATTCCAGATTCACCTGATGCACGATGCCGATGCCGGGTGGAACGACCTTGAACGTGTCGAACGCCTGCATGCCCCATTTCAAAAACTGGTAACGCTCGCGGTTGCGTTGAAATTCCATATCGAGGTTTTTTTTCAACGCATCGGCTGAGCCCGCGAAATCCACCTGCACCGAGTGGTCAACGACCAGATCAACCGGGACCAGCGGCTCGATGATTTTGGGATTCTTGCCCATGAGCGCCACCGCCGAACGCATCGCCGCCAAATCCACCAGCAGCGGCACGCCGGTGAAGTCCTGGAGCACGATGCGCGCGACAATGAATGGAATTTCCGCCGTGCGGGTTTCAACCGGTTTCCAGTTGGCCAGTTCCTTGACGTTTGATTCGTGGACCTTTTTGCCGTCGCAATTGCGCAGGACGGATTCGAGCACGAGGCGGATGGAAACCGGCAGCCCGGAAACCGGGCCGGCGCCGGACTTTTCCAATTGCGGCAATGAATAAAACCGGCCTTGCCTGCCGTTGCCGAGGTCAAATGTCTTGAGCGCGTCAAATAAATTATATGGGGCGTTCATTCAATTCCTTCAATCGCAATAAAAATGAAGGCGAAGCGCCCATGTGTCAAGTGAAGGGCGATGAATCGTTGCACCGTTAAATCGTGAATCGTCGGATCGCGGAATCACCGGGATGATTTGACGATTCAACAATTCACGATGCAATGGTTCGCAATGCGAGCAGATCCGCGATGCGGCGTTCCAGCCGCGCGAGGTCCAGCGGCTTGGTGAAAAAGTCGTAGGCGTGCATGGACGCGGTCCGCTTGGTCACGTCGCCGGAAAGGGCGCTCATGAAAATGATGGGGATTTTTTTTGTGGCCGGCTGGCGGCGCAAAATTTCACAAACAGACAGGCCGTCGAGGTCGGGCAGCAAAATATCCAGGAGGATCAAATCCGGTTTGAACTGCCGCGCCTGGCTCAACGCCTGCACGCCGTCGTTGGCCACGAGAAATTCACAGCCCAGGCCGCCAAGCCGGAATTTCACCAGCTCGACCAAATCGTCTTCGTCGTCCACGATCAAAATCCGCGGCACCATGCCGGGCAACCTAGCCGGTTTCGCGCCGGGCACAATGGCGGCACGGTTAAAGCCGGGTGACGAAATGGAAACGGAACCGGCGCGTTGCCTGTGAGCGCCGTCAGACCAGCCCGAACCCGATTTACTTGAGCTTCGCCAGAGCCGCCTTGATGGCCTCGAAGTTCGGCAAATCCTTCGGCGTCGGCGTTTGTTCGCTGTATTGGACGACGCCGTTTTTATCAATCACGAACGCCGCGCGCGCCGCGGTGTCGCCCACGCCGGCCAGCATCGGGAACACCACGTCATAGGCCTTGGCCGTGGATTTGTTCAAGTCGCTGGCGAGCGTGATGCCGATTTTTTCCTTTTGCGCCCACGCTTCCTGCGCGAACGGGCTGTCCACGCTCACGCCGATGACGTCGGCGTTCAGGCCGGAATAGGCATTGAGTCCGGCGGTGAGGTCGCACATTTCCTTGGTGCAAACGCTCGTGAACGCGAGCGGGAAAAAGAGCAGCACGGTGTTCTTCTTGCCGAAGTTGTTGCTGAGCTTCACGTCAATCAGGCCGGACGCCTGTTTGGATTTCAAGGTGAAATCGGGTGCTTTGGATCCTGTTGGAATTGGCATAATTGTTTTTGGTTATTCAGTTAATTCATTTTTATTACGCCCGGATTTTCCGCTTTCGGAACGCGTCTGTCAAATGATGAGTTAAGCGGCAAGGAAGAAGTTGGAGTTCACACCTCAGCATGTTGCTTTCTAGGGCGGTTTAAATAAAGTGTAACCGACAAGCTGCTTGGGTTAAGCAGATGGCGCGTCAGCGTCTTGGACTGCGGCAGCCCTCTGCCGCTATTTCTCCCGCAAGGCCGGCGACGCAAGGCGGCAGAGGGCTGCCGCAGTCCAAAACCTCGCGGAATTTTCCGATCGGGCTTCCGAGTCAGGCCACAGCTTTATTTAAAATGCTCTAGCTGAAGATCGGGCTTCGACTACAGCGCCGCCAGCACTTCCGCGGCATGTTCCTCCGGTTTCACCACCGGCCAGATATTTTTGATGCGGCCATCCGGTCCGATGAGAAATGTCACCCGAAATGTGCCCTGATATTTCCGGCCCATGAAACTTTTCTCGCCCCAGACGCCGTAGGCTTCGACGATCCTTTTGTCCTCGTCCGCCAGCAGCGTGAAGGGCAGCTTGAATTTCCCCGCAAATTTATCGTGCGATTTCGCGGAATCGGTGCTGACGCCGAGCACGATCGCGCCGCGCTTTTGGAACCCGGCAAAATGGTCGCGAAAAGCACAGGCTTCCTTCGTGCAGCCCGGCGTATCATCCCTTGGATAAAAATAAAGCACGACGTTTTTGCCCTTGAAATCGGCGAGCGAGACCCTGCCGCCGCCGCCGGTCGCCGCCGAAAATGCCGGCGCAACGTCGCCCTCCTTCAGTTTCAAATCCTTTGCCATGTTATTCCTTAATTGCTGAACTCGCCGGATGCGCGCCGAGTTGTTTCACGCCATCCCAGACATAAAGCAGCCCGGACAGGCCGGTGAACACCGCTGCGCCAATTGTCCAGACCTTGAGCCAGCGTGCGTTCAACTCGCGGTCCCAGTCCAGCAAAATCCAGATGACCACGATCATTTGGAAGACCGTGGCGATTTTGCCCAAGACGCGCGGGCGGACCTTGACACTGCCGACGGTGAGCCGGATGACGGCAATGCCGATGAGCAGCAGCAGGTCGCGCCCGATGACGGTGCCGGTTAGCCACAGTGGAACCTGTCCAAGATACGGGCTGTGATTAAAGCTCAAGAGAACGATGCCTGACACAAGCAACAGCTTGTCCGCCAGCGGATCAAGAATCGCACCCAGTTCGCTTCTCTGGTTGTAATGGCGGGCGATGTAACCGTCCACGCCGTCCAGAATCGCCGTGATGGCAAACGAAAGAATCGCCAGCATATGGTGAACTTCGTTGCCGGTTTCGACGTAGTAAAGGACCTCGACGACAAAAAACGGAATCAGCAGGATTCGCAGGATGGTGACTTTGTTCGCTGTCGTCATGGACGTCAAATTTTGGCACGGCTTGCATCAATTTGCACGACTTTCCGCTTCGCGTTAATCAGTGAAACCCGCGTCCCAGCTTCGCCGGTAAATGAACCACCAGAACCAGATTGTGCCAAGCGCGCCGCAGATGGCTGCGCCGATGAAATTCGCCTGCGGGCTGATGCTCCACAGCCACGCGCCGAGAAATGAGCCGGTCGTCACCGTGCAATCTCGAATGAGGTAATACGCGCCGTACGTCCGCGCGCGCAATTCCGGCGCCGCCTCGCCGATGATGAGCGCCTTGCGCGCCGGTTCGCCGAACTCCTTCAAGCCGCGCACGACAAACGCGAGCGCCAGCCACGCGAAATTGTGCGCCCAAAGCAGTGAAAGTGGGAACAGCGTGAAGAAGACAAAGGTGATGAGTACAAACGGACGGCGTCCGTATTTGTCCGCGAGATGCGCGACGGGAATGTAGCAGAGCATCGCCGTGACCATTTCGAACGCGACCAGATACCCGAATTGCTGCGCCGTGATGCCGCCATGATCCATCGCCCACAAAATCACGAACGCATACGGAATCCGTTCGCAGAACCGGATGAGAATGTCGCTCATGAGCAATTCGCGCAGCGCGGGTGTGAAGGATTTGACGACGATAAAAAATGTAATGGCAGGGGCGCGTTGTTGCACATCCTGGCTGGCCGGCAGTCCGGCTCCGCCAATCTCCGGCTCAAACATGAACCATTGAAATCCCGCCGTCAGCAGGCTCATGGCGATGCAGAGCGCGAGCGCGTATTTCACGCCATCCGTCCAGCCGTAACGCGAGAGAAGCCAGCCGCCGATGAGCGGGCCGAGCATCATTGGCACGCGGCGCACCAGGGATTGCACGCTGATGCCCATCGTGTGCCGGTGCCGTTCGAGCGACGTGGCGACGACGGTGAACGTTGCCGGCAAAGACAGCGCGCTCTACGCCAGGAACAAAAATGAACCGAGCAACAGCGCCAGCCAGTGCGGCCACACGAGAACCAGAATGTAACCGGCCACGGAAACGGCGCTGAACGCCAGCAATGCGCGGCGCTGGCCCCACCGGTCCGTCAGCCAGCCGCCGGGCCAGGCGTAAATCGCGCCAAGAAAAGTTTGCAGCGCGTCAAACAGCCCGATGACGAGAAGGCTGCCGCCAAGCGTTTCAATGTATTTGGGCGCGAAGCCGAGCCATAGTTTTTCGCCCGTGCCGGCCAGCACGAGCGCGACGAGCAGCAGCGACGTGTTCCGCCGCAGCGCCAGGAACTCTGAAATGCTTCGCAACCGATTCACGGCTCAAGTGTTGAAAACGTGGCATGGATTGCACGGATTTGCACGAAATTCCAATCCAAGTTTCAAATTTCATTTTGCTTCTTGCCAAGCGCGCGATTTCTTTGCTCAATTTTCCCCGCCAATGAAAAATTCATCTGACAAACCTGTAGTCGGCATTTTGATGGGAAGCGACTCGGACTGGCCCACGATGAAGGCCGCCGCCGATGTGCTGGCCGAGTTCAACGTCGCCAGCGAGGCGAAGGTCATCTCCGCGCATCGCACACCGAAGGATTTGGAACAATACGTGAGCAGCGCAGCCGAACGCGGCCTGGGCGTCATCATCGCCGGCGCGGGCGGCGCGGCGCATCTGCCGGGCGTGACGGCGGCATTCACGACGTTGCCGGTCATCGGCGTGCCGATTGAAAGCAAGTCGTTGAAAGGCCTCGACTCGTTGCTGTCCATCGTGCAAATGCCGCCGGGCGTGCCGGTCGCCACCGTCGGCATCGGCGCGGCAAAAAATGCCGGCATTTTGGCGGCGCAAATTCTTGCCGTCGGCGACGAGCGGCTCAAGAAGGCGCTGGCGGATTTCAAAAAGAAGCTCGCCGAGGAATCGCGCGCAAAGAACAAGACAATCTCTTCCTGACCTGCCTGAGATTAATTTCAAGGCAGCGTGTCTTCCCGGTGGACATTTCACGGCCCACCTTTTCGGCTCATTTTACGCATAAAATCCCCCTGGAAGGGAAATCGTCATCGCTGGTCACGATGGTATGGGGTTTGCTTGGAAAGTCGTAATTCGTAACGGGACATTCGGGGAAGACTTGGAAAACACAACAACTTGAAATTATGACTGAATTTATTGTAAAGCGAACGGGGAAGTTGCTCTTCCCGCATTTGCCGCGCGATGTGCGCAGATATCGCATGTCCATGCTCATGCTAATCCTGCTGACCATCGCCTTCGGCAACGCAACGCTGGTGTTCTGCATGATGCACGGCTGGCGCTGATGCCTCAAGCACATGACTCACGGTCGTTTCATGCCGTCTGTTCTCCATCGGGGACAGACGGTTTTTTTCTGGCCGGAATGGCGCGGATGGCAGGGGCGCGCGATTTGTAACCGTGCTGGAAATCCGCCGGTTCCATCAGCGAAAACGGATGTCAAGGTGTCAATCGTTGCCGGTATTAGAAAGGAAATAAAATGAAAGTTCATGAACGGTTTGTGCTGTTTGGCTGGGGGGCGGTTCTCATACTGATTTTGGTTGTGTTTCTGAGAAAAGCTTTTTCAGATTAAGCCACCTCCAAATGCTTCAAAACTTTGAAGCTGCGGCTGCGTTGAACTTCGCATATTCCAACTTCGTGAAAACCCACGGCAGCTCGAAGATGACTCCCGCAATTGCCGACGGCGTCGAAAAGAGGCATTGGATGGCTGCCAAACTCGTCGAACGCCGTGGCAACTAGACAAATCTATCTGGCCCGCCTTCAAACGGCGATCATGCACCTGCACAATTGCGGCGCGACCTGGCGCGAATCCGTGCCGGTCCACGAAATCTTTCGCGGCCAAACCGTCTGGAAGGGCGAGGTTGAAGTCTTTGATTTGAACAACCACCCCAGGGCCAGGCGGTGTTACGGCTGGTCCCATCCCGAAGGCGACCACGAAAAGGGCGAACGATTTGTGACCGTGCTGGAAATTCCGCCGGTGACATCGCCGGAAACCGCTGTTAAGGTGGCCATCTCGGCGGAAGTCGAAGGCGAGAAATGAACACGGACGCGGCAACAAATTTAATCGTTGATAAACACCCGTTTAGTACCGGCACACTTCTGTTGATGATGGTTGGTGGAATTTTACTGATCTACGGAGTGGCCTACCTGATCTTGAAGAATAGGAAATAAGGTTGGAGTTTCCTGTCAGATCAAAAAGGCAAGAAAGTGAAATCGAGAAATAAAGCCGTTCTTTGGATTTTTGTGATTCTGGCAATTGCAGTGATTTGTCTCGCCCTTCGAGATTTGAACCATTCAATGCCATTGCTCCAAAACAAATAAATTTCGAATCAAGGCACTGCCAACCCTTCAACCGTTGGACAAGCCGGCGGCCGTTTGTTAGCCTGCACGCCGAAACATGAGCAATCCGAACACAGGCATTCCGCCGGTCGCCGCCCCGGCGCCCTCCGATTTCATCCGTGACATCGTCGCCAAACACGTTGCCGAAAGGAAATATCCGCAGATTCACACGCGCTTTCCGCCTGAGCCGAACGGTTACCTCCACATCGGCCACGCCAAGAGCATCTGTCTCAACTTCGGCATCGCCCGCGAGTTCGGCGGCATCTGCAACCTGCGCATGGACGACACCAACCCGACCAAGGAAGACGTCGAGTATGTGGATTCCATCACCGAAGACGTGAACTGGCTCATCGCCGGCTGGGCCGATGACAAGCTGGGCCTGAAGCCAAAAGGCAAAACGCCGGACACCATCACGAGCAACGGCAAGCCGGATTTTTATCTCGCGCCCTCAACTCTCAACTCCCGACATTCGACCGGCTCGGAGCCGTTTTACGCCTCCGATTACTTCGACCAGATTTACGAATACGCCGTCGCGCTCATCAAAAAGGGCAGGGCATACGTCTGCGACTTGACACCGGACGAAACCGACGAATACCGCCGCAACGCCAAGGAAAGCCCGTTCCGCAACCGCGGGATCGAGGAAAGTCTCGACCTGTTCACGCGCATGAAGAATGGCGAATTCCCCGATGGCAAGCGCACCCTCCGCGCCAAGATTGACGTCGCGTCGCCCAACATCTGGATGCGCGACCCGCTAATCTACCGCATCCGCCACGCCGAGCATCATCACACCGGCGGCAAATGGTGCATCTACCCGATGTACGACTTCGCGCACTGCCTGAGCGATTACATTGAAGGCATCACGCACAGCATCTGCACGCTCGAATTCGAGGTGCATCGCCCGCTGTACGACTGGATTCTCGAAAGCCTCGACCTGCCGCGCCCGTTGCCGCATCAATACGAGTTCGCCCGGCTCAGCCTTGGCTATACCGTGATGAGCAAACGCAAGCTCATGCAGCTTGTGAACGAAAAGCTCGTCACTGGCTGGGACGACCCGCGCATGCCCACGATTTCCGGCATACGCCGGCGCGGGGTAACGCCCGAAGCTCTGCGCAACTTTGCGTATAACATCGGCATCACGAAATACAACGGCATCACCGACGTGGCCGTGCTCGAACACGCCATTCGCGAGGACCTGAACAAACGCGCCCTGCGCCGGCTGGCTGTGCTGCGCCCCATCAAGGTTGTCCTGACGAATTATCCCGAAGAAAAAACCGAAGAACTGGACGCCGTCAACAATCCCGAAGACGGGAGCGCCGGCAAACGGAAGGTTCCATTCAGCCGTGAGTTGTTCATCGAGCAGGACGATTTCAAGGAAGTGCCACCGCCGAAATTCTTCCGCCTGAAACCCGGCGGCGAAGTCCGGCTCAAATACGCTTACATCATCAAATGCGACGAAGTGGTGAAGGATGACAAAGGCAACATCACGGAATTGCGCTGCACCGCCGACCTCGACAGCAAGTCCGGCGGCGCGACAGCCAACCGCAAGGTGAAAGGAACAATTCATTGGGTGAGTGCTGCGCACGCGATTGACGCCGAAGTGCGCCTCTACGACCGGCTGTTTACCGAAGCCGAGCCGGAAAAGGACGGACGTGATTTTAAATCCGTGCTCAACCCGCACTCGCTGGAAGTAGTGACGGCCAAATGCGAGCCGAGCCTGAAAGATGCGAAACCGGAGCTGCGTTATCAATTCGAGCGGCTTGCCTACTTTGCTTTGGACAAAGATTCCCAACTCCCAACTCCCAACTCCCAACTGCCGAAGCTGGTATTCAACCGCACCATCACGCTCAGGGACACATGGGCGAAGGAAGTGCAGAAAAGTTAAGTTGTCCGCAGGCTTATGGAAAAAGTTGAACAAGAACTTTTGCGAAACAAAAAAATCAGAGACAAAGTAGATGAACTCCGAATGGGTCTTGGTTTTGACGTGCATGACAAGAAAATTTATTTGCTGACCGGCTACTTCAACATTGTCATTGAACATCACGCAGCTATTGATTTGTTAATTAAAGAGGGTTTATTCGTTTCCGCTTTTGCACTTGTGCGGCCATTGGCGGAAACAGTTTACAGAGCCGCATGGGTGAATGCTTGTGCTACTCCGCAACAACTCGAGCAATTAGTTACTGACGACGACTTTGGATTTCCAAATGACATGACAGAAAGAGCGGATGCGGCATATGCCACAGATGGTTTCTTTAAGAAAATTAAAAAGTCGTCGTGGAAAAGCATGTGCAGCTACGCTCATTCAGGACTACTTCAAGTTCAACGGCAACATGGCGCAGAGGATGGATCTATCGGGTCAAATTATTCCGAAGCGGAAATTTTAGAAGTTTTGAAAGGGACAACTGCGTTTCTTGTCATATTGACTATTATATTTTTCAGAAGCACCAACCACTGGAATCAGGCATCCGAAATAAAGATTCTAGCATTTGATTAGATGCCTGACGACCCATTCAAGGCATTTGCGCTGTGGAGTTGCGCGCGTTGCCGGAGTTGCTGCCAAGCCAGCTTGAGATTATTCTGACCGCACCATGATTTCCTTTATCGTTCCGGCACACAATGAGGAATCGTGCCTTCCCCGGACGTTGCAGGCAATCCATGACGCCGCCCGCGTGGTCGGCCGGCCGTATGAAATCATCGTGGTGGACGATGCCTCCACCGACGCCACGGCGGACGTCGCCCGCCAGCACAACGCAATCGTGGTGCCGGTCAATCACCGGCAAATCGCCGCCACCCGCAATTCCGGCGCACGCGCGGCGCATGGCAGGCGATTGTTTTTTGTGGACGCGGACACAACCATCAATCCGCGCGCCGTGGCCGAGGCGTTGCGATACATGGACAAGGGAGCGGTCGGCGGCGGCGCTCCAGCGTGGATTGGCAGAGGCGAGGTGGTGCCGCTTTACATCCGGCTCATAGCCGTTCTGGGTCTGGTAGCAGTGAAGCTCATCGGGTTCACCGGCGGGGCATTCATGTATTGCACCCGCGAAGCCTTTCTCGCCACCGGCGGATTCGATGAACATCTTTATTGGTCGGAAGAAAATTCGTTCGCCCTGGCATTGAAACGGGAAGGCCGGTTTGTGGTGCTGTGGCATTATGTGCTCACGTCGGGACGCCGGTTTCGCGCCACGTCGGGTTTGCAAATGCTGGCGGTCTGTGCCCGCACGGCTTTATCCCCGTCCAAAATGACCACCCGGCGCGCGTCCGTGGAAAAAGTCTGGTATGACTCCAATCGCGCCAATGACGACAAGATGCCCAACTCACTGGCAGTAAAGGTTTCAAACGGCCTCGCGCTGTTGATCATCATCGTGCTGGTCACCTGGCCGGTTTGGATTTTTATTCCCCGGTCATGGATGCCTTGGGACAGTCTGTCCGGTAAATTCAGATTCTTCATCTGCGGCTTTATTTGCCACGTGGGATTGGTTCTCTGGCCGTGCGCATTCGTGCTTTTCAGGAATCTCCTGCGCCAAAAGCGGTGGACGGGGTTGGTTCAGTCAACGGCCTTGATCGCCTTTTGTGTGTGGCAGGCATGGGGCGCCACACACGGTGTCATCAGGTTTTGGCCATGGCTCTTCCATTGGCTGGCGCATTTCCACGGTAGCTGACGACCCGTTCAAAGAATTCTCGACATTGGGATGCGATGTCTTCAGGTTACAAGTCATCAACCCGAAGGCAAAATCATGAACCAGAACAAATATTTTCACAATGGCTTGCTGATTTTGACGGCGATGGTCATGCTCACAACCGTGCAAAACTTGCCAGCCCAGGATAAGCCGGCAACCACCGCTACCGGATCTGCGTCAGCGGATGTGAACGCCAAGGCTGCCGTCAATTTCAATGACGTGGCGGACAGGGCGCTGCAGACGATGAAGCAGCGCGCGGAAGAGCTCCACGTCAAAGGCGTGGCCGTGGTCGCCTACAGCGAAGGCGACACCGTCCAATCCTGGAGTTCAAAAATGGTCGTGGTCGGCCACCTGTCGAGCCCGCCGTCCAAGAACGATCCGAACGGTGCGAACCTGCTCGGCATTGCCTATACCAAGGCGTCGGAAATGGCGGACACGCTCAAGGACAGCGGCAGCCATGTTCGTCCGCCCAAGACCGGCGAGTACGGCTGGCAGGGTGGTGTGGTGACCCGCGGAAAGGCGGGAGTATTGATCGCCGCGTTCAGCGGCGGCCCTTCCGAAGACGACGTGAAGGTGTCCAAAGCCGGTCTGGAGATTCTGGCCGGCCAATTGTAATTGTTACAGCCACTCGGCGGTTTGCTCCAGGCGCATTGAGCATCTGGCCGACATCAGTTCTTCCGCTTAGGTTTTTCGCCGAAGACCTTGTCTATCACTTTTCTGAATTTGCTGTCCGGAGCTTGAATTTGGTTTCGAGGGTCCGAACCGGCAATCTCCGCCTCCAAATCCAGCACCAGCGTCTTCATCCGTTCGCAGCGGGCGTGGACTTTTTTGATCGAAAGTTCCAGGTGCCCGACTTCGTTTCTCAATATTTCCGCAATTTCTTGTTTGTTCATGATGTGAATGCCGGCATTGAAACGCCGGGCCGTTGCCGGATTTGTTTTACACGTCTGCACCCACTTAACCCAGCTTGGCCGGCAAACTCAAGAGGAAAGGCGCATGACGGCTGCCTTGCTACTTTTTGTAATAGCACAGGTAGGCCACGTCGGCTGCGGCTTCGACATCGAAAGACGCGTGCGCCGGGACGACGAAGAACTGGCCCATGGCAAACGTCTGCCATGCGGCTCCCGGCAGTTTCGCCTTCAACGTGCCGGCAACGACGTGCATGCGCTCCTCCGAATCGGTCTTGAAGGTGTATTTGCCCGGCTCGATGACGCCCGCCGTGGCCGGGCCTTCCGATGTGTTCACGGCCAGGCTCTGAACTTTTCCATCAAAATATGAATTGTGTTTCATGGCGGATATCATTGCCGTTTTTGTCCAAATTGGCAACCACGGCAGCGGGGGGACTTGTATTTCGTTGGCGGTGCGCGTAGAACACTTTGCACATGGCGATGAATGACAATGCCTCCGGCTCCCATCCGTCCTCCAGACACAGTGCGAGGCTCAGGATGGCGGGCATCATTGTGCTGGTGCTCGGAATTGCCGGGGCGGGCGTGGTTTATTGGCTGGGGACACGTTCGCCGGATGCTTCGGACGACCTCTCCATGGTCGGATACGAAAAAGCCCAGACACGCCAGATGGAACAGCTTTACGGCAAATCGGGCCTTTTGATTCAGGAATGGTACGATGACCTGAAACAGCCCGGCACACAGGCAATCATCATCGCAGCGGTTTCGGCGCTCATCGCGGCCGGGTGCTTTTACTTCGCGCGATTGTCGGACAATGTGGATGGGCCAACCGATGGAACAGGTTTGCATCATGGCGGATGAATCGTTCAAAGAGTTTGTGCTGGACCAGCTCGGCGCGTTGCCGGAAGTGCGGGCGCGGGCGATGTTCGGCGCGCACGGGTTGTACCAGGGCGAACATTTCTTCGGGATTCTGGACCAAGGCCGGCTGTTTTTCAAAACTGACGCGCAATCACAAGCGGACTATGCCGGGCGCGGCATGGGGCCGTTCACTTACGAATCGAAAGGGCGCGTGATGACGATGAGTTATCACGAAGTGCCGCCTGAAGTTCTGGAAAATGCGCCGGAACTGGTCGCTTGGGCGGAACGGGCAATCCAAGCCGCAGCCCGCGGCAAGGAGTCGGCAAAAGTGTCCCGGCCAAAAGCCATCCGCCGCAAGCCTGGCGGGCGGTGATTTCGCACGGCACGATTCTCCAGCCCGCCAGACCAAAACACATCGATCCATCGCAATCGAAAAGAAATTGTTCCCGTGCGCGGCTGCGTTATAGTCCGCCCTGATGCCCGTCCAAAATCTCATCGTCAAAGTCCAGAAACGGAACCGCGCGCTCGTCAGATTCGATCCAGGCCGCATCTGCAAGGCGATGCTGCGCGCGGCGGAATCCATCGGAGGCTTTCAAACGGATTTTTTGCCGGGCGTGAACGACCGGATTTTTGGCGCGCACGGTTCGGACGAGGACATCGCCGCTTTTTTGGCGGACACGGCGATTGTCTGCCTCAATTCCGACCCGCATCACCTGATTTCGAATTTTCCACCGACGATTGAGGCGATTCAGGACGAGGTGCTGCACGCGTTGCGCAGCCACGGTTTCCAGAAAACTGCCGACGCCTACGAATGTTATCGCTGGGGGCGGCACTGGCTGCGCGAGGGCGCGCTGACGCCGGAAACATTTTCCGGGAACGGTTTCCCGCGCGAGCGCATGGCACAAATCCTCGAATGGAACCGCAGGCACGGCGTGGACACCGTGGCCGGCCTCAACGATGCCGTCCGCGGCGGGCGCATCAAGGAAGTGATTGACGCGTCCCTCGCGGGTTATGAGGCGTCACTGGATGATGCCGCGAAAAAGGTGGTCTCGCGCCTGAACGCCGGCAAACAGTTGCGGATGATGTGGGTGAGCGGGCCGAGTTCGTCTGGCAAGACAACGACGACCGTCAAGCTCACGCAACGGCTCGAAAAACAGGGCATGCGGTTTTTGATGCTGAACCTCGACGATTATTTCTGGTCGCTGGTCGAACATCCGACCGACTGGATCAACGACCGGAATTACGAGGCGCCCGAGGCGCTCGACATCCAGTTGTTGAACCAGCACCTCCGCGCGCTGCTCGACGGACAGACCATTGAAAAACCGGTTTATAGTTTCAAGGAAGGACGGCGCACCGGCACGAAACCGGTCAAGCTGGAGCCGGGCCAGATTTTGTTGCTGGATTGCCTGCACGGATTTTATCCGCCGATCACCGAGGGCATTGACCCTTCGGTGCAGTTCCGGATTTACCTCGAAACGCTGAACATGCTTTACGAGGGCGACGGGAGCACGAAGCGGCTCGTGCAATTTGCGGACGTGCGGCTCATCCGGCGGATGCTCCGCGACGCGCGCCATCGCAATCACAATCCGCTGGGCACGATTTTGCACTGGCATTACGTGCGCCGCGGCGAATTGTTCAGCATCATCCCGCTGATGGGCATCGCCGATCACGTGGTCAACGGCGGGTTCCCGTTCGATTTGCCCGCGCTCAAACCGTTTTTCATCGGCGAAGGCAGACTGCTGCCCAAGCCGGAGGCGTTCGGGCCGTACGCGGGTTTTCTCGACGCGCGCATCCGCTACGACCGCGTCAAGGCGCTGCTCGAATCGGTGGAAGGATTCACGGACCAACAACTCTCATCCGGCGGCCTCATCCCCGGCGACGCAATCATCCGGGAATTCATCGGCGGCAGCACAATCAGGATTCCGCACAACGAATAGCACGAACCTTATTTTTTGGACAGAATTACAGAATTATATGCGGAATTGAATTCTGTTCATTTTGTCCAAATCAGTTTCGGCAGATGCGCGCCAATTACTTCAGCATTTCATCCAGTGTCGGTTCCATGGCGTCGGCCCAGATTTGATAGCCTTTGGCGTTGGGGTGCAGCAAATCCGGCATGACGTTCCGGGGCAGCGTGCCGTCGAATTCCAAAAATTTTGGGCCGATATCGAGGAATTTCACCGTCTTGCCGTCGTCGAGCTTGGCGATGAGGGTGTTGATCAAGGCGACTTGGGCGCGCTGCGGATCGTTCAGGGTGCCGCGCGGGAAGATGGCGAGGAGCAGGATTTTGCTGTCCGGCAGCCTGGCGCGGATGTCGTTGACCACGGCTTCGACGCCTTCAGCCACTTCCGGCACCGTGTTGCGCGGCGTTTTGCGATCATTTTCCTTGCCGGTGTTGTTGGTGCCGATCATGAGCACAACGACCTTGGGATGGACGCCATCGAGTTCGCCGTGGTCAATGCGCCAGAGAACGTGCTGGGTGCGGTCACCGCTGATGCCAAAGTTGGCGGCGTGTCGCGGCGCATAATACTTGTTCCAAATGTTTGAGCCACGTCCACCACGCCAGCCGTCGGTGATGGAATCGCCCATGAACAGAATATCAACGCCGCCTTTCTGCGCTTCCCGCACAAAACCTTCGTGGCGGGCAACCCATTTCGGATCACGCGGCACGGGATTGGTGGCCGTGTTGGGAATGGCCACGTTCGTGTTCCCGGCAAGCGCCGGAGTCGCCGGAGAAACAGCATGGACATGGGAACACGCCGTCAAAAAAACAAGCAGCGCGGTGGCGAATAAAAGCGGCAGGGAGATTTTCTTCACAGGCGGAAAATAAAAACAGGGCAGGGCGATGACAATTCAAATTTGGAACAGTTGTGCCTGGCGGGGCGGGAGTCCGCGCGAGCCGTGTCCTTGGTTACGACGCCGGCCGCGCCAGCCTGTCGATGCCAGCGATTAAACCCTCAACCTCCAACCCTCAATTATTTCTCACGTGCTTGCGCTGGTGTAGCGGCGGATGGAGAACCGCCAGAACCATTCCGAAATCAACGCCCAGATGGCACCCAATCCGAACAGCGCCGACAGGGCAACGGGCGAGGTTAATTTGTCCGCCAGCACGCGGACGGGCACGTTGGACACGAGCAGCACGGGCAGGGCGAAGGTGAACACGGCCTTGAACGCGCCGTGAAAGGCCTCATCCGGCATCCGCGCGATGTTGAACAGATTGAAATAGCCCCACACGATGCCCTGCGCGCGCACCGTCCAGAAGCTGA
Organism: uncultured Verrucomicrobiae bacterium; assembly: GCA_963764175.1. Taxonomy (GTDB): domain Bacteria; phylum Verrucomicrobiota; class Verrucomicrobiia; order Limisphaerales; family UBA11358; genus UBA11358. The sequence goes on along the minus strand of CAVXRE010000017.1, from coordinate 218,746 downwards.
CCGAGGCGAGCATGAACATCAGCGAGTAATGCACCAGCAATCCGGCAACGCACAATGCGCCGAAGCCGAGCAGTTGCAAGGCCGTCGGGTGCAGACCGAGCTTGTGCGCCGCAAACGTCATCACACAAAGGGCGAACGCGGCATTGGCAAACGAAGGCAGGTCCACCTGCCGCGTCGAGACGATGAACCGCGTGTTGATCGGCAGCAACAGCAGGAAATCCATTTTGCCCGTGCGGACGAGTTCGGAGAGGTTCGTGCAGTTGACGAGGAAAAACGCCTGGTAAATTTCCTGGATGAAATTGCTCGTGCCGGTGAGCAGCACCACCTGCCAGACCGTCCACGTGCCGATGGTGGTGGTCTGGCTGAAAATCACGCCGACGAACGCGAGTTGCAGCCCGAACCAGGCCATCTCGACGAGAATCCAGAGCACAAAATTGCCCTTGAACGACATCTCCCGCGTCACAGACGTCTTCCACAACGCGGCGTAAATCATGAGATACCGTTTCAAGTTCATTCCTCGCGACAATAATCCGCTCATCGCCATGTTTCAACAACGGATGGCATGGATTATTTAACGCAGCGACGCGAAACCCCATTAAATGTCTTGGACAATGGCCGGATATGCGCTACAGAACCAACAGCTTAGGAGCATTGATTTATGATTCGAATTAAAAACAGAGCGACTCGTGGCATTTCGCGCATTGACCAGCGCGAGAAACATAATCACGGCTTTTTTGTACGGCTGCAACGCAAGGGAATCGTCCACTCGGCATTTTTTGCGGACAAATCGCATGGCGGCCGGCGGCGGGCATTCCGCGCCGCTCAAAAGCATTTCCGCAAGTTGGAGAAGAAATACACACCGATGACGCGGAAATCGTGGGCGCAGTTGATCCGGCGCAAAGGCAAATCCGGCATCATCGGCGTGCGCCGGGTTGTTGTCACACGGCGCGGCAAACAGAGGCGCGTTTACTGGCAGGCCAACTGGAGTCCACGACCGCACGTGGTCCGGCGGAGGTCGTTTTCCGCGCGCAAGTTCGGCGAACGCAAGGCTAGGGCACTGGCCATCATGGCAAGACGAATGGGCGTTAAAACCATGCGAGGATGAATCCGCGCCTCCCGCTTTCGACTTTCAACCACGGATTGCGCGATCGGCTCTCGGTCTAGCCGCCAAATGCCGCGTACTTTTTGATGCCGCGGCGCCAGGCGAATCGCGCGAGCGCATAACCGGTGACCACCCAGACCAGTTGCACAAACAGGCCGCGCAACAAATCCGCCCCGGCAATTTTGCCCATGTAAATGCCGATGGGCGTGTAAAGCATGGACGGAAACGGCGTGAAAAAGAGGATGTGTTCCAGCGTGGGCGGCAGCAGGTCGAGCGGGAACAGATGGCCGCTGGCCACGTATTCAAACGCGAACAGGATGAAGATGAACGTGGAGATTTCCAGCAGCCAGAACGCCAGCATCGCCATGGTGTATGAAACGAAAAATTGAAGCAGCGCCGTCAACAGCAGCGCAATCGGAAACGCGATGAGCGCGGTCACGCTGGCCGGCGCGACGAAATATTCGCGAAAGCAGAAGATGAACACGGCGAGCGGCAGGCACGCCATGGAGATGAACGCGATGCGCCCGGAAAAAAACAGGCACAGCCGGTACCACAGATAATCAATCGGCTTGAGCAGGAACTGGCTGATGTTGCCCTCGCGGATGTCGGCGGCAATCTGCCAGTCGTCCTCGTTCACCGCCGTCAGCACGTCCACGACGGCGACGAGCATGTAATAAAAAATCATCTGCGCCTGGGTGTAACCGCCGAGCGCGTTGCCAGCCGCCTTGCCGGCGTAAATGGTGCGCCAGAGCGACAGCATGGCGAAAAGCGGGATGAAGCTGAACAGCGTCCGCGTCAGGTAATTGACGCGATACGTCAGGTTGTTCTGAATGCCGATGCCGATGACGTGCCAGTATTTTCTCATTCCCAAGCGGATGCACCGGAAATCTAGCGGTGTTCGGCCAATTTGCGAATGGAAATTTTGCCCGGAAACCGCGGCTCATCAAACCGAGGGAATGCCCAATTCAAAACAGATCCAGTTAATCCGAGATTGTCACTTCTTCAAAACCGCTGGAAGCATTGGCTTCATCAAGATATTTCAGGTCTGTCATTAATTCTGATGACAGTAGTTTTCATGACAAGACATTCTAACAAATGTGGACGAATTATATCGGACAAGCATGAACACAAATCATTTTAAAAAAATTGGAGTCCAGTCTGCGTTTACATTGATTGAACTCCTGGTTGTCATTGTCACCCTTGCGATTCTGGCGGCGTTGCTCCTGCCGTCGCTGGCCAAATCCGGCGACAACGGCGCGCGGATGATTTGCCTGAACAATCTGAGGCAGTTGGGAACGGCCTTGAACCTGTACACCGGCGAAAATCAGGATTACATGCCCTGGCCGAATTGGGGGAATGATCCTTGGCCTCAGTGTCCCGCCGGCTGGTTATACAGAGGCAATTGTCAAAGCCTTCCTCTAACCTACGGTGCTGGGGCCGTTCAACATTGGGATCAAAACCAGGTGCTTCATGTCAGCCAGGGCGCCTTTTGGCAATACTTGCACGATGCAAATGTATTCATTTGTCCGAATGATCTTAAACCGTCGGTTAGCGGCCTTTGGGCAAATCGGCAAAACACCCTGTCCACTTACATAATGAACGGGGCGTCTTGTTTTTTCCCCAACCCAGATAATCAATATGGATATGCAACCTGCAAAGAGAGTCAGATATGGAGTCCATTGTGCATTCTATTGTGGGAACCGGACCAGACAATAGACGTTGGTTGCTACAATGACGGGGCCAGTTATCCCGGTCCCGGTGCAGGAGCCGCTATATTGGAAGGCCTCGGCCCACTACATGTCATAGGCGGCGATGTAATGACCGTGAGCGGGAATGCCCAATGCATGACTGTTGCAGCCTACACAAACGAATTAAGCATACCCGGCAAAAACCGTCTGTGGTGGAATCCAAACATCATCGGCAGCCGTTAAATGCGGAAATGAGCTATGAATATCCGACTTTCAACGGGGAAAAGGCGATTCTCTTGGCTCCCATCCTTTGTGTTGCTCTGCCGGAGACAAACCATCTTCAACAAAAATGCCCGCCAATTCTGTTGTAGACCCGAACCGGCTGTGGATTCGGTGGTTCCTCATCAAAACCCCCAAAAGATTTTTGAAAGAATAGCTCCCACGCTCGCGAGCTGTAGGTGATAGGACAATTTATGACGGCATTAATCCATTCAAAAGTATCGGCCCGGATCCCAATGGTTCCGGGAAAACATGAACGTGCCTTCACGCTGACCGAGTTGCTGGTCGTGATGGCCACCCTTGCCATCCTGGCTGTGTTGCTTTTGCCGGCACTGGCCAAATCCGGCGACAACGGCGCGCGGATGGTTTGCCTCAACAATCTGAGGCAGTTGGGAACGGCCTTGAACCTGTACACTGGCGAAAACCGGGATTACATGCCCTGGCCGAATTGGGGGAATGATCCTTGGCCTGAGTGTCCCGCCGGCTGGTTATACAGAGGCAGTTGTGACAGCCTTCCTCTAACCTACGGTTCTTTCGGCGTTCAGAATTGGGCTCAAAACCAGGTCGTTCACGTAAGCCAGGGAGCCTTTTGGCCATACCTGCATAACGCAAATATATTTATTTGTCCGAATGATCTCATACCTTCAACAAACACCCTTTGGGCAAAACGGCCAAACACCTTGTCCACTTATACAATGAATGGGGCGTCTTGTTTTTTTCCTATTCCAAATGGTCAGTACTCATATGCAACCTGCAAAGAGAGTCAGATATGGAGTCCATTGTGCATTCTTATGTGGGAGCCGGATCAGACCATAGACCCGGGTTGCTACAATGACGGGTCTGATTATCCCGGCGATGGAGGCATGGGTCATCCCCCGGAAGGCCTCGGCCCATTACATATCACGGGCGGCGATGTATTGACCGTGAGCGGGAGTGCCCAATGCATGACACCGCTGGAATATACAAACGAGGAGAGTGAACTCGGCAAAAACCGTCTGTGGTGGAATCCAAATACCGCTGATGGCCGTTAAACCTGAAATTGAGCTTATGAAAATCAAACTTTTAGCCTGGCAACAGTCGGTTCTCTTCGCCTTCGGCTTTTTCCTAGCCGTTTCGACGATGGCAGCATCGCTTCAACTGGTCACCACGATTGATACCTCCGTGGGACCGCCCGTCAGCGGTGGCGGCGATTCCATGAACCCAATCATTTCCCCGGATGGACGCTATGTTTTGTTCGCCAGCACGGCGGACAATCTGGCCTTGACCAGCAGCAATACTCCATTCGCAGTCCAGGGTTCCCCCAAAATAAACGTGTTCCTGCGCGACCGCACCAATGCCACAACCGCCCTTGTGAGCGTCAACCTTGCCGGCACAGGCGGCGGCAATGGTGATTCCATCCCCATAGAAATTTCAACAAACGGACAGTATGCGCTCTTTGAAAGCGCCGCCAGCAACCTGGTTCCGGGCGATACGAACAACGCCAACGATGTCTTCGTTCGCGATTTGGTCAACGGAACGAATATTCTGGTCAGCATCAACACCAATGGTGGTTGTGCCAACGGCGTCTCCGGGGAATCGGCCATGACGCCGGACGGACGCTTTGTGGTCTTTGCCAGCACCGCCAGCAACCTGGTTCCGAACGACACCAACGGCATCCGCGACATCTTTGTCCGTGATTTGCTGAACGGTACAACCGTCCGCGCCAGTTCCGACACGCTGGCCGCCATGGTTCCTGCGCCTTCAGGTTACACGGGCGGAACTTTTAGTTCGGACTCGCCTGAGATTACGCCAGACGGGCATTACGCAGCCTTTATAACCACTTTCACCAACACTTCTGGCAATCCCAATATTTCGGGAGTCTTCGTTAGTGATCTAGTCGCAGGCACAACCACTTTGGTCAACAGTAATTTATTTGTTACCAACAGTGTTGGGACCATCGTAGGTTATAACCTATCCGGCAACCTTGCCATTAGCACCAACGGCCAGTTCGTCGCGTTCGAGTCCGCAACGAATACTTCGGGCGGCAATGGTATCATTCAGCGTTACAATCTCCAAACCGGTTTCACGGACACTGTGTGTACCAATGCAAGCTCCAGCCCGATTTCAATCTCAATTGCTATTGAGAACAGCCCATTTTACAGAGACTTGGACATGACTCCGGACGGGCGGTTCATCGTTTTTGTCGTCAGCACGAACTCAAATTCCTACATTTTTCTTTGGGACGGCCAGACGGGAACGACGACCTTGGTGAGTTGCGACACCAATAACGCGATGCCGGCGAACTCGATCTGCGACTGGCCGGCAATTGATTCCAGCGGATGTTATGTCGCCTTTCTCAGCAGCGCCGCCACCCTGACCACCAACGTCGTGACAGGCGATTTTCATCTGTATCTCCGCGATCTTCAGGCCGGCACCACCATCCTGCTGGACGCGGACACGAATGGCGTCGGTTTCCCCAAGGATCTTCTGAATCCCGTCCGCCTGACACCGGACGGACGTTATGCGGCCTTTGACTGCACCGAGGAAATGCCCGCGACGAACATCTACGCCCAGGCTTACGAGGTGGGCGACCGAAGCTTGGTGCCGAGCGACAACAACCACGCTTATGATGTGTTTCTGCGCGATCTCACGACCAATACCATCGAGTTGATTTCCGTCTGCCAGCCGTCGTTGCCATCGCAAACCCCAGCAGGCTCCAGCACGGCGGCAATTTTTTCCGTGGATACCGCGGGCCGGTACATCGCCTTTGCCAGCGCCGCCGACAGCCTAGTGCCCAATTTCACCAACAAGTATCGCGCCGTGTTTATGCATGACCTCCTCGGCGGAACAAATTGTCTGGTCAGCGTGGACATGAACGGGCTGGCCAACGCCACCGGTATGTCATCAGACCCAAGTATCAGCGGCGACGGTCGTTACGTGGTATTCACCAGCGACGCCACCAATCTGGTCGCGGGTGACACTAACATTGAGCAGAATGTCTTCCTGCGGGATTTGCAGGCCGGAACCACCACGCTGGTGAGTGTGAACACCCTCGGCACCGGCCCCGGTAACGGCGATTCTTATTCACCCGTGATAAGTGCCAACGGCAGATGCGTTCTCTTTCTCAGCACAGCGAATAATCTCGCCGTTAACAGCCCGTCCAGCACTGAAACCATAACCCCGTATTTGCGAGACCTGCACGCAGGCAGAACCTTCGCCCTTCCCGCTTATGATGATGTTAGCTCTGACTCCACTTTGCCATCTTTGGCCTCAATGACTCCCGATGGCCATTTCGTTGCTTATTTATCCTGGCCAGGTCTCTGCGTGGGCGATGTGTGGGATACCCCAGGGTGGATGAACAGCCTTACCAACGTGTACACATCCAACCCCAGTATCGCCAGCTTGGCTATCAGCCCTGATGGAAATCGAATTGCGTATTCTGTTTCCTACGTGGGTGGTGGGAACGGATTCTATGTGGCGGATCGTCGCGCCAATTCCAGTTGGGAGATTGGGCCTCCGCTTTACGGTCTTCACACCGGATTGCAATTCAGTGGTGACGCAAGGTTTCTTGCTTATTCCACCAACGCCCAGTTCACCGGCATCGCCAACGTTTGCCTCTATGACTTTGTTACCAAGACCAATTTCCTGGTCAGCCAAAGCAACCCGACTGGCATCCCAAATGGGCCGTCCGATTCCCCCGCCATCAGTTCCGACGGCCGGTTCGTGGCCTACCGCAGTTATGTCACCAACATCACCTTCGGCGTGACGAACAGCGTCCCGAATGTGTTCCTTTACGACCAGCAGACCGGCAGCAACACGCTTCTGAGCGCCAACGCCTCTGGAACGACCGGCAACAACCACTCGTTTGCACCTCAATTCAGCTGGGACGGCCGGACGGTTGTTTTCCAAACATGGGCTTCGGACCTGATTCCACAGGATTTCAACCAGGCCAACGATTTGGTCGCGGTGAAGATTGCCACGTCGAATCCCGTGCAAGTTTTTACCGGTCAGATGGTTTTCGTTCCATCAACCCTGCAAAGCCCCACGCTGACCTGGCCGGCAATGTTGGGAACGAATTATCAAGTCCAATTCAAAAATAATCTGACCGATTCCACCTGGCTGCCTCTGAACGGGAACACGTGGGTGGACGGCACGCAAGGTTACGCCACCGACCTCGCGCCAAACGCAGGCCAAAGATTTTATCGCGTCGTTACTTTTTGAGCGCTTAAGAGAAATCACTTTCGTCGAGACTGCCACTGGGGTGGCATGAAAATAATTTGCGGCTGGTTTCTTGCCGGCGAAAACGTGCGCCGGAATTTTTCATTTACGGCGACGAGTCCGCCTCCAATTTTTGCAACTCCGGGCCCAGCATCCCGCCCAGGTGATTGCCCGCGGCATATAACACAACTGCAAACATCACCAGCACAACCAGCAGCAGGATGAACGCCCGGAAATGACGCGCCTCAAACCGCTTCAGCGAACGCGCGAAGGCGACCAGCCCAAACAACGCCGCCACCACGATCACCGCGTCCACGCTGACCCGTTGCCAGTAGCTGCCGCCCAGATGCAGCCACATCCCGAATTCATCGAACGTCAGGCCCATCGCCACGCCATACAACAACGCCGTGATTTCCGCCGCACGGCCTGTTGGCCGCCGGAACACGCTGTAGCCGCAGACCGCCGACATCAGGAAGATGCCGTAGTTCAAATGATGCACATGCGTGCCGTGCATGAAGAAATAAAGGTTGGGCATCTCCCTGGCCATGATGAGGAACACAAACACCCGCGACAGGACAAACGTCAGGATGAAACTGAACAGCGCACGGCGCGCCAGTCTGTTCGCCGTCTCCCGGTGGTTGGCATGTTCAGCGGTCGGCATTTGTTCACCCAGTTGAAATCCCAAACCGCGCGCTGTCAATCGCGCAAAATCAGTTTGGAAAACCAAATCCCATCATTGTTGACGGGAAAAATGTTCCGGCGGTCGCGCGGCGGCCGGCTAAGGCCCGACTAAAATGCGGTAGAAGCGCTGTTTGTTGGTGGCGTTTGGGTCGGTCAGAAGAAATGAATTGTTCGCCGGATTGTTGGTGATGAACAGTGTGACCCAGTTGGTGGTGGCCAGGTTGGTGGACATTTGAACCGTGTAATTTTGATTGGACACACCGGCCAGTTGCAACGAAAACCGGTTCGTCAGCCAGGACGGCAGGCTCAAGACCGGTATGGGATTGGGTTGCACAATAAAATCCTGTTCAATCACATCCGTCGAAACGTTCACATTCTGGCCGCTCACGCACTGGTAGCCCTGCGAGTTCAAGCCGGTGCAATCCACGCTCACGCCCCAATTTCCGTTTCCGACAATGAATGAATAATAGCCATTGCCGTCCGTGTTGGTGGAATAATTATTTCCAACACCGTCACTGGCGGTAACGGTCACGTTGGTGACCGGATGGTTGCCGGTGTCCTTCACGTAACCGTAGATTTGCCCGGAGTTTGACGGTATGACATTGAAATTTGCCGTGCCGCTGTTGGTGACGTTCTGATCGTTCGGGCATTGATAATTTCCGGCCCCGAGGATGTTGTCCAAGTTGTCATTCCCGTTGGCGCCGTTGCAATTGACACCGACGAACCAGACGGCGTTGGCCACATTCAGGGTATAATTACCGTTGGCATCGGTGTCCACACCCACGTCGTAAATGAGACCATTTATCGTCGCGAAAGCATATACGTTTACTCCCGCAATGTTGGTGCCGCTTGACTGTACATTGCCGGTGATATGCCCGGCCACGGGAATGGCGGTGATATTGACCTGCAAAGCCTGTCCCACGGCGATGTTGGTGCCGCCGGTCGGTTGAATCTGGTCAAACCCCGGCAGTGAGTAGATATAATTTGGGGAACTGTTGTTGACATCCACCTGCAAAATCCAAGGGTCGTCGGCGCCCAAGCCCCCGACAACGCCGACGAAATAGTCCCCGTTCGAGTCCGTGTAACCGTCCGATTGATATTCTCCGTTGTTGTTGTCGAATGACTGAACATCAATTCCCGCCAGCGGATTCCCGAGATTGTCTTCCACCGTGCCGTAAAACATCGCTGTTGCTTTCGGATAAGGCCCGACAATGCCGGTCGCGCCGGCGGCGACGTTGGTGCCATTCCGGTATCCAACATAGCCGTGAACGATCAGACCACTGTCATCGCTGCCAATGCTCCATTGCCCGGAACCGACCCCGATGGAGAAATTGCCATTGGTGTCGCTGAAACCGACGGCGATGAGGCCCGATCTGGTTGACGCCGGGAGTATCACGCCGGGCAGTCCGATGCTGGGATTGCCGGCATCAAAGATTTGACCGGAGATGGTTGACGTGGCGGCGGTGAGCGACAGATTGGTGGTGATGGTCTGGCTGCCGGCCAAAGTGAGGACCGGCGAAGTTCCGTAATTGGCGACGTAGCTGTTTCTGAAAGCCACCGGCACATAAGTGCCCGGCGGCAGTTGAATGGTGTAAACGCCAGAATTGTCTGCGACCGTCCCGGCCAGCGGGTTTCCAGGACCATGATTGCCGGCGCGCGGCGGAGGGAATAAAATGACAACGGCATCGGGAACAGGCGTGCTGTTGCTGACCACGTTGCCGGTAATCTTTTGCCCGAAGGGGAAATTGGTGACGCTGAACTGATTTGTTATCGCCGAAAAATGGCCGACCGGACTGGAAAGAACGATAAGATAATTCCCGGCAATGTTCTGCACGAAATCGCCGTTTAGAAAGTTCATGGATGCCGTGATTTGCCCTGCGGTCGTGTTGGTGTCCCCGGGAACATTCAAGTTCGTGACCCCGCCAATGACCATGCCCGGCTGGCCGTCCGTCAAAGTAAACTGCTGTACCAGATAATCGCCGGAATCCACGACGCCATTGTTGTTCAGGTCGAGAAATTTCTGCACCACCACCGTTTCGGTGTTGGTCAGGCCGCCAATTTGCAGCGTGATGACCCCGCTATAGGTGTTGCTGACCGTCACGGGCGTGTTGGTAAAGGTGACGGCGGCCGGCACAGTTTGGGAAAGGCCGGCGGACATCGCCGACACGAGCAACAGGTTTTTGACGAACTTCATAAGGCTTTTTAGGGCTAAACTGCCTCGCACTGTCCCGCTTTCAGTAAGCGTGATTCGCAATGACAAGGACTTTCGCGGGTTTGTGCCGCATGTTTCGTGCCGTCCGTCCAGGCCGATGAAACAAGCCGCTGCTTCGGATAAGCTTGCCGGATTAAGCGGGAAAAGCGCTGAATACTTCCTTCGCGATGACGCCGTCGGACACCTTAGTGACCGGGCCGGTCATGCGAATCGCAAAATGGTCGCCGATTTCGATGGCGATGACACCACCGGGCATGTGGACGGAAATTTCGCGGTCGCACAGGCCGAGCCGGTGCGCCACCGCCGCCGCCGCGCTGCTGCTGCTGCCGCTGGCCAGCGTGTAACCCGCGCCGCGCTCCCAGATTTCAATCTGGATGTTGTTCCGGTCGAGCACCTTCATGAGCTGCACATTGGTGCGGTTCGGAAAGCGCAGGTGCGTCTCCAGCAGCGGGCCGATTTGCCGGGCCAGGTCGGCGCTGATTTTTTGCAATGGCAGCACGCAATGCGGATTGCCAATGGTCGCGGCGCAGAAATTGAACTGCTGCCCGCGCAGGTGAATCGCTTCGTTGATGACTTCGCGGCGCGGGCCGGCCACGGGAATTTCGTCGCTCCAGAAGCTGACCCGGCCCATTTCGACGCGCACGATTTTCCCGCGGTTCGTGACCGTTGCCCGCACGAGGCCTCCGGGCGTTTCAAGGACGAACTCGTCCTTGCCGACCAGTTTCCGGTCCCACAAACAGCGTGAAAAAATCCGCAGGCCGTTGCCGCTCTTCTCGGCCTCGCTGCCGTCGGGATTGAAAACGCGGAGCGCGAACTTTGCTTTTTTCGAGGGCAGGGGACCGAGCAAAATGCCGTCCGAGCCGACGCCGTAATTGCGATGGCAAATCGTCTTGATCTGCGCCGCCGTCAACGGCGCCGGCAGGTTCTTCGGGTCAATGACAATGTAGTCATTGCCAAGCGCATGATATTTGGTGAAGGCCCAAAGCACGGATGAAGAATAACCTGTCGCGCTCGAAGCGCAAAAGAAGAATGGCGCGACAATTCAGCTTTTCAGGATGGCCTCGATTTCCCGGAGTTCATCGGCGGCGAGGGTCAGATTGTTCAATGTTCCGATGGCGTCCTCGATTTGCGCGACGCGGCTGGCGCCAATCAGGGCCGACGTCATTCCCGGATGGCGCATCACCCAGGCCAGCGCCATTTGGGCGAGGGTCTGGCCGCGCGCCTTTGCGAGTTTGTCCAGCCGTTTTACCTTCGCGATTTTTTCGGGGGTGACGTGTTCCGGCCGCAAAAAGCCGTTCGGCCTGGAAGCGCGCGAGCCTTTGGGAATGCCGCGAAGGTATTTGTCGGTCAGCAATCCCTGCGCAAGCGGCGAGAACGCGATGCAGCCGACGCCTTCCTGCGCGAGCGTTTCCAGCAGGCCGTCTTCAATCCAGCGGTTGAACATGCTGCAGGACGCCTGGTGAATGAGGCACGGCGTGCCGAGCGCACGGAGAATTTGCACGGCCTTGCGGGCCGGCTCCGGTTTGTAATTGGAAATGCCGGCGTACAGCGCCTTGCCGCTGCGCACGATGAAATCCAGCGCGCCCATTGTTTCCTCCAGCGGCGTTTCCGGGTCGGGCCGGTGGGAATAAAAAATGTCCACGTAATCCAGTTTCATGCGCTTCAAACTCTGGTCGAGGCTGGCGACCAGATATTTGCGCGAACCCCAGTCGCCGTAAGGCCCGGGCCACATCGTATAACCCGCCTTGGTGGAAATGATCAGCTCGTCGCGATGGGGTTTGAAATCGCCGCGGAAAATGCGCCCGAACGTTTCCTCCGCCGAGCCGGGCGGTGGTCCGTAATTGTTTGCCAGGTCGAAATGCGTGATGCCCAAATCGAACGCGCGCCGCGCCATCGTCCTGCCGTTTTCAAAAACGTCAACGCCGCCGAAGTTATGCCACAGCCCGAGCGAAATGGCGGGAAGCTTGAGACCGCTGCGGCCGCTGCGATTGTATCGCATGCCCTGGTAACGTGAATCCGATGGCGAATATTTCATGGCGTTTTATCGAACCGAGAATACCGGTGCGCGCGCGAAGCTCAACCCAAAACTATGGTGTCGTTGTCCTTTTCCTTGTCGCGTTTGGATTCTTCCACGTGAAATTTGTGGAGGAAGCGATGAAATGCGGGGGCGAAAACGATTCCGATGCTCGACAGGAACGCCAGGCCGCTGAACAGCGCATAACAACCGGCGAAAATCTTGCCCGCATCGGTTTGCAGTGACGACACCGGCCCCATGCCGGACAAAATCATCGCCGCGTTGACGTAGGCGTCCACCCACGACATCGGCTCAAAGATGCGGTAGCCAATCATGCCGATGCCGAGCGCCACCGCGACGACCAGCAGGGCCACGGCCGCGCTCCGGGCCAGGCGCGCGTAAAATTGCCGGCGCGGCAACAATGGGCTGGAACGATGCTCAAACATAAAGATTCAAGGCATGTTTTCAAAATGAGTTTGCCGTGTCCAGCGCATGTAGCGGCGCTCTGTGAGCGTCGCAAATCAAGAAAATGCGACGGTCATAGACCGCCGTTACATTGTTACTTCGTCGTTTGCACGCTGCCGGTGATTTCCCGCAAATCCTTGATATTGTGTTTCCGCATGAATTCGCGAATGCCGGCAATCACCCGCAACGGCGTCTGCGGTTCGTAGAAATTTGCCGTGCCCACCGCCACCGCCGTCGCGCCGGCCATCATGAATTCAATCGCATCCGCCGCGTTTTGAATGCCGCCCATGCCGATGATGGGAATCTTCACCGCCTGCGCGGCTTCCCAGACCAGCTTGATTGCGATCGGCTTGATGCACGGTCCGGTCAGGCCGCCGGTGACGTTCGCCAGCTTCGGTTTCCGCGTTTCGATGTCAATCGCCATGGCCGGATAACTATTGGTTACCGCCAGCGCATCGCTGCCCGCGTCCGCCGCCGCCTTGGCATAAGGCGCGATGCCGACGACATTCGGACTCATCTTCGTAATCAACGGCAGTTTCGTTGCCTTTCGACACGCGGCGACAACCTGTGCGAGCAATTTCAAATCGGTGCCGAACTGCGCGCCGCCTTCCTTGATGTTCGGGCAGGAGACATTCAGTTCCAGCGCGCCGACACCGCCGAGCGCATCAAAACGCCGCGCCACTTCGGCGTATTCCCCGACCGTCGTGCCCCAGATGTTGATGATGGCCGGCACTTTCAATGTCTTGAGGAACGGCCAGTATTTTTTGATGAACCCGTCCACGCCTGGACCTTGAAGTCCGATGGCATTGAGCATGCCGCTGGTGACTTCGGCGGTGCGCGGCGTCGGGTTCCCGCGAACCGGATGCAGCCGGATGCCTTTCACCACCACCGCGCCGAGCTGGTTCAGGTCGAGCAGTTGCGAGTATTCGACGCCATAGCCGAACGTGCCCGAAGCTACCATCACCGGATTTTGCAGCTTCAGCCCGCCGATTTGAACGCAGAGGTTCACGAATGCACCTCCGGATTATTTTCCGTTTGGGTGCGAAAGGCTGCGCCCCTGGCGTGCGCGCTCCCCAACCGTAAACCGTAAATCGTAAATCGTAAATTCATCCGGGCATCTCCCATAAAACTTTTCGCGCATCAAACACCGGCCCTTCGGTGCATGTGCGCTGGTATTCCCAGCCATCGCTGGTCTTGACCGGGATGACGCATGTCAGGCAAACGCCGACGCCGCAGCACATGTGTTCGTCCATCGAAAGCTCAGCCGGCACGTTGAAGTCTTCTGCGATTTTGCCAACCGCACGCAACATGCCGGTCGGGCCGCAGGCAAACAGCTTCCGGCCTTTCGCGTGGCGTTTCAGTTCGGCCTGCAACGGTTTCGTCACAAGCCCTTTCTCACCGTGACTGCCGTCCTCGGTGGTCACGCGAACGGCCCAGCCGAGCGCATGAAATTCCTTTTCGCACAAGATGTCCACGCGCCGCCGGCCGCCGACGAATACGATGCCGCGTTGCGGCGAGCGTTGTGCCAGCAGATACATTGCCGCCATGCCATAACCGCCGGCGACGAGCAGGGGAGTTTCACTGCCGCGTTTTGGCACGGCAAATCCATGACCGACCGGCGCAATCACGCTGAGTTCCTCGCCAGTACCCATTCGCGACAAAGCCTCCGTGCCCTTGCCGACGGTTTTGTAGAGGATGGAAAACGTGTCGTCTTCGACTTGAAAGATGCTGAACGGACGACGCAGCAAGGCGTCCTTTATCGTCGGGACGCGGACGTGGGAAAATTGTCCGGGCTGGATGAGCGGCGCGATTTGCGGCGCGCGCAACACGAGACGGAAATAGGAATCGGTGTCGCGCTCGTTGGAAACAATCTGGACGGTTTGCTCAAGCATCGGCGGTTAGCAGCATGGTCGCCAACGGCAAACCTGTCAACTTTGCGTGTGAACGGACAAAGACAGACGGATTCGGTTGGGGCGAGACTCCCGCCTGCGCGGACGAAGCCGCTTCGGCGCGGCAAAGGCCCGGCAAGCCGAAAATGAATTTCAACTGCGCATCATGCCGCGATAACCTCCACGCGCGGAGAAAAGCCAAGTTTGTGGAGAAGTTCTTCGCAATCTTCCCATGCGAGACCAAACGCGCGCACATCGGCGACCCCGAGACGGGCGATGACGGACGAAAGTGTCTTGGCATCGCGCTCGGCAAGCTCGCCGTCCATAAGGGCGCGCTCCGACCAGTCCACCAATTGCGGCAGCGTGATCTCGTGATGGAGATACGCGGCGATTTTGTCGGCGACAGTCTGTTTCGTGATCGTCATGGTTGTATCCTACACCTTCTGGTGGCCTTTATCCACCGGGAATTTCTCATGTGTCTCAACCAGCTTGCCCGTGTCGTCGTAAATTTCCTGCCAGAAACGCACCGTGGTTTCGCCCGCGTCCACATCCTTGAGATAACACGCCAGCCATCCCAATTTGCCCGGCACATCGAGCCGGTAACGCCGCCCGCCGCCGGACAACTCGTCCCATTGGCCAAACTTCTTTTCATTCCGCGCCCGCGTGCTCATGGTTTGGTGACGAGTCTAGTCCGGGTTGTACTCGTTGGAAACAATCTGGACGGTTTGCTCAAGCATGGCCGGCATTTTTCACGACTTGCGGTGAAAGTTCCATGCCCGGATGCGGGTGGCCGTTGGCGCGTTCGCGAATTTTTTGATACGTGGCGAACGCCAGCAATGGCCATGCGTTGCGATACATGTCGTATTTCAGATAGAAAACCTTCGGGAAACCGGTGCCGGTCGTTTCATCCTCCGTCCACGAACCGTCGGGGTTTTGTGTGCGGATCAAATACTCGACGCCGCGTTTGAGCGCGGGAATTTCCGCGTCGTCGAACGCGCACAATCCCATGATGGCCCACGCGGTTTGCGAGGCGGTACTCGGCCCTTGACCCTTGAAAACCGGATCGTCGTAGGTGTTGCAACGCTCGCCCCAGCCGCCGTCTTCGTGCTGGACGCTTTCGAGCCAGGCGCGCGCCTTGAGCAGCCACGGCTGGGTCATGTCAACGTTCATCGCGCGCAGCCCGCGCAGAACCTGCCAGGTGCCATAGATGTAATTCACGCCCCAGCGGCCATACCACGAACCGTCGGGTTCCTGATGCTCGCGAACGAACTGCAATGCCTCCGCCACCTGCGGATGATCGGTTTTCCAGTTTTCGTAACCGAGCAATTCCAGGATGCGCGCGGTGATGTCGGCGCATTCCGGATCGAGCATGGCGTTGTGGTCGGCGAACGGCACCTTTTCCAGGATGTTTTTTGTGCAATCCCTGTCGAACGACGCCCAGCCGCCGTCCTTGCACTGGAATGTCATCATCCATTTCAGGCCGCGTTCGAAACATTCGTCGCGTTTTTTGGGATTGTCAGTCGGGATTTTTCGCAACGCGAGCAGCACCATCGCGGTGTCATCCACGTCGGGGTTCCATTTGTTGTTGTATTCAAAAACCCAGCCGCTCGGCTCGACCTTGGCGGGATTCTTGTGGATCCAGTCGCCGCAAAAGCGAATTTCGCGGTCCATCAGCCATTCGGCGGCGTGTTTGAGCGACGGATGATTTTCCGAAATGCCGGATTCGTGCAGGCAGATGGCAACGATGGCCGTGTCCCAGACCGGGGAGAAGCACGGTTCTATGCGCACATCGTTTTCAGTCTCGTGTTCAAGCTTCTTGAGTTCGCGTTCGGCGCGGACGACCTGCGGATGGTCATCGGGATAGCCGATCACCTTGAGGGCGATGAGCGAATTGAGCATCGCCGGGAAAATCGCCGCCAAGCCGTCCGAACCTTCAAACCGTTCGAGCATCCAGCGTTCGGCGTTTTTGAGGGCGCGATTGCGAAAGGGATGGATTTTGTGCTCGGCGAACCATTCGGCGAATTTGTGCAGGCGATCCAGCCAGAGGAAAAAATTCCGCCACGAAAGATTGTCCGGATCGGGCGCGAGGGCGAGGTCACGCTCGTGGTAGCCTTCCGGGTAGAGTTCGTCCAAATCCACATTCACCGGGCGGGTGGGTTTGAAATGGTTGATGATGGCCAGCGGCACGAGCATGGCGCGAGACCAGTTGCTCATGTCCCAGAAATTCACGTGGAACCATTTGCCGATGAGCATCACCTCGCAGGGGATTGTCGGGACAAATTCCCACGGGAACAGGCCGATCAGCGCGAGGTAAAGCTTGGAGAACGTGTTCATGCGCGGCACGCCGCCGAGCCGCAACGCCACTTCGCGGGCGCGCAACATGCGCGGGTCGGTCACGGACACGCCGGCGAGCTTCAGGGCGAGGTAGGCCTTGATGGTGGCGTTCACCTCCGACGGTCCGCCGTGGTAGATGTTCCAGCCGCCATCGGGCAGTTGCATCGAGAGGATGTGGTTGACCGCCTTGCGCTGCCATGCCTTGTCCACCTTGCCGTTCCAGTGGTGATAAATCACCGTGTCGGAAACGAGCGTGGAATCCACCATCAACTCGCCCACCCAGAAACCTTCAGGATGCTGCAAGCCGAGCAAATTTTCCTGTGCCCGCAGGATGGCGGTTTCCAAATCTCCAGCCAGACCAGTTTGCCGCCCGGCAGTCGGAGACGATTGTGCAGGCTGAAATCTTGGAGCACTTTCAATCACAAGCATACTTTGCGAATTCGCGCCCGGACTGTAAAGTTTTTAGTGCCAAGGCATAAGGCCGGCCCTCTTTTTTCTTGTGGACAAAACAATGACTTTACATAATAAAATGGCATCGTTCATTTTAGGAATGGCAATGAAACCCATGGGCTACAAGATTGCCCGTTATGGCTGGCTGCCGGATTTGCCGGACCATCGCGACCAGCTTTACAGCGCGCCCGGCGAACTGGCCGCCGCGCTGCCGGCCAGGGTTGACCTGCGCCCGCAATGCCCGCCAGTTTACGACCAGGGCCAGCTTGGCAGCTGCGCTGCCAATGCCATCGCCGCCGCAATTCAATTTGACCGGATGAAACAAAAACTGGCCGGCTTCACTCCGTCGCGCCTGTTCATTTATTACGACGAACGCGCCATGGAACACACGATCAGTTCCGACAGCGGCGCGCAAATCCGCGACGGCATAAAAAGCGTCGGCAAACAGGGCGACTGCCCGGAAACCGAATGGCCCTACGTCATCGCCAAATTCAAGACCAAACCGCCGGCGAAGTGTTACGCCGACGCGCTGAAGTACAAGGTGGTTTTGTATCAGCGCGTGACACCGGTTTTGGGCCAGCTTAAAGGCTGCCTTGCTTCGGGCTATCCGTTTGTTTTTGGATTCACCGTTTATGAAAGTTTTGAAAGCGCGCAAGTGGCCAGGACCGGCCATGCTTCGCTGCCAAAATCCGGCGAGCGGGCCGTCGGAGGCCACGCGGTCGCCGGCGTTGGCTACGATGACGCGAAGCAGTGGTTCGTCGTCCGCAATTCGTGGGGTGCCGGATGGGGCATGAAAGGTTATTTCACCCTGCCATACGCGTATGTGACCGACGACAATCTCGCCAATGACTTCTGGACAATCCGTGTCGTTCAGTGATTAAATCAACCCAACCCGACAAATAGCTATGACTCTGACCAAACGTGACCTCATCATCCGCATCAGTAATGAAACCGGCCTTGTCCAGCAGCAAGTGTTCGACGTCGTCCAGAAAACCATGGATTACATCGCCGAAGCGCTTGCCAAGGGCGACAAGGTGGAATTGCGCAATTTCGGCGTCTTCGAGGTCAAAATCCGCAAGGCACGCGTCGGCCGCAATCCAAATTCGCCGGAGACCGATGTGCCCATTCCCGCCCGCGCCATGGTGAAATTCAAGGCCGGCAAGGAAATGCGGGCCGACGTGCTCAAGCTCACGCCCTCAAAAACTGGGGCCTGAAATCAATTGCCGATCCAAAGCAGGAGCCGGCGCAAGAAGGCTCTGAACAGAAGCTTTCCGGCATCAAACGGATCTCTTTCCCTTCCCTGCACTGCCCGCTTGAACGTAAATTTCCGATTCGCCTTCTCTTTTCACCGCCGGCCTTCTAGTTTAGACCCGTCATATGGAACGATTGCCCGGTTTCCGAGATTTTTATCCCGAACCACTGCCGCATTCCAACGTTTGGAGCGCTGACGCACGCCAGTTTATCTTCAAACAATGGCGCGAAACCGCCCGGCGGTATGGCTTCCGCGAATACGACGGTCCGCCGCTCGAATCCCTCGAATTGTTCACCACCAAAAGCGGCGCCGAAATCGTCGGCCAGCTTTACAATTTCGTGGACAAGGGCGAACGCGCCGTTGCATTGCGGCCGGAAATGACGCCGACGCTTGCGCGCATGATCGCCGCGCACGAACGCAATTACAAAAAGCCCGTCAAGTGGTTCGCCATTCCGCAACTCTTCCGCTACGAACGCCAGCAAAAGGGCCGCCTGCGCGAGCATTTTCAGTTCAATGCCGATCTCATCGGCGAAACCGATCCGGCGGCCGATGCGGAATTGATTGCGCTGCTCATTGACACGCTGCGTTCGTTTGGTTTGACCGGACAGGATTTTGTCATCCGCCTGAGCAGCCGGAACGCCTGGAAACAATTTTACGACTCGAGACGCCAGACACCGGACGCCAAGCCGGATCAGGAATACGAGTTCTTTCAAATCATTGACAAATTGGAGCGCACGCCGCCGGAGGAGAGTGAAAGGAAATTGAGCGCGCTTGGTTTTTCGCTGGCCGACGTGAATGGATTCATCGAATCCGGCAAACCGACGGTGGAGCTGCAGAGCATTCTGGACAATCTTGCCGCGCGCGGCCTGCGCGAATTTGTGAAGGTGGATTACCACGTCATCCGGGGGCTGGCGTATTACACCGGCGTGGTCTTTGAAGCCTTTGATGCCAAGGGCGAGTTCCGCGCCATCGCCGGCGGCGGACGTTACGACAATCTTGTCAAGCTCGTCAGCGGCGGCAAGGTGAATCTGCCCGCGCTCGGCTTCGGCATGGGTGACGTGGTGCTGCTGGAACTGCTCAAGGCGCGCGGCCTCCTGCCAAAATTCGACACCACCACGGATGTTTTCGTTTTGATCGAAGATGAAAACCTCCGCCCGCAATCCCTGAAACTCGTCCAGGATTTGCGCGCCGCCGGATACGCCGTGGAATATCCGCTCACACCGGCCAAGCCGGACAAACAATTCAAACGTGCGCAGGAATTGAATGTGTCCCACACCGCGCGCCTGGATAGCGACGACTACGTCCGCATCCGCGATGTGAAGTCGCGCGAGGAAGTCGTCGCCGGCGTGGCCGACGCGGCGAATCACCTGAGTTGAAAATAATCAATGAACGTGTGATTGATCGAAAGACTGGGGAGCCAGCCGCTGCCGTGCCGTGGGAAATGGATTTTGTCTGGGTCACTTTCAAAGTTTTCGACACCATCGGAAAGATGCTTCGCGCTGGGCCAGAGTTCATCGGGAATGGAGCTGTTTTCCCCCCGTCAGGCAAAGGCGTCAGGGGAAAAGGCAAATTTAAAAAGGATGTCCGGACAAAAAATCAGGTTGGCTTTCTTCCGGTTTTCGCTTATCTCATCCGCGCATGGGTTCAATCAAAAAACGCCGCAAGGCAAAAATCAACCGGCATAAACGGCGCAAGAAGCTGCGTCTGAATCGGCACAAGAAGCGCACCTGGCAGCAGTAACCTGCCCGGCGTGTTCATTCGTCCGCTTTTGCGCGCCTGCGTTTTGCCAGGCGCAAGGCGGGGTTTTATCCTTGATGCACGGCAATTTTTCCGCTGATGGAAAATCGTTTTGACAAACATTACACCCGCGACGAGGCTCGCGCCCTGTTGCCGCAGATCCGCCAATGGCTGGAACAGCTCAACCGGCTGCGGCAGGACTTGGAACGCATCGACAAACGCCTGAGCGGATTGACGGGGCAGGGTAATGATTTGGGCGGTGAAACGGTGAACAGTTGGATTCGCGCGCTCGCGGACATGCAGGGAATCCTCGCCGAGTTCCAGCGCCGCCGGATTTTCATCAAGGATTTGTCGCGCGGGCTGGTGGATTTTCCGGCCATCATCGGCGGACATGAGGCCTTTCTCTGCTGGGAACAGGAGGAGGACGACATCGAATTCTGGCACGACCTCGACACGGGCTTTGGCGGACGCGAGCGGCTGTAACAATTCCGACGCCGGGTCAATTCACACTTTGCACGCGGCCGGTGTGGCGTGGATTCGCGCGGAACATCGGCCACGAACTTTTCGCCGGCGGCGCCGGCCTGCCCGGCGGAATGACGGCGTACAACGTTCCGCCATCGCAGATGTAAACAACGCCGCCGCTGCCGATGACCGGCGAGGTGGAGAGATTCAACCCCGTGTCAGCGTGCCATTTCTGAGTGCCGTCCGGTTGAAAAGCCAGCAACCTGCGCCACGGCGCCGAAAAATAAATCGTCCCGTCGACGGCGACAACCGGAGACGTCTCCACCATCACCGGCATGCCACAGTCCCATCGTTTTTTTCCATCACTGCCGGCGGAAAAAACAAGCTCGTTCACCGACATATAAATGTTGCCGTCTTCGTCGAGCACGGGCGACGACTCGTTCGCGCCGCCGGTGTGCAAACGCCAGCGCTCCTTTCCGTCCGCGCCCAGCGCGTACAGGTTTCCGTCCTCCGAGGTCAAATAAATGGTGCCATTGGCGGCGATGGCGGGCGAAGAAATGATTTCGGCGCCCGTCAAAAAAGTCCAGCGAACCGTCCCGTCCGGTTTTAACGCATAAAATTTTCTGTCGTGGGAGCCGAAGTAAATCGTGCCGTCCGCGCCAATCGCCGGCGAGGAGACGACGATATTGCTTGTGGCAAAAACCCATTTTTGCGAGCCATCGGGATTCAGCGCGTAAAAGTTTTTGTCCCAGGAACCGAAATAAACCGTGCCGTCGGCGCCGATGGCCGGCGAGGAATCCACCCACGCGCCGGTTGCGAAGGTCCATTTGAGTTTGCCGGCCGGCGAGACGGCGTAAAATTTCCGGTCGCGCGAGCCGAAGTAAATTGTGCCATCGTCGGCAATCGCCGGTGACGATGTGATTTCGCGGCCCGCCTTGAACTTCCATTTTATGGCGCCATCAGGCGTGAGCGCGAACAAATCGCCCTGAAATGTCGCCTGATAAATCGTGCCGTCGGGAGCAACGGCCGCCGACGATGTGGCATTCCGGTAAAATTCACGGAAGGGCAGGGGGAATTTCCACAAAATGGTTGCCGTTTGTGCGCGGCAAAATGATTGTCCGCACAGGCTCAAAAGACATGCAGCGAGGATTGCCGGACGGAGAACGTTTGATTTGAGCGATGGCATGGTCTGCGCGCAAGTAAATCTTTAAAACTGAAAAAGGCAAATTCAAAAGCTGGGCGCTCCACCGCTGAAGAACCGGCGTCGCGTTTGTGCAAGTGTCTGTGACTTGACCGGATGATGAACCGCATTTAGCCTGAATTCATGGCGAACGCCGGTGGTAAAAAGAAACGCAAAGCGATATTGCTTGGTGTCGGGTTGGACTCCGATGGTCATAGACGGCTCACCACCGGGCCAAATTTCGCGCTTGTTGGCGGCACCGAGGAAACGCACGCGGTGATGACCGAAAAGGCCGTCAAAATCAACGAAAAGCTCAAGGCGCGCGGCAAGCAGCTCGAAAATGTCAGCCACGAAGAATTTGACGATATCGCCCATGAAGTCGGCCTTAAGCCCGTCAAACCGGTCAAGCCGCGTTTGAATTAATTGGCCGTAACGCCGACACTACAACAAGCCGAATTTCTCCACCGCCGCGCGGGATTTTTCCGGTGATTCGTGCAAAATTGCCCGCCATCCCCGCGCCGCTCCCGCCGCCGCGTTTTCCGGCCGGTCGTCCAGGTAAACAATGTCCGCGCCGTGCCGCCCGGCCAGCTTTTCCAACGCCTCGTAAATTTTCGAGTCCGGTTTCATCGCGCAAATTTGGTAGGAAAGAATATAACCGTCGAAATGTTTGAAAAACGGAAAGTTCCGGCGGATGTGTTCGACGGCGAGGTCGTTCGTGTTCGAGAAAATGTAGGTCGGAATGCCGCGCCGGCGCAATGCGGCATGAAGCTCAATCATCGGCGGAATTTCCGTGAAAATGTCGGCGAAAAATTCGCCGAACTCCTCGAAAGTGCCGTGAAATCCCATGGCCTGCCGCGCCTGCTCGAAAAACTCCCGCCTTGTGACCGAGCCGAGTTCGTATTTGACGGTGATGCCGGAATCGCCGACAAAACGGTTGATGCCGTCGAGTGACATTGTGCTGCGGGCGGCGATTTTGCGCGCGGCGATCGAGTAATCGAAGTCCACCAAAACCTTGCCGAGATCGAAGACAACAACCGTGCTCACGACATTTCCCTGCGTCCTTCCAGCGCGCGGCTCAGCGTCAGTTCATCGGCGAATTCCAGTCCGCTGCCGGCGGGCAAACCATAGGCGATGCGGGAAATTTTCAGCCCTTTGCGCGCCAGCCGTTTGGCGAGGTAATGGCTCGTGGCGTCGCCTTCCACGTCGGTGCCCAGCGCGATGACGATTTCGCCGATCGGCTCCTGCTTCAGCCGTTTTTCCAGCTCCGCAATGCGCAGGTCCTCCGGTTCGACGCCGTCCAGCGGCGAGATTGTCCCGCCGAGAACATGAAATTTGCCGCGAAACGTGCCGGACTTTTCGATGCTCAAAATATCCACCGCGCGCTCGACCACGCACACCAGCGAGGGATCACGGCGATGATCATTGCAAATGGAGCAGGGGGATTTCTCGGTCAACGCGCCACAGGTCGTGCAGGATTGGATTTTCGCGCGGGCAAGGAGCATCGTGTCGGCAAGCTGCTTCACCGCCGTGGAATCCGTTTGCACGAGATGCAAAGCGATGCGCTCGGCGGAGCGCGGCCCCACGCCGGGCAGCTTGTTCAACGCGGAAATCAACGCGGTGATGGAATCGGGCAACATGGGCAATGGATGACGAATGACTAAGCGCTAATGACGAAAGAATGACTAAAACCTAATGACGAATCTTTTCCGGCGACCATTGGAATTTCGGGCTTCGACATTTGGCATTCTTTAGTCATTAGGGTTTCGTCATTAGTCATTTTCCCGGCATTTCACCCAAACCCCGGCAGGCTCAATCCCGCCGTGACCTTGCCCATTTCTGCGTTGGAAATGTCCTTGGCCTGGCCAAGCGCCTGGTTCGCCGCAGTCACAATCATGTCTTCGAGCAACTGCGCGTCGGACGGATTGAGCGCCTGCGGATCAATTTTGATGGACGCGATGCTGCCGTCGCACCTGGCGATGACCTTGACCGCGCCGCCGCCGCTGGTGGCCTCGACCGTGCGCGCGGCGAGTTGCGCCTGCACCTGTTCCATCTGCTGCTGCATTCGCGCAGCCTGTTTCATCAGTTTTCCAATGCTCGACATAAATTTGGGTTTGGGTCTCGGTTTTGGGTTCCGGAAACATCATGCGCGGACTTCGACAATCTGGCCTTTGAAAATTTCCAGCGCCCTTTGAATCAACGGATCATTTTTGAAATCATCCTTGCTGAAGGCAACGGGAACCGGTTTTCCTTTGACGGCGGGCGGCGAAGACGCCGAAGCCCCGCCTTCGTTCAGCTTTGGCGCGATTGGGGACGGCCGCGGCGCGCGGACGACGGATGCCTCGGTTTTGATAAATTTGATCTGCGCGTTCGGATGGCCGAGCTCGGCGAGCTTGGTCTGGAGCAACACATGGTTGCGCGCGTTGTCCACGAGACCAAGGTGATCCTCAAATTCAGGGTCGAAGCCGATGGTCAGGATGTTTTTCTCAAACAAAACGGGATTCGCGTCCACGAGATAACTGCGCGTGAACGGGCTGACGCGGCCAACGGCCTCGATCAGTTTTGTCCACAGCCCGGCCAGATCGGCGGAAACCGGAACAGCTTCAACCGGCGGCGCGGGCACAGCGGCAACCTCCTGATGAACTGCGTGGCTTTTGGCAACTGGCCGTGTTGCCGGAGCGGCTGCGGCAGAAGTTGCGGACTTAGACACGGGCTGGGCGCCTGTGCCACCACCGCCGCGCATCGAGTTCAACTGTTTCAAAACTGAATCCAGGCTGACGGCATTGCGCGCTTCGATGGCCTTGAGCAGGGTGACTTCGAGCAGGATTCGCTTGGATGCGGCGTCCCGCAGGCGCAGTTCGGAATCGGAAAGCACTTCGAGAATTCGCGTGAGCGATTCGGTGCCGGCGAGAGAAGATTGTTCCTTGAGTGCCGCAATCTCCGCCTCGGAGACTTCGAGCAGGTTCAAGTCGCCGCGTGAAACCTGGAAGATGAGCAGGTTGCGGAAATGATTCAGCAAATCGGAAAGCAGGCGCCCGAGGTCCTTGCCGTTTTGAGCAAGTTCGTTCAATTCGGTGAGCGCGGTCTGAATTTCGCCGGCGAGCACGGCCTTGCTCAATCCCAGAACCTGGCCTTGGGCGGCGAGGCCGAACATGGACAGCACGTCCGCCTCCTCAATTTTTTCGCCGCAAAAACTGATAAGCTGGTCGAGCGTTGATTCGGCGTCGCGCATCGCGCCGTCCGCGCCGCGTGCGATGGCATGAAGCGCGGCCTCGTCAATTTTCACCTTCTCCAGCTTGGCGATGTGCGCGAGGTGCTTGGTGATGAGCGCGCTGGGAATCCGGCGCAGATCAAAACGCTGGCAGCGCGAAAGGATGGTCGGCAGGACCTTTTCCGGGTCGGTCGTGGCGAACATGAACTTCACGTGCGCCGGCGGCTCCTCCAGCGTCTTGAGCAGCGCGTTGAACGCCGCCGTCGAAAGCATGTGAACTTCGTCAATGATGTAAATTTTGAACGGCGAGTTGGCGGGCGCGTATTTGCAGGTCTCGCGCAGCTCGCGCACCTGTTCGACGCCGTTGTTGCTCGCGCCGTCAATTTCCAGGACATCAAGCGACCGGCCTTCGGCAATTTCAATGCAGCGCGGGTCCTTGTCGTCGAAATTGATTTTCGGGCCGCCGGCGCAATTCAGGCATTTGGCAAAAATGCGGGCGATGGTCGTCTTGCCGGTGCCGCGCGGGCCGCAAAACAGGTAGGCGTGCGCAATGCGTTTTTGCCCGATGGCATTGGCGAGCGTCTGCGTGACGTGTTCCTGGCCGATCACGTCGGCGAACCGTTGCGGACGGTATTTTCTGGCGATGACCTGATAAGCCATGTTCGATTTCCGGTTTCGGATTTACGATTTACGGGCGAATTTGGCGATACAATCGTCGAACGCAATTCGTAAATCGAAAATAACCATGCCAGGGTGACCACGGCAGATGTCGAGCAAACTACCGTTGCTGCCTTCCGGCCCTGGCGGGGTTCGTAAGTCCACATTCCATGGGCCCTGGCACTGAAACTCTGGCGCAAATTTTCCCCGTTGTCGAGACAAAGCGGCACCGCGGCGGCACATCGAAAGAAAAAGAGCGCCGATTGAAATTTTTAATTCACACCCGGGCGCGGTTTCGTTTAAGCTGGCGGCAGTTTCGTCAAAAAGCGAATGCCCGCATGATGTGGATCGAACAACTGCAGTCCGCACACTGGCTCCGGGCAACCGGTTGCGCGCTGGGTGCTTATGCGCTCGGCTGCTTCGCGACCGGCTACTACCTCGTCCGCTCACGCACCGGACGTGACCTCCGTGAAATCGAAAGCGGCAGCGTCGGCGCGCGCAACGTTGGCCGCATTCTTGGCAAAGCCGGCTACATCCTCACCATGTTGTGTGATATGGCCAAGGGCGCGCTGGCGGTCTGGTTCGTGGCGGAATTCACCAATTACAGCCGACTGGCCATGGCACTGGCGGTGCTGGCCGTGGTCGCCGGGCACGTCTGGCCGGTGCAACTGCACTTTCGCGGCGGCAAGGGCGTGTCCACCTCGTTTGCGGCGCTGCTGGTGTTTGATTATCGCGTCGCGCTGACGATTTTCGTTGTGTTCCTGGCGGGTTTTGCCGCCACGCGAAAGAGTCTTTTTCCGGCCATGTTCGTCTATGCCTGTCTGCCGCTGGTGGACTGGTGGTTTAACCGTGACGGTCTGACGGCGACGCTCATGACCGTGCTGGCCGCGATTATTTTGTTTGCGCACCGGCGGAATTTAGCGGAAGAAATGGCTGCGCTGTTGGCGCGGCGCGGTGTCGCATCCAAACCCGAACACACAAAATTATGAGCACACAGGAACCGTTGGTGTTCAAATGCGCGAGCGAGGATTGGGAATTCGAGCAGATTCACCGGCTCAATTACAAAACCTTCGTCGATGAAATCCCCCAACATCAGGCGTCCCCGGCCCAGCGGCTCGTGGACAAGTTCCACGCCGAAAACACCTATTTGATCTGCCTGAGCCATCAAAAGCTCGTCGGGATGCTCGCCGTGCGCGGCAAGCGCCCGTTTTCGCTCGACCAGAAACTGCCGAACCTGGACGCCTTTCTGCCAACAGGCCGGACGGTTTGCGAAATCCGCCTTCTGGCCATTGAGAAAAAATTCCGCGGTGCGCAGGTGTTGCAGGGCATTCTCGCGCTGCTCTGGCAGCACGGCGTCGAAAAGGGCTACGACCTCGCCATCATTTCCGGCACCACACGGCAGCAAAGATTGTATCAGCACCTCGGCTTCGTGCCGTTCGGCCCGATGGTTGGCAGCGGCGACGCGCAGTTCCAGCCGATGTACGTCACGCTTGAAACGTTCGAGGTGACCGCGCGCGAATTCCTGCGCTCGTCGCCCGCGCGTTCGTTTCATCCCAGCGCGGTGAATTTTCTGCCCGGCCCGGTGGCGGTGCGTCGCGAGGTGCGCCGCGCGTTTGAGCAGGCGCCGGAATCGCATCGCGGCGAAAGTTTCAAAAAGGATTTTCAGTCCGCCAAGCAAATCCTCTGCGAACTCGTCCGCGCCGGACATGCCCAGTTGTTCGTCGGCTCCGGCACCCTGGCCAACGACGCCGTCGCCGGCCAATTGTCGCTGCTCAAGGGCCGCGGATTGGTTTTGAGCAACGGCGAATTTGGCGAACGCCTCGTGGACCACGCGCGGCGGTTCAACCTGAAATTTGACGCGCTCGCCTTTGACTGGGGCCGACCGCTGGATTTGAAAGCCGTTGAGAAGAAGCTAAATGAACCTCGTGGCAGTGGACGCAAGTCCGCTCGTTCTGGAAAATCGCCAATCGGCAATCGTCAACCGGCAGTCACCTGGCTCTGGTGCACGCACTGCGAAACCTCCACGGGCATTTTGGCAGACCTCGACGCGCTCAAGGCGATGTGCGCGGAGCGTGGCGTGAAATTGTGCCTTGATGGCATCAGCTCCATCGGAACGATGGCGGTGGATT
Source organism: uncultured Verrucomicrobiae bacterium (assembly GCA_963764175.1). Classification (GTDB taxonomy): domain Bacteria; phylum Verrucomicrobiota; class Verrucomicrobiia; order Limisphaerales; family UBA11358; genus UBA11358. Next base: position 190,810 of record CAVXRE010000017.1, on the reverse strand, counting down.
TGAGCGGCGTTTATCTGGCGGCCTGCTCCAGCGGCAAGGGCCTGCGCGCCTATCCGGGCATTTCGATGGTTTTCTACAACCACGAAATCGCCGCCGCACCGGACCGGTTGCCGCGCTATCTCGATCTCGGCTATTCCGCTGAACAGGACGGCACGCCGTTCACGTTCTCGTCGAACCTGCTCCACGCGCTGCACGCGGCGGTGAAACGCGTGAATTGGGAAAAACGATTTGCGGAAACGGCCGAATGGTCGGCGTGGCTGCGCTCGCGGCTGACGGAACTCGGTTTCAATTTGATTGGCAGCGGCGCGAAAACTTCGCCGGCGGTCGTCACGGTGGCGTTGCCGCAGGAAATGAACTCGGTGAAAATCGGCGAAGCCATGCAGGAATCCGGTTATCTGTTGAGCTACAACAGCGGCTATTTGCGCCGGAAAAACTGGATTCAAATCTGCCTCATGGGCGAGTGCACGCACGAAAAGGTCGTCTCCGTTGCAAACGCGCTGAACCGGGTTTGCTTCCACCGTCGTTCCCCACTTCCGACCGCAACCGTCACAGCGAGAGATCCAATTACGGGATAATGAGAGGTTTAATGGCAGCGGCATGCTATGGAAATATCAAAGCCACAAGAGACGCCCTCGGATGCGGCCATTGATTCTGAAGTTTTCCGACTTTGGATGAGCTTAATGCAGTCCCGCCTCCAGATCCAAAGCAAGTGTATTGAGTTGAGTCTTCATGTTACTACTGGACTTGCCGGTGCTATCGCTGCTGTAGCAATTGCTAAAAGTGGATTTGACTTTGCAGATCTGCACCATTCTAATATTTTAGCGCCTGTCGTTCTAGTTTTTGGTCTTTACGGGCTAATCGAGACGTTAATCCTGAGCAATTATATTTACCATGCCTACGCCTTGCGTGGTAACAGCTTGTATCATACACGAATCATGCTCAGCATGCGTAGAACATTCGGTTACGATCGAATAGATGAACTTTCGAAAGAAATCACTGGTCTCAAGGGTGGTTGGCGAAAAGTCTTTAAATTATCCCGCGGTTTTCTCAGTATATTTCAACCGCTCGTTTTTTATATCTCTGTCGCAATTGGTTGGCTGGCGGTAACATGGTCTCTCCCGCAGGTGTGGCAGTCATGTTGGTCGTATTTGATTGTTGTCCTTATTTGGGTGTCGCTTTTTGTCCTCGCCTTTTTGCATTGGCTAGCAGCTCTCAATCCTAACTTTGCGAACTTTTTGGTGCATAAAAACTTCGAAGAAACATATGCATCCATAAAGGTTTCTGAGAATACCAAGCCGTTTGTGCCTTAGTCCCCGCTCTTCATCGGCCAGCCTGCCGCCACCATTCCTTTGTAGCCGCCGATGAGCGAGTGGACGTTGCGATAGCCCATTTTTTGCGCGGCATCGCACGCGAGCGCCGGTCTGGAACCGAGATAACCGCCACGATCGGCTTGAATGCTCTTTGTTTGAGTTTGAAGTTCCGCGTTTACGCGGCTTGTTGGGCCGCCTGAAGGAGGAACGCCGAACAAAATCCACAAGCCGGACGTTTACGGTTTTATTCGCCGCTTTTCATCGGCCAGCCTGCCGCCACCATCCCTTTGTAACCGCCGATGAGTGAATGCACATTGCGATAGCCCATTTTTTGCGCGGCATCGCACGCGAGCGCCGACCGGAATCCGCCGCCGCAATACATGATGATTTCCGTCTTCGGATCGGGAAACATCTTCTCCAAATCGCGTTCCAGAATTCCCTTGCCCAGATGCGCAGCCTCGACGGCGTGTCCGGCCTGCCATTCGTGGTCTTCGCGCACGTCCAGCAAAACAATCTTGGGATTGGCCGCCAGCCGCGTCCGCGCCTCGGCAACGCCGATTTCATTGATATGTTGTTTGGCGTCGTTGACCAGATTTAGAAAACCGGGTGAATGGTTCATGCGGGCAAATTAAGTCGCGCACCGCGCCGGTCAAACAAATTTCATTGACCGAATCGTGCATTGACCTTCGCGCCGCCGCACGTTTTACTGTTGCGATGAAGACGCTCACGCCGCTGACGCTGTTGTTGTTCGCCGGAATGCTGGCTTCCGGCTGTATTTTTCACAGGGCAGGGAAATCCCCGGCCCCGGCGCCCGCCGCGCTCACGTCGCAGACCGTTGTCACGCCGGACAATTCGCTCACGGCCAGGGTCGCTTCCTACAATGCCACCGGCCGGTTTGTCGTATTGAGCTTTCCCGTCAACCAGATGCCAAACCTGGATCAAACGCTTTTTCTTTACCGAGACGGTTTGAAGGTCGCCGAGCTCAAGGTCACCGGGCCGCAGCGTGACAACAACATCGTCGCCGACCTCGTCAACGGCGACGCCCAGGTTGGCGACGAAGTGCGCGACCAGTGATTATTCCGGAGGGGCGAGGCTTGCCGGCTCCGCCAAAAATTTATTCCTCCGCCTTTCGCGATTTTTCCGTGAGCGGCTTGACGGTTTTCGGCAGCGCATTTTTCTGGTAGGGCGAATGGAGGTTGAAATAAATCCCGCACAATGGCCGCGGTTCGCCGCTTTCGCTTAAAATAATCGTGACTTGTTTGTCCAGCGCTATGCCGTGACGCAATCCCGCGCCGCGGTCCTGGTAAGCCTTGATGGCCTTGTCCATCAGCGAGACGAGCGATATTTCAAAATCTTCCGGCGTCTTGTCGAGGCACACGATGTATCGCTCGTAAGCCTTCACGGCGGCGGCTATTTCGCGCTTGAACGTGTCAATCTTCATCGCTTCAACATAATTCATCAGGCGCGCATTGCAGCAAAATTCAACCAGCCGTTACAGCCGCTTTTGTCCTGGTTCGTGGGCCGAACAACGCCGTTCCAATCCGGACCATCGTCGCGCCTTCCTCAATCGCCACCTCGAAATCGCCGCTCATGCCCATGCTCAAATGAGGCAGCGGAGCGCCGAGGATTTGTTCGCAGCGCTCCTTCATATCGCGCAGCCGCCGAAAGTGCGAACGCGATTTCTCCGGTTCCGGCGACCACGGCGGGACGGCCATCAACCCGTGGATTTCAATTTTTGGGAGAGCGTTGATGGCTTCCAGTTCGGCCAGCAATTTTTCCGGTGCGTAGCCAAACTTGCTCGCCTCGCCGGCAACATTGACTTCCAGCAGAACCGGCATCGTCTTTGCCGCCTGTTCCGCGCGGCTGGCGATTTCCCGCGCGAGCGGCAGGCTGTCCACGCTTTGAATCATTTCGAACAGCCCGACCGCTTCGCGGCATTTGTTCGATTGCAAATGGCCGATGAAATGCCAGCGCAATTTGCCGGGACAGAGCGGGATTTTGGCCCTGGCCTCCTGCACCTTGTTTTCGCCGAACAAAAGCAAGCCGAGTTCCGCCGCCGCCCCGACCATTTCCGGCGGCTGCGTTTTTGTGACGGCCAACAGCATGACGGAATCCGGGTCGCGCCCGGCACGGCCGCACGCGGCGCGAACGCGTTGCTGGACTTTTTCGAGGTTGTCGGCCAGATTCATGACATCATCGTAAATCGTAAATCATGAATCGTAAATCCTTTCGATGAACCACTGGCTCGTAAAACAGGAACCGGAGGCCTATTCGTGGTCCGACTTTTTGAAGGAAAGCAGGACGGCGTGGACGGGCGTGCGGAATTATGCGGCGCGAAACAACCTCCGCGGGATGAAAACCGGCGATGTCGTTTTCTTCTACCACAGCGGCGAAGAAAAGTCCGTCGTCGGCCTCGCGCGTGTTGTCAGGGAACATTATCCCGACCCGACGGCGGACGAGGACGGCTGGTCGGCCGTTGATCTTGCGACGGAAAAGACTTTGGCCAAACCAGTCACGCTCGCGGCAATCAAGGCTGACAAAATTCTCAAGGAAATGGTGCTGGCCAGGCAATCGCGGTTGTCGGTGACGCCCGTTACATCGGAGCAGTTCGCGCGGCTGCTGGCGTTGTCGGAGACGGAGATTTGACGGCTGGCAGGCCGGCGGGGGCGGTTTTGGCTTGCTGAAGTTTGCGGTAATCCAGACAGCCCGCCCAGACGAAGAGCAGGGCAATCACCGCGAGACCGATGGCCGTTTGCGTCGCATTTGACAGCACAAGCATTTGCACAATGACGGCTGCTGCAATGACCAGCGGCAGGTGAAAGGCGAAGACGGCCAGCGAATGCCGCCCCAACAACGCCACGGGCGCGAGGAACCATTTTGGAGGATGCGGATTCCAAGCCAGCAACAGCACGGTCCACGCGGCGAAATTCAGCAATCGCAGAGGGCCTAACGTCCATTTGTCCATCCAGAGAAAAATGTCCGGAGGCAACCAGGCATCGGGCCAGAATCCGCGGCGCGACAGCAGCGCGACGAGCACAATCACGGCGGCCGGCACACCCAGCCAAAGGCGGCGTCCGGATTTGATGATGGGCCGCCGGAGTGAAGTTTCGCCCAGCGCCACGCCGCAAACCCAAAGGAATTGCCAGGCAAGAAGGTCAAACGCGCCCCAACGCAAAGGCAGCAGCCGGGCGGGATCGCCGATGAGGCGGGCGTCCAGCTTGAACTGCGCGGCCAGCCAGCCCAGCGCCGAGACCGCCAAAATCATTCCCCATCCATGCCGGCGCGCGAATGCCAGCAGCCACGGCACGATGCCCAAAAAAATCACGTACAGCGGCAGGATGTCGAAGAGCGGCGGTTGATGCAGCAGCAGCGGCATGAGCGCCATGCTGCCCCACGGATGGACGAGAAAATCGCTGAAATGAGCGGCGAGCGGCGGCAGCGAATCCGCCAGCGCCCACACGATCAACACAATCGGAATCAGCACGCCCAGATGAACAAAATAAATCCGCCGGGTGCGACTCCAGGCGCGATGCGACATCGTGGTCCAATCCGTCTGCCGGTAATTTCTTCCGAAAACGATGCCGGCCATGCAGGCGCTCAAAAAAATAAAACCTTCAGCCGCCCCGTTGTAGCCCAGTGGATCTTGAACGGCGTGGGATACCGGCGTGGGCGCATGCACGCCCGCCATGATGATGAGAAAGTAACCGCGCAAGGCATCCAGACGCATGTCGCGCGGTTTTTTCGCGCCTGCGGCCTGCAAAACTGACGGCTCTTTTTCCGTTCGCCGGTTCAAAGACACCCATCATAAAAAAAAAATCGCGCAATCAAATTTCTTTCGGACATTTCGGTCGGTCAATTCTTGTCGTGGCCTTGACATTTTTGGTTGATTGGGGCTTGTCGGTGCGGTGAAAAATAATTGCTGCTATTTTCCCAGCACCGTTGCAATGGCTTCACGCAGGGCGGCGGCCATTTTTTGCAACTGCGCCGTTGTCGTGCAATACGGCGGCATCAGCACAATCACATTCCCGACGGGCCGCGTGAGCACGCCGCGCCTGGCCATCGCCTCGCAGACACGAATGCCGGCGCGTTCGCGCAAATCAAATGGCTGGCGCGTCCGCCAGTTTTTCACCAGCTCGACTCCGGCAATCAGCCCGACCTGCCGGATGTCTCCAACGCCAGGCAATTTCCAAAGAGCCTGAAGTTCGCTGCGCAACGTCTGCTGCAATTTCGCCCGTGCACGGACGGACCCTGATCCGTGCAAAATGTCCAGGCTGGCGAGCGAGGCTGCCGCGCCAAGTTGATTGCCCGTGAAGCTGTGGCCGTGAAAAAAGGTTTTGAATTCGCCGTATTCGCCGAGGAAAGCATCAAAAATCATTTGCGTCGTGAGCGTCGCCGCCATCGGCAGATAACCACCGGTCATCCCCTTGGCCAGACAAAGAAAATCCGGCTGCACGCCCTCCTGGTGCGAGGCAAAAAGGAGTTCTGGATTCAAAGTGCCTGTCCTGCCAAATCCGGTCATCACCTCATCGGCAATCAACAGCGCGCCGTGGCTGCGCGCAATATTTGCGGCGCGATTCAACCAGCCCGCCGGTTGGGGGATCATGCCCGCCGCGCCCTGAATCAACGGCTCGAACACGAACGCCGCGTATGGATTTCCTTTCTTTTTCCGCGCCGAAAATCTTTGTTCAACTTTCCCGACGCATTCCCAGTTGCACCTGCGGTATTCGCGGGCGTCGGCGCGCTCCGGTTTCGCGCGGTTAAATGGACAGCGATAACAATACGGCGACATGACCTTGTCCGTTTTGAAAAGCAGGCCCGAATAATTTTGGTGGAACAAGTCAATGTGGCCGAGCGCGACCGCGCCCACGGTGTCGCCGTGATACGCGCCTTCAAGTGAAAGAAATTTCGGACTTCTGCTTCGACCGGAGCGGCGGGTGAACTCATGCGCGAGCTTCAGCGCAACTTCGAGCGCGGTCGAGCCGTCGTCGGAAAAGAAAACCTTCCTTAATTGCGGACCGCGGACGGTGGATTTCGGATTGGCGGCTTCGACCAGATTGGTTGCCAGGATGGCTGCCGGCTCATTGGCCAGACCAAGGGCGGAGCTGTGCGCGATTTTCTCGAGTTGCCGCCGGATGGCCGCGTTGATTTTGGGATGGTTGTGGCCGTGAAGATTGGTCCAGATGGATGAGTTGGCATCGAGGTATTCGCGGCCGTTCACGTCGCGCAGCACGGCGCCTGTGCCGGAAACAATGACCAATTGCCTGTGCCGCAGCCAGTCGCGCATCTGCGTGAAGGGGTGCCAGACATGTCGGCGGTCGAGTTCGGCAAGACGGTGCATTTCGATTTTGGATTTACGATTTGCGATTTATGAGATCATTCAGGGCTGCGACGAGCCGGTTGACTTCCTTGGCTGCATGAGCCGCCGTGAGCGTCACGCGCAGGCGTGCCTTGCCGCGGGCAACAGTTGGATGCCGGATGGCGGGAATGAAAATTCCCAGTTCGCACAATCCCGCCGCGAGTTCCATCGCCTTCCTCTCGTCGCCGACCATGATGGGAATGATGCCGCCGGGGATTTTCGATTGCCCATTGCCAATCGCCGACCGAAGTTCGTCAACTCTCGACCAAAGTTTTTTTCTCCGGGCTTCGCCGCCTTTGGATTGTACAAAACGAACGGCGGCAGATGCTGCGGCAGCCGCGGCGGGGACCGGTGCGGTGGAAAAAATGAAACTGCGGGCCCGGTTGACGAGAAAATCAACCAGCGCGCGCGAACCGCAAACAAATCCGCCGCTCGCGCCGAGCGCCTTGCCAAGAGTGCCCATCTGGATTTCGACATGATTGCCCACGCCCAGTTCGTTCGCCAATCCACGTCCGTTTTTGCCGCAAACGCCCGTCGCGTGCGCCTCGTCCACCATCAGCCATGCGCCGTATTTTTCCTTGAGCGCAACCATTTCACGCAACGGCGCGGCATCGCCGTCCATGCTGAAGATGGATTCGGTGACAATCAAAATGCGGCGGGCGGCGGATGGCGCGCGACGGGAATTTGCCGTGGCCCATTTCAATATTTTTTCCAGGTCGTTCAGGTCATTGTGGGCGAAGACGCGGATTTTTGCGTCACAAAGTCGCGCGGCGTCAACGATGCAGGCGTGAACCAGCTTGTCGAGCACGACGATGTCGTCCTTTCCGAGCAGGGCGCAAATGGTGCCGATGGCCGTTGCGTATCCGGACGAAAAACTCAATGCAGCCCCGGTATTTTTGAAATCGGCGAGCGCTTCCTCCAATTCATGGAACGGCGTGAGCGAACCGCAGACCAGCCGCGACGCGCCGGCGCCGGCGCCGAATTTTTCAACGGCCTTGATTGCGGCTTCCTTCAAAATCGGGTCGCTGGCGAGGCCGAGATAATCGTTCGACGAAAAATTGAGCAGCGTTTTTCCGCCGATTTCGATGCGCGGCGATTGCGGCGAATCCACGCGGGGCAGCTCACGGAACAAATTTCGTTCCTGCAGGGCCGCGAGACGCTGGTTTAATTCTGCGTCGAATGAATTCACCCGTGGAATTTACGATTTACGATTTACGATTTACGAGCAAAAAGGCGGCAGGCACATCAACTGCGAATCGGGAATCAGCCAGGTGCTATCGCCCAATTGCCGCCAATCATTGAAACGCGGATGTACTCGCGAAAATTTACCGCGGCCTCATGGACGTCAGAACTTTTTCCGGCAAACGGAATGGCCACCAGATCGGCGAAGGCCTTGCTCGAAAGCTGGCCGATTCGCCCGGCCATGCCGAGGGCTTTGGCGCCGTTGACGGTGGCCATCTGCAGGATTTTTTTCGGCGTAAGACCCGGATGCCCCGCAGCCAGCGCACGCATTTCCTCAAACAAATTCAGCTCCACCTTTTCGCGCCGTTCTTTATAGACCGTGGCCAGGCTGTCCGTGCCTAGACAGACGTTCACTTTGGCCTTCAACAACCTTCCCAGCGGAAACGGCCTGTGCCTGAAATAAAAATGGCTGCGCGGACAATGGACAACGCTGACTTTCCGGCGGGCAAGCAGCTCGGCGTCCTTTGGGCCCAGATAATTGGCGTGCACGGCCAGAAGATTTTTGCCAAGCACCCCGTTTCGCGCCAGATGTTCCACCGGCGAGCCGAGGCCGCAATCGCTCATGTCGCGTTCGTTCCGTTTCAGCCAGGTGTGCATCGCGCCGCTTGAATGGACGAACATTTCAAATTCCTGCGCGGATTCGGCGACGTGGGTGGTGAGCCGCAGCCTCCGTTTGCGCGCCTCACTGGCGCTGAGGCGAAGCAATTCGGGCAGGGTGGAGTAGGGCGCATGCGGCGAGAGCGAAAGCCGGCTGCGTTTGTGCGCGAGCGATTCAATTTTTTCAAGCGCCTCGCGAAGCACGGCAAGCGGCTCGCGCCGGGCGCGAATGCCGGTCATTTCGAGAAATGAGAAAATCCGCAGCGGCGTTGCGTCCCAAACCTCCGGCAGAAGATCGGGCACCACTTCGATGTCGGCAACGGTGGTGGTCCCCGTCTGCAGCAGCATTCTCGCGCCGTTGAGCCAGGAGCGCGCGTATTCAGCGTATCCCCACTGCGCCTTGGCGGATATCATGAGGTGAATCCAATCGGTGAACGTCTTTGGCGGCGGCAGCAGCCCGGCCATGTCGGTGTAATCGAGATGGCAATGCGCGTTCACGAGGCCCGGCAGGAGAATGACCTCGCCGAGGTCAACAATTTCCCCGGTTGAGCGGGCCCGCAAATCCTGCCACGAGCCGACGGAGCGAATGCGGTTTCCTGAGACAATGACCGCGCCGTTTTCGACCGGCGGCCGCGAAACCGGCAGGACAACACGGGCGCGAAGAATCATGGAAAAGTGGCGGGTGACAGGCGATGCGTGACGGGAAAATGCCGGAGATGGGTCATGTCACTGTTCGCTGGTCACGTGTCACTCGTCAAATGGCCGTTTCCTGGCGTTTGAGTTTGGTGCGCGCGGCGACCGTGCGTTTGCGGGCCTTCCATTTGCTGTGGCGCTTGCGGATTTGCTGTTCGATTTTTTTTGTAACGCCGTCAATCGCCGCGTACAAATCACTTTCCACGTCCTCGGCAAAGAGGTCGGGCCCGCGCACGGCCAGCCGGATGGAGCAACTGAATTGTTTTCCCAAGGCGCGCGTGTGGTCGTGCTCCAGGGTGACACGCGCGTCAATGGCGCGCTGGTCGAAGTGATCAAGCTTTTGCAGGCGGTCGAGGACGTGTTCTTCGATGGCCTTGGTCAGGGTCACGTTGTGCGTCGAAAGAATCAACTTCATGAACACAAGATGCAGCCGGCGGAAGACAAAATCCAGCTAAAGTGGGCCGGAAAGGCAATTTTTCGATTAGCTTCGGGACAACAAGCTAATTTCGTGCCAAGTTTTTCTTGTCATCAGCCAAAACTGCGTTAAGCTCTAAACAGAATGGTTCAGGGCTTGCAACTATCGCAGCGATTGACTCAATCGCTGATTCTTGCGCCGCAGCTCCAGCAATCGCTGGCCTTGCTGCAGGCGCCAACACTGGAACTTAAGGCGCTCGTCGAGCAGGAGTTGCAGCAAAACCCCGTGCTCGAGGAGGTTGACTCGCCTGAGCCCGACTCTTCCGACCACATGGAAGCGGATGACAGTGACGCGCCGAAGGTTGCGGATCCCGCCGAACCTCCGGCGGACACGGCTTTTGACGCGGCCCAGGAAAAAAACGTCGATGCGCCGGTGGATGATTTTCAAGTGGAATTTGACCGGCTCGTTCAACTCGACCAGGAATGGCGCGATCATTTTTCACAGACGAACATTCCGATCCGCCAGACTCCCGAGGAGGAGGAGCGGCGGCAATTCATGCTCGACTCGCTCGTGGCCGGAACATCGCTGTCGCAAACGCTCATGGAACAATTGCGCGACACTGATCTGACCGGGGAGCAACGCGGCATCGCCGAGCTGATCATCGGCAGCATTGACGATTACGGCTATCTCAAGGCAACGGTTGAGGAATTGTCCGCCGCGACAAGCCTGCCGATCGAAAAGATTTCCGGGGTGTTGAAGGTGATTCAAACATTTGACCCGCCCGGAGTTGGCGCAACCAATTTGCGCGAGTGCCTGCTGCTGCAACTTGAACGCTCCGGCCAGATGGACACCCTCGAATACCGCATCGTGTGTGATTTCATGGATGCGTTGGGCAAGCGGCGCATCCCGGAAATTGCGCGCGGCACCAGCCGGACTGTTGAGGACGTGCAGAATGCGCTGGGCCGGATTGCCCGGCTGGAGCCGCGTCCCGGCCGCGCCTTCATGCCGGACGCGGACCAGTACGTCCTGCCCGAAGTTTTTGTGCACAAGGCCGGCAACGATTTCACCGTGGCGACAAACGACGAGCACATTCCGCACTTGCGCATCAGCAACATTTACAAGGACCTCATGGCGCAGGGCGGCAATTCCGCCGAAGTCAAAAATTACATCCGTGAAAAAATCCGCGCCGGAAAATTTCTCATCAAGAGCCTGCACCAGCGGCAGCACACGATCTTGAGCATTGGAAAGGAAATCGTGAAACGCCAGCGCGACTTCATGGAAAAAGGCGTCGCGCACCTGAAACCGATGACGATGGCGCAGGTGGCCGAGGTGGTGGGCGTTCATGAAACGACCGTGAGCCGCGCGGTTTCGGCCAAATACATTCAGACGCCACAGGGCGTTTTTGAAATGAAATTTTTCTTCACCGCCGGCCTGCAGACCGCGAGCGGCAATGACGTTTCAAACACCAGCGTGAAGGACATGATCGCCGACATTTTCAAAGGCGAGGATACGGCCCGGCCGCTGTCCGATCAGGAAGTTGTCAAGATGCTGAGCGACAAAGGCATCACCATCGCGCGCCGCACCGTCGCCAAATACCGCGGCGAACTCAACATCCTGCCCTCAAACTTGCGCAAGGTTTATTGAGCCTTTTGCAATCCAGCCTTCGTGGCTGCCTGAAGCTCGTCCAATTCCGGCCGGAGTTCTTCCTTGGTTTTCCTGTCCATCCGGTCGATGAACAAAATGCCGTTTAGATGATCCACTTCGTGCTGGGCGACGCGCGCGAGCAGGCCGCCGCAATAAAACTCAACCGGCTTGCCTTTGCCGTTCAACGCCTTCACGGTCACCGATTCAGGTCGCGTGATTTCCGCGTAAATTTCAGGAAAGCTCAGGCAGCCTTCACCACCCGCGACCGGCTCGCCAGCCGGTTTGATTTCAGGATTGATCAGAACCAGCGGCATGATGTCGTCCACGTCGGCGGGTTTGCCATTCAATTCAAGCCACGACGGACGGTCTTTGTTGGCCTCGCGCACGTCAATCACGGTGAGCTGCAGCGCGCGACCGACCTGCTGCGCCGCCAAGCCGACACCATGTCTGGCTTGCATCGTCTCGAACATGTCGGCGATGAGTTTTTTGATTTCAGGCGTGATGGATTCGATGCGCGCGCCCTTTTGCCGAAGGACCGGATGGCCGTATTTGACGACGTCGAGAATCATTTCGGTGTCACGCCCAATATCTGCAAAATCCGTTCCAAATCCTCCTGGCTGAAGAAGGAAATTTCGACGGTGCCTTTCCCTTGCTCGTAATGAAGCTGCACCTTTGTGGCAAAGACTTCGCGCAGGCGGGCCTCCAAATCGGCAATGTGCGGGTCGCCGGCGGGTGCGGCAACCGATTCCGGCTGGGGCGGAGTGCGGCGCGAACCGCGCTTTTGCATCCTGGCAACCAGGCCCTCCGTCTGGCGAACGTTCAAACCCTGCTTGATGACGCGCTCGGCGATGACTTTTTGATCCTTCTCGTTTAGAAGCCCCAAAATGACCTTGGCGTGGCCGACCGAAAGCCGTCCATCGCGGACAAAATTCTGGAGGATTGCCGGCAATTTCAGCAGCCGCATCGCGTTGGCCACGGCGACGCGGCCCTTGCCGACCTTCGCGGCAATCTCTTCCTGAGTGAGTTGAAATTGTTCTGCGAGTTGCGCGTAACCGTGCGCTTCCTCGATGGCATTGAGATTTTCGCGCTGGAGATTTTCAATGAGCGCCAGTTCAAGTGCCGCAAGGTCGTCGGCCTCGCGAATGATGATGGGAACCTCCGGCAATTGCAGCAGTTGCGCCGCGCGCCAGCGGCGTTCGCCCGCGATCAATTCAAAATAGCCGGCGCGCTCGCGGACGACCAGCGGCTGAACGATGCCCTGTTCGCGGATTGAATCGGCCAGTTCGCGCAGCGATTCCGCGGGAAAATCCTTGCGCGGCTGGAGCGGGCACGGACGAATCCTGTCGAGTGGCACGCGCTGGACGCGCTCGCCCGTGTCCGGAGCGGATGCGGGAGCCGGAGCAGGTGGCGGTTGAACGAAGGGCGCGGGCGCAGTTGCAGTGTGAACCGGACTGCCGCCCAGCAACGCGCCGAGACCGCGTCCCAAAGCAGGTTTTGCCATGCCCGCAGAGTGTCGCAGGGCAGGGGAATTGTCAACGCGAAGCATGTTGGAGTTCAAGCTTCAGCTTGGTTCAAAGTCCGCGGCAACGCCTGAATTCCGGCTCCGCGCGAGTTTGGGCTTTGGACTTTGAACCAGCGGCCTTACTTTGGTGTCGTGAGTCGCAAACACAAACGCATTGCCGCGCTGGTGGAACAGCATCAGGAACACGGACTCGACCGGCATTACACCGGTTTTTTTGACTGTTTCAACCGGCAGCTTTTTTTTGAGGCGCACGAAGTCCTTGAACACATCTGGTTGAAGGACAAGCTCGGCCCGAACGGCGCGTTTTACAAGGGCCTGATCCAGCTCGCCGGCGCGTTCGTGCATTTGCAGAAAAATCGCCTGCGTCCGGCGGCGGCGTTGTTCAGGCTGGCGCATGCAAACCTGGAAAAGTATCCGCGCGAACATGAAAAATTGAACCTGGATTCCACGCGTGGCCTGATTCAAAGCTGGCTCGCGGATTTGGAACGGACGCATTTTGAAAGCAATCTACTTACCGCTGAAAACGCGCCAAAACTGAATCTGTCTTCATGAATAAAAAACGCGTTGTGCTGGCGGGCGGCAGCGGCTTTCTGGGCCGGTCGCTTGCCGCGGAATTGCTCAAGCGCGATTATGAAGTTGTCGTGCTGACGCGCAGGCCGCGCGAGCGGAACGATGGCGTCAAGGAATTTGAATGGGACGGCGAACATCTTGGCGAATGGATTCAATTTTTGGATGGCGCCGAGGCGGTGGTGAATCTGTCCGGTCGCAGCGTGAATTGCCGGCACACGCCCGAAAGCCTTCGCGAAATCAACGAGTCACGGGTCAATTCCGTCCGCAACGTGGCCGCGGCGATTTATCACGTGACGCATCCGCCGCGCGTCTGGGTGCAGGCCGGGTCGCTCGCGTTTTACGGAGATACCGCCGACTGTTGGTGCGATGAAAGCGCGCCGTCCGGCGAAGGCGAGGCGACTGAAACCTGCAAGCTCTGGGAAAATGCCTTTCAAAATGTGCAGGTGCCAAAAACGCGCCGCGTCTTGTTGCGCATCGGATTTGTCCTGGGGCGCGACGGCGGCGCACTGTCCGTGCTGGGCAAGTTGACCAGATGGTTTCTCGGCGGCGCGGCCGGCAGCGGGCGGCAATACATCAGTTGGATTCACATCGCGGATATGAACCGGATGTTCATCGAGGCGATTGAACGCGAAGATTTGGCCGGGAACTACAACGCGACCGCGCCGAATCCAGTCACAAACACGGAATTCATGTCCGCGTTGCGGTTTGCGCTGCACCGGCCGTGGTGCCCGCCGGCGCCTGAATGGGCGGTGCGTTTCGGTTCAATGCTGATGAAAACCGAACCGTCACTGGCGTTGACCGGACGCCGCTGTTCGCCGAAACGTTTTCTGGAAAGCGGTTTCCAATTCAAATTCACCGAATTGTCCGCAGCGTTGAAGGATATTTACCCGTAACGAGTTGGTCAGATCAACGCCTCGGCCAGCACCTCGGCCATGTGCTGCAACCGGACGGGGACCAGGTGCTTGATTTGCTGGCGGCAACTCGTTCCTGACGCCACGAAGATGGTTCCGAAAGGCTGGTTCCGGATTACCTGAATGAGCGGCTCCGCGACTTTCACCGAAAGTTTGTATTTCGATTCCAGCATTCCGAACGCGCCCGCCATGCCGCAGCAGCCCGCTTCGAGCATCGTCACCTCCCGCTGCGGCAGCCGGGTGGCCAGTTGGTACATGTAATCCGAATTGGCAAGCGATTTGGCGTGGCAATGCACATGAATCATCATGCGCGCGGGTTTGTCGCTAAAAACCAGAGCATTGGGTTCCCGATCCAGCATGTTTTCAACAAATTGTTCGAATAAAATACAACGGGCGGCGACGCGCTCCGCGTCCGGCAGCTTCAACTCGCGATAATCCTGCGCGAACATCGAGTAGCATGACGGTTCGAGGAAAATTATCGGCATGTTGCTTTTGTCGCTGTTGAGCAGCGCGAGATTATGGCGCCCCAGTTGCGCGGCTTCATCAAGGTTGCCCTGGCTGAAGGCGGGCCGTCCGCAACATTTGCGCAGTTTCGGCAGCACGACTTCAAAGCCCGCGGCTTCGAGTACCCTGACGGCAGCCTGGCCGACGTGAGTTTCGTAATAGCGCACGAACGTGTCGTCCCAAAGCATGACCCGGCCACGAAACTTGCCGGCGTGACTTTTGCGTTTGGTGAACCAGTGATCAAACCGCTCCTGCGCGAATTGTGGCAGCGGACGGTTGGTGGCAATGCCCAAAAGCCGGCTGCCAAGGTAACCCAGCGGCGTGAAGGCCAAAAGCGCATTGGTCACGCGCGGCATCTTGCAACCCATCCGGCCGAGCCTGTCCACCGAACTGAAAAACCGTTCGTGCAGGCTCAATCCACGTCGGCGGATGCGCGCGTGCTGTAACTCGGCTTTCAACAGCGCCATGTTCACATTGGACGGGCATTCCACGGTGCAGGCTTTGCATGACAAACAATTGCCCAGCGCTATTTCGAGTTCCTCGGAGAGCAGCGGATCGCCATTGATGCCGCGCAACTCCAGCGCGGCCCGAATCGTGTTTGCGCGCCCGCGCGTGGACATGATTTCCTCGCCGGTGGCCATGTACGTTGGACACATGCTCGGCGTCAGCTTGAGGCAGCCGCCGCATCCGTTGCATTGCTCCAGGTTGGCGGTGAAGGAGCCGTCCCTCGCCGCGAACGCCAGCTCCGGTTTAAAGGGCAATTTCAGGGAATAACCCGCGCCCATGCGCAGGTGCCGGTCAATTTTATACCGGCCGTCCGCAATAATCTTGCCCGGGTTGAACAAATTATGCGGATCGAAGGTCTGCTTGATTTGCCGCATGATCTGGTAAATTTCATCGCCAACCTGATCCTGGAGATATTCTGTGCGCGCAATGCCCACGCCATGTTCGCCGGACAATGTTCCCTTGAATTGCTTCACGAGCGCGGCCACTTCGTCGGCAATCTCGCGGTATTTTTTCAAGTCCTCCGCGCGGTGCAAATCAAGCATCGGCCGCACATGCAGCAATCCCGCCGCCGCGTGGCCGTAATACGAAGCCTGGACTCCGCGCCGGCGCATCATTTTTTGCAGGCTGTTGACATATTCCGGCAAATCGCGTGGCCGCACGGCCGCGTCCTCGACGAACGCCACGGGCTTGGTGCTGCCCGGGCAGCCCATCAGCAGCGACAAACCGGCTTTGCGCATTGCCCATACCAGTCCGGCTTCCTCCGGCGTTTCCAAAATGCGCGTCCGCAAACCCAGCCTGCATTTTTCCAGCAGCGCCAGACGCTCTGGAACATCATCGAAAAACTCGACAATCAAAATCGACTCGCACGGCCTGGTGTCGAGTTCAAGCAAATCGCGCACAGCCTGAAATTCGCGTTGACCGCGCGTCTGGTCGAACAGCGGACGGTCAATGTGCTCGATGGCGGCGGGCTTCAAGTCAAGGAGTCCGGTCGCGGCCTGCATCGCCTCGGCCACGGACGAAAAGAACAACAGGCCCATGCCGCGCTCGGCCGGCAGTGGAACGATCTTCAGTTCTGCGGAAATAATGCCCGCAAGCGTGCCTTCGCTGCCGGCCAGAATCTTGAGTAAATTGCCCGGTTTGGAAGCCAGCCGCGCCAGCGCGTATCCGGGCCAGCGTTTAATGAGGCCTTCTGGAAAGTTCCCGACGATGGCGAGCGAGTTGAGCATGACCATGTCTTCGAGGTGGGCGCGTTGCTGCGGCAACGTGTCCTGCCCGGGGCCGACCTTCACCACCTCACCGTTTGCGAGGACAATTTCAAGTTCGTTCACGTGCATGCCCGTCGTGCCATAAACGGATGTGTAGGCCCCGGACGAATCGTTCGCAATCATGCCACCCAGCGTCGCGCGCGAACTCGTCGCCACGTCCGGCCCGAAGCAAAATCTGAGCGGGCGAAGAAATTCATTTAATTGATCCAACACGACGCCTGCGCCGACGCGGATCGTGCGGCGGTCCTTGTTGAAATCCCAGATTTGACGGTTGTAGCGCGCGAAATCAACGACGACGCCTTCGCCGATGGCCCCGCCCGAAAGACTCGTTCCCGCGCCGCGCGGGATGACCGATGTGCCGGCCTGCGCTGCCGCCCGGATGATGGCGCTGGCATCGTGCGCGCTGGCGGGAAACGCCACGGCCAACGGCTCAATTTGGTAGACAGACGCATCCGTGGCATAAAGTTGACGCGTCAAATTGTCAAAAGCGACGTCGCAAACCGCCGCCCTCAATGTGGCCAGTTGTTGATTGGGTGTCATATATGGCCTTGCCCTAAGCTATCGGCGTGACAGTGCGTTGACAATTTCATTTACTCAAAACCGGATGAGCGCCAGTTCCCAAAACCGTTCCGCGGAGTTTATCAAACTCAGCGCCCAGTTCAAACTCGGCGCGCTCGTCACCGAATCGTCACACCCGGCCACTGCAAACTTGAGTGATGTTGCCAGACAGGGCATCGCCGCCGCGCTGGAATTGCTTTTCGACGCGGATGACGACGTGGTGAAAAAATACCGGGAGTTTGCGGAATCGGGCAGGGCAGTGGAAATCAAGGAAACAGTTCTGCGCTTGCTGAGGAGCGGCGGGCGGATCTTTTTTACGGGCTGCGGTTCAACGGGGCGTTTGAGCATTTTGCTGGACTCAGTCTGGCGAGATTTCTGGTCAAACGCCAGTGAAACCGCCTGGCAACATCGCGCGTTCAGCGTCATGGCCGGCGGCGATTATGCTCTCATCAAATCGGTCGAGGGCTTCGAGGATTTCACCGCATTTGGAAGCAAACAGATTCGAGACCTCGGCGTGCGCGCGGGCGACGTGGTCTTTGCCATCACCGAAGGCGGCGAAACATCATTCGTCATCGGCACGGCGTGGCAAGGCGTGGACGCCGGCGCCAAGGTCTATTTTGTTTACAACAATCCCGACGAAATCCTTTGCCGCCACGTCGAACGCAGCCGCGAGATCATTCAAGACGCGCGCATCGAGAAAATCAACCTCACGACCGGGCCGATGGCCATCACCGGCTCGACGCGGATGCAGGCGACCTCGATTCAACTTTGTGTCATGCTCACGATTTTGGAAATGGTGGTGATGGAACTGGCCGCGGATCGGGAGCCGGGAATCGTGAGGCAAAGTATAAACCAGTCGGCGGCTGCGGTCCCCGCTCAATTTCTTGCCAGGCTGGAGGAACTCCACGCCAGTTTGAAATCGCCCGAACTGCTCTCACAACTGGCAAAACTCGTCGCGCTGGAGGAATCGGTTTATCAAACCGGACACAAAAATAATTATTTTGCCGGCCGGTTCGGCATTGATGTTTTGACGGACACGACCGAACGGTCGCCAACTTACTGCACTCCGCCTTTTCGCAAATTTGACGACACAACCGCGACGGAATCCTGGGCTTTTTTGTTCCTGCCGCGCGCACACACGCCGGAGGCGTGGTGGCACATTCTGAAACGCGAGCCGCGCTGTGTGGAATGGAATGAAGAAGCGATTCGCACGCTTGTCAGCGAAGAAAAATTCGCGCGAACATTGGAAACGGTCCGTAAAATCGGTGCGCCGGAATTGATGCGGTTCAAGATCGGCTCGGACGGTCTCAAAAATCGTCCGCTTGGTGAAGGTGACAGTGCGGTGGCCATTGTGTCGGAACGTGAAAAGGAATTGCTGTTTTCTCCGGACGGATTTTTCCACGTTCAACTTGAAGCAGCGCGGAAAGCCGGCGCGAAGACCGGCCTCATTTATTTCGGCGGCAGCCGGTGCGAGCCGGCTCAATCCGGACCATCCGCATTTGATGAAGTTTTCATTCCAGTTCCCAAGACGGACTTCCTTTTGGACGGCGTGACGCGCGTGGCTGTGAAGCTGGTTATGAATGCGCTTTCGACCTGCACGATGGTTCGGCTGGGGCGCGTGATGGGCAATTACATGGTTTGGGTCGTGCCATCGAACCTCAAGTTGATTGACCGCGCGACACGTTACATCGTCCAGCTTACCGGTCTGAACTACGAGGCGGCAAATGGCCTGCTGTTCGAGGTCATCGAATACGTCGAGCCGCGGATGAAATCGGACCAGTCCTATCCGCCGGTTGTGGGCATGGCCGTCCTGCGCGCGAAACACAATCTGACAAATGAGGAAGCGGAAAAACTGTTGTTGAAATGAGTCGCCTGATCTGAGGATGGATATTGGTTCACTTCAAACCAAATGCCGAGCCTGGCGTTTGGGCAAAGTGATTTTGGCTTTGCGCTTCGAGATGGCCTGTTCTTCCGCCGGCAGAAAATCCTTCAGGAAACCCGGTTTGTCATGTCGCCCGCCACGCTGATAATCGCGCCACAGCGTTTCGGCTGCCAGCTTGGGATTAACCCGGAGTTCGCCGGTGAGAAATTCGAAGAGCAGCTTCATCAGCCGCACCAGTGCGATGCCGTCGGTGCGGCCTGTCCGCGCGTGCAGCCAGTCGCTGAAGCGCAAAAAGGCCTGAAAAGGGGAGGTGACATCCCAAATCAAAGGTTTGGTGGTGGCGAAATTTCCGCTGTTGCCGACCAGATCCCAGTAACGCGCGAAGCGCCGCAATCGTTGCATGGTCGCGAAATCAATCAGCTTGTTTTGCAAAATCTCGTAGGGCGGATGCGGATTGTAAATCATCTGCCAGTCGTCGTCGTGCCGGACAATCGGGGTGCCGCGCAGCCGTTTCAGGATGCCGACTTGGATTTCCTGCGGCCCGAGCGCGATGAGCCGGTCGAACCCGGCCGCAAAACTTTCCAGCGTTTCACCGGGCAAACCGACAATCAAATCGGCGTGAATGTAAACGCCGGTTTCACGGCGCAGAAAACAGAAATTATCTTCGAGCTTATCGTAATTCTGCCGGCGTTTGATCAAGTCACCGACATTTTCGTTGAACGTCTGGACGCCGACCTCGAATTGCAGCGCACCCGGCGGGAACTTCGCGATAATTTCGCGCAGCGATTCCGGCAGGCGGTCGGGAATCATTTCGAAATGGAAGAAATGGCCGGGCTGATGGCGCGCGAGGAAAAATTCGAGGATGGTTTTGCTGGCGCCGACGTTGAGGTTGAACGTGCGGTCAACGAACTTGAACTGTTTCACGCCGCGGTCGAGCAGGCGTTGGAATTGCTTGAGCAGAGCGGGCAGGGGAACCTGCCGCACCGGAATGTCGAGTGACGACAGGCAGAATTCGCACGTAAACGGACAGCCGCGCGACGCCTCAACGTAGATGATGCGATGCGCGATGTCGTCGTCCGTATAGAGGTCGTAAGGCAGGACGATTTTGGAAAAGTCCGGCAGTTCAGCAGGAATGATTTTTTGCAGGGTCTGACCTGAAACCAATTGCGCGCAAACCCCGGCGAATTTCAAATCCGCTTCACCGGTGATGACGTGGTCGGCCAATTGAACAATTTTGTGTTCCTCGGTTTCATAACTGACTTCCGGGCCGCCGAGGATGATTTTTATGTCCGGACGAATTCGTTTGACGGCGACAATTACCTCGGCGGTTTGGGCGATATTCCAGATGTAAATGCCGAAGCCGATGATTTTGGGATTTTGAGCGAGCAGGACTTCCGCGATATCGAGCGGACGCTGGTTGATGTCGAATTCCACGAGACAGGCGCGCGGTTGCAGTTCGCCGAGATTGGCCAGCAGATAGCGCAGGCCGAACGCGGCGTGGATGTATTTCGCGTTGAGCGTGGTTAAAACGATGTCCGCCACGTTCACAGTATAGCGATGCGTGGTTGCAGCGTCGAGCTTGAGGCTCGATTTAATCGGCGCCGCAGATGAATTTTCATTCGACCGGCTGCGGTTTTCAGGTTAACCTGCGGCACCTATGACACTCGACGATATTTTGCTGGAAGCAGAGGAAAAAATGATCAAAACCGAGCAGGTGGTCTTGAACGAGTTCGCGGGCGTGCGGACGGGCAAGGCATCACCGGCGCTGGTTGAAAATATCGTGGTGGAGGTTTATGGCTCGCAGATGCGCATTCGCGAACTGGCCGGCATCACCACGCCGGAACCGCGCCAGTTGGTCATCCAGCCGTGGGACGCGAACTCGGCTCAACCGATTGAAAAGGCGATTCAAAAAGCAAACCTCGGACTCAATCCGGCGATGCAGGGCAAAGTCATCCGCCTATCGTTTCCTGAATTGAGCACGGAACGGCGGCAGGAGTTCGTGAAAATCACAAAAAAAATGTCGGAGGACGGGCGCGTGGCCGTCAGGCATGTGCGGCGCGACGCGATGGATCTTTTGAAAAAGCACGTCCGCGACAGCGGCATCACTGAAGACGAGGAGAAACAAGCTGAAAAGGATCTGCAAAAATTGACCGACCAATACATCGCCAAGATTGACGGGCACCTCGCCAACAAGGAAAAAGAAATCATGACGGTGTGAATGGATTTTGCAGGAGTTGAGGTAACGAGACTCAAATTCAACTCTGGGCCGCCGTACGCCGTCAACCACTGTTTTGATCTTCTGTTAGTTCATCGGTGATTTGCACGTACTTCAAAAATCGCCTTGGTGATTAACCTTGCACTTGCGCGCGCCAGTGTTTTTCAAAAGCAATTTGTTAACCCTTTTAGATATAAGAGCAACG
Organism: uncultured Verrucomicrobiae bacterium; assembly: GCA_963764175.1. GTDB lineage: Bacteria > Verrucomicrobiota > Verrucomicrobiia > Limisphaerales > UBA11358 > UBA11358. Next base: position 169,414 of record CAVXRE010000017.1, on the reverse strand, counting down.
CTTGTCCTGGGTTAAAAATGCTTGACATGCCTTATTCTTTTTACTAAAATTCTCGCCCAGAAGAAACAAAGTAAACCATGCCTATGAAAATAAAAACCAATCAACCTATTCGTGGCACGCATCATTTATTCTGCGGAGCAGTCTGTGCCGGAGCGGTCATGCTTATAGCCTCCAGCACGCAGGCGCAAAATCTTTTTGTGTCGGATGGCAGCGGCAACATTTATAAATACGCGCCGGGCGGAGCGCAAAGCACTTTTGCCTCCGGTTTGTCCAATCCTGACGGACTAGCCTTTAACAGCGCGGGTGACCTGTTCGTGGCGGATTGGAGTATCGGTGACATTTATGAATACACGCCGGCCGGAGTGCGAACCACCTTTGCCTCCGGGTTGGATAACCCTTCTTTACTTGCCTTCAACAGCGCCGGCAACCTGTTTGAATCGGATCAAGGCAGTGGCAACATCTACGAATTCACGCCCGGAGGGGCGCGGACCACCTTTGCCTCCGGGGTGGGAAATCCTACAGGACTTGCCTTTAATAGCGCGGGCAACCTGTTTGTGGCGAATTTCACCGGAAGCAGCATTTATGAATTCACACCGGGCGGATCGCGAACCACCTTTGCCTCCGGGTTGGATAATCCTGTGGGACTGGCCTTCAACAGCGCCGGCAATCTGTTTGAGTCGGATTCCAGCGGCAATATTTATGAATTCACACCGGGAGGAACGCGAAGCACCTTTGCCTCGGGGTTGAATTATCCTTATGGGCTGGCCTTTAACAGCGCGGGCAACCTGTTCGAAACGGATTTACACAGCGGTAACATTTATGAATATACGCCGGGCGGATCGCGGAACACCTTTGCCTCAGGGTTGAATGAAACCCAGAATATGCAACTGGCCTTCCAGCCAGTGCCTGAACCCTCGACTTTGGCCATGTTGGCCGTTGGCGCCACCGCGATTCTCGTCCGCCGCCGCCAGCACTGAGCCTCATTGCGGAAAGCGGGATGTGACGATGTTTGGCCATCACAGCGATCTGTGAAGGCAGTCTCACGGTTTTCGATTCATCAATGGCGTATTTTGTAAATCAAAAACAACGAACCGCTGACGCCGTCTCCTGCTCTTTTGAAATGCTGTTACCGCATTGGCGCATTCGTGGCCGGTTCTTCAAATCGCACCACGGTTTCGCCGGGCCGGGCGTAGCCCAGTTTTTCGCGCGTGAGGCGTTCGACTGTTTTGGGATCGTTGCGGAGCGCGTCAATGTCTGCCTGGAGTTCCTTGGATTTTTCCTTTTCCTTTTCCAGCTCCCGTTCCAGCCGCAGATTTTCGCGCTGCATCCGCTCATTCTGCTGGATGAGCGGCAGATACCAGACACCGACGAGCAGCAGTCCGGCCAAAAGCAGCAGCCATGCGACCATTTTGGTCAGCTTGCTCCAGATGCCGAGGTCAACGTTCATGGCGGCGAGTAAACCACGGGTGGCGCTGCGACGGAAGCGGATTTATCTGGCAAACACCTTCCACGTTTTCAGTTTGCCGTTTGAGTCGAAGGCAAGACGAAGAAAACGCGCGGGCACGTAAGTCTCGGAATACATCGGAGTCATCGGGCCGAAATAACAGCCGGGCTGCACAAAGTAAGGTTCCGGCGCCACAACGACCCCGCCCCGCTGCGTGAGCCATTCGACGACGGTCGTGCCATCAGACAGCTTCGCGGATTTGTCCGGGGGGCCGAATTCCATCACGGCCTGATCATAGGTGTAATTGCCCACGCGCGCCGCCCAGTCAATTTTGGGCGTGACACAACCCGCCAGCAAAAGTGCGGCAAACACGACCGGGATAATCGCTTTCACGCGGTTAATTTACGCTGCCATCTGCCGAATGCAATCAGCGCCCTTCCAGTGAGTTGCGGATTTTGTTGTTAATAAACCTCGGCGGCGCTATCAATTCCGGGGCATGATAAAGGCATTATTCCTGATTTTTGATCCGACGGCGTGGGACCGCATGGCACAAGAGCGGCGCGGAGTGGGATTCATTTTAGCGACGTATTTGCTGCCGCTGTTGCTTTTGATGTCGGCGGTGGAAGGCGGCGGGCTGATGCACTGGGGCAAATGGCAGCCCGGCGTTGGCGTGATCAGAAAATTCACGGCCGCCGAAGTGACCCTGTTTGAAGCCGCGCAATTGCTGCTGACACTCGCGGTGGTTTTTTCATGCGCACACCTCGTCAAAATATTGGGCGAAACATTTCACGACCGCCACACTTACACGCAGGCGTTCACGGTGGTGGCCTACACGTTATGCCCGGTTTTTTTACTCCGGCTGCTGGATGTGTTTCCGATGATGAACCCCGGGATTCCATGGGCCATTGGCATCGCCCTTTCCATGTGGATTTTCTATCAAGGTTTGCCGCGCGTCATGAAACCGGACCCGAGCCATGCCTTTGAATTATACGTGATCAGTTCGATGGTATTGTTTGCGACAACGGGCCTGGTTTGTCTGCTCACCGCGTTGTGTTTGCGCGGTCAGGTTGATTTCACACAATCGAATATCGGCGCCGGACTTCTGCGTCTGCTGGCGCGGATGCATTTATAAAGCAAACTTCACATGATCTCAGCCATCGAACAATCCCTCCTCAACGAGCTGGTCGAACTTGAAAAAGCTGTCAATTCCATGCGCACGGCAAACCCAAAACCGGATTTGCGCCCGCGTTTTGCGCGCGTTGATGAGCTGACGATGCAACTGCCGCACGGCACCGACCCCGCGTTGCTGCATTACCTGCAAAAGAAAAGTTATGAGAAGGCGCGGCTCTATTTGCAAGGTCGTGATACGGAAAATCAGATGGGAAGTTGCCGGCATGTAAATTAGCTGGGAGTCGAGGGTCGAAGGCGAACGCGCCCCGATACTGGTCTCCCGGCGCACAAGCTGCGACAAATGATTGACGAAACCATCGCCGCGATAGCCACGCCGCTCGGCGAGGGCGGACTGGCCGTCGTCCGCCTTTCCGGGCCGCAGGCTCTTGCCATCGCCGATAAAAGTTTTGTGCCCGTCGGGAAAAATTCGTTGAAAGCGTCGGCAGCCGTGTCGCACACGATTCAATATGGGAAAATCGTCCGGGGCGGCAAAACCGTGGACGAAGTGCTGCTGGCGGTCCTGCGCGCTCCACGCACGTTCACGCGCGAGGACACGGTGGAAATCACCTGTCATGGCGGCATCCTGCCAGCCAAACTCCTCCTCGACACGCTGCTGGAAAACGGGGCGCGGCTGGCCGAGCCCGGCGAGTTCACGCGCCGCGCGTTTCTCAACGGCCGGCTTGACCTCGCGCAAGCCGAAGCCGTCGCCGACTTGATTCATTCGCGCACAGAACTCGCTCTGGCCGCCGCCAATGAACAGCTTGCCGGGAAGCTTTCGCAGCGTATCAACCGCCTTCGCGATGATTTGATGCACACGCTCGCGCATATCGAAGCGCACATTGATTTTCCCGACGAGGACATTGCGCCGGACACGAAGGAGCAGTTGCTCAAGCGTCTTGAAAATGGCGTTGCATTCATGGACGAACTGCTGCGCACGGCGAACGAAGGACAGATTTTACGCCGCGGCATCCGGGCGGCAATTATTGGCCGGCCGAACGTCGGGAAATCGAGCCTGCTGAATCAACTCCTCGGACTTGACCGCGCCATTGTGTCGCCGGTGCCGGGAACGACGCGCGACACGATTGAGGAAACGGCAAACATCCGCGGACTGCCGGTGATTTTCATAGACACCGCCGGTTTGCGGGAAGCGCACGACGAAATCGAACAGGAAGGCATCCGCCGCAGCCGTGAATCGCTCGCCAAGGCGGAATTCATTCTGCACGTCCTTGACGCAAGCGAACCGCTGACAAATGAAGACAAAAATTATTTAACCGAGTTTGCCGCCAAAAAACGGATTCTCGTCCGGAACAAAATTGATTTGCCGGTGAAACTGGTGTTTTCTGTCGCATCCAAGGTAGTTGACGTTTGTTGTTTGAGCGGGCAGGGGATTGAAGCGTTGAAGGACGCCATCAAGGAACTGGCGTGGTCGGGCGAAATCAAGGCCGGGATGCTGCAGGTGATGATCAACTCACGGCATCAGGACGCATTAAACCGCGCCCGTGCGGCTGCGTTGCGGACACTTGAAGCGCTGCGCGCGGATGTGCCACTCGAACTCGTGGCGATGGATTTGCGGGTTGGCGCCAATGCTGTCGGCGAAATCGTCGGCAAAACAGCGACGGAAGATTTGCTCGATTCGATTTTCAGCCAGTTCTGCATCGGGAAATGATGGCTGTGAACGACGTTCGGCGGCTTGTGGTCAAAAATTTCTCCGATATAAATGTGCAACTAAAAGGAACCCCACTGTGGCGGCAATTTCATTCGCACCGTGCTTATAGCGAAGCACCCTGCCAACAGGAGATCACGGAACTGCTTCAGCTGATTTTGCTCATTCAAAACCATTGAAAAAATTAGGGTTTACTTGCCTCGGCGCGCTGGCCATGGCCACGAACGAGTCCACGGTAATATTTCAGGTGAACGGAACGAATTTATGGGCCGGATTGCACCCATTTTGTGCCCTCGTTCAAACTGCCGACGGGCTCACGTATCGCACAGAAACACAGTGGATTAGACTGGCATCTTCTCAATAGCGGGCAGGCAGATAAGTCCTCCGGTCAACAGCAGCGTTTTGAAAACTTTCATCGTTTTCCATAATCCGCTCAACAGTTGAACAAAACTTTTTCAAATCTGAATTGCTCAGGCCTGTCATGTCTTTTCAGGAGCCAACCCGGTTATTGTTTCTCGTATCGCTGCCTCAACTGGGCAGAAAGTTCGCTGAAATAGACCTTGGTCATCGCCAACCCGCCGCCCTCAAGCGTATAACTGATGATGATTCCGTCCGGCTCCACTTTTTCCACCTGCGCATTTTCGTAGATCGTTCCATCGGCGGTCCTAATTCCATTGGCCGGCTTCACCTTCGCAGGTGGAGTTGGCAATTTTCTTGTAGCAAGCGCCGGGGTTGGTTTGGGTGTCGCCGGTGCCACCATTGGTATCGCCTCGACTGGCGCCGCAGTCGATTGAACAACGACGGGTGAAGTGACTGCTACAGGAGCCTCAACCGCAGGAGCAACAGCGACCGCGGTGACAACAGGGGAAGCTTCAGCAACCAGAGCGACGGTGGCGGGAGCAGCCACCGAATTTGTTGCTGCCGGAGCGGTTTGTGGAGCCGTCACTTTTGCGGAGACTGTTTCAGTTACGTTTGTTGCAGATTCGCCTGATTGTACCACCGCAACAATGGAAGATGTGCCCGGTGCCGGCCGGGTTTGCGGAGTTAACGCTTCAGCGGCGACCGTGTTGGTTTCGTTTGTTGTGGATTCGCTTGATTGTATGGAAGACGCAATCGGTGCCGGCTGGGTTTGCGGAGCCACCACGTTTGCGGGGACTGTGTCGGTTACGTTTGTTGCAGATTCGCCTGATTGTATGGAAGACGCAATCGGTGCCGGCTGGGTTTGCGGATTGGTCAGGTCGTTCAGCTTCTGTTCCAATGCTGCACGGGCGGCGGCCTGGTACGGCGTGTCATCCGCACGGATGGAAACAGAGCCCGCAACCAGGGTGACCCAGAAACAAAAAGAAATTTTTGTTTTCATGATATTTCCAATCTTCAACCATTTTGCAAGCATGTCCAAGGCCAATGCAATTTCGACTTTAAATCTGTCCTGCCACGTCATTTTCTTGGGAAAATTGGCAAGGAATAAGCTTCTCCCGTACTGGATATGTACAGAATGTTTTGGGAAATTCTTGCAGGAGCCCTGATCTTCTCGGCTGGCATCATGGCTTGCTTCGAAATTCGAAGGATGATTCAATTTTTTCATACTGATTCCAAAAAATTGAAGAAATCGCGGAAACATTAGGTTTCGGCCGGCATGTCCGTGAACGCAGACTCAAAACGGCTTAAACGCTGTTTTTCGTTTGTGAGATGCGATACCCCAAAGCTCCTCCGTCAGAGTGGAACACGGTCTTTCGTTTGGAAATTGCCAAACCCTTGATTTTAATTGGTGCCCCGGTGGGGACTCGAACCCAAAACCAATTGATTAAGAGTTCTGCGCTTGACAGTTTTCTCCAGTTGTCCTAGATTGCATTATGTGGCCGTATAATAAAGCAATAAGTCAAATGAAAACGCTATTAAACTCAAATCTCATACAACCGAAAACACCCTACCAAAACCCTAAAAGTGGCTCAGAAGTGGCTCAGACAAATCTCACTGAGCCACTTTTAAAAGCTGCTCCTGATCCTGCGAAAGCGAAACGGAGACTCTCCCGCAGCCATGCCGATTACTGGAAACCGCGCCTTTTTCGACGCGCTTACGAGCACAAGGGCCGGGAGCACGAAGTCAACGATCTCTATGTCCGCATCCAGCACGGCGGACGCCGTGAGTTCTTCCCGCTGCACACCACCAACCACGATGCAGCGGCTATCAAGGCCCGCGACATTTTTCTCACAGTCAAAGGTGCGGGCTGGGCTGAGGCCCTCGCCAAATTCAAGCCCGACGCTGAGGGACCGCCAAAGCTCGACGTGACCGTTGGTGATTATCTCGCCGCCGTCGAACGCACCCGCCGATTAAGGGCGCGCACTTTTCTAAACTATCGCATCTGCCTTCGCACCATCATCGCCGAGTCGTTCGGCATCCGGCTCAAGAAGGGTGAAAGCAAATACGATTACCACACCGGCGGCAACGCGGCTTGGGCACAGCGCATTGGCGAAATCCGGCTGGAACGGCTTACGCCTGATGTGGTGAATCGCTGGAAACGCGAGCGCATCGCCGGCGCTGGCCACTCACCGGCGGCGGTCGCCTCGACGCGGCGCACTGTTAACTCCTTCATCCGCTGCGCGCGTTCACTTTTCGCTGCGGCGCTGGTCAGGGAACTCAAAGGGTTGAAACTCCCCGCACCGCTGCCCTTCGACGGCGTTGAACTCGAAGAAGCCGGTTCTCAGAAATACGCCTCTAAGATCAACGTCCAGCTACTCATTGCGGCCGCGAAAAATGAACTCAAGCCTGCCGACCCAGAAGCTTACAAGGCCTTTATGCTCGGTCTCTTCGCCGGGATGAGGAAAGCCGAAATCGATTCCGCCGAATGGCAGATGCTGGATTTCGACGCAAATGTAATTCGCCTCGAAGAAAGTGAGTGGCTTCATCTCAAGACACGCGACTCCGCTGCTGACATCACCGTTGATCCGGAAATGATGATCGAACTTCGTGCGCTGATGCCGGTCCCAACGGGCAAGCCGTTGCCCTGGTCGCAATTCATCCTTCAAAGCGCGCACGCACCGCGCCCCGATTCCGTGAGGGTTTACTACCGGGCAGAGGCAACCTTCAACAGGCTCAACACCTGGCTGCGTGGCAAAGGCATTCAGTCGCACAAACCGCTGCACGAACTCCGCAAAGAAGTCGGCGCAGTCATCGCCACAGAACATGGCATCTACGCCGCCAGCCGTTTTTTGCGGCATTCTGACATATCCACTACCGCGCGCCACTACGCCGACCAGAAGGCCCGCATCAATGTCGGCTTGGGCAAATACCTCGACACGCCGGTCGAATCCGTCCCGAAATCTGCTCGGGCGGGTGCCGATTGAGACCGAAATTAGTTGCGAAATCGTCCTGTCAACTTGAGCCAGCGCGATTTCTCTTGAAGCGAAGGTGGCGGTATGCTATAAGGGTCACATGGTGTTGAAGACGGGCAGTAAAACCGTCTCAAAATAAAACTTGTAGACTTCAAAGAAGATGCGACGGGCCGGCTACCGTCTTAAAATAAACCGTGAGAATGGACGATCTGGCACTCGTCATAAAATAAGCCAAGAGTCTTCAGTGTTGGCGTCGACGGGCCGGCTCCCGTCGTAAAACAAACCGGGAATCTCACCAACAAATACATGCTTTGGGCATGGTCCATTGGGGCATTGCTCTAGGTATGATCCAGCCTTGGATGACGAGGCAATGTTCAAAACAGAGTTTTTTATGAAAACGGATCAACAATCAAATTTGACGGTGAATTTAACGGCAACCGAACTGGCGGCGAGGTGGAGGATGCACCCTGAATCCCTCCGACGCATGGCACGCCAGCGACGGATTGAAACTATTATTATTGCAGGACGACGCCGGTTCCCATTAAGAGAAGTAGAACGAACTGAGGCAGAGGGCCGTATTAGTCGTGTCACATTCGCTAAGATGGAAAGTGAGGCACAGCCATGAACGACGAATTAGAGGGCAGCATCAGGATCGTCAAGCGGCTGCGCAATAATGAAATCTGGCTTCGCAAGGATTACGGCTGGGCGTGGATTTACCTTATTGGCCTTGCAACAGACCGTCCGCGTCTTCTGCCCGTTGGCGGGTTAAACGTGATGCTGAAACGCGGTCAGTTGGCGTGGTCGGAAAGAAGCCTTGCCCACGAATTCGGTCAAAGTCGTGATTGGGTTAGAAACCTCCTCAAATTCTGCAAAGAGGCTGAAATGATCAGCGTGGATAAAACGCCACCGCTTTCCATCATTACGATATTGAATTACGAGGCCTACAATCCTTTGCCAGATTCTGACGACACCAGCAAAACCCCCGCCGTGCCAACCAGCAAAACCCCCACACAACCTACCACGGAACCTACCATAAAGGAGAAAGTAGAAAGGGGGGAGAGCCCCGCCCCGGTTTAAATTGTGGTTCCGAGCGATGAAGAAGTGGAGGAGTCCTGTAAGCGCTACCAAAATTGGCAAGAGGCATGACTGGGATATCGAAAGTGCAGTAGTGCATTGTGTGACCGGCACCCTCGCCAAGGCGACCCTCCGGCGAGCGCTGGGGACTCCAAACCTAATCAGGCTGCCCGCACCCGGCGCATCGCCTCCGCGCCAGCAATTTCGGCGCGAGCGAGTTCGTATCGCGATAGGCGGTGTCGAACGCACCTGTGCCCGTTTGCGGCGCAGCGCGCCCCACTTGCAACCCAACACAACCCAAGATTACAGGTGACCTAAGGCAGCAAAACCATTGCTTTTCGGGATAATTTTCCTGCGACCCAACCGGTCCCTCAGAGGACCGAGCCTGCTACTTTTCTAGTCTGGCTGCTTGGACGGGCGTTTCGCAACCTCTGACGACTGATCGACCTCGACTCTGCGCTTTGTTGCCGGTTTGCTGGCATCACCATCCCGAACGGCAGGCTGTTCTGTTTTAAGCGGGAGCCTGCCGAACTGTCCTGTCAAAAAATACCGCCGCGCCTGGTCTTGTCAGCGGTACCGTAAAAATGCGCCCCAGCCCGGCCAAGATTGCCTTGCCGAGCCGCCTCTGCCGGACTAAAACATCCCCGACAGTCCAAAACGAATGCAGAACTGAACAAAATTAACTTTGCGTAGCTTCGGCTGCGGGTCTCGTCAGAAAACCGCTAATTTTCAAATGCAAAGAGACCGCGTCGAGCACGCGCCCATCGGGCGCGGCTTGATGTCACTTCTTTGCATGGGCGCTTAGCGGTGCCTCTGACGAGGGTGCGTTGAGTCCGCGCCTTTTCAGTTTTCACCGATCCGCCGCCAACGCTTCACCCCACAAAATTATGGAGCCTACGAAAAAATTGCCTTCGATCCGCCGGAATCTCATCGCCATGTTATTCGGTCTGGCACTCCGATTCGTTGTGCGCCTGGAGGATGCGTTGCGCCTCGTGCTTGTCGCTTGTCTTGAGGTTCGTTTGTTGACCGCTGATTTTGTTTTTCAGGTAGAAGACACCCCAAGATATGTAAATTCATCAGTCAGTTTTGGGGTTGACGGGTCAACAGGAACGCGAGCGATTCTTGCAATCGTTTCCTTGAATCCCGGAAGATTCCCGAATGGGTTTTTTTCGTGTCTCATTCGCGAATATGATCAAGGTGACGAACTCCTTGCGTGTTTTGGTGCCGCAGGTGCAGTGATGGCATTCTATTTCTTTCAGGTGATCGAGGCGACCTACAATTCACGTGGTTCGGATACCCGGAACGGTTCGCGCAGGAGGCGCTGAGGCACAACATCAAGGCTGTGCATCGGGCTTACGCCCGGAAGGCGAAGGTGGAACTGCCGTCGCTCGGTGAATACGAACGGCAGGCCAAAGTTCCACGAATTGGCTTGTAGGAATTCGGCCTGGGTGCTTTACTCTGACTAGAAAGTGTTCGGACATTTCAGGTCGAATGTGTTGCTGCACTTCTGGCAGAGCTAGTGCAAGTGCGGAGCTTGTGTCTCCCGAGGGACTTTCTGCTTTCAGGTTGCACGAACGGACGATAGATTTCCGGGCAACACCGATTCCAAGGGGCTGGGGACGTTCAGGCTTTCGGCGTGCAAATAGCCCATGGTGGTTTCGAGTGAATAGTGGCCCATGACCTGTTGAATTGCCCTTGGATTGGTGCCCCGTTCCAAACAGTGCGTGGCGTAACCATGACGTAGCTCATGGGGCAGCACCGAGATGCCCAGTTTTTCCCGTGCCAGTTTGATGGCGCGTTGGACATTGGCCTCATGCATCCGATAACGGACCACGACCCCTGTCCGAGGATGGCGACAGGTATAGTGAGCTGGGAAAAGCCATGCCCAAGGCCAGGCAAATTGGTAACCGGGATATTTCCTTGCCAGTTGATGCGGGAGCATCAGGGGAATCCGGTTTCGCTGATCACGCTCCCAGATGGTGCGTGCAGATTGGATTTGCCGGGCCAATTCTGGGGCCAGGGAAGGAGGGAGGGGAACCACGCGATCCTTGCCACCCTTGGCACCGACGATGAACAGGGCAGGCCGCTCCAGATCGACATCTTTGATGCGCAGGTTAAGCGGTTCGGCCACGCGCAACCCACAGCCATAAAGCAGGCGCGCCACCAGGTTGGTGGGATAACCGGAGATTTCTGGGACAGCCAGGAGCAAAGCCTGGGTTTGGGCGACTGTGGGTGCACGACGCATACGAGGCGGTCGTTTGGCGCGGAGGGCGTCAATGCCTTGCAGGGGTTTGCCCAGGACTTCCTTGTAGAAGTATAGGATGGCATTGAGCGCTTGGTTTTGGGTACTGGCTGCTACGTCTTGGTGGCGAGCTAACGCGGTTAGGAACCGTTCGAGTTTCTGTTCACTGGACAGGGTGTCGGGCATGGTGTCCAACGCCTTCACGAACCTACGGAGCCAGAAAATGTAGGTGGCTTCGGTGGAAAGCGCCTTGTGCTGACGACGGAGCACACAGCGTAGTTGTTCGATGGCTAGATCAAGTTTCATACTGAATCGAGAGCTTGGCAGAGGCCCTTGGACAAATGCGGTCCAACGGAATGAAATTAAACGAACCATTGGTTCGTCTATTCAAAATGGGTGTGTTGAATACCAATGGGTTACGACTTTTAAATTTACCTTTAACGATTTCTGGGATAAACGAACCGATGGTTGTATATTGAAGGCAAGTTTTGTTGATTATGAACGATTTAAGCAATGCAACTTGGGTTCAAAGTCCGGCTTGGATATACAACCAATAGTCGTATAATAACAAGTTAGGCATCGAGAATTTATGTGGGAAGAAGACCCAAGATGGCAGCAGGCCAATTACCGGTTTCTGGTCGGAGCGGTTGTTGTCGGCTTGGCAGGTAGTTTTCTGATTTCACTTTTTTCGGGTGACTGGGAGCTATTTCGAGTTTTTCTTGAGGTGCTTGGCGTCATCGTAGCGGCACTTTGCATTTATGCAGCCGTCGTCTGGACAGCGGCGCATTTGGTAGCGAAGATTTGGCGAGCATTTAGAAAGCTGAGACACAAACATGACGATGCCTAACACGGCGCTGGAGCCAACGCCGATTGCCCCTTTAGTTTATGAATGGTTTTAATTATACAACGATTATCAAGTTTGCGGAGCCACTCGCCCGTCGGCGTGGCTCAGCTTTGGATCGTTAGGCATCTTGACCATTATGAAAATCACACCATTACTAATCGGAGCTTGCTTACTGTCGGTTATGACAGGCTGCCACAAACCCAGCGACGTAATCGGATCGGCAGAAGCTGCTATCAAGACCACGGCACTCACATCCATCACCGCGAAGTATCCAGATGTGGGTTCATCCGAGTTGAAGTTTAGCCAGTTGACTATAAGGACGAAGCCTGACGGCACCGAAGCGATTTATGTGATTTATAGCCTGCCTGCATCTGCGACGACAAGCACGGAAGGCAAGAAGGCCACAACCACCACGAAAACAATCAGTGTGAGTATGTCGCAGTCCGGGAAGGTTGAGAGCGTTTCTGAAAGCACGCAGCAGGATATTTACAATGTTACGCAGTAGCAAGAAGCCGATGCCTAACAAGTCGCCGGAGCCAACCGCCGTTGGCGCTGGCCGTTCCGCTATCGCGGTTCGCGTCGCGAGTCGGCGGTGGCTCAGCTTTCTACGTTAGGCCACATACCACTGTCTGATATGAAGCGTGGATTCACTTTGATTGAGTTGCTGGTGGTAATCGCCATTATTGCGATTCTAGCAGCCCTGCTTCTGCCAGTTCTCGGCCACGCCAAAGCCACGGCCAAGAAAACCGTTTGCACCAGCAACATTCGACAGATTGATCTCGCGCTGGTCATGTATGTGGATGATCACGCTGATTCCATTCGTGCCATCACCAACAAGGAAGCAATTTACTTTACTTACAAAGAGAGCATTCTGCCGTATTTGTCACGAAACGGCTCAAGCACAAATGATGCTTTATTCGCCTGTCCAGCCGATGACTTCGATTGCACGATGCCTGCCATTCAGGATTTTTTCCTTTTCGACAACGTGACGGGGACGGGTTTTTGCCATCTGATGCAGACGTATGATTCGAGCTATTTTTTTAACGGCGAGGCTGATGATGTTCAGACACGCATGGCTGGCAAGGCGTTCTCCTCGGTGCGCGACCCGTCTCGGCTGGTTCTGGTGGGTGAGCTTTCGGCAGCCATCGGCTTGAGTGCCCATGCCAGATTACAGCCGAACCAATTTAACAATGCCAAGAACTTGGTCGGTTTTGTGGATGGGCATGTGGGCTTCATTCCAATTTACTGGAATGGCACAAGCGGAACCGATGGCTTGCCTGTCTTTTATGACCCGCCGAACGGATATGATTACACATGGTTTGGAAAGTAACTTGAATATGACGACCGTGCGGCCTAACAATTCGCTGCAGGTAACAGCCGCTGCCCCTGCCAGTTGCGATTAATTTATGAAATCGTCCGTCATACTTTCATTTCCACGTCCCGCCCGGCGGCTGTGCCTGAGCTCTGGACGTTAGGCAGCATAAGTGCGTCGCGGGATTTAACCCTAAACACAAAATAGGAGACAAGTTATGAAACAAAACATTGGTTACTGGTTGCCGATAGCGGTCGTCTTGCAATTTGGAGTCCTTGCCAGTTCCACCCAGGCTGGCATATACCTGTATACCGGGTCCATGACGACCATCACGCTGAACCCCGGCCTTTACAACATCACGGCCTATGGCGCTCAGGGCGGCAGCAGCGGTGGCCTCGGAGCAGAAATGGAAGCCCAATTTAACTTCACATATCCTACAATGCTGACTCTTCTTGTAGGCGGGGCTGGCGGAAGCACCAGTTACGGCGGCGGCGGCGGCGGCGGAAGTTTCGTTGTAAATGGCGTTACACCATTGGTAGTTTCTGGCGGTGGTGCGGGTTCCGGCAATGGCGGCGACCCTGGCGCCAGTGGCCTCACCCAAAGTAACGGCGGTAACGGCAGGGGCGGCGGTGCTGGCGCTGGTGGGAGCGCTGGCGGCGGCGGCTACGGAGGTTTCAGCGGTGGTGCCAGCGCAGGTTGCGGCGGGGGCGGATATAGCGGTGATGGCACATCGAACTCATACGGCGCTTCCGGTGGCAGCAGTTTCCTCAATGGCGGAAGTGGCGGAAGCGGTGGTCCGAACTTCGGCAGCAGCGGCGGCTACGGTGGAGGTGGGGGTGGAGTCTGGGGAGGCGGCGGCGGGGGCGGCTACAGCGGCGGGGGCGGCGGGTCCGGCCCCGGCGGCGGCTATTTTAACGGTTTCGGCGGCGGCGGCGGCGGTTCCTACATTGACGCATCCGCGATAGCGATCCTCACCGAGATCTCCGGCATCTCCAGTCCCGACGGCTCGCACAACGGTGAGATCATCATTACCGCAGTTCCAGAACCGACCACATTGGCCCTGGTGGGTTTGAGCGGATTGTGCTTCTTGCTGTACCGTCGCAAGGCACAATCATGTCGTGTTGATAGTCACGTCGTATATGAAGATTAAGTTTATGCTGCCTAACAAATCGCTGCGGGCAACAGCCGCCGCGCCTGTCAGTCGAACCTTTGTTTGGAAGCTTGGATGGTTTCATTGCATTTGTGAGTCAGCCTCCGGCGGCTGTGCCTGAGCTCTGGCGTTAGCCCACTAAGCGTATGCGAATTGATAGCGCACAGATTGTTCGATTGTCGAAAACCGCTTCGGCATTCTTTTTCTGTTGGGGCGGCGGATTTGTTGTTTCTCACTTTTTTTGTTTTTCCCGCCTGAGATTGCCGAGTTTTGAGCCATTTGTCTTCTTAGGTAATCAGATGTTTTTTTATCCCCAGACGGTTTTGCCCCCTGGACTTCAGTTTATAGATAGTCAGGGTGTTTGCCACGGAGAGTTTGCTACGCCGCCTGTTGCTATGATTCTGGGATTGTGTTTTTGGGCGGTGACTGGTACGAGCTTTGCGTGGTTTACACGCGGTCTGCGATTGCGCTTCGTTGTTCCGCTTGCACTTCTTATTATCTTTGTCGCACCGCAGGTCGTGTATTTGATACTTCATATTTTCAGTATTGAGCCTGAGATCACCGGACCATGAACTTGATAACGTGGTGGGCTAACAAATCGCTGCAGGCAACTCGGGATGGCCGGTCCAGTTCCGCTTCGCGGTTCACGTCATTTGGTCCCGCGTGCCTGAGTTCTGGACGTTAGGCCGCTTTCGCGTCACCATGAAAAACATCAGCTACATGCGCTCGGTTCTGCTCGTCTCGTTGTTGATACCGTGGGCAGGTTGCAGTCTCGTAAGCGAATCAGTTCGCTTGAGCGTCGAGGACACAAAGATTGTTCAATCTGGCACGACGGTTCAGGGTGATGGATATTCCGTCCGTGTTCCAGAGGCGGGTTTATATCTGGTCCGCGACAGTCCGATGCGTGGGGATATCTTTGGACCTACAGTCGGCCCGGCGGCGATATGCTATTTGAATGGCGGGTGAGCCGGGCGCGGGCAGGACCGGAGGAATTTCTGAAAAACTTCCGGGGCAAACTCCAGACGGATGGGTACGGAGCGTACGAATCACTGGCTAAAGCGCGTGGTGACTTGACTTTAATTGGTTGCTGGGCACATGCGCGTCGAGGTTTCCACGAAGCGTTGGCCGAGACCAGAATGGCGGCGTGGTTTGTGCGGCAGATTGGATTGCTCTATGCGGTGGAAAAGAAACTGCGCGAACAAAAGACTGGACCGGCACTGCGTCAGGCGATGCGGGTCTGGCAAGCACAACCCGTATTGGATCGGCTGCACCGGGCCATGGAGTTGGTCCGGCGACGAACTTTACCGCAAGGGTTGCTCGGTCAGGCGATTGATTACGCGCTGAAACGCTGGGAAGCGTTGACGCAGTTTGTGGAGGACGGCACTCTGGAGATCGACAATAACCTGATCGAGAACGCGATTCGGCCCAGCGCAATTGGAAAGAAAAATTGGTTGTTCGTTGGGCATCCTGAAGCCGGGGAACGCAGCGCCGTGATTTACACGTTGCTGGGCAGTTGCCGGCGGCACGGGATCAACCCGTTTGATTACCTGAAAGATTTGTTCACGCGTTTACCAGCGGCCAAGATCACTCAGATCAAAGCATTCACGCCCACTGCATGGACCAGGGCCAACGCGAAGGAGAAAGTAATCGCTCAGGCAGCTTGAGCAAATTGCCCGCTGGTCAAACTTAGCCTGGTGCGCAGCATGCTCCCTCACCAATTGCATGTCGTCGGCTGTCATTCACCCTATTGATGCACGCCCAAAGCCAAAAGGGGACAATGAATTTTTATTATTTCACCTTTTCCACCACCAGCATCTCGATGGGTTCGCGGCTGGGCACCAGTTCGAGGCCGAGCTGATCCAACAGCGCCTGTTTCAGTCCGTCAACGTTACGGTTCGCTTTATCGGTGTCATCCCATTTAACATTCATGTCGAATCTCCCCGCCAAACCAGTCCGGTCAATCACCGGTGTGCCCAGATATAATTCCAAAAAATAAGTCAGGGCTGAAATGGGTTGGTTGACACAAGAATATTCGCCGAATTGCGGGTTGTTATTATGGCCGCCTGTCCGGTTTGGTTTCAAACCCGGGGCATTTGAATGTCTCACGGTGAGAATCAAAACATTGGTTTCGATCATCTCACGCCTGCCGACCAAACCAAACCTCTTTTTTATTTCCGCTTGCAAAGTCTGCGCCGTCCCATTCGGAAGGTTGGCAATGAAATCATACCTTTTTTGAGGTAGTTCGGTGGCAATAACCATCCGGGACTGGGTTGTATAGGCTGCTTCCAGCATATCCATAATACCGGCGCTTATTCCCAAAACTCTGCCATTGTTAGCTGCCCATCCTCCTCCACCAGATTTAAGAAATTTGGCCGGGAAAATGGTGACTTGAGGCGGAGCTTGTTCCAACAGCCCGATATTTGGGTTTGGAACCTCCCAAGAATACATCCGGTAATCGTGAATCTCTTTGACGGTCACCGTAGCAGTTCCAGTGGCGAGCAACACGCCCGCCCCAACAACGATGATGGTTTTTGCTTTGGTCCATGCCATAATTTTCAATGCTCCTTTGATGAGGGTTAAGGTTGAACCGCTGGCGGCAACACCCTTCGTCATCGCCACGGCACTCACAGATTTTGCCAGTGCCACGGGCGCGGCTTGAACGGAATTGGCCGAAATCGCTCCGGCCAGGATTTCCGTGGTTGAGGTGACGCCGTGTTTGAGAAAAAACCTCTGCAATTTTTCCAGGGCGCGGGTGACACGCTTCTTGGCCGCCTCTTCGCTCGCACCCAAAGCGACGCCGACTTCGCGCAAATTTCTGCCTTCATAAAAACGGAGCACAATGGCCCGCCGGTCTTTCTCGTTGAGCCCCGCAACGGCAGTATCAAGGGATGGGGCGATGCTGGCCCAAATCCCGGTTCCTGATTCGTTCAAGCCGGATTGCATAAATGCCTCCTGTTCGCGGTAATGGCGCCGGATTTCACTTCTCACAAAATTGTTGGCTGTCAAATGCGCGGCCTGAAACAACCAGCTTGAAAGAGCCTTGTTATGGCGCAGCTCTGCCGCCTTTTTTGCCAGAACGATGAAGACGGCCTGCGTGATTTCTTCCGCTTGATGCGGATTGCCGACCTGCCGCAGCGCAACGGAATAAACCAGATTAATGTGCTGCGCAACGAGCAGGGCAAAAGCCTCATCGGAATGATTTTCGACATACTGGCGCAACAGCGCGCTGTCATCCGTTGCTTGCATTCAACGGTAAGTGTGCGCCGGCTGGTCGAAGGGGACAATTTATTTAGCCTTTTCCACCACGAGCATTTCGAGGTTTTTTGCCGCGAGGGGCACGCCGGTACCGCCAACTGGGTCAGGGATAGCCTGACGAGCCGATTGCCGTCGGCCCGTTCATGCTCAAGTTCCATGCCAATCAGTCCCGTATTTCCTCAGCCGAATACTGCCTTTCATTGTCTGGTCCTTTCTTGGTCCCAGACTAACACATCAGATGGCCCGAAAAAGTGAAGTCACGTCAGCGGCGGAATTTTATGTTTGTTTGGAGTGCTGTTCATTCTATTCGGCATATTTTGGCCTTTAGTTGACGATTTGAATGGGGGGCAAGGTGAGCGGATGGTATCTTTTTGGTGTTTTGAGGCGGCGATTGCGCTGGCAGGCATATTTCTTTTAGTCGTTGGTTATATTCGTTGCTATAAGGCAGCAAACAAGAAGCAGTGAGTATTGATATGACGTGGCCTACCATCATCCATCTTGCAGTTGACCACGCTGGAATCGCTCCGCAGCCTTGGACATTGCATTTCCGCTCCAAGAAGGCGCTTATTCCTATTGAGTTGACGATTCCCAACATTAAGCCGCCAAGCATTAGATTATGAGCCAGTGGCCTAACAAGTCGCCGGAGCCAACCGCCGTTGGCGCTGGCCGTTCCGCTGTCGCGGTTCACGCCGCAGGTCGGCGGTGGCTCAGCTTTTTTCGTTAGGCCACTCGACACCGCATGTTAGTTCGCACCGCAAATACCGCCGATGCCCAAAGGATTGCCCAGATTCATGTCGAGACGTGGCGCACCGCTTATCGTGGTCAGATTTCAGACGCCGTGCTGGATGCGTTGAGCATTGAGCGTCGCGCTGCCTTTTGGCGCGAGCGGGTTACACAGGCGGGAAGTCCCGTTTTTGTGGCAGAGAATACGCTGCGCTCCGGGGCAGCTTTCTTGAATTGGACTCGGAAAACTTTCTGCTCTATACGCGCGGCAGCGTTCCGTTTTTTGAAATGTATCCTGGAATGTACGTTCCTCGCGCTCTCGAAGTCGAACTGGCTGCAGCGGAGGAATCACCCAGAGTGCTGGCTCAAGAAATTTTGGCGCTGACAAAAATGAATTGGAACAATACGCAATTCGATTCTGCCACTCCGATTACAGTCAACGCAGCACGGCAGGTTGGGGGGATTCTGAAATGCGAGCGTTGTAAATCAGTAACGGCATTTGCCGGCTAGATGGCATTCAGGCCAGCACACCAGAGTAGCCTTTAACGATGGAATATTGAAAGAGGCTGGCTTGGCAGCAGGGGGTCGCACTTGGCGCGGAGCTTTTTGTTTCCCCTGCATTGTGTCAATTTATGTCAAAGTCCAGCCAGTCCCTTTGCAGAAAATTCCGCGTTCAACAGAACCATCAGACAGATCCAACTCGCCCACGGCGAGCAGCCCCCCCCCGCCACCCCTGCACTCTTGCTGTTCCAATGAAAGCGTCAGCAATATCGATTCCTGCTCCTGCCAGGCCACCGCTTCCGCTGGGTTGTCCGACATCGCCGGGCCGTCGGGCGGTGCAGGTCCTGTGACAGTGCAATATCGAACGCCTCGTCTTCGCTGAGTTCGTGCTCCTGATTCAACTTCTCCACCAGTTGTAGCGCCTGTTGGTATTTCGCCTCGAAATGGTTCCTAAGCCTTCCCTCGCGGTGAAGTTGCCGAATAAAATCCGACTGGTTCTCAAATCCATTCAAGGTGCACAAGTTACCGGCTATCCGGGACGCTATATTATTCCGCGCTCATCCTCGTCTCATCCAATTTGTGAAAGCGCCACAGGCAAGTCACCTGCCGCAAATTGGAACTATCGACAGAAATCACGCAGTTCAAGATTTCCAGCCTTAGCGAGTTTCCGAACATTCCGAAACGAGTTCAGGAAGGCACTCGCACTGTACGCCAAACCCACGCCATCCATGAGAGGGCATTTTGTCGACACTCGCGAAGCTGGTTGTGAGACTGGACCTACAATGCGGGGGAGGGGGGCAAATGAGAGAGGCGTCAGAAGGTCTAAAGTGGCTCAGAAGTGGCTCAGTGAAATTATTTTGACATCCATTACAGAATAAAAAAACTCAAATAATTATTGAAGCCATTGAATTATATGATTGGTGCCCCGGTGGGGACTCGAACCCCAAACCAATTGATTAAGAGTCAACTGCTCTACCAATTGAGCTACCGAGGCAACAAATCAGGGGCGTGAAGCATCGTCACAACCCGTCCGTTTGTCAATAAACGAAGGCGGACATCACCACACCTCCACCGGCCCTTTCGGCACGGGAATCTGTTCGCGCTGAGTTGATGCCGGCTCGTCGCGCATGAAGGAAGCGATCATCGGCGGCGGACGAAAACGCGGCAACAATTCGCCGTTCTCGTCGAGAAATTGCCGCCGCCAGCGGATGTAATTTTCCAACACGTTGAGGAATTCTGCGCGCGTGGAAACTTGCACGGCACCTTTGTTGAATACGTGGCACGGGCCAAAGCGCCTGGCATACCACGGCGCGACCTTGCGGAACATCCGGCAGCCTAGCTCCTCGCCGAAAACTTCAACCATTAAATCCAGATGGCGGCACATCACGCGCACGCGCTCGCCAAAGGCGGGTTCGGGCAGAAGTTGTTGGGCCGGGTCTGTGGCTCGATCCAGTTCGGCCACAGGCCGAACTCTGCAAAACTCCAGCGTGCGCCTGAAAATCCACGGATCGTAAAACGCTCCGCGTCCGATGCTCACACCGGCACAGCCGGTGTCATCGAACATTTTTTTTGCGGCCTGTGGCGTGATGATGTCGCCATTGCCGATGACCGGGATTTTTTTCACGGCCCGGACGACCGCGCGAATGCCGGCCAGATTCACCGTGCCGCCGAAACCTTGTTCGCGCGTGCGGCCATGAACGAAAATCGCCGCCACCCCGGCATCTTCAAGGGCACGCGCCAAATCGGGTGCCGTCAGATTTGCGTCATCCCAACCGAGCCGCATTTTTGACGTCACTGGAATTTTCACGGCTCCGGCCATGCCTTTGACGAGTGCGGCGGTCTTGTTCAGTTCCGTCATCATCGCCGAGCCGCCGCCGACGGTGCAGACTTTGCGGACGGGACAGCCCATGTTGATGTCAATGGCGGCGACGCCGCGCGATTCGATCAGGAGCGCCGCGTCGCGCATTTCTTCGGGCACGGAGCCGAAGAGTTGCACGGCGAGCGGCGAATCGGCGGGGCGGGTTTCGATGAGCTTGAACGCCTTTTTGTTTTTTTCCAGCAGCGAACGGGCATTGACCAGGTCGGTGGTGCAGAGGCCGACGCCCCCGATTTCGCGCACGATGAGGCGGAAGGGCAGGTTGGTGTAACCCGCCAGCGGCGAGAGAAACAGGTTGGATTCGAGCGTCAGCGGACCGATTTGCATTGGCTGGAATGTATGCCAAATTAGCGCATTGCGGAAGGCGGAACGGCGTGTTAGTTTGAAATGCGAAAATGTTTGACGACGATCCAAATCAAAGAAACGGCGGCGACCGCGGGCAGAAAAAACCGCCCGGCGGCTTCAAAATCCCCACGTCCACTTGGATTCTGTGGATTGCCATCATCGGCGGCCTCGTGGCATTGATGATGTTGAGATCCCGCATGGCGACGCCGGGTGAAACGTTGTCGCAATCCGATTTCCTGCAGAAGTTCAACTCGAACCAGATTGTACACGCAACCATCAACTTCAATTCGCAATCCTCACCGCTCACGCCCATCGCCGGCACGTATTACAAAACCGGCAAGGACGGCAAACAGGTCGAAGCGCAGTTCACCTCGCCGAACGCAATGCTCACGCAAAAGATGCTCGATGACCTGCTGGTCTCGGACAAAATCGAGGCCGGCGCGCCGAATGCGATGCTTTGGTCCATCGGCTATCAGCTGCTGTTTTTTGTGGGCATCGGCCTGTTGTTTTGGTTTTTCTTCATCCGCCAGATTAAAATCGCCGGCAAGGGCGCGCTGAGTTTTGGCCGGAGCAAGGCGCGGATGCTCGCCAAAGACCGCAACAAGACAACCTTCAAGGATGTGGCGGGCATTGACGAGGCCATTGAGGAAGTTTCCGAGCTGGTCGAATTTTTGAAGGACCCGAAAAAATTCCAGAGGCTCGGCGGGCGCATTCCAAAGGGCGTGCTGATGGTCGGGCCACCCGGCACGGGCAAAACGCTCCTGGCCAAGGCCATCGCAGGCGAGGCGGATGCCTCGTTTTTCAGCATCAGCGGTTCGGACTTCGTGGAAATGTTCGTCGGCGTCGGCGCGAGCCGCGTGCGCGACATGTTCGAGCAGGCGCGCCGCAACACGCCGTGCCTGGTTTTCATTGACGAAATTGACGCGGTCGGCCGTTCACGCGGCCACGGACTCGGCGGCGGCAATGACGAACGCGAGCAGACGCTCAATGCGCTGCTCGTTGAAATGGACGGTTTCGACACGCAGGAAGGCATCATCATCATCGCCGCGACCAACCGCCATGACGTGCTGGATCCGGCTTTGATGCGCCCCGGTCGTTTTGACCGGCAGGTGGTTGTCAATTTGCCGGACGTGCGCGGACGCGAGGGAATTTTGAAGGTTCACGCCAAAAATGTGAAGCTCGCGCCGGAAGCGGATCTGTCCATCATCGCGCGCGGCACGCCGGGCTATTCCGGCGCGGAACTGGCGAATTTGTTGAATGAGGCCGCGCTGCTTGCCGCGCGCTTGAACAAAAAAGCCGTTGGCATGAGCGAACTCGAAGAGGCGCGCGACAAGGTCCGGTGGGGTCGCGAGCGCCGCAGCATGGCGATGTCCGACGAGGAAAAGCGGGCCACGGCATGGCACGAAGCCGGCCACGCGCTGGTCAATGTGCTGCTCAAGCACGTGCATCCGCTGCACAAGGTCACCATCATCCCGCGCGGCCGGGCGCTCGGCGTCACCATGTCCCTGCCCAAGGAAGACATGCTGAACATGAGGAAAAAGCAGGCGATTGACAGCATCGTCCTGGCGATGGCCGGGCGCATCGCTGAGGAATACGTGACCGACGACATCTCCAGCGGCGCGGCAATGGACATTCAACAGGCCACACAACTGGCCCGCGCCATGGTCATGCACTGGGGCATGAGCGAGAAACTTGGCAATGTGCTTTACGGCGACAGCCAGGAATACGTTTTCCTCGGTCGCGACATGATGCGCACGAAGGATTACAGCGAGCAGACGGCGCAGGACATTGATGCCGAGGTAAAACGCCTCATTGACGAGGCGAACAAAACGGCGAAGGAACTGATCGAAGCCAACCGCGACAAGCTTGAAATCATCGCCAACGGGCTGCTCGAATACGAAACTCTTGATGGCACGCAGGTCGAGGAAATTGTCCGCAAGGGCACATTCACGCCGCCGCCCCGGACGCCGTCCCAGACCGGACCGATGCTGGGTGCGCCCGCTGGAACGCCATTGCCGGAAACGCCGCCCAAACCCGTGCCGCCGAAGCTGCCAGGACTCGGCGCACCCGCGCCAGCGCCGGTTTGAAACGGTTTTTTTGATTTGAGGCGATCTCGCGAGGCGGACGATGGCGGGAAAATGATGCGTGAATGGCGGATTCGGCATCGCAAATTCATTTGCTGTTTTCCAGGGTCTTCAAATCTTCGGCGAGAAAACGGGCCACATCCTTGAACCGCGCGGCATTTTCCGGGCTCATCGCCATGAGCGTCTGATGCGCTTCAAGGCAGGTGCGTTTGATTTCCTCGCGCGTCGGGTTGGCAGGCTCAGGCGTGCCGTTTTTGGCGTCGCCGGGCAACTCCAACGGGCCGCCTGTCATTTTGAAGAGCCGCGCCACGCCCAGATTTTCCAGCAACTCGGCCACGCGCGCGTTGGCATTGTACAATTCAATTCCCTGTCCGCCGGAGCTGGCAGGTTGCATTTTCAACCCGAATCCGGCCAGCACGCCCAAAAACGTGCTGTCCATCAGCACGCATTCCGACAAATCAATGACAAAACGGCGGTAACCTTTTCCGGTCAATTCATTCAAAAGCGTTTTGAAATCGGGACTGGAGCCATAATTGGCGCGCCCGGCGATTTTGACACAGGCAAAATTTTTGCATACGAGCACTGACAATTTTCCCGATGTCGTTGGCATTTTTTTTGAAAATGTATCTGGCGCGCTCAAGCGGCAGCTGCCTGCGGCGCGACAATCTGCACCAGCGCCTGTTGCAGCACAAGCGCTTCATCCAATCCGCTGGACACCAGCCGCTGGTTGCAGCGCAGCAGCAAATCCATGGCGCGGACCAGTTCGTTGCGGCTGTATTTTTTGGCGTGCGGCAGCGCCTTGTAAAGCACATACGGATTCAGCGACAACGGATTGAACCGCCTGTCCGCCGGCAATTTTTCCGCCGGCACGCGTTCCAATTGCGCCTTGAACCGGTTGTAATCCATTTCCGGCTTGATCCATTCTTCGCGCAACATTTCCTTCAACAGCAACATCGCGCGGACTTTTGAAATCAGGCCATAAAGCAGCCCGATTTCGGATTTTTGCGAGTTGAATTTCAATTCCCAAAGCTCCTCGTCCAGCCGCCGCAGCAGACGCGGTAAATCACGGTCGCCCAGCGCGTCGCCCAGCGCGAAGGCGCGCGCCGTCTTGTTCCGTGTGCAGATCGCTGCAACGTCACCGGCTTCGACCTGTTTCCGGCCGCCGACGAACAGGCACAGCTTTTCAATCTCGCTTTCGAGCAGGCGCGGGTTCGGGCCGATGCGATTGACCAGTTCGGCCAGCGCCTCGTCGGCAATTTCCTTTTGCCGCGCGCGGATGGCCGCACGGGCGTCAATTTCCGCGCGGTTCGCCCAGTCCTTGTCGTCCGCCGTCCAGCCGGAGAAATTTTCGACGGAGCCGGTTTTGTCGAGCGTTTTGAAAAAGGTCTTGCGCTTGTCCACCTTGCCCGCGCTGATGATCAGCCGCACCCCCTGCCATGAAAATGTCTTCAATTCATCCGCCAGGCCGGCGAGGGTTTCGGTGACGGCCTGGGCGGAGGCGGCGCGTTCGTCACCGAGAAAATTGCAGTCCCGGAGCCAGATGACCTTGCCTGAACCGAAAAACGGGAGTGTTTGCAGGGCTTCGCGCAGGCGGGCAATCGCAGCCAGCGCCTCGCCGCTGTTGGAAACGGCGGCTTCGATGGTCTCGTGGTCCATGCCGCCAAGCTCATCGCACCATTGCTGGTAAAGTTGTTTGGCGCGTTGCTTGACGGCGAATTCATCTTCGCCGCAGATGAGGGCGAGCGGTGGGGTCCTGGCGGCGGGCATTTTATTCGGCCTCGCTGCCGGTTTCGTTGATCCGGTTGAGAACTTCGCTCATGTCCTCGACTTGTTCAAAAAGCGCGCTGGTGACGAAGATGGGTTTTTTCTGAGCGGCGGCAATGGCAAGGCAATCGCTGGGTCGCGCGTCAAGCTCGACGATTTTGCGGGCGACCTCGTTTTGCTGCTGCAAGATCAGCCGGGCGAAATAGGTGGAATTCTTCAGGTCGGTGATGACGACCCGTTCGACGTTGATGCCGAAGCCCTGAAAGATGCGGTTGATGAGGTCGTGGGTCAACGGGCGTTCCTTGGGTGTCTGGCGTAGAAACATGCCGATGATGGCGCCCATTTGCGGCTCGACGTTGATGACAAAAACCTTCTGGTCGTTGCCAATGAACAGTGCGCACCCGCTGTTGGCCGGCAAAATGCCGCGAATCTGAACGGGCATCACTTCATTCTTCATATACCTACTTTATGGGAAAAGCCGTAAAAGGCAAGTCATCGCTGCTTTTTGGAAGGCGCTGCCGGACCTGGCGAAGAACCGGTTCGCGGAGCATTGGAAAGGCCGGCCGGTTGGGAGGTTTGCGGGTTGTCAAACCACACAGAGGCAGCGGCCAAAAACCAGGCGGCAAAGAATGGGTAGGAATATCGGCCCACTTCGTTGCTGCTGCTGAAATCAATCACGTTCGCCAAATTGCCGTGCATGCGCGGCAGACAGACGATGACGAATGAAAGAACGGACAAAACGCCAAGTATCACAATGGCAAGACTTCCCAGCGCCAGCCGGGCACGCCCTTTCCACAGTGCGAGCGCCAGCAGGATGAGCAACAGCCAGGGCAGCAGGGAGAGTTGTTCATTCACGAAGCTGCCGGGTCCGGCCCATTTTCCGGCCCATTGCAGGTGATCCCCGTTCACCGGTTGCCAGTGAAAGAAGTTGCTGTTGAAAAAGCGGCCGAACAGGTCAAGAAACCAGGCTTGAGGAAAACGATGCAAAGTCAGGGCTGGGGCCGCAATCCCTGCGTGCCACCAACCGGATTCGGGGTGAAGAACAGGCTTGTCGAGCCGGAACCAGACAAACGGCAAAAAACAAATGACGGCAGCCGCGACGCTTTTAAACAAGACGGGCTTCTTCAGCCAGCCGCGCCACCAGCAAAACGGCAGCAGCGCGCAAAACCAGACCGCCGAGTAAATGACGCCTTCAAATTTGGTCATGGCGCAACCGGCGGCGGCAAGAACGGCGGCGGCAAGACAAAATTCATCCGCGCAGGAAATCGCTTTCACAATCAGCAGGGCGGTCAGGCTCACGAAGAAAACCATGGGAATGGTGCCGCCTTCATTCCGGATGAATTGCAGGCTCGCCGGCAAAAAGCAGAACGCCACGACTGTGACGATGGGCAGCGGGTGCGGGTTTTTCCAAACTTTTCCCAGCGAGAGAATTCCGAGGCACAACGCCACCACCATCCAGAACGGCCAGACTTTGTTGACAAATTCGTCCACGCCGCCGACCGCGCCGTAATCGAGCGTGTAGAGGCACGGCACGAGCATCGGATAATCCAGATGCGCGTAGCCGAGGTTGGACTGATGCAGGACGTTCAGGAGATTTTTGCCCTGCTCCAGATAAAGAATCTTCGCCTTGAAAACCCAGAAGGCGTTGGCATCGAATTCGAGCGTGCCCTCCAGCGTGGAAAGCCGGCCGAAAACCCACCATGAATAAATCACCGGCAGCAGCAGCAGCAGCCACAAATGCCCGGGCAGAATTTTTATTTGTTTCAGGCCCGCCGCCACTTTCGGGGACAGCAAACCAACTTCTCCAACGCCCCAGATCAACGCAACCCACGCGAGCACTGCGCTCAAGTTGATTCCCGCCAAAGCCGCCAGCAACACCGCCTGTGAAAAAACCACCATTCCCACGCCCAGCCCCAACGCGAACCGGAGCCCGAAGCCGAATTCCTCTTCAAACCTTTTGCCGAGCAAAAGACGGCTGATTCGCATTCCTGCAAAGGCCGCCGCTGGTGGCAGGAGAAACGCGACCCACTCTTTCATTTCGGAACTCCTTTTTGGGTGAGTGGAATGATTTCAATGTTGTTGCTGTTGGTCGGCATCCGCAGCAAAAGATCGAAGCCGTTCGTCTGGAGTTCCTCTGGTGAATCACATGGTGTGCCATTAAACCAACCTGTTTCATGGAAAACGATGTTGGTATCCATTGATATCCTTACCTCGCGCGGGAAAAGATAGTTTCTGAGGAAAAAGTAATAGCCCAGCTTCGGGCCGTTTGCTTCCCCAATCATCCCTGACAAAAAGACGCGCGCGTCCGGCGCCAGGGCGTGATCCAACTCCCGGCCGTAGGCGGACAAGGGAACGCAATAAGAGTCACGTTGGATCAGGTTGGTGACCTGCTCCAAATTCGACGCGCGCTGGTTCAGATTCGGCAGCGTCGTTTCATCGGCCTGGCCCGGCCCGGGAAAAACCTGCGGCCACGCCAGCCAGGTCGCCAGCATCCCAATCAACACCGTCACCAAAATTACAGTCCATTGCGGGCGCGGCCGGGCGGGCGGGATTGCTTTTTGGCGGTTGGGTTGCGTCATGTTTTCAGCGCGACAAAAAATTGTATTTAAAAATGCACCACAAGGCATGGAAGCCGTCGCGCCAGCCGATTTTTTTCCCTTCCGCATACGTGCGCCCGTGATACGAAATGGCCACTTCGTAAATGCGCACCTTCAACCGGGCCACCTTGGACGTGATTTCCGGTTCAAAGCCAAACCGGTTTTCCTGGATTTGAATTTTTTGCAGGATTCCACGTTGGAAGGCCTTGTAGCAGGTCTCCATGTCGGTCAGGTTCAAGTCCGTGGCCATGTTGGAAATGGTCGTCAGGATTCGATTGCCCACCGAATGCCAGTAATACAGCACTCGGTGCGCATCCGAACCGATGAATCGCGAGCCGAAAACCACGTCCGCCTTGCCCGCCAGAATCGGCGTCAGAAGCTTGTAATATTCCGCCGGGTCATATTCCAGATCGGCGTCTTGAATGATGACAACCGGCGCCGTCGCATGGACGAATCCGGTCCGCAATGCCGCGCCTTTTCCCTGGTTCTGCGTGTGCCGAACCAGCGTGATGCGGGCATCACCCTTGGCGGCCGATTCCAATTTTTCCCAGGTGTTGTCCGTGGACGCGTCATCCACAATGACCAGTTGCGACACGGGCCGTTGCGCCAGCACCGCCTTGATGACCTCCGATACCGTGCCGCCCTCGTTATAAACCGGCATGACGGCCGAGAGACACGGCTCGACGTCGGCATTGGACTTGATTTCGCTCATTCGCAATTTTTCAGGCCTTCAGCGGGAACCGTCAGGCTTGAACGGCAATTATTCAGAAAGCCCGAAAGATTACAAGCTTGGCATGGCCATCCGGGTCTGTCCGGATTAAGATTGTGCTGTCGGCAGCCGGATGCGTTCGGTTTCGTTCAAACCGGCGCGGTGAGAATTTCGACAAAATCTGAAGCACAGCCGGCGGTTTTGGCAGTGAAATTTTCCATCAGAAAGTAGCGTTGACACATTTGGCGCGAACGATTAGTCTATCAGAAATACATACCGAGCCATGTTAATTCGCATCAGTTTGATCGTGGCCATCATCGCGGCGCTGGCGGTGGGCGCTTTGAGCTTCACTCAAGTGCGCGGGAAGATTAACACGTTGATTCAACAACGCGACGACTACCACGGGCAACGGGACCAGGTCCAAGGCCAGCTTGACACCACAAAAAAGGATTTGGCCAAGACCCAGGACACCCTGAAACAAACCCAGGATGATTTGGTCACTGCTCAGGCGGATCGTGACAAGGCCGTGGCCACCGCCGCCGCGCAAACCAAGCGTGCCGATATATTGTCCGAAAAGCTGACCAAGGCCGCCCAGGACCGCGACGAGGCCCAGGCGGATCTGGCCGCATATACGGCCAGCGGTTTGACCGCCAAGGAAGTCGCCGACCTTAGCCGCTCACTCAAAACCGCGAGAACCACAATTGATGCAATCAACGAGGAAAAGCTTCTGATGGGCCGCACCATCGAACGGTTGCAAAACCAGATCGCCGAAATCATGGGAACAAACTTTGTTGTCAAGCTTCCCGCCGACTTGAAGGGCAAAATTTTGGTGGTGGATCCGAAGTGGGACTTTGTCGTGCTGAACATCGGTGATGAACAGGGCGTCAAGGAGGACGGCGAACTTCTCGTCAGCCGCGACGGCAGGCTGGTTGCCAAGGTCATCGTGCGCAGCATTCAAAAAGACCGCTGCATTGCCAATATCGTCCCCGGTTGGAAGCTCGGCCCGGTGGTTGAGGGTGACGAAGTCAGTCCGGCGCATCCGGCCTCCTGAGATGACGCACCGTGCCGTCAACTGGCTATTGTTGCTGGCGTTTGGCGCAATTCTTGTGGTGGTGACCGGTTGCGCGACTGATGATCCTGAAAATGCCTCCGTCCGCCCGTGGAACACGCCGCAAGGATGGGAAAACGGCATGGGCGGCATGATGAACACGCAGCACGAGTGATTTTTTACTCTTCGACTTTCACACACCGCGTCGGCGTCAAAACAAAATCCATCCGCACGTCAAGCCCACCCGCCGGAACCGCGTCCACCATTTGTTCATCGAAGGCGACGCCGCATTTGATGCCGTGGATTTCCGCCAGCAAGCGGTCATAAAAACCGCGGCCGCGGCCCAGCCTGTGCCCGCACAGGTCAAACGCGACCCCGGGCACAAGAATCAATCCCAGGCGTTCCAGTGGAATTTCAGGACAACCCGCCTTCGGCTCGCGAATGCCGAATTCTCCCGGCCCGATTTCGACTTGCGGATTTTTCACGCGGCAGGCGATGTAATCGTTGCTTGCGGAATCATGGCGGGGCAGGGCGGTGATTTTTGCGCCGGCCAACGTCTCTTCGAGCAGCGGCCACATGTTCACTTCATCCGCCAGCGGCGCGAAAAACAGGACGGATGCCGCGTTTTGCCAGAATGGCTGCTCCTTGAGCCGCGAGCGAATCTGGGCGGATGCGGCCAGCCTCACCGCCGGCGGAATTTTTTGCAGCGCGGCGCGGGTTGTCTTTCGCAACGCAATTTTTTGAAGATTCAAATCGGCGGTCATGCGGTTACTTTTTACCTTTCTTGCGGGCTTCAGCCAATTCCACGCGCCATTTTTCGACGCGTTCCTTGATTTTCTTTTCCACGCCCTGTTCGGTCGGCTTGTAATAGATTTTGTCCGCGCCAAGATAGTCCTGCGCCACGAAATGTCCCGGATGGTCGTGCGCGTATTCGTAGCCCTTGCCGTGACCGAGCCGTTCCGCGCCCTTGTAATTTGCGTCCCGCAAATGCTCCGGCACCGGCAGCGTGCGCCCCGACTTCACGTCTTCCAGTGCCGCGTCAACCGCGAGATACGCGCTGTTGCTCTTGTTCGCGGTGGCGATATAGACCGTCGCCTCAGCCAGCGGAATCCGGGCTTCCGGCCAGCCGACAAATTCCGACACCTGCAATGCCGCGTTGGCCAGCACCAGCGCCATTGGATCGGCCAGGCCCACGTCTTCCGCCGCGCAAATCACAATCCGCCGCGCGATGAAGCGCGGGTCCTCGCCGGCGTGAATCATCTTGGCCAGCCAGTAAACCGCGGCGTCCGGGTCGCTGCCGCGCATCGCCTTGATGAACGCCGAAATCGTGTCGTAGTGCGCGTCCTCGTCGTCGTACACCACGGCCTTTTTCTGGATGCTTTGCTCGGCGGCCGCAAGGTCAATGTGGACGACGCCCTTCTTGTCCGGCGCGGTCGTGAGCGCGGCGATTTCCAGCGCGCCGAGCGCCTTGCGCGCGTCGCCGTCGGAAATTTTGGCGAGATGACGCAGCGCATTTTCATCGGCGCGAATTTTCATGTAACCGAGTCCGCGTTCGGCGTCGGCCAGCGCGCGTTGCATCAGCGAATAAAGTTCATCCTCGGCCAGCGGACGCAGCTCAAAAACCTGCGAGCGCGAGACGAGGGGCGAATTGACGAAGAAAAACGGATTGTGCGTCGTCGCGCCGATGAGCCGCACAACGCCGCTTTCGACATCAGGCAACAGCACGTCCTGTTGCGCCTTGTTGAAGCGGTGGATTTCGTCAACGAAAAGGATTGTCGGCTGGCCGGTGTTTTCGAGGCGGTTTGCGGCGGCGGACAGGACGCGGCGCATGTCGGCGACGTTTGATTCCGCGCCGCTGAGGCGCTCGAACTTGCTTTTGGTCTGGCGGGCGATGATTTGGGCGAGCGAGGTTTTGCCGGTGCCGGGCGGACCGAAGAAAATCAGGGATTGGATGCGGTCGGCCTCGATGGCGCGGCGCAACAATTGTCCCGGACCAAGGATGTGCGTCTGGCCGGCAAATTCGTCGAGGGTGCGCGGCCGCATCCGCGCGGCCAGTGGCTGGTGGCGGGAAGATTCCGCTGCAATCGAAGCGGGTGGCTTCGATTCAGCCGGAGCCGCAAACAGGTCGTCGCGCGCCATGAATTGAGATTAGCACCGGGCAAAAATTTGCCAAAAACAAAAAACCCGCCGACTGGCGGGCAATATTCCCCATTCTGAATTAAATAAAAACCCCGCCCTTGCCGTGTGTAACATATTCCTTTGAACATGTTTTACAACATGTGGAACCTGCCTGGTTGCTTTCGACTTCCAGCGAAGGCATGTCGGCCACAACCACGGCTCCGGCTCCTGGATCGCTTAATTACGGTTCAAGGATCAGTTACGAATCACAAACAGGGCAGGGTAAATCTGCTGCCGTTTACAAAGAACGTTCCGGCTGATTCCAAGTCACTTATCGTCCCAAACGGAACCTTTCTCAAGTAAAATATTTGGAAATTTCAGGCGGTGGGAGCGATCGCCGGTGGAAGGGCACGCGAACGGTCCGCCTGCCCGGAAAAGAATGATTTCGGTGCCGTGATGCAAATAAAAACCCCGCCCTTGCCGTGCGTAACCACGCCTGCGAACTTTCACAACATGCGGGACGGCAGGACTGTTTTCGACGACCAGTGAAGGTGTCGGCTGCAATCCCAGCTTATGTCCCTAATCGTTTATTTCCAGTTCAATGCCATGGTTCCTAATCACGAACAGGGCAGGGTAAATTCGGCTGCCATTTTCCAAAGAACACTGACAATCCAAGCACCATGATTCATGCCAAGAACCCCATGCCGCCGGTAATTTTGAGGCAATAAAAACTTCCAACTCGCCTTGACACGGAGCTTGGGGCTAATCTGTCCGCCTGAATTTTGGCAGGGACGTCGCAGCGCGATGATCCTGCCCGATCTGATTTTGCCATGATGACGAGTTCGCAAATCCGCCAGTCGTTCCTCGACTTCTTCAAGTCGAAGCAGCACACCATCGTGCCGTCTTCGAGCCTGCTGCCCGATTCGCCGAACCTCCTGTTCACGAACGCCGGCATGAACCAGTTTGTCCCAATTTTTCTTGGCCAGACAAAGTGCCCTTACAAACCCGGCCGCGCCGCCGACACCCAGAAATGCATCCGCGCCGGCGGCAAACACAACGACCTCGAAGACGTCGGCCTCGACACCTATCACCACACTTTTTTTGAGATGCTCGGCAACTGGAGCTTCGGCGACTACTTCAAAAAGGAAGCCATTGACTGGGCGTGGGAACTCGTCGTTGACATTTGGAAATTTCCGCCACAACGGCTTTATGCCACCGTGTTTTGTCCGCACATGAATCAAGATTTGTGGCAACGAGAAATGAGAGCAATGCTTTCAAAAGTTGATGCCGCGACAGTTATCAAGGGCGATGATTACCGACACTATTTTCTAAATGAAATTGTTACCAAGAATCCAGCGTTTGCTGGGCTGTTCAAAGAAGATTCTGACATGGAAGCCGCTCAATTTTGGGCGCGCCGTTTCAAAGCTGCTGAACTTGATCCGCTGATACATATCATTCCGGGAAACAAAAAAGATAATTTCTGGATGATGGGCGAAACCGGCCCATGCGGTCCGTGCTCCGAACTACACGTGGATCTCACGCCCGGCGGCGACACCAAAGGCAGTTTGGTGAACAAAGGCGACGCCCGCTGCATCGAAATCTGGAATCTGGTCTTCATCCAGTTCAACGCAAACCCTGACGGCACATTCTCGCCGTTGCCGGCGAAGCACGTTGACACCGGCATGGGCTTCGAGCGCGTAACGTCAATCATTCAGGGCACAAAGAATTTCAACGATTTTGCCAACGCGAAAATCTCGAATTACGAGACCGACATTTTCCGTCCGATTTTCGACAAGCTGGAGGAGTTGAGCGGCAAGAAATACGGCAGCACGCTGCCGAATTCCGATTCTCAACCCTCAACCCTCAACCCTCAACAGTCCATTGACATCGCTTTCCGCGTCATCGCCGACCACATCCGAACGTTGAGTTTTGCGATTGCCGACGGCATCCAGCCCGGCAACAACGACCGCAACTACGTTTTGCGCCGCATTCTGCGCCGCGCCGTGCGCTACAGCCGCACGCTCGGCTTCCGCGAACCGTTCTTCTACAAACTCGTGGACGTGCTCGCGGACACGATGGGCGACGTCTTCCCCGAAATCCGCGCCCGCAAGAAGCAGGTACAGGAAACCATCCAGCGCGAGGAAGATGCGTTTAACAAGACGTTGGACCGGGGGATTGCTTTATTCGAAGAAGCGGTTCAAATGGCTAGCGAACCAATTGGTTCGGGGGTAATTAGCAGTCTCATGAGCACTGTAACAATTCTTCCTAGTGGCCAGCAATTCAAGGATGTTGATATTTATCTCAAACGGACTCCAGACGGGAAAATTGAAAGAGGTATCACGGGCGAGTTCGCATTTGGGCTTTACGATACCTACGGTTTCCCGCTCGACCTCACCGAGTTGATGGCGCGCGAACGCGGTTTGGCCGTGGATACGGCAGGTTTTGAAAAGTTGATGGAAGAGCAGCGCGCCCGCGCCCGGGCGGCACAGAAAAAGGAAGTCATTTCGCTTTCGCAAATCGAGACCACCACGCCCACGAAATTCGTCGGCTACGAGGCACTAGCCGTGCCGGCCAAGGTGCTTGAAGTTGTCTCCTTGAAGGACAAGACTGCCGTCATCCTCGACACCAGCGTCTGTTACGCCGAGATGGGCGGCCAGGTCGGCGACACCGGTGAACTGGAGCATTGCAGCCAGCTTTGGCGCGTTACGAACACGCAAAAATCGGGAAATACATGGCTGCATTTTATTGCAGATAGCGATTATGCGTTCGCGGCTCGAAAAACAGGAGTCGAAACTGGTATTGATGCTCCCGCAGTCGGCGCTGACGTCACACTTGCTGTTGAAAAGCCGCGCCGCGATGCAATTCAACGTCATCACACGGTCACGCATTTGCTGCATTGGGCGTTGCATGAAGTCGTGAGCAAGGAAGCGTCGCAGAAAGGTTCCTTCGTCGGCCCGGACAAGCTGACGTTTGATTTCAACAGCGCGCCGCTTACGCCGCAGCAGGTGGCCGACATCGAGAAACTGGTCAATGAACGCATCGTGGAAAACGCCGGCGTCGTGTGGACTGAAGTGCCTTACGCTGACGTAAAATCGCGCAAGGACGTGATGCAATTCTTCGGCGACAAATATGGTGACGTTGTCCGCGTCGTCCAAATCGGCGGCCACGCCACGAAACTTGACGGTTACAGCATGGAATTATGCGGCGGCACGCACACGCGCGCGACCGGCGAGATTGGTTTGTTCCGTATTGTCGGCGAAAACGCCATTGCCGCCGGCGTCCGGCGCATTGAAGCCGTTGCCGGACTGGAAGCCTATCGCAAGGCTGCCGACGAACTTGCGCTCATCAAGTCGCTCGCGGGCAAGGTGAATTCGCCCGTGCACGAACTGGAAAAAAAGATTGAATCGCTGCTCGAACACCAAAAGGCGGCGGAGAAGCAGATCAAGATTGCGCAACAGCGGGAGGCGTCAAATGCCGCCAGCAACCTGCTCGAGGAAATCAAGACCATCAACGGAGTGCCGGCCATCATCCACAACCTCGGTTCCGCCGATGGAGATTTCCTGCAAGCCGTGGCTGATTCGCTGAAAGGCCGGTTCCAAGGCGTAATTGTGCTGGGCGGCGTGGCCAACGGGGCCGTGGCGCTCATCGCCGCCGTCTCACCGGATTTAACGAAGCAGATTCAGGCCGGCAAAATCATCCAGCAAATCGCGCCGATTGTCGGCGGCAGGGGCGGCGGCAAGCCGGACAACGCCCGTGGCGGCGGCAAGGACGCCGGCAAGCTGGACGAGGCGTTGTCCCGGGTGAAAGAATTGCTGGCTGGCAGCAAAAGTTCATCGTAAAAGCATGGGCCGGTGGCGTTTTCAACGGCAAAAACACCTTGTGCCGCTGGAAACGTGAAATTTTTCACAAACTTTCTTGCGGGGAAATGTCCTCTCAATTAGCATCGCGCCCATTCGTGATTCTAAACGATAAAAGTTCAATACGTAATTTTGAAATGAGGAGTCCGGCCGGGTGCCCGGTTGTTTGAGATGTCAGCGATTTTTCCGAAGTGGACAAACTGGTTGCCGCTGGCGCTGGGCGCCGGGATGGCCCTGATTGGCGGCGCGGTGACGGCGGGCGTGACTTATTATTTCACGCCCAAATACACCCGCGTCGGCTACGAGCCCATCCAGCCGGTGCCGTTTTCCCATGCCATTCATGCGGGACAACTCGGCATGGACTGCCGCTATTGTCACAGCGGCGTGGAAAAATCCTGGTTCTCGAACATCCCGTCAGCCTCCACGTGCATGAACTGTCATAACCAGGTTTTGAAGGATGACCCGCGCCTGGCGCTCGTCCGCGAGAGCGCGACCAACAACACGCCGATTCCGTGGGTGCAGATCCACCGGGTGCCGGACTACGTTTATTTCAACCATGAAGTCCACGTGCGCCGCGGCATCAGTTGCGTGGAATGCCACGGGCGGATTGACCAGATGGACGAGGTTTATCACGCCAAACCGTTGAGCATGAGTTTCTGCCTCGATTGCCACCGCGACCCGGCGGCGTTCATCCGGCCCGCCGACAAGGTCACCGATTTGGGCTGGAAATGGAGTTCCGATCCGGCTGTTGCAGCGCAAATTCAGGAAACCAACGGCGTCGAACTGGTCAAACACTGGCACGTCGAGTCGCTCCAAAATTGTTCGGCCTGTCACCGATGAAGAATTCTCCCGACAATTTGCCCGCCCAAGCCACCGGCCGCCGTTATTGGCGCAGCCTGGATGAACTCGCCGACACGCCGGAGTTCAAGGACTGGCTGCATCGCGAATTTCCGCAGGGCGCGGACGAGTTTGAGGACGGCGTTTCCCGCCGTCACTTCGTCAAAATCATGTCCGCGTCGTTCGCGCTGGCGGGCCTGGGCATCATGGGCGCGGGCTGCCGCCGGCCTGAGGAAAAACTGGAGCCTTTCGGCCAGCAGCCGGCAAATTACACCTTCGGTGAGCCGGAATATTACGCAACGGCCATGCCGACGCGCACCGGTGCGATTCCGCTCGTCGTCAAATCCTACGAGGGCCGTCCGGTAAAAATCGAAGGAAATGCCCAATATCCCGGCAGCAACGGCGGCACCGATCGTTACGCGCAGGCTTCGATTCTGGATCTTTACGATCCCGACCGCGCAAAGCGCTTCACAAACGGTGGCAAAACCGTTTCGCGCGATGACGCGCTGGAATTCCTCGACAGTTTGTCGAAGAAATTTTCGGCCAACATGGGCGAAGGCCTGGCGTTTCTCGCCGAAAGCAGCACGTCGCCATCGCGCGCGCGGTTGCAAAGGCTCGTTGCGGGAAAATTTCCGAAAGCGCGGTGGTTCACCCATGACGCAATTGATTCGGACATCCATCAACGCGCAGCCACGCAGGCATTCGGCCAGCCGGTGCGCCCGGTCTTCAATTTTGACAAGGCAAAAATCATCCTGTCGCTCGATTGCGATTTTCTCGGCACGGAGGACGACGCGCACAATCACATCCGCCGCTTCGTCAAGGGCCGCAATCCGGATGGCCCGATGAGCCGGCTTTACGCCGTCGAATCGCTGTTCACGCTCACCGGTGCGAGCGCGGACCACCGGCTGCGTCTGCCGGCGAGCCTTATTCCGGCGGTGGCGCATGAAATTCTCACTCAAGTTTCGGATTTGCAACCGTTCCTCGCGCAATGGATTCGGGAATGCGCGAAGGACTTGCATGCCAACCGCGGCCACGTTCTGGTCGTTGCGGGACAGCGTCAGCCGATGGAAGTGCACCTGCTCGCGCACGCCCTCAACTCCGCGCTGGGTGCGATTGGCAACACGGTGACCTTGCTTCCGGCGACGGAAAACGCCAGCACCGGTTTCCGCAATCTCAACGACACCGCGATTGACACGCTCGTGATTCTTGGCGGCAATCCGCGCTACAATTTGGGCTGGGCGCCGGTGCAACAGCCGAAAACGGTTGTTCGCCTGGGCTATCACGAAGACGAATCGTTTGCCGATAGCGACTGGCACTTCCCGGCGGCGCATTATCTCGAGTCGTGGGGCGACGCGACGACGAGCGACGGAACACTTGTGCCGGTCCAGCCGCTGATTCAACCGTTGTTTGGCGGGATGACAGAACTGGAATTTCTCGCGCGCATTGCCGGTGAATCACAGACGAATCCTCACGAAATTGTTCGCTCAACATTTGCGGGTTCGGAGGAGGGCTGGAAGAAATTTTTATTCAACGGTTTTCTCGAAGGTTCCGCCACCAGGCCGGCAAACCTGCCGAATGATCAATTTATTGCCGTCCCCAGACCGCCAGCCGCCGTTTCGCCAGGAAAAGACAACCTCGAAGTCATTTTCTATCGCGACGCGAAAGTGGACGATGGGCGTTATGCGAACAACGGCTGGATGCAGGAGTTGCCCGACCCTGTCACCAAGATGACCTGGGACAATGCGGTGCTTCTCAGCCGCAAGACGGCGCGCGATCTCGGCGTGCAAAATGGCGACGTGGTCGAAATCACCCTGAATGGCCGGAGCGTCAGGGGGCCAATCTGGACCCAGCCGGGCATGGCGGATTATTCACTCGGCCTCGCGCTCGGTTACGGACGCGACGGAAATTTGCGCGTCGGCACCGGTGTCGGCTTCAACGCATACAAGATTTTCTCCGGCAAATACATTGAAATTGGCGCAACGGTTCGCAAGACGGGCGAGACGCATCTGATTGCCTGCACACAAAATCACTGGTCCATGGAAGGCCGGCCTGCGGTTCGTGAGGCGAACCTTCAAGAATTTACCAAGGATCCGAAGTTCGCGAGGGAAATGCACGAGAAAGAGCCGCCGGTGGTCGCGCCGTTGTATCCGAACCCGCTCGACGCGGTGAAAAAGACCGCGCTGCATCAATGGGGCCTGACGGTGGATTTGACGTCGTGCGTTGGCTGCGGCACGTGCGTGGTCGCGTGCCAGAGCGAGAACAACATTCCCATTGTCGGCAAGGACCAGGTCCATCGTGGCCGTGAGATGCACTGGGTGCGGGTTGACCGTTATTACACGGCGCCTCCGGCAACGAAGAGCGTGGCGGATGAATTTCAAAAGGACAGCGCGCAGCAGTTCGAGGCGTGGATTGACGACGTGCAGGCGGTGAACCAGCCGGTGATGTGCCAGATGTGCGAGGCCGCGCCGTGCGAGAACGTCTGCCCGGTCAGCGCAACCTCGCACGACCAGGAGGGCTTGAACGTGATGACGTACAACCGCTGCATCGGCACGCGGTATTGCTCGAATAATTGCCCCTACAAGGTACGCCGGTTCAATTATCTCGATTTCAACAAGCGCCCGCTCGCCGATCTCAAAGGGCCGCTTTACCCGACGCCGCTCATGCACAAGACGGACGGCAAATGGGATTTGTTGAGCTGGTGGAAGGACCCGGAAGGCAGCGGCATGAGGCACGAAGACGAATGGGATTTGATCAAGATGGTCAAGAACCCCGACGTGACGGTGCGAATGCGCGGCGTGATGGAAAAATGCACGTATTGCATCCAGCGCATCCAACAGGCGGAGATCGTGCAAAAGGTGAAGGCGGGCGCTTCGGACGACGTGAAGCTGAGGGAATCCGAAGGCACGATTCCCAAAACGGCCTGCCAGCAGGCGTGTCCGGCCAGCGCCATCGTGTTCGGCGACATCAGCGATCCTGGCAGCACCGTTTCCAGTCTGAAACGAAACACGCGCAATTACGCGTTGCTCGGTGAATTGCTCGTCAAACCGCGCACGACTTATCTCGCGCGCATCCGGAATCCAAACCCGGCGATGCCCGACTATCGGCAATGGCCTTACAGCTTCCAGGAATATGAAAAAAACGGCGGTGAACTTCAACCCGCGACGAAAGGAGACAGTTGATGGCTGACTCAGCGATCAATTTAAAGGCGCTGGTGCCGCCGCCGGAATTGCGGCGGCCGAAGCTCGTGCCCAGTGAACGGGGTCTCGGCGGGTTGACCGACCATTTGACGGCATTTGCCGAGGGCAGGACGCCGCTGTGGTGGTGGATTTTGTTTGTGCCGGCGGCCTTTCTCGCAGCGGTCGTGCTGCCGTCGATGTTGATTTACCAGATTTCGTCCGGCATCGGCGTTTGGGGCAACAACCAGCCGGCGGCGTGGGGTTGGGACATCATCAATTTCGTCTGGTGGGTTGGCGTCGCACACGCGGGCACGTTGATTTCGGCGTTGCTTTTCCTGACCCGGCAGCATTGGCGCACGGCCAT
Organism: uncultured Verrucomicrobiae bacterium; assembly: GCA_963764175.1. Taxonomy (GTDB): domain Bacteria; phylum Verrucomicrobiota; class Verrucomicrobiia; order Limisphaerales; family UBA11358; genus UBA11358. Next base: position 129,929 of record CAVXRE010000017.1, on the reverse strand, counting down.
TGGCCGGGCGGCGGAGGCGATGACGGTCTTCTCGGTGATGATGGCGGGTCTTTACCCGGGCATCCATACGGGGCGCGTCTGGTTTGACTGGTTTTTGTTCCCCATTCCAACCTCAAATGGCATCTGGCCGCAGTTTCGTTCGCCGTTGATGTGGGACGTTTTTGCCGTCAACACGTACCTGATGGTCTCGACTCTTTTCTGGTACATGGGTTTGATCCCCGACCTGGCATTGATGCGCGACCGTGCGAAAACCCGGACGCGAAAATTCCTTTTCGGCATGTTCGCGCTCGGCTGGACCGGTTCGGCGCGGCACTGGCATAATTATGAAAAGGCGTATCTCGTTTTGTCCGGCCTGGCGACGTTGCTGGTGTTCACGGTGAGTTCCATCGTGGGCATGGACTTCGCCACGTCGCAACTGGCGGGCTGGCACTCAACAATCTTCCCGTTTTATTTCGTGGCCGGGGCGGTCTTCTGCGGCTTCGGCATGGTGCTGGTGCTGCTTATTCCGTTGCGCAAATTATGCCATTGGGAGGACGTCATCACGATGCGGCACATAGACAAGGTCTGCAAAATGACGCTGCTGATGGGTTGCGTGATGGCTTACATCTACGCGATGGAATATTTCATCGCCTGGTACCAGGGCAATCCTTACGATTCATGGGTGTTCGGCCATCGGCTTTTCGGGCATCAATACTGGTTTGGCGGCTGGATAATGATTCTGGTCAACGCGTCGCTGCCCCAGCTCTTCTGGTTCAAAAAAGTCCGGCAAAACCTGAAGCTCATCTTCCTCATCGCCGTGCTGATCAACATCGGCATGTGGTTCGAACGCTTCGTCATCATCGTCGGCTCGCTCTACCAGGATTTTCTGCCGGCAAACTGGGGTGTTTATCTTCCGACGTGGGTGGACATCGGCACCTATGCGGGCACGCTGGGGGCGTTTTTCACCATGTACCTTTTGTTTGTGCGATTTTTGCCGGTCATCGCCGTTTCCGAAGTCAAGGGCGCGACACCGCAGGCCAATCCTCACCATCCGCTGGGCGGCGCGAAAGGAGGCCATTGATGGAAACCAACAGGAAAAATTTCGGCCTCGCGGCGGAATTCGATTCGCCCGCGGCGATTTTGCGCGCGGCGGAAAAAGTCCGCGACGCCGGTTACCACCGCTGGGACGCGTTCACGCCATTCCCGATTCATGGCATGGACAAGGTGATGGGCCTCAAAAATTCGCTTGTCGGCTGGTTTGCCCTCTTGTTTGGCGGCGGCGCGTTTGTCGGCTGCATGGCGATGATCTGGTTCATGAACGACTTTGATTACCCGGTCATCGTCGGCGGCAAGCCGATGTTCAGCCCGGCGGCCGCGTTCGTGCCTTCGTATATTTTGCTCGTGCTGGCGAGCGCGATCGGGGCGTTCGTCGGGATGATCGCGCTGAACGAACTGCCCCGCTTCCACCATCCGCTTTTGAAAAACCGCCGCTTCTCGCTGGCCACGCGCGACAAGTTTTTCCTCGTCATCGGCGTCAGCGACCCGAAATTTTCCGAGACCGAAACCCGCAAGCTGCTCGAGGAAGCCGGCGGCGCGCACATCGAACTGGTGGAGGACGACTGATGCGCTACGCCCTTGGCTTCATTTTGATTTTCCTGGCGGGTGCGACGGCCGTGGTCGGCATCGCCGGTTTTCGCGGTCAATTGTCGCGCAAGCCGCCAATTGAAATTTTTCCGGACATGAACCGGCAGCTCAAACTCCGCCCGCAGCAGCCCGACGGCTTTTTTGCGAACGGCATCAGTTCGCAGCTCCCGCCCGACGGGACGATTGCGCGCAGCACGCCGGTTCGAACCGTCAACGGCCCCGTTTATCCTTATGAAGACGCGCCGCTCAACACCGGTCGCGTCACCGGCACGACGAATTTTGTCGAAACCAACCCGCTGCGCGTCACGGCGGAACTGCTCCGTCGCGGGCACGAGCGCTTCGACATATATTGCGCGCCCTGCCATGGCAGACTCGCCGATGGCAATGGCATCACCAAGAAACTCGGTTTGATGCCGGCCGTCGCGAATTTGCAGGACAAACGGATCGTGGAAATGACCGATGGCGAGATTTTCAACACCATCACCCGCGGGAAAAACTTGATGGGCGCGTATGGGCCGATTGTGCCGGCGGAAGATCGCTGGGCCATCATCGCCTATCTGCGCGCATTGCAACTAAGCCAGCTCGGTTCGGTGGAGGATTTGCCGCCCGCCCAGCGCGCCGCTTTCAAATAAACCATGAACCTGCCAGACGATTCAATCCACCCGCCGCCGCTGGACTTGTCCCTGTGGAAGAAAGCGCCTGCGGTCCTGATGGCGGTCGGCGGTTTCCTGTGCGTTGCCGGCGCTGGAATTGATGTGAGTCAATTCGGCTATTCCTGGCTGCTGGCGTTCATGTTTTACCTGACGATCGCGCTCGGCGCGCTTTTCCTCGTGCTCATTCATCATTTGACCGACGCGGGCTGGTCGGTCGCCATCCGCCGCTTCTGCGAGCACATCGCCGCGCTTTTGTTCCCCTGGCTGGCGCTTTTGTTCGTGCCGGTGGCGCTGCTCGCGCCGCAAATTTATCCATGGATAAACATTAATCCCCACACCAACCACGTGCTGATGGCGAAGTGGCCGCTGTTCACGCTGCCCGGATTTTACATCGCGTCGGCATCGCTCTTTGGCGTCTGGTGGTTGCTGACGTCGCGGCTGCGGTATTGGTCGCTCAAACAGGACGAAACCGGTGAGGCGCGTTGCACCTATCAGATGCGGTTTCATTCCGGGTGGGGGATATTGATATTCGCGGCCACGGTGACGCTTTCCGGCGTCATCTGGATGCAGGCGCTGCAATACCAGATATCCTCGACCATTTATGGCATGTGTTTCTTCGCCGATTGCGCGTGGATCATGCTGGCGACGGCGTATGTCATCGCAATGATTTTGCAGCGCCAGCGCATTTTGAACGACGTGCTGCACGACAATCAATTTTACTACCTCGGCACGCTGCTTTTTGCGTTCACGTTGTTCCATGCCTACGTCCATTTCGCCCAATATTTTGTCATCTGGAACGGAAACATTCCCGAAGAGACGTTCTGGTACATTCAGCGCGAGCATGGTTCGTGGTGGTGGATCAGCATGGTCATCATCTTCGGCCATTTCCTGCTGCCGTTTTTCGTGCTGCTGCCCATCTTCGTGAAATCCAGTTTCAAAATCATGCTGCCGGTTTGTGTCTGGGCATGGCTGATGCACTTCGTGGATTTGTCGTTCAATATTTTGCCGGTTGCACACCCACGCGGTTTTCCATGGCACTGGATTCCGGTGCAATTCGGCTGCCTGGCGTTCATGGGCGGATTGTTGGGGCGCGCTTTTCTGAAAGATTTCAACGCGCACGCGCCGTTCCCGAAACAGGACCCGCGCCTGCTCGAGGCAATGGGCATTGCCGATGAAGACATTATCGGGCCGCAAACCACCGGAGGCGGACAATGAATCAGGAAACGAACAATCGCATCCAAACCGACGCCGTCACGGCGGCTCTGGGGTTTGTCGTTGCCTGTTTCATTCTCGCTGTACTTATTCTGGCGATGAAATTTTCGGCGCATCCGCCGGCGATTGACGCCGACCGCACCGCCGCCCGCGCCAAGGCGCTGGCGGAACTGCGCACCGCCGAATCCAATGCACTCAACAATACCGGCTGGATTGACCAAAACCGTGGCATCGTGCGCCTGCCGATTTCAGTTGCGCTGCAGATCACGGAGGACGAATGGAAAAATCCCGCCGCCGCACGCTTAAATCTTATCGCCCGCGCCGAGAAAGCCGCCGCGCCGGCCCCGGCGGCCCCGGCAAAACCCAGCCAATTTGAATGACTGAAATGCAACCCCAGGACGCCAAAACCCAGGCCTCAGACCCGAAGATTGACGCTTCGTGCCTCGTGCCGTTGCTGGCGCTGTCTGGCGGCGCGGCGCTGTGGCTCGTCATCGGTTCCGTGCTGGCAATGATTGCCTCGATCAAATTTCACGCGCCCGGTTTTCTCGCCGATTGTCCTTGGCTCACGTATGGCCGGGTGCAACCCGCCGCTGACGACGCGCTGCTTTATGGTTTCTGCATCCCGGCGGCGCTCGGCGTGATGCTCTGGATTTTTGCGCGCTTGAGCCGTGCGCCGCTGTGCCTGCCGTTTGTGCCGGTGGTGGCCGCGAATCTCTGGCATCTGGGCGTGTTCATAGGACTCGTTGGTGTTCTTGCCGGCGAAAGCACCGGTTTCGCGTGGCTGGAATTTCCGCGCGGCGGCTCGGTGCTGCTGTTCGCCGCGTTTCTGCTCATCGCAATTCCCGCCGTGGCCACGTTCGGGCAACGGCGCGAACGCGAATTGTATCCGTCGCACTGGTTTTTGCTGGCGGCGCTGTTGTGGTTCCCGTGGATTTACGCGACGGGCAATCTGTTCCTCGTTGCATTGCCCGTGCGCGGTGTTGCACAGGCCGCGATCAATCTTTGGTTCGCCAGCAATCTAATCTTTGTCTGGTTCGGTCTTGCCGGTCTTGGCGTGTCGTTTTATCTTCTGCCAAAGTTTGCGGGGCGCCCATTGCAAAGTCATTACCTTGCGCTGTTCGCCTTCTGGACTTTGATTCTTTTCGGCACCTGGTGCGGCATTTCCGCCGGCGCGCCGCTGCCGGCATGGATGCCGGCGTTGAGCACGGTTGCCGCAAGCCTGACAATCATCCCTGTTCTCGCCGTCGCCGCCATCATGTGGAAAACGCTTTGCGGTTCGACGCATTCCGAGACCAGGGGCGGGCCATTTTGTTTCATCCGATTCGGCGTCGCGTCGTTTGTTCTGGCGGGGTTGATGCTCATCGCGATGGCGTGCCCGCAAATCAGCAAGGTGACGGAATTCACCTGGTGCGGTCCCGCGCAGACGCAACTGCAACTTTACGGCTTCTTCGCCATGACAATGTTTGGCGCGATTTATCACATTCTGCCGCAGGCCGCCGGATTTGAATTTCCGCTCCAAAAACTGGCGCGCGTTCATTTCTGGATTTCAACGCTTGGTGTCCTGCTGCTCGTCACGCCGCTGGCCATCGGCGGTTTGGTGCAAGGCTTTAAGTGGGCAAATCCAAGTGTCGCGCCAGTGGACGTGGCCAGGGCTGCGCTGCCGTTCCTGCGCGTCAGCACCACCGGCCTGTTGCTGCTGCTGCTCGGCAACCTTTTGTTTGCCCTGAACATTTTTGCCGTGACGCTCAAGTGGAAATTCGCGTTGCTCAAGACGATGATTGCGGCCGTGAAGGCGCCGTTGGACACCAAAGGTGAAACCACCTCCGCCTTCGCTTCGCTCCGGCGCGACAAGGAGGTGAAGGCATGAAAAACGGCGCGCTGGTTTTTCTCGCGGTGTTCGTCGCGCTGGGCCTTTCATGGTGTGGCTTCGTGCTCGCGCCGGCTCGGCAGCTCGGTAACGCGAAGCAAACCACCATTCTCAATTCAACCGACCTCTACCCGATGGGCCGGCCCGGCGATGCAAATATGGGTTTGCAGGTTTACCGCGCCAACGGCTGCGCCGCCTGTCACACCGAACAGGTCCGGCAGAGCGGCGTTACCTGCAACGTGGTGCTGACCGGCGCCGGCAAAAATCCAGAGTTGGTGAGCAACCTCGTCTCCACTTTGAAATTGAACGGCCTCGCCAAGGAAGTGGCCGATGCCGTGTCGGACAGGATTACCGCCGCCGGCGGCAAAGCCGAGATTCACATCATCGCCACCGGACCGGACATTTCGCGAGGGTGGGGGACGCGTCAAAGCGTCGCGGAAGATTTTCTCTACGATTATCCGGTGCAAACCGGCAGCCTGCGCGCCGGGCCGGACTTGGCGAACATCGGCGTGCGCGAGCCGGATGCAAATTGGCAGTTGGCACACCTCTACGCGCCGTCCAGCGAGGTGAAAGGTTCCGTGATGCCTTCAATCCATTTTCTTTTTGAAGTCCGCAAAACCGGCGGCGCGCCCTCGCCGGACGCCCTGGTTTTCCCGAAAGGATTCGGGCCGCCTGCCGGTTATGAAGTGGTGCCAAAGCCGGAGGCGAAGGAACTGGCGGCATATTTGTTGAGCCTGCGCGCCAACGTGCCGTTGTACAGCGCGCCCTTCACGCCATAGCTCATGAGCGACGAACCAAAATCCTGTTCCACACCGTTCGACGCCGAACCGACGGCCTCGCGCTCGACTGTCCCGATGTGGATTGTCGTGCTGACGCTCACGTTGTTGTTCCTCGGTGCGGTTTATTTCGATCACCACAGCGGCTGGTTCAACGCCAGCGTGTATCAGCCTTACGCGTCCGCCGCAGAACTGGACACGTATCAGCCGAAATCCGGCGCGGCGGCAATTCTCGCGCAAGGCAAAAAGAATTATGAAATGATTTGCGGCGTATGCCATGGACCCGACGGGATGGGCAAACCCAATCAAGCGCCTCCGCTCGCCGGCTCGGAATGGGTCAACACAAAGGGATTTGGTCGACTGGCGCACATACCGCTGCTTGGTCTTAGCGGGCCGCTCCAGGTCGAGGGCAAGGACTGGAGCCTGTCCATGGCGCCGATGGGCGCGGCGTTGTCCGATGCCGACCTCGCCGGTGTTCTGACCTACATCCGCAGTTCATGGGGCAACCAAGCCGGTGCTGTGACCGCCGATGACGTGAGGGCCGTCCGTGCCGCGCTTGGCGGCCGTCCGCAGCCGATGAACATGCAACAATTGAAAGCGATGGCCGAATAAACAGTCGACAGGAATAGGTTCTGTCCCCTGAATTGACGACCTAAAAAGATTGATTGATTCTTGAAATATCGCCGTGAACTTGAAAGGCTGGCGGATGCACCGTAATTTGCTGGCGTCCGGACTTGTCATTCCCTCATTGCTGCTCGCAGCCATGCTTCCGGCTTTGGTCCCGTGCGGCGACGCGGCGGACCTTTCCGGCTCCGCCCGTGAAATGCGGGCGCAATTGGCGGGAAAAATTCTTCCCTACTGGTTCGATACGGCGCAGGACACCAATCAAGGCGGTTATCTGCTCGCCGATGACGCGGTTCATGGCCGCCAAGTCCCGGTCGAAAAGCAAATCGTCACCCAAAGCCGGATGATCTGGGGATTTTCGCGCGCGCAGCTCGCCGGTTTTGGCAGCACCAATCGGAATTATTTGCAGGCGGCCGCGCAGGGTTACCATTTTTTGCTGGACCATTTTCAAGACCGGCAGGACGGCGGTTATTTCTGGAGCACCGACCTCAACGGGAAACCCGTCAACGACGGCAAATTTCTCTACGGCGAATCGTTCACGATTTATGCCTTCATCGAATATTACCGCGCCAGCGGCGATCCGGGAGCGTTGAGCCACGCGCTGGAGTTGTATCATGCGGTCCAGGCGCATTTGCACGATGACAAGAACGGCGGCTGGTTCGAGCACGCAGACCGCGGGTGGAAATTGCTTCCGCCCGGCGACCCGCGGAATCCGGTCGAGATCATTGGGGAAAAAAGTGCCAACGCGCATCTGCACTGGATGGAAGCGCTGGCTGAATTATATGACGCAAGCCACGACCCGGCGGTGAAGGAGTCGCTAATCGAGGCGTTGCGCCTGAACAAGACATATTTCTATCCTGAAAACCCCGCGCGTTGCACGCTCTACCGGCAGTTTGATTGGAAGCCGGTGACCGGCCCCGGAAACGACGGCTTATCCTATGGCCACAACGTCGAGTTCGCCTGGCTGATGGTCCGGGCTGAAACAGTGCTGGGCCGGAAACCGTCCTGGAAACATTTTTATGCACTGCTCGATCACGCGCTGAAATACGGTTACGACGATGAGCGCGGCGGACTTTACAGCCGGGGTTTCGATGACCAGCCGGCGAACGACACGGAGAAGATCTGGTGGGTCCAGGCGGAAATGCTGGCCGCATTGACCGACGCCCTGAAGCATCAGGGCAATCCGCGCTATGAAACCGCCTTGGACAAACTATTGCACTTCATCAATACCTGCCAGGCCGACCCGAAAGACGGCATCTGGCTGTACAGCGTCACTGCCGAAGGCCGGCCCAAGGACACCACCAAGGCGAACAGTTGGAAGGCAAACTATCATGACGTGCGCGGCATGTTGAAATTTGTCGAGGCATTTGCCCCGGCAAATTGACCGGCGTTCCATTTCACCTGCCTTGAAATTGTTCCATCGCCCAGCGGGCATGTTCGGCAACCAACGGCTCTGAATCCCCGGCGGCCTTTTGCAAAGCGGACAGGGCGGCCTTATCGCCGATGTTTGCCAAAGCGACGCAGACGTTGCGCAGCAAGCCACGGCGTTTCGTCCGCAGGACCGGCGTGCCGGCAAAGCGTGATTTGAAGCCGGCTTCGTCCAGTTGCAACAGTTCAATCAAATCCGGCGCCGACAATTCCGGGTGCGCGTGAGCTTTCATCATTTTTCCCTCGTGCGCGAAGCGGTTCCATGGACAAGCAGCCAGGCAATCGTCGCACCCGAAAATCCGGTTGCCGATGGCTGGGCGCAGTTCAACCGGAATCGGGCCTTTCAACTCGATGGTGAGATAGGAAATGCAACGGCGCGCATCGAGCTGGAATGGCGCGGTGATGGCGTTGGTGGGGCAGGCGGTGATGCAGCGCGCACATTTTCCGCAATGATTTTTTTCCGCCGCGTCCGGGGCCAAGTCCAAAGTCGTGATGATTTCGGCCAGAAAAATCCAGTTCCCCAACTGACGGCTGATGACGTTCGTGTGCTTGCCGATAAAGCCAATCCCGGCGCGTTGGGCAAAATCACGTTCCAAAAATGGCCCGGTATCCACGTACCACAGCGAACGCGTTTCCGCGCCTCCAAGCTGGTTCACAAAATCCGTCAATCGCTTGAGCTGTTTGCCAAGGACATCATGGTAATCAGTGAAGCGGGCGTAGCGGGCAATTGGGCCGGAGTTCGGAGTTTTATAACTTGCCGCCAGACAAATGACGCTTTTTGCGCCAGGCAATATTTTCTGCGGATCAACGCGCTTCGGCGCGGTGCGTTCGAGCCAGGTCATTTCGCCGTGCTGCTTTCCGGCCAGCCAGCTTTGAAATTGGCCCGCGCTCGCGGGGGCGGCGGCGGTCGTGAACCGGCAATCGTCAAATCCCAGTTCACGCGCCTGCTGTCGAACGGACTCCTTCATTCCCGCTTCGATTGTGCGGACTTGAAGTGATGCACGACCTGCTGCGCCACCTCGCGGACGGAGCGGATGTCCGTGTTGATCAACACGTCGGCCTGCCGGTAGAATTGCTCGCGCGCGGCCAGCAGGTCCCGGATTTTTTTCTGCGGCTCAGGCCCGTGCAGCAGCGGACGATGCGTCTGGTTTTTCACGCGCTCCCAGATTTTTTCCGGCGAGGCCCAGAGGCAGACGACCAGCGCGTGCGTTTTGAGACTGGCAAGATTCTCCGGTTTGGTCGGCAGCCCGCCGCCGGTGGCAATGAGCGTGTGTTCGCGGGTGGAAAGTTCCCCGGTGACCTGTTGTTCGAGTCCACGGAAGGCCGGTTCGCCGTCCCTGGCAAAAATGTCGGTGATGCTGCGGCCGGTCCGCGACTGGATCAATTCATCCGTGTCGAGGTAATCGAAGCGCAACTGGTCTGCCACCAGCCGGCCGACGGACGTTTTCCCGGTGCCCATGAACCCGATGAGCGCGAGGTTGACGATGCGGCGGTCGCTTTGCATGACGATGAATTAACGGATTTTCCGGCGCGGCGCACGCCATAATTGTGGCGGCACCCATCGCTTCAGCTCCTCGACACATTTGCGAATGGCCCGTAAACTGGCCGCATGAATTTGCCGCCGCTCATCCTGGCTTCCACGTCGCCGCGACGGGCGGAATTATTGCGGCAATTGAACCTGAATTTTCAAATCATCCCCGGCGACGCGATGGAAATGGCCCATGACCATTTGTCGCCGTGGGAACTTTGCCAGCTTAACGCGCATCGCAAGGCGCGCTCTGTGGCCAAAAAAATTCCCGACTCGCTGGTGCTCGGCGCCGATACGCTGGTTTTTCTCAACGATGAAATCATGGGTAAACCCGCCGATATCGCCGACGCACGGCGGATGCTGACGCGGCTGCAAGGCCGGACGCATCAGGTTGTTACAGGAATCAGTTTGATCCATCTCCGCGCGCACCGTGAACGGATTCTTGCCGTCAGCACGGATGTGACCTTCCGGCCGCTGACCGCCGGGCAAATTGACGATTATCTTGCCAAGGTGAATCCGCTCGACAAGGCGGGTGCCTATGGGATTCAGGAGCACGGCGACCTGATTGTGTCGGAAATTTCCGGCTCGTACAGCAACGTGGTCGGGCTGCCGGTGGAACAATTGCGTGAGGAATTGAAGGCTTGGAAAGCGCAGCATCTGACGTAGGCGCGTTCCGCTTCAAAGATGGATTGAAATCAGCCCGCGACTGTCATCTGCCGCACAATTCCTGCCAGAGCAACGCGCTCATCCGCTGGCCATTTTCAAAGCAGTCCAGATCAAACTTTTCGTTCGGCGAATGGGCGTTGTCCTCCGGCAAACCGAGGCCGAGCAGCAATGTGTCCGCGCCGAGAACTTTCTTGAAATCGTTCACAATCGGGATGGAGCCGCCTTCGCGCAGCAACACCGGCTCGCGGTGAAACGCCTCCCGCAATGCGCGCAACGCCGCCTGCGCCTGCGCGCTCGTGGGCGAAACCAGATACGCCTCGGCACCATGACCGGCCTCGATTTCCAAACGCACCGTCGGCGGGCAGATTTTTTTGAGATGGTCGCAGACGGTTTTGCGGACGTGCCCCGGTCGTTGGTCCGGCACGAGGCGGCAGGTGATTTTCGCCCGCGCCCAGGCTGGCACGATGGTCTTGCTGCCCGCACCCTGATAGCCGCTGGTGAGGCCGTTGATTTCAAACGTCGGCCGGGCGCTGCGCTGCTCAAACGGCGTGAAACCGCTTTCTCCAAACAATTTTTTCACGCCGATCAATCTCTGTAATTCGCCGGGTGTAATCGGTAGGCGCTTGAATTGTTTCCGTTCGTAAGCCGAAAGCGGCACCACATCGTCGTAGAAGCCGGGAATTGCGACGCGACCGTCCTTGTCGCGCAGCCTGGCGAGCAACTGGCTCAGGGCCATCGCCGGGTTGTCCAGCGCACCGCCGAAAATGCCGGAATGCAGGTCGCGCGACGGGCCGTGCAGCGTGATTTCAAAGGCGATGATGCCCCGCAGCGAATACGTCAGCGCGGGGTGGTCGGCATCGGGCATGCCGGTGTCGGAAACTACGACGGCATCGCAGAGCAGTTCGCGCCGGTGCGATTTGAGAAATTTTGCAAGGTTCGCGCTGCCAACCTCCTCTTCACCTTCGATGACGAATGTCAGGTCGCAGGGCAGGGGAGTGCCGGTTTTCAGATAGGCTTCGACGGCCTTGAGATGGGCAAAGTGCTGGCCTTTGTTGTCGGTCGTGCCACGGGCAAAAATCGAGCGGCCCTGGATGCGCGGTTCGAACGGCGGCGATGTCCACTTGTCGAGCGGGTCCGGCGGCTGCACGTCATAATGGCCATAGACCATGTAGTGCGGCCTGCGCGGCGAGCGAGTTCGGGGCGTTTTGGCTAGCACGATGGCATGGCCGTTGGTCGGGCAAACCCGCGCATCGAGGCCGATGTGGCGGCAATGTTCCGCGAGCCATTCGGCGCAGGCGAGCATGTCCTTTTTGTGTTGCGGCTGGGCGGAGACGCTGGGAAAACGCAGGAACGCGCACAACTCAGCCACAAACCGGGCCTGGTTTCGTTTCAAATAATCGAGCACCACTTGCATGGCCACCAGCTAATCCTTGAAATGCCCGTTTGCCAAGCAGAACCGTCGGGAAAATCACTTCGCGACAAGGCTGCTAGCCGCAACAACTCAATAAAATGAAAATGCTTGGTCCGTGAATTTGTTGTCTTTTGCTGACGGGATGTCTGCGCTACTTTTCAAGCCGTCAAATGAAAATCTCGCCAAAACAATTCCGCGTTCGCGAAGGCGAATCGGTGAAGCTCAAACAATGGCCGACCAAAACCACGCCGTTCTACGAATCGAAGGAGGATTACCAAAAAATCCTCGCCGGCCACATCAAGGAATTGAGCGCGCTCCAAAACCTGCTTTACGCCCGCAATCGCGAGGCCGTCCTGTTGATTTTCCAGGCGATGGACGCCGCCGGCAAGGACGGCGCCATCAAGCACGTCATGTCCGGCATCAATCCGCAGGGTTGCGAGGTTTTCAGCTTCAAGCATCCCAGCGCCACGGAACTGGTCCATGATTTTCTCTGGCGCACGACTCGTTGCCTGCCGGAGCGCGGGCGCATCGGCATTTTCAACCGCTCCTATTATGAGGAAGTGCTGGTTGTGCGTGTGCATCCTGAGCTTTTGCAGGCCGAAAATCTTCCCGAGGACCTGCTGGAAGGGGACAGGATTTGGGAGAAGCGTTACCGTTCGATTGTGGATTTGGAAAAACACCTGCATCGCAACGGCACACTCATCATCAAATTTTTCCTGCATCTTTCAAAAGAGGAACAGCGCAAACGTTTCCTCGCCCGAATTGATGACCCGGCAAAAAACTGGAAATTCAGCCGGTCAGACATCGAGGAACGGAAGTTCTGGAAGGATTATACGAAGGCATACGAAGCCTGCCTGGGCGCGACCAGCACCGGGCACGCGCCGTGGCATGTCGTTCCCGCCGACGACAAGGCAAACGCCCACCTGATCATTTCACAAATCATCCTCGACGCGCTCAAGGAATTGAAGATGAGCTATCCCAAGGCTGACCGGGCGCGGCGGAAGGAATTGCAATCGTTCCGAAAGCTGCTGGCCAAATAAGACCGTTCCATCGTCATGCCAGTCCTGATCGCCACCGCCAATCCCCGTGAACCAGTCATTCTGGCGATTTTTGCCATCACTTACATCGGCATCGCAATGGGGCACATTCCCGGATTGAAGCTCAACCGCGCCGGCATTGCGTTGCTGGGCGCCATCGCCATGATGATTCTTGGCGAAATCACCACCGCCGATGTCGTTTCCTACATCAACTGGCCGACCATTTTCCTGCTGTTTGGTTTTTTTGTCATCTCGGCACAACTCCGGCTGTCGGGATTTTACGACAAGATTGCCAACGGCATTTCAATGCGGCTCGGCCATCCCGCGCGATTTCTATTCGTTTTGATGGTGGTGACGGGCGGCCTTTCCGCCTTTCTCAATCACGATATCGTCTGCTACGTCTTTACGCCCATCGTCGGCGCGGCGCTGTTGCGCAAGCGCATCAATCCGGTTCCATTTCTGGTTGCCTTGGCGATTTCAAGCAACATCGGCGCGGCGGCGACGCTGATTGGGAATCCCCAGGACATGCTGATTGGGCAGGTCGCGCACCTGAATTTTGGCCATTACATGCTTTGGAGCAGCGTGCCGGTCCTTGTTGCGATGGGCGCCGCCTACGGAATCATCTGGCTGATGTCACAAAAGAATCTTCAGCCCGCGTCACCGGTCCAAAATGAGCCGGACAGCCCGTCCATTCCTTTCAACCGGCCGCACACAATCAAGGGGCTGGTCATTCTGGCGTTGGTCATCGGCCTGTTTTTTTCGCGTGTGCCCAAGGAAATCATCGCGCTTGCCGCCGCGGGCATTCATCTGGCCAGCCCGAAGTTTCGGACCGACGATTTGCTCCGTCTGGTGGAGTGGCCCATCCTGATTTTATTCATGGGATTATTTGTTGTGGCGGGCGCGTTTGAATCGGCGGGTTGCGGAGACCAGGCCGTTCAATGGCTGGCCAGCAGCGGATTCAATCTGAACGCGCCGCACAATCTGGTTTTGGCAACAGCCGTTTTGTCGAATCTCATCAACAATTCGGCGGCAGTGATGTTGCTGCTTAAGGTTGTCCCGCTTTCCCAACCGGTCACGGGTTACATTCTTGCACTGGCCAACAGTTTCGGCGGAAGTTTGATCATCGTTGGCGGCGTGTCCAACATCATCGTCGTTCAACAGGCGCGGGAAATGAAGATACGCATCTCCTTCTGGGATTTCGCCCGGATGGGCATACCGGTGACGCTGGCCGCCCTGGCAGGATTGATTCTCTGGGTGACCCTGATGGGCGGTTGAAGTCCGCCCGTCGCAAAGCAAATTACCGCCAATATCCCGGCGCCCGGTGCCAGCCGTGATAGTCTCTCCACCAATAGCCGCTGATCCAGATGGCGTGCGGATACGGTGGATACGCCCAATGACCTCCCACCCAAACCCATCCGCCATTCCACACCCATTCGCCGGCAACCCACACGTAACCCGGGCCGGGCGCAACAACCATTGTTTCCGGCTGCGGTTGTGGCGGGGCTGCCTCCACGACGGTGGCAGTGGCCGGTGCTGCCGTGACGGTTCCGGGTGTGTTGATCATGTAATTCACAACCCGGTCACTCACGCCGGAGTTGTGCAAATCAATGATGTCCGCCGCGCTCAAATGGAAAACCGTGTGTGAACCGATGATCTGGCTGATGATGACATCATCGGCCACGCCCGCCTTGACCATCGCCTTGACGTCGGCGATGCCCAACGGCTGGCGCTGCTCGACGCGCACATAGGTTTGCGGCGCCTGTGCGCGCAACTGCGCCTGCTGCTCCTCGTCCATCTGGTGGCCGATCAAGCCGCCGGCAATCACACCCGCCGCCGCGCCAATCAACGCGCCCGCACCGCCATTTCGAGGCCCGCCAATTGCCGCGCCTGAAATCGCGCCAATCGCACCGCCCATCAAGGCGCCGGTGCCGGTGTTGTCCGGGGTGCCTTCCGGTGTGTAACAGCCTGTTACCAGCACGGAGACCGCCGCCACAGCAAAAGTCAAAGAATGTAATTTCATAATTCAATCCTCAATCAATCGACACAATACAATGCCGGTTTATTCAAAGAAAATCAATTCCGGCCTGTCCTTTGGACCGCTTGCCCGTTGGGCTGAGAATTTGCTTGCGCCATTTTTCGAGCCGGGGCTATATTGCGCGCGTCTGTGAGATAACCTGACATTTCAGGTCATGGCAAATCTTCAGGTGAACTAGGTTCAGTGATGATTTGAAACCCGATGGTCGGGAACAGTCCGGAAAAGCGGTTAGTCTTGAACAGCAAATCATCGAATATGAGCACGAAATTGTTTGTTGGAAATCTTTCCTTCAACACCACTGAGAACGACCTGCAGGAGGCGTTTGCCGCCCACGGCACGGTCGTCGAAGCCAACCTGATGATGGATCGCACGAGCGGGCGCTCGCGCGGGTTTGCCTTCGTCACGATGTCCACGCCGGAGGAAGCGCAAAAGGCGATCCAGGCGATGAACGGTTCGACGCTGGGCGACCGGGCGCTGACGGTGAACATTGCGCGTCCGAAAGAGGAACGTCCCCGCGGTGACCGCGGGCCACGGCGGGACTTTGGCGGTGGCGGCGGCGGTGGTGGCGGACGCCGGGATCGTTACTGATTATCTTGCCGCAAACGGCTTTTGGCGGGGCGACGTTCATCCGGGACGTTGCCCCGTGTTCTTTTGTGCGAGCAGGATTTTTTGCGGTTTCTGATCACCGCGTTTGGGAACAGGCTGGAAACCCGCCCGCACCTGTCGAGCAGGAGTCAACGGTTTGAATTCGCCCCGGTGATTTGCTGGATGAGTTCCTCGGCCTGGGCGCGCAGCTTCGCTTCGACCGTCGGCAGGAGCAGCGCGGTCAACGTGCGGCGCGCGGCCTCGGTGTCTTGGTCTCTTGCCTGTGCGTCCGCCAGCGCGAGCAGGTAATACGGATTTTCCGGTTCCAATTGGACGGCGAGTTCCAGGTGTTGCACTCCCAGTTTGAGGTTTTCGCCCTGTGCCATTTCCAGGATGCCAAAGAGCTCATGCGACGGCCCGAAGTTCGGCATCAGCACGATGGATTTCAGGAGTTCGGCATGGATTTCTGCAGCTGTCTCCGCCGGCAGCGAGCCTCTCCTGCCCTGGGCAACGGCGGCCATTTGGAACTTTTCCCAGGCGTAAAAGTAATGAGCGAGGAAACTGCCCGAACCACGTTGCAACGCTTCCTTGAATTCGCGCAGCGCTTCGTCCGCTTGATCGCGCCGGACGGCAAGCAGGCCAAGCCCTTCGTAGGGCAGGGGACTGGCCGGCGCGAGTTTTTGCGCATCGGTGAAGAATTTTTCCGCCGTGTCGAGGCGGTCAATGCGGAGCAGTTCGTCGCCCAGACGAAAATAATTTTCCACCGGCGTCAGATCGCGGGTGATGAAAATCTTGTCGCCGGCAACATTTTCGGGGAAAGAGAATTGAATCGGCGTAAACTGGCCATTCGCCAGGTACCGGCGCAGTTCGGATTCGACAGATGGCAGGGAGGTTTGCAGCGCATTGGTGAAGGCCTGCACGGGGGATTGCCCCTCGCGCAGGAGCGTGGTGAAATTTCCGAAGCGTGATTTGTATTCGGGATTGTCGCCTGCCACGAGGAAATGCGTGAGCAGCCACGATTCGGCGTACAAAATCCCCTGGCGCTCGCGTTCGTTATATTGCGGCGAATCGTGCGTGACGGCGAAAAGTTCAGCCAACGGCATGAGCGGTTCGTGTGCCAGCAACCGGAGATGATGATCAATCGGCTGGGCGATGAGGGCGCTGTAACCGGTCGTCGCAAAAGTGGAATAGAGTTCGGCCATGCCTTCCTTGAGCCAGATGGGCCAGATGCGGTCGTTGCGCCGGAACAGCAGATGGGTGTATTCGTGGAAGACAACGGTCATGTCCATCGAGGCGGCGCCCTCTTCCGGCAGGGAAAGTACGATGAGATTTTCGTCCGTGCCGTGTTGGAAGAAGCCGGCCAGATTTTCGGGCTGGCCGTGGTAGAGCGGCAGAAAGGGTTTCATGGATTCGTGGTCGGGAAAGGCCATCACCACAATCGGCGGCGAGGCGACGGCCTGCGACCCGGCCAGCAGCGAATACGCCTCGCAAAATTCCTCCAATTGTCCGGCGACCTTGTTGACCTCCTGCGGCGCGCCGCAACTGTAGATGTTGAAATGCGCGGTGCGCGTCTCAAACCACTGCCGTTGCACAAGGGGAACGTCGCCGTCATCGGCACATGCCGTCCGGCAAATTCCCATCGCCAGCAGCGCAACGAGAGTCCAAAACAGTTGACGGTTCATGAACAAGCTGATTTTAAGCGACTGCCAAGCGAATGTCACCCGCCGTCGTTGTCCTTTCAAATGGCGGATTCCGTTGCCTTGTTCACGAGGTGAGCCGGCTTCCCGCAAGTTTTTGAAACAAAGCGCTTGGCTGCCGGGTTATGGGATTGGTTATGAATCGTTTTTTATCAAAGCCGGACCTGAAAATGGAATTCAAAACGGTGCAGCGATTGCCTGCATTTTTTGGTGTTCCGATGGGCAGATGCGGGTCTTCCGGTGCTCCCGAAGCTGTCGTGCCGGATCTGAAACAGGAGGCTCTGCCGGAATTTTTGGCGGCCATGAATGGCAAACCATTCACTGCCACCCGCAGAAATGCGCCTTCATGACATGCGCCACAACATTTCAATTTTTTATGCAAGAGCTTTGTGTTCAGGAGCGTTTCGCGCGTAGAATCCGCCCCGAAGCGATACGCCAGTGCCATGACCGATGCGCAACAGTTCGAGGTGTTCATGCGGAACTACCAGAACATGGTATTTAGCACGGCCATGCGCTTGCTCGCCAGCCAGACTGACGCCGAGGATGTCGCACAGGAGGTTTTCCTGCGCGCCTACGAGCGGTTCGATCAATTGCGCGACAGCCCGACGGCGGGCGGCTGGCTCAAAACCGTCGCCACGAATCTCAGCTTGAATCATCTTTCACGCTACCGGTCGCGGTGGAGTTTCTTTTCGGAACTGTTTGGCGGCGGCCGGGAGGAAAATGAGGGAAACGAAGTGGAATTCCCAGCGGCCGATGACGTGAACGAAGAGATGGATCAGGCGGACCGCCGCGTCCTGGTCGAACAGGCGCTTCAAAAACTCCCGGCCGCCCAGCGTGTGCCGCTGGTTCTCTTTCATTTCGAGGAACTGACTTACGAGGAAATTGCCGCGAAACTTGGCGTTACGCTCGGCAAGGTGAAAATGGATATTTTCCGCGGGCGCGAAGCGCTCCGCCGGGGACTCCGGCTGCGATTGACGGATGAGCCCTGTTGAAACCTCCAGACAAACGTGAATGCTGAATACGAAAAGCAACTCGAAGCCGGCGTCCGGCGCGAACTGAACACGCTGGGCGAATTGGAAGCGCCGCCGGAGATTCCGAGGCGCGTAATGTTCGTCATCGGGCAGCGCGCCGCGGCGCCGTGGTATCGGCGCGAGTGGCAGGCGTGGCCGTTGGCCCTTCGCGGAGGATCGCTTGCCGGGTTGCTGGCCATGTTTGCACTCTTATGCTTTGGAAGCTGGCGGTTGCTGGACTTTGCCGCGCTCACCCCGGCGGCGCGGGAAGTTTCCGGCTGGTTCAATCTGGCGGACACGGTTTGGAACGCCGCATCGGTTCTGGCAAATGCGCTGGACCTGGCGTTCCGGAGCCTCGGCCCGTCGGTGCTCATCGGCGGCGCAGTCATATTGCTGGTCAGCTACGCCGCTTGTCTGGGTTTGGGAACAGTTTATTGGCGGCTCGTCTTTTGCGCGCCCCTGAAAGAAAGGCCAACATGAGAAACATCATTCGCAACAACTTGATTTATGGCTTCGCGGCAATGCTCGGTTTGCTGGTCCTGTTCAGCACGCCGACAAACCGCGCTGTGGCGCAGAGCAACGAACCTGCAATTTCCGTCTCCGCGACGAATTCCGCCGCCGAACCAGCGCATTCGAGCGAACGGCAGGATGGCGGCAACTCGAACCACGACATGGTTGTATTTTGCCGGAGCGCCGAGTTGCCGGCAGGGGAGACCGCAGACGACATGGTGGTCATTGGCGGTTCAGCCACGGCCCTCGGCAGGGTGCAGCAGGACATCGTGGCCATTTTGGGAAATGTAATGGTGGACAAAGAGGCCGGTGGAGACGCGGTCGCCGTGATTGGCAACGTCAAACTGGGAACCAACGCCGTGGTCAACGGCGACACGGTCGCGATTTTGGGCAACATAAATCTGGCGCCAAATACAAAGGTTCACGGCGATGTCGTTGCGGTGGGCGGTGCGGTGGAACGCTCCAAAGGTTCCGTGGTTGACGGAGATGTCGTGGGGATGCCCGGCTTTAGCTGGCTGGGCGAATGGCTCGATCAATGTGCGTTCAAACTGCGCCCGCTCGCGCCACAGTTGGGCTGGCTCTGGGCCATCGCAGGCGTGTTTCTCCTGGTTTACCTTTTGATCGCCATCGCATTACCGCGACCGGTCCAGGCCTGCGTGGACGAAATCACGCGCCGACCCGTCACCACGATTTTGACGGGGTTGTTGACCAAAATCCTGCTGCCGTTTGTGTTCTTGATTCTTGTCGCCACCGGCATCGGCATTTTTGTTGTCCCTTTTCTCCTCATCGCATTGATGTTCGCGGGCATGATCGGAAAGGTTGCATTGCTCCAATATTTCGGCCGGCAAATCGGCCGGCAATTCAATTTCACCGTGATGCAAAAGCCGCTGGTGGCGTTTCTGCTGGGATGGATCCTCGTCACGCTGCTCTATCTCGTGCCGGTTCTCGGCTTGATCGTCTATGGCCTGACCGGCATGTGGGCATTGGGCGCGGTAGTCATGGCCATGCTCAGTGGCAGACGCCGGGAAATCCCTGAAAAACCCGCGACACCACCGCCCGTGGCGCCACCGCCAGCTTATGGATCACCGGCAGCAATGGCCGTTGTGGCCCCTGCGGCGGCAACCAGCGCACCGCCAACCAATCCCGGCGTTGCTCCGGACGGAACACCAGCGTCGCCCGGCGCTCCGGAGACTCCAGCAGCACCGTGTGCATCACCGGTTCAAACGGCTGTTGGTGCCGCGACCACCGCACCCCCGGTTTTGCACGAACTGTTGTCTTATCCAAAGGCCTGTTTTTGGGAGCGCATGGGTGCGGCGTTTCTGGACATGGTGGTTGTGGGTTTTATCACCGGGATTGCGCACGGGCCGCTCGGACTTTTGCTGGCCCTTGTGAGCGGACCGCCGGTCTTTCTTATTGTCGCCCTCGCTTATTTTGCCGGCATGTGGGCATGGAAAGGAACAACCGTCGGCGGGATTGTCCTCAAACTGCATGTTGTGCGCTGCGATGGCCAGCCCATGACTTTTGTGGTGGCGCTGGTCCGCAGTCTGGCTGCGGCGTTTTCCGTGATCGTGCTCTTCCTTGGATTCCTGTGGATTGCTTGGGACCGGGACAAGCAAGGCTGGCACGACAAAATTGCAGGAACAATCGTGGTGCGCCTCCCGCGCTCAATGCCATTGGTCTGTCTTTGAGCGTTTGCCGTTGAACTTTTTTTGTCCGGAAAATCATTCTTACCGGGAATTGTTTTTTCCCGGTCCGTTCGCGCATCAAACTTTAAAAGTTTCAGAATTGGCACACGAGCTTCATGCGGGCGTAACGATTCAAATCCAAGGTTGCCGGGATTTATTTAACCTATGGATACCAACGCTTTAATCGGAGAGCAGGAGGCGGTGAACGGGAAACTGCGGTTGTTTTCGTTGTATCTGGACTTTGCCGCTTCCGCGCACGCCAGGTGGGCGGCCTGCACCATCACCAAGCTGGTCGGCCCGCGCTGGCAATCCTCCACGGAGATGTGGAAAATTGATTCCCTGGGCGCCAGCGAGTCGGTGAGGAAAATGATCGCCAGCGACGCGGCGGCGGCCGACGTGCTCATCATCGCGGCCAGTTCGCTGGACCAGCGCGAATTGAAATTGATCGAGTGGCTGGATTCACTGGCGGTGTGGAATGCAAACCGCCC
The DNA here is from genome assembly GCA_963764175.1 of uncultured Verrucomicrobiae bacterium. GTDB lineage: Bacteria > Verrucomicrobiota > Verrucomicrobiia > Limisphaerales > UBA11358 > UBA11358. The sequence goes on along the minus strand of CAVXRE010000017.1, from coordinate 109,094 downwards.
CGTCCCCGGATTGCTCATCGGCCTGTTCGGTGACGAGGAAAACCAGTCACGGGAATTGGAGTGGACAATCCAACAATTCATTTATTGCGCCCGGCGGATGAGCCGGGAACTCGTCGTGCAGTGGATGGAACAAGGCGCGAGGGATGATTGCCGCTGGCTTACCGAGAGAGCGCAAACATTGCTGGCCCGCAAACAATCCGCGTGCAACCAGCCATTTCAAACCGAACCGACCGTGGAGATTGCTTGAAACAGCAAAAATCAAGGTGGGGACGTCAAGGCGGGCATGGAGGTGAATTCCGGAGAACAGGCAACCGCCGTTGTCATTTATCCGCCGGCGTGCCGCCTGATTGGATTTGTTTCACCAGTTCGTTGTACTTTTCCACGATGTTGTTCCGGTCTTTCACTTCATCGTTGTATTTCTGCACAAGGTCGTTGCGTTGGGCCACAAGATTGGTGATGGCTTCGTTCTGCCTGTCAACCCCGGCATAAACCTCCTTCAGCTTCGATTCCAGCGCGCCCACCGCCTCTTTGTATTGCACGATTTCGTTGGTGAGGTTCCCATTCTTGAATTGCAGTTGCGCAATTTCGGCCTTTTGCGAAATGATAAGCTGTTCATTGGTCGCGGCGGTGGCCTTGATTTCAGTGAGACGCGCGTCCATCTGGTTCACCTGATGATTCAGCGTGGCGATTGAATTGGTGTAACCCTGGATGGCGGCGTTTCTGTCGTAAACGAGCTGGTTCAAGGTCTGGATTTCGTCACGCTGAACGGTTTGTTCATACCATTGCCAGGCGCACAGGCCGCAGAGCGCAAGGGCGAGGGCGATGAGCAGGTTGACTTGGAAATTTTTCATGGTGTCGGTTGATCGGGGGCGGCATTCACGGCGATGGCGACGCGCTGGATGCCGGCGCGTTTTACATAATCGAGGACGAACATCACCGAGCCGTGCGTGGCGTCCTGCGCGCCGGTGATGTAAACCGGCAGATTGGTATTCAGGCTGTAACGGTTTGTCAGCATCGTGAACAATTCGGGAAAGGCAATGGGTTTGTCGTCGGCGGAAACCTGGCCGTCCTTGTTGACGGTGAGATTCACGATGTCGGGCTTCTTCGAGGGAGTGGCGAGCGTGGCGGTGGGCAGGTTGGATTTGAGCGTGCGGACAATCTGCATCTGCAAAGTGACCATCATGAACGACGCGAGCAGGAAAAACATGATGTCAATCAGCGGGATGATTTCCAGCCGCGACTTTTTTTCAAGAATGGGCGTGCGGATTTTCATGGCGTCGCCGGACTTTGCCGGCTGTCGGTCATGAACGCGACCTTCTGGATGCCGGCGTTGCGGACGGTTTCATACACCTTCACCATGTCGCCGTGCAGCGCGTCGCGGTCGCCGCTGATGTAAACCGGCAGATTCATGTCGGCACGGAAACGGTTGCTCAAGACCAGGCCGAGTTCCGCCAGCGGAATCTCCTTTTTTTCCAGCCAGACGGAGCCGGATTTGTCCACCGCGATGTTGATCATGTCCGGACGATAATCCTGCTGTGATTGGCTGGCGGGCGGCAGATTGACCTTGATGTTCTCCGTCTTGCTCATCTCCAGGGCCAGCATCATGAACGACGCCAGCAGGAAGAACATGATGTCAATCAGCGGAATGATGACAATCCGCGAGCGGCGCTTTGGAATGGGCGAGGGGATTTTCATCGGTGGAATTTCAGTGGCTGGTGGCCAGGCCCGGCGACGCCGGCTTGTGCAAATGAACGGTGTCTCCCGTCTTGCCGCCGCCACCGGCCATTACTTCGACATTGGTCGCCGCCGTTTCCAGTTCAAACTGCAATTGTGCCACCTTGGCGGAGAAAAAGTTGAATGGAATCAATGAAAAAATGGCAATGGCTAGGCCGCAGGCCGTGGCAATCAAAGCCTCGCCAATGCCTCCGGTGACACCGACAACGGACAGCTCCGCGCTGCCGATGTTCAAAAAGGCGCGCATCAAGCCGGTGACGGTGCCGAGCAGGCCGAGGAGCGGCGCGAGGGTGACAAGCGTGTCCATCACCGTGAGAAAACGCCCGGCGCGTTTCAATTCGACGCCCGCCGCCAGTTGCAGCGCGCCGAGCAGCGAGGCGTGGACGTGGCCGACGTGGCCAAGGCCGTGATGGATCATGCGGATGACCGGGTCTTCAGAGCCTTCGGAAATTTTCTTCGCGGTGGCGAGGTCGGAATTTTCCAGCGCCGCGAGGAGCTGCTCCAGTTTTTGCGGATCGCGCCGGCGGCTTTCGCGCCACCACCAGAATGCGCGTTCGCCGACAACGGCGACGGCGACAATGGCGCTGACAAGAATCGGCCACATGACCGGGCCGCCTTTGAGGAAGAATTCGAGAACGATGTTTGCGAGGATGGGATTCATGGGTTGAGTTTGGTTGTTGTAAAGTCAGTTCAGTTGCAACAGGTAGGTAATACTGGTTTCAAAAAGGCGGTTGCCGTTGCCGGTCGGAAGCCGCCAATGGTTCTTAATGAAATCCACGGTGGCGCGGTCGAGGACGGGAAAACCCGATGATTCCTTCACTTCCACGGAAATGACGTTTCCCGCCGCGTCGGCGCCGAGCTGGAGTTTCACCGTGCCCTGCTCACCGGTTTCCTTTGCGATGGGCGGATAGGGCGGTTCGGGCCGTTCACCACCCGCGCCGGTGTTGTTGAGCGAATCAATGCGCGCGGGGGCCAACTGCGGCGCGGACGCAAGCTCGGCGGGCACGACGAGCGTGCCGACGGTCGGCACACCGAAGTTGATGTTCGGCGCATTTGGCAGGGCGACGAGGATGCGCGGCTGATTGTTTTGCTGCGGCTGCTCCGGTTTTTGGGCGATTGCCTGCGGCGGCAACACCGCCGGCTGGACGACGACGGGAACAATTTCCTGAATGGGCGGGACCGGTTTGATGGCAATCAAGCCGCGCCGCGCGCCAAAAATCCCAATCAGGAGAAAAAGGATGCAAATCGAATTCGTCCAGGCGAGTTTGAGGTTCGCGTCCCGTTTTGCCGATGGCAGGCAAAGCCGGGCCAGTTCGTCTTTCAACTCGTAGCCGGATGATGTTTGATTTTCAACCATGGACTTCAGTTTACTCAAAAGACTGCCGTAATTCCGCCGTAAAAGGCGCGTCGCGGTCCGTAGGCCGGGGCGGCAATGCCGAGGCCCGTGCCATTACGGATTTCATAAACCTGGTCGAAAAGGTTGAGGCAGTCGAAACGCAGCTTTAATTCGCTGATGCCTGCCGAATGCAAATGCCAGACGTGTTCCACGCCAACATTGTCTGTCACATACGCAGGAAGTTTTTCAAGGTTCGCAAAGCCGGCGCGCAGGCCATTGCCATAGAGAACATCCGTATAGACCCGGGTGTCTTTAAGAAAAGTATAAGATACGCCGCCCGAACCGGTGAACCGGCCTTGATGATCCAGTTGGATGTTGTTCGCGGACAGGTAAGCCAGCTCGTTGTTCGGGAATTCATTTTCGACCGAGTCAATATTTTTTGCCCAAGTCTGGACATAGGAAAAATTCCCATACGCCGAAAAGGGGCCTTGTTTGCAGATGCTGCTGAACTCCGCGCCATAAACCGTGCCGGACGTGTAATTGAAATTATTGAGAATGACGGCGGTGCCAAACTGTCCGTCGTCGAGGAGATTTTTGGCCAGCTTGCAGAAAGTGTCCAGGGTGATTTGCCAGGGTTTCGTGATCTGCATGGAAATACCGGCGTCAAAATAATGATCGCGTTCGACTTTTGGAGGATCGTCGCGCTCATTGAATGGCGCGTCGGTGGTGTATTCAAATGCCTGGACGGTTGACGGTGGAATATATTGCAACGTCGGCGGCATGAAATAACGCGCATAACCGATGTGAGCGGAAGTGGCATCGTCAATCTGCCAGACCAGATTTACGCGCGGACTGATCTGGTCTTCGTGATCGAACGAAACATCAAAGCGGTCGTAACGCACGCCATAGTTCAGGACAAGCTGGTCGTTCAATTGCCACTCATCCTGCAAGTAAATGCCGGCGGTCAACCCGCTGTTGCCACCGTTGGCAATTATCGTTTCCGGCGTGGTTGACGATTGTGGTGTTGACCCGGGCAGGTTGTTGTCGGAGGGGTTGGGAGCGAATTGTGAACTGGCGGGAAAGACGGTGGACATGTTATTGAGTCGTTCGATGTCATAAGTTGCCAGCATCCCGGCACGGATGGTGTGGTGATCGCTCAAGGTGTAAGACGCATCAGCTTGCAGCCCATTTGCGAAATCACTGTTGTCCACCTGAGCCGCGTTGCCGTTGAAGAGCAGGTCTTGCACCGGATCAGGACTAAACCGGAGGTCGGTATATCGGGTAAAGGCAGAAACTTGCGCCGAAGGATTGTCTGCGGATTTCTGATAGGAGAGCACGGCATAGTAGTTCTGCTCGTTCTGGTTTTCATTTATGTTGGACGAATCAGCCGGAATGCTGTTCTCGCTGTTCATGTAGTTCGGAGAAAGTCCCGGAGTGTTTGGAATTTCAAAATCCGAGTAAGAACCGCTCAACAGCAAGGTCAACCGGCTGCTCTTGTCGAAATTATGGGAGAAATAGCCAAAGAATTTTTCCTGATCGGTAATGTCATGCAGCGGATTGCCGCTGGAAGTTGTGTTGTCAATGCCGAGATTGTCGTGCAAATAGGAGCCGGTGATGAAATAATCCAGATTGCTCGTCGTGCCGCCGAATGACCCGGAAGGATGTATGGTATCGTAACTGCCGCCGTAAAGCGAAACTTCATCGCCATTGAGTTGGGAACCCGTCTTGGTGGTAACGTCAATGATTCCAGCCGTGCGGTCGCCAAACTGGGCCGGCAGCGTTCCTGTGATCAGCGTGACGGAATTGATCAGGTGCGGATCAATTTCCTGACCGAAACCGTTGAGGCTCTCCGGCAGCGAAACGTCGTTGATGCGGTATTGCACGTCGCCGTGATCCCCGCGGACATGAATCTCCCCGAATTCCTCCTGCACCACGCCCGGCGCATGCAGCAGTACCTGCTGAAAGGGGGAATTTTCACCCTGACTGATCGACTGAATCTGGTTCGCGCCGATTTTGTAGGTGACCGCTCCCAGACTGGGCGCGATCTGCTCGCGCGCCGCGTCAAGGTCGGCGGTCACAGTTATGTTGCCAAGCTGCGTGGGAAGATTCGTTGCGCTTCCAACGGCTACGGTGGGCGGTGGAGTGTTTGAACCGGCTGGTGGCGGATTTGATGAATTGACAGGCGCAGCGGCGTTTGTGACCGCGTTGATGGAAGGCGCCGGCGAACCCGGCGGCTGAAGACCCTCTGCCGGGAGGGATGTCGTGTCCACAACCAAAAGGAACAAGCCCGTTGCCGCCGCGCCCGTCGAACGTGGCGCCGACCGTAGTATTGAAAACAACATGTAGCTTGTGTTACATTTTGTGCCGGGAGTCGTCAAGCATTTTTGGCCGGACGTGGAACAATATATGGCTGAGTTATTCGCAGCCCAACCGGCGACGCGGATTGCGCTGACATGACCTGCGGACCGGTGGTGGGAGCGGCGAACCGTTTCACGGGCATTTCTGATGGTGAAAAAGAGGATGCAAATCGAATTCGTCCAGGCGAGTCGCTGGTTGCGATCCCCGTCCGCCGGAGGAAGGCAAAGCCGGGCCAGCTCGTCTTTCAACTCGTAGCCAGTCGAGATTCGATTTGCATCCATGTTGTTCAACCTTCTAAAAGCGAGCGGTCAGCCCGACCCGCAACTGTATGGGTTCGACGGGGTGAAAAACACTTTGAAACGCCGGTTGCGCCGAAGGCGTCACGCGTGATTCATAGGCATAATCAATGTCATGGTCGCGCCGATCAAGCAGGTTCAGAATTTCGGCTGAGACGCGCCACATTTTGTTGATTTGGCAGCCGGCTTCTGCATTGAGCAGAATGGTTTCGCTGGATTTATACAAACCATCCGAGGTCAAATCGCGCGGGCCAAAGTAGCGCAGCCGGAGACTTGACGAAAATCCATGGAAATCTTGCAGCGTGACGCCCGATGAAATCACAAGCCCGACCGCTTCGGGCACATGATCACCGCCTGGACTGCCGGGTGCCGCATCAGCCGCATCCACCGAAGTGAAACGGGCGATGGAATCTGCCGCGTCAAGGTCAAGTGCAAGATGCCTGGTCAGAGCGTAGTAATTCGCCCACTCGATTCCGTAACGATCGCTCGGCTGTTGTGAAGCAACAGTGCCGCCGGTGTCACCATCCTGCTCAAGTTCAGAATCGCTGTGCAAATACCACAACGAAACCGTGCTTTGGAGCTTAGGAACCATCAGCGTGCGCACGCCGATTTCCGCGCCTCTGGTTTGGATCAAGGCGGGAATTCTCGCGGTCGCGTCGCCGGACGGATTGTCCGCCGAGATCGGCTCCTGTGTCTGCGTCGCGCCGCGTCCGTCGTTGCTGTGAAAACTGAAACCGCCTTGCACGTAAAGTTCTGTCTTCTTCCACGGCCCAAAAATCAAACTCAATTTCGGGCTGGGAAGAAAAGTGGAGGCGGTGCCGGAATTGGTCGGGTTGGTCAGGCTGGTGACATTAAAATAATCCAGGTCGCCGCGCAGCGCCGCGACGGAGCGGAACTTTTCCGCCCACTGGATCTTATTTTCCGCATAAAGTCCGACTTGCGTGTCCGAAATGTCATTTACGTCCGTGTCGGCGGGAAGGACGGCGGGAAGACCGCCGGTGTCCGTATCCAATTTGTCCACGCGCACACGGTCTTCGGTTTGGTAAAGTCCGTTGTCAATCCAGTCATTGCGGACTTGCAAACCGAATGTGTTTTCCACGTTCCGGCCGAGCCACTGGTTGAACAGCGCATGATGCGCGTCAAGGCCGGCCACCCAGCGCCGGTCCTGCTGCTCAAACTGGTCGCCGCGATTCGTGTCCGCCAGAAAATAGGTAAAGTCGGAAAACAAATCGAGATCGTAGTAAAAAACGTAGGCCGTGATTTTGGTCTCGGAATTGGCATCCGCACGATGCCATTCGGCTTGAAGGCTGTAACGCTGGGAGTTGCCGCCATCGGTCGGATTGATGGCCCCAAAGAAATTCGTCCGGCCAAAGCTGGAGGCAATCTGGTCACTCGAATTCCATTCACCGTGATAGCCGCGCGCGGTGACCCTGAAGCCGTTTGCGTCATCACCCTGGCTGTAAGTTAGAATGCCGTTGAACTTCCAGTAATCATCCGGGTGCGTCCATGGCCCGTCATCATGATACACCTCGCCGCCGTAAAGAATGTTGCCCGTGCCCGCTCTTTGCGAAACGCCAAACACGCCGCGTTCATAGCCATACATGCCTCCTTCGAGCGTGACAAAATCCTGCGGCAGCGTTTTGTAAAAAACCAGATGCGCGTTGCCCGCCGAGCCGAAATCGCCCACGTCCGCATAGTAAGGCCCCTTCTCATAATTAACGCGCTGCACAAATTCCGGGATGACCGTGTTCATGTCGGAGTAACCCTCGCCATGCGCGTGCGTCGGCAGGTTAAGCGGCATGTCGTCGAGGAAGATTGCGAAGTCCGTGCCGTGATCCAGATTGAAGCCGCGCAGGAAATACTGGTTCGCCTTCCCGCCTCCCGCGTGTTGCGTGATGATGACGCCGGGAACGGTTTCGAGAATTTCTCCGCTGCGCAGAATCGGACGGTCTGCAAGCTGCGCCGCGCCGGTGGTGCCTTGCGTGGCCGAATCCGCAATACCAAGCAGACTGTCCTGCCGCCCCAGCACGACCATGCCCGGAAGATGGATGGTGCCATTTCCGTTTGTGGTACCAGCGGCAGCAGTCACCGCCGGCGAATTTGTGGTTTCATCAGCCATGACGTTTCCGGTGATTATGGACGCTGTCAGCACGAATTTGGCGGTGATGCGTCCCAATTCGGAAAATGGTGTTACGTTCATATAAAAACGTAATACCAGATGCACAAGTGTCGCACAATTGACAAATCTTGTGAATAAACGCTCCGATATTGTTCACGAACAAATTCCGGTGACAGCCACTTGTGGGGCTGTCGCTGGTGAATTGTTGAATCATATCAATACGCATAGCTCAAAGAACCAACGTGCCAATCAGGAAAAAAAGGATGCAAACCGAATTCGCCCAGGCGAGTCGCTGGTTGCGATCCCGGTGGCAAAACCGGGCCAGTTCGTCTTTCAACTCGTAGCCAGTCGAGATTCGATTTGCATCCATGTTGTTCATCAGAGGAACAATTCAGAAGACATAACTTAACGAACCGAAGAAGCCAAGCCGTTCACCGTATTGCGCGGCGTTGACGCCGACGCCCGAGCCGCTGCGCAGTTGATAGATGTTGTCGGTCAGGTTCACGACATCCAAGCGGGCCTTCAAAAACTGGCTCCTGCCAACTTTGAAGCTTTGCTCCGCGCCAACGTTCACTGAGAAATACGCCGGGACCGTCGAACCATTGGGAATAGGAGCGGCCGGACTGCTGCCGGGAATTACGCCGCCATCCTGCCGCAAACCGCTGCCGTAAAGCGCATCCACGTACATGCGCGTGCTGGATTTGGAGGATTCGTTCCAGGTGTAAGCAGCGCCGAAGGAGCCGGTGACACGTTGATCGTGGTCCAGATATATCCAATGATTTTGGACATAGCCCAACGGTGTGCCTGTGCCACCCGGCCCGAAGAGGAACTGCGCCGAATTCCAATCTTCACCCTGCGCAACCGAATAGGCGAGGTTGGCATAGGTGGAGAAACCGCCTTTGTTGTAACTGCCGGTGAATTCCACGCCATAAATCCTGCCCTTGGCGTAGTTGAACGCCGAGAGGATGAGTGTCTGTCCGAACAAACCGTCGTCGAGCTGGTTGCGGGCGGTTTTGTAATAGCCGTCCACGCCGACCTGGAGGTTCTTCGTGATTTTTTGCGAAATGCCGGCGTCGAAATAATTCGCGCGCTCGGCCTTGACCCCGCTGTCGGTGTCATTTCCGGTCGAGCCTGACGTGAGAATGGGGGTGTCGAATTGGGACACGTTTCCCGCCGGCACATTTTCAACCGGCGGCGGTGTGAAATAGCGCGCATAGCCCGCGTGCAACGTCGTCCAATCCGTCGGCTGGTAGATGAGGTTCACGCGCGGACTGGGCTGGTTTTCGTGGTCGAACGACGCGTAAAACTCGTCGAAACGCGCGCCGTAATTGAGCGTGACCTTGGGCAGGATTTTCCATTCGTCCTGCGCATAGATGCCGGCAAAGATGCCGTGGAGCGTATTGTTGTTCACAAATGGCGGCAACGGCCCGCCGGTGGGATTCCCGCTGCCGTCCACCGGAAATACCGTTGTCGTCGCATCGGCCTGGACCATTGTGTCCTGCAAAATAATACCGCCGCGAAACGTGTGCTTGTCGTTCAACTCATAACTGGCGTCAATCTGGATTCCACCGGAGTAAAGATCGCGTTCCACGTCGCTGGCCTCGCCGTTGAAGAACAAATCACCAACCGGATCAGGCGTGAAATGCACGCTGCTGTTGCGACCAAAAACGGAGGCTTGATAATTCAAATCGCCCGCCGATTTCTGATAGGTCACAACACCGTAATAATTTTGTTCGTTCTGGTTTTCGTTCAAGGTCGCCGAATCAAAAGTTGTCGGTATTCCACCACCGGAATACCACGGCGCGCCGCCCGGTGCGGAGAAGTTGGCCGGATCGTTCTGCAATCCCGGCGTGTTGGGAACCTGAAAATTACTGTAGGACGCGCTGCCCATCACGGTGATGCGGCTGGTGTCATCGATGATGTAAGACCCATACAGGAACATCTTGTATTGATCGGTGTTATCGTGAATGGCGTTCTTGCTGCCTGTGGGATTTTCGATGCCAAGCGCGTTGTGATCATAACTGCCGTCAATGAAGTAATTCCATTTCCCCTGGGTGCCGCCGTATTCAAAACTTGGCCGCAACGTGTCGTAGCTGCCGCCGTACATTTCCGCCTCGCCACCATTTTCGAATGCGCCGCTTTTCGTGTGGATGTCCACGACGCCGGCGGTGCGAAAACCATAAGCCGCCGGCAGCGAGCCGGTGATTAGCTGCATGGATTCCACAAAGCGCGGGTCAAGCTCCAGCCCGAATCCCGTGATGCCTTCCGGCAACAACACGTCGTTGATGCGATATTGCAGGTTTGCATGTTCGCCGCGAACATGCAGATCGCCGTTCGCCGCCGAATCCTGTGCCACGCCCGGCGCGCGCAGGATGACTTCGTTGAATGGCGCGTTGGCGCCCTGCGACAGGGTGTCAATCTGCTCCTTGCTGAAGGTATGCGCCGTCGCGCCCAGGTCGGGAATGATCTGGTCCCGCGCCTGGTCCAATTTTCCGACGACGGTGATGTTGCCAAGCTGGGTGACGTTGGTTGTGCCACCCGTTGCCGGGGAACTGGCCGCGGTCACGCTGTTCGTTTGCGCCAGTACAGGGCCGCCGCAGGACAACGCCGCAACGGAAATCACCGCCCAATACTTTTTCCTGCGATCTCTATTTTTTTTCTTTGCAAAAGCTTTCATAAATTTCAATGGTTAAAGTCTCCAAAACACTTCCGCGAATTTTTCAGGACTCGCGCCTTGTGAAACGCCATGTGGCGTACACAAAGAATTTTTTGCGAAAAGAATTTCAGACGATGCGCATTGCACCGCCAAAATCCGACGAATTAGGAGGCAACGTGGAAAAGGGGCGGGGCGCGGCCATCAGGGAGGAATGCCATGGCCGTGTGGAAAACAGAAAATTCGATTCGCGGAACAATTTCAATCCAAACCACCGGCACGACGGCGGGCGCATCACAGGCAACGGAATCAACTTTCCCGTGCGAGATGGCGACGATGGCGCAATCGTCGTCGTCGGGAATTGAGCCGCCGTGCAGCCACGCATGGAGCGGTGGATGGATTTCAGCCGCCGCCAGGAACAGCCATATCGCCAGCGACAGGAATCCGGTTGCAGCATATAAACGTTGCCGCATCCGGCGACTTATTTTGCACCTCTTGTATTGCAAACTGTTTGCAATATAGCAAACGACATGCCGCAGGCAAGACCTTTTTGAGGGCTGGAAATTCGTGTTTTCGTGATTTAATCCCGCGTTCTGCCGGCAAATTTCCTTTTCTTCATCCGCATTCCAGTTATCCTACCGTGACCGATTTGAGATTAAGCTCAAGAACGGGATTAAGATTACGATTAAGAAACACACGGGATGGACACGGCGCATATCCGCAATTTCAGCATCATCGCCCATATTGACCATGGGAAGACGACGCTTTCCGACCGCCTGCTGCATCGCACCGGCACGATCTCGACGCGCGACATGGAAGACCAGTTGCTCGATTCGATGGACCTCGAAAAGGAACGTGGCATCACCATCAAGGCTCATCCGGTCACGATGCTTTACATGGCCAAAAACGGCGAAACTTACGAGCTGAACCTGATTGACACGCCGGGGCACGTGGATTTTTCATACGAGGTGTCGCGCAGCCTGAGCGCCTGCGAAGGGGCGTTGCTCGTCGTGGACGCAGCACAGGGCGTGGAGGCGCAGACGGTCGCCAACGTTCATCTGGCGATGAAACAGAACCTCGAAATCATCCCGGTCATCAACAAGATTGACCTGCCGCACGCGAACGTCGCCCAGGCCAGGCAGCAACTCGAAGATATCCTGGCCATCCCCGGCGACACGGCGATTCCGTGCAGCGCGAAGGAAGGCATCGGCATTGACGAAATCCTGGAGGCGATTGTCGCGCGAATTTCACCGCCGAAGCCGACGGGCGCGCCGTCGTTGCAGGCGCTGGGTTTCGATTCGTATTTCGACACCTTCAAAGGCGTCGTCACCCACGTGCGCGTGTTCAACGGCGAGTTGCGGGCGGGTCAGCTCGTGAAGCTGTTGCATTCGGGCAAAACGGTCGAAGTGAAGGAGGTCGGCAGCTTTAATCCAAAGCCCTACGTCCGCGAAAAGCTGGAGGTGGGCGAGACGGGCTACATCACGGCCAACATCAAGAGCCCGCAGGAAGTGAAGATGGGCGACACCATCACGGACACGCGGCGGCCGTCGGAGGCGTTGCCGGGCTTCAAGGAAATCCATCCGATGGTGTTCAGCGGGATTTATCCCATCAATACGGCGGATTACGAGCATCTCAAGGTGGCCATGGGCAAATTGCAGCTCAACGACTCGGCGTTTGTCTATCAGGCGGAAACGAGCGTGGCGCTGGGATTTGGTTTCCGGTGCGGGTTCCTCGGCCTTTTGCACCTGGAAATCGTGCAGGAACGGCTGCGGCGCGAATACGACATGGACATCATCGCAACCTATCCGAGCGTGATTTACCGCGTGACGATGACGGACGGGACGATGAAGGAGATTGACAACCCGGTGTTCCTGCCGGAACCGAATTACATCCTGAAAATCGAGGAGCCGACCGTGAAGGCGTTCATCATCTGCCCGAACGAAAACATCGGCGACATGATGGCGCTCATTTCCGAAAAACGCGGCGCGCTGGACGACACGGAGACGCTGGACGCGCGGCGCGTGATGATGACAACGGTGCTGCCGCTGAACGAAATCCTGATTGATTTCCACGACCGCATCAAAAGCCTGACGCGCGGCTACGGCTCGATGGATTACGAACACGCAGGTTACGCCGAGAGCGACATGATCAAGCTGGACATGCTGGTAAACAGCGAGGTGATGGACGCTTTTTCGTCCATCGTGCACCGGTCAAAAGCGGAGGGTAGGGGACGGGCGCTGGCAGAAAAGCTCAAGGAAGTCATTCCCCGCCAGCAGTACCAGGTGAAAATCCAGGCGGCCATCGGCGGCAAAATCATCGCGTCCGAGCACGTGAGCGCGCTGCGCAAGGACGTGACGGCAAAATGTTACGGCGGCGACATCACCCGCAAACGGAAATTGCTTGAGAAGCAGAAAGAAGGTAAAAAGCGCATGAAATCCATCGGGAGCGTGAACATCCCGCAGGAAGCATTCATCGAAGTATTAAAGGCATGAAAATGATTTTTCGCTGGCTCACTTCCAAGGCCGTCCGCGAGGCGTGCGCGATGCGCAAGCACGTTCATCGCCTGTTTTCCGCGCAACGCGATTTGCTATCGCCGTTGGCGCTGGGCGCGGTGACCGCCGCGATGAACGAATTGCAAAAGACGATTGCCGAGAGCAAAAACCCGGGCAAGATCCGGATCAAGTCGGAGGAACTTGAATTTGCAGCCAACAAATGGCTCAAACCGTATCCACACCCTGTGTGGCGCGAAAACGTCGAGGTGCTGCTCGTCGCGATTGCCGCGGCGATGGGCATCCGCACGTTCTTCCTGCAGCCGTTCAAAATCCCCACCGGCTCGATGCAGCCGACGCTTTACGGCGTCACCTCGGTGCCTGACTTCACCCGTGTCACGAGCGAAATCAACGCCGGCTTCGAGGACAAAGCCAAAATTCAGACCGAAATTGACAGGCAGTTTAAGTTGCAAAACACCCTGACGATTCCCGACGGCTGGGAACGGTTAAAGGAATGGTTTCAGGGAATTTCCTACGTTCATGTCGTCGCGCAGAACGATGGGCCGATTACTGACATCAGTCCGATGCGGCGGTTCCTGATTTTCAATATCAAGCAGACCATCTGGATTGGCGGCGTGGCGCACACGATGTGGCTTCCACCGGACTTTGGCGAAGAGCCGATGGACTACCGGTCCGGCCTGATGATGAAACATCTTTTGAATCCGGAACGCGTGTATCACAAAGGCGAGGACCTTGTGAAAATGAAGGCCAGTGCCGGCGACCATTTGTTCGTGGACAGGTTTACCTACAATTTCCGCAAGCCCGATCGCGGTGAAATTGTGGTGTTTGCAACGGCGGGAATTCCCGAGGAGGGCAGGGAACGATTCAACATCCCGCCAGACGAATTTTACATCAAACGTTTGGTGGGTCTCGGCGGGGATTCCCTGTCGCTGGCAAAAAATTATGACGTTGCCGGCGCCCCGCCTTACGGGACAACGGTGCCGGTTGGACATCTGATGGTGAACGGCAGGCCGCTGTCGGCGTCAACACCACATTTTGAGAATCTTTACTCATTCTCCAATCCGCCCGCCCATGCAAACGTTTTGGCCTATCAAGACAACCAATACTACGGCCATGCAATGATGCAGAACCTTTCACCGGGCAGCGAGTTTCAGATTCGGCCGGATTGCGATTTTGTGATGGGTGACAACACAATGAACAGTCTTGATTCGCGATACTGGGGCGATTTTCCGGCGACGAGCATCATCGGCAAATCCTTCTTCGTTTATTGGCCAATCACCAGCCGGTTCGGATGGGGAAACCAGTAAATGGTCACAACCAGATGAGCGCGACCAACGGTGAAATGGTTTTGATCACCGGCGCTTCCTCGGGCATCGGCTTGGAACTGGCGCGCTGTTTCGCGGCGGACAAAAGCCACCTGGTTCTCGTCGCTCGCAATACCGGGGCGATGCAATCCCTCGCTGATGAATTGCGCCGAAAGCATGGAATCCAGGTCATGGTTTTGACCGCCGACCTTTCCCGGCCCGAAGCCCCGGCCCGCGTTTTCAACGAATTGCAAAAGGCCGGCGTGACGGTGGACGTTTTGGTGAACAATGCCGGCTTCGGCGCGCATGGCGCGTTTGACGGATTACCGTTGCGGCGGCAATTGGAAATGATCCAGGTCAACGTCGCGGCGTTGACGGAGTTGACCGGGTTGTTCCTTCCCGGAATGATCGAGCGCAAACGCGGCGGCGTGCTGAACGTCGGCTCGGTTGCCGGGTTTGTGCCCGGTCCGGGCATGGCGGTCTATTTTGCAACCAAGGCTTTTGTGCTGTCATTCACCGAGGCGCTGGCCGGGGAGCTTGCCGGCACGGGATTGAGCGTGACGGGATTGTGTCCCGGCCCAACTGCGACCAATTTTGGCAATGTCGCGCGCGGCAAAAACGAGCGGCAGTTCAAGGCGCCCAAAATGTCGGCGGAAGAGGTTGCCCGCTGCGGACACCGCGCCTTCCGCAAGGGCCGGGTGCTGGCAATTCCCGGACTGCAAAATCATATTCTCATTTTTCTGATCCGCATCACGCCGCGCTGGCTCCAACGGAAAATCGTCAATTCGCTTAACCGGATTAAGAACTGATCCCCAAGTTTGGGAATAGGGCAGGGGAAAGGTTCTCATTTTTGACTTCGTCTTGATGTTTGCCGGTCTGTGTAATCATCGCACACGACAAACCCGATTTTCAGACATTAACCGCCGGTGCGTTCGATGAGACAAACCTCAACACAATCGTAACTCGCTATAAATGAACAGATTACATCTACAATCTTATGAAACATAAATTTCCGCATTTGTTGTGGCACGAAATTAGCGACTCACGACAGTTTCTAAAAGGCAATCATGAGAAACATGCTTTCAGCAATCATGTGCGGCACGATGCTCGTGCTGGCCGTTGCCGTTTCCGCCCAAACCCTCACGCCCGGCGTCGCCACCATCATTCGCATCCAGGGTGAAGCCAGATATTCGCTGGGCGACGGGAGCTGGCATCCACTTCTTGCCGGGAAAATGCTGGGCCCGGGAAGCATCCTTCAAACGGGTCACAACGGCACAGTGGACATGGTGCTCGGCAGAACCGTTGAAATGCCGCAGGCCTCGCCATGGCCTGACCGGATCGGCCCGGCACCGGACGCCAACATTCGTGGTTTGATTGATTACAAACCTTCCGTCGAACAGAACATGGTCCGCATGACGGGCGACACCATGCTGGCGATTGATACGTTGACCATTTTGGACACCGGCGTGGACGCCGTCAGTGACACGGAACTGGATTTGAAGCAGGGCCGTATTTTTTGCAGTGTCAGAAAACTTTCTGCCGCGTCCCAATATCTCATTAAAATTCCCAACGGCATCGCCGGTGTGCGCGGCACACTGTTTGAAATAGACGCGAGCGGATGGTGTGCGGTTTTAAAACATTCCGTGCTGATCGCTCTCGCCGGACCAGACAGCGCCACGATGCCTTACGTGGTCGGTGAGGGGAATCAATTCAATCCTGCAACCGGCCTGGTTTCTCCGTTGCCTTCGGACATGCTCAATTTGTTGCAACAAATGGCCACGGCGCTTGACACCGTCTATGTGGAAATTGTTTCGTTCACGTACGACGGGACTTTCTGCTTCATATCGCCGACCACCGGTCATTACTGACAAGCGGCTTTGCGAAAGGCAAAAAATTGTAATGGGATGCCAGCGCTGAATTCTATTTTTAGCGCGCCTTCAGGTGTGGCAAACCCGATTTGAAATTCTAAAACCGTTTTGGTGTTTTAGGCTTGACGATTCACAGCAATTTTGTATGGTTACCTTAAGTGGGATTAACAGTCATGTTGAATATGAACCGAATCGTCTGTGTGTTGTTCTGCCTGGGGTTCCTGCCCGTTGTTTGCGTTCCTTCACTCCAAGCCCAGTCCGATAGCTCGGTGGATGGAGTCACCGTCAAAGCCGAAAAAGTATATTGCATACGAGGCGGGCAGTTGGATGAGCTTACGGATAATCTCAAGTTTCCTTACAGCATCGTGGTAAACACCAATGGCTACTTCACAGTCGCGAAGGGACAGGAGCGGAAACTTGAGAACGGGCAGATACTTCGCAACGACGGCTGGTTGTTGAGTGAAGACGGCTCGTTTTGGCCCGTTTTTGATTATGTGGCGATGAAGGATGGCAAAGTCATTGTGGTGCGTGATGGGCAAACGGAGACGCTCGCGGAACCAATGACTTTCGGCAACAATTTGAATATTTCCCCGGACGGATCGTGCTTCTATCCCAATGGCAGCCATTCACGTCTTGTGGATGGACAGTTGTTTCTAATGGACGGCTCCAGCATCCCCGCCAAAGACGCAGTCACCTTGAAGAATGGCCGGGTGTTTGTGCAAAAATCCGGCACGATAATTCCTCTTATGCCGTCGCAAATCATGGGAATGAACGACGGATCTCGTGTCCGGGGGGATGGTACCATCATGAACCGGGATGGCACGACAACCGAGCTTCATGAGGGGAAAACGGTTCTGATTGACGGCGCGGCCCCGGCCCACTGACAGTCGCAACCAAAAGCACCGTTGAGGCGATCTGTTTTTCGGAGCCCATGAATATTTCTTCTTGAATGGCGGGTCTGCGAGCTTATAAGTTGGGTTCTTCCGTGACAAATTCTTGCTAAAGATTCTCACGCCTACTTTAATGTTGCCATGCCAAATGCCACAGATCATAAGGACGAGAATTCTAAACCAACTCACCTATCTCTGTCTGACTCGACTCGCTTGGTGCTGCAAATGTGAAGCTCGGTGAATTGAATAATGCACGGTGAAATGAACGAACTGGTTAAATTTCAGGTCAGAGTTACAATGATTCCATGAAACCCAAACTCATCCTCTGTCTCGCGCTCGTTTTGAGCGGTGCTTGTTACAGTGTCCGCGCCAATGACACCGCTGTAGATACGTCAACAAATTTTTCCACAGTCAAAATCGCTAGTCCTCAATCCATCAATTCATCTGAATTATTCGGATCGGCAATTTTCCGCGAGCAGTCTACATGCTTTTCATTGCAAGTGCCGGTTGGCTTCCGACAGAACGGTAAAAGCATGGAGACAAACAGTCCTGTTGTGCAGGTTTGGCTTTTGAGAACCGACGGCACTACGATTTCTCAATCAGACAATTCGTCTCTGGTTACGATTGGAAGCATTGGAAATTATTCTACGGACTATATTTTCTATCAATTTTCAAAAGTTCCGATAAATGAACTGGCTGGCATTGTGATAAGTATCAATGGGAAATTGTATTGTCAGGAACTTAAGAAAACGACTAAACCGTGAAACCAAAATTCATCCTCTGCCTCGCGCTCGTTTTGAGCGGCGGGTTATGTGGTTGCTCCATTGCTCCATCACAGGCACAAGCTGCAACTCGAACAACTGCGGAGGGAACTTGGGCGAAAACACTGAAAACGCCGTGGACAGACACGAAGGTTGTTTTATACCGGGCGGATGGACAAGTCGTGCAACTTGACGCCAAAGAAGCTGTTTACACTGTCTGGTCAACAAAGAATCCGGAGAACCAGCACAAACCCTTCGATTTTCTGATGGCCGCGTTCATTGATCCCGCAACCAGAAATGTCTGGATTGGCGGAGTCAATACCGGCCAGGTCGAAACAAATGAGGGCATTGGCAATCTCACCTACACCAACTTATTCGTTGAGACCCATTCACAAATTGTCCGGGCGGATAACGTGATGTATGACGGGATAGTTGACTGGGACGAAAGTCTGATAAAGGAGGCGCAGCCCGGAGAAGGATTGGAAAGGGTGATTGATCAATTTGATAAAGCGACGGGTGGATCACTGCCTTTCTATCAGGCTCACTGGGAAATTAACGTCAGCAGCTATTTCCGGGATGGTTTCTTTTCTATAAAAGGCTGGATGCATTGTAGCATTGAGATGCAACATATCGAAATATCCAACGGCAAATTACGGCTGGATTTCACAAGTCCCGCGTATAAAACCAAAGGCAGTGTCTGGCTTGATTTGAATAAAGGCAAAGTTTTGAAAGCCATCGAATACAAATAGGTTTGGCCATGAACCCCAAACTCCTCCTCTGCCTCGCGCTGGTTTTGAGCGGTGGTTGCTCCACTGCTCCATCACAAGCACAAGCTGGACTCGAACAGGTTCCAAGTTAGAACCAGGGAGCGCTGTGTGCAATCCTTGCCACGCGGATCAAATATCGCTCAGTCGAGTTAGTGGAGACGGTCTTGGCGGCAAGGCCTAATATAAACATTCGAAATAAAAATAAAGAAACTGCCATGGATATTGCAAAGAAACTGAACTTGACTTCTGTTATCGGTTTGATCGATAAGTTCAAAAAGTCCAAATAGCACTTGTTTAAAAATAGTTTGGTTTATGAAATCCAAGTTGGCCTTCTGTTTAGCACTTCTTTTTAGTGCTGGTTTATGTGGTTGCTCCACGCTTCTCCATGGGGTAAACCTTTCCGCACCCAGTGATCGAATACGCGCGTCGATCCTCAAAATCACTCCATTAGGCACGCCCTTGGAGAAGGCGAAAACGCTCATACAAACTAAACTACATCCAGATACATTCGTGTATCAAAAACATGCGAATACGAGCGGTCTGCCGGGCGCCGGTATTGCGACAAGAGGCAGAGGGAAGCATCACGGAAAAGCGATCCTGTGCGAAATTGGTATTGGCGGCTATTTAGCCAATGAAATTGTCGACGGCATGTGGGTTTTTGACGATAACGAACGCCTGGCCGATCTCTTTATTTTCAAAGAACCGAATCTTCCGTAAGGCAAATTCGAGTTTATATCTGCTTTTCTCTGTAAAATGATGCGAAAGCCGACTGTGTTCCGGCCCCCGCTTTAAATCAGAACCGTAAAAACCATTTCGTCTTATACGGCGAGTCTTCGAGCGTAGCATTTCTTATGATAGGAATTTCCTTAAAAGTTGAATATAACATTGGGATTTGACGTTCCAACGTTGGAATTTTTTATTGACCGCATAAACATTGGCGTTTATGGTGTCAATATATGTTCTACAATGTTTGTTATATTTAATATATGAACAGGATTATTGACGAATGGCAGGATACAAGCTTTATTGCCCATGATGAGAATTCGCCTGCCCTTTCTCATTTTGGCGGCCATGTGCCTGGTGACATCTTGCACCGCAATGGACCGATGGGCCGCGCTTTCTATGATTGAAAGCGGCGATGATGACAGCGCGATCGGCCCGGGCGGTGAAATTTCCCGGTATCAAATCCGTCCCGAACTCTGGCCGGGCGGCGATCCTCAAAATACGCAGATTGCATTGGCTGCCGCGCAAAAGATCATGCTCCCGCGCATTGAGCAGTTCAAACGGTCGCATCAACGCATGCCGACGGATTTTGAGTTTTACGTTTTGTGGAACGCGCCATGGCAGGCAGACCACCCGAGCGCTGCTGTCACCGAACGCGCCCGCCGCTTTTCCAATCTGATTCAGCGCTGACCTTTTATTGCCGCATAGACCTTCAAATATTCGCCAACGGTCTGGTTCCAGGAGAAATCCGACTTCATGGCGTTCCTGCGGAAATGCTGAAGCAAATCAGGACGCTGGTAGAGCGCCAGCGCCTTGCGAATCGCCTTGGCCAGCGCCCGCGACGAATATTCGTGAAATTTGATTCCATTGGCGCGCCCCGCGTCCTGTGAAAAATCAATCACGCTGTCGTCGAGACCGCCGACCGCGCGCACGATTGGAATTGTTCCGTAACACAGGCTGTACATCTGGTTCAGGCCGCTCGGCTCAAAACGGGACGGCATAAGATAGAAATCGCAGCCGGCCTCGATGCGATGCGCCAGGCCTTCGTCATAGCCAACCCGCACGGCCACCTTGGAAGGAAACCGCCGGGCGAGTTCGTAATAACCCCGTTCGTACGCCGGCGAGCCGCTGCCGAGCTGGACGAATTGAATGTCCGCACTCAACATTTCCTCCAGGGCGCCAAGCTGGATGTCCACGCCTTTTTGCTCGGCCAGCCTGGAAATGGTGCCAAACAACGGTGTGCCCGCGGATTCCGGCAGACCCATTTCATTTTGCAACGCCAGCTTGCAGGCGGTTTTCCCGGCAGGACGACCGGCCGAAAACTTTTTCGGCAAAAACAGGTCGGTTGCTGGGTTCCAGTCCTCGGCATCCACGCCGTTGAGAATTCCGAACAGCCGGTTTTGTCGCAGGCGCAAAAGTCCATCGAGGGCGCAGCCGAATTCCTCCGTCATGATTTCGCGGGCATATCGCGGGCTGACGGTGGTGATGGCGTCGGCAAAAACGATCCCCGCCTTGAGACAGTTCAATTGTCCGTAGAACTCCGTGCTTTCGATTCTAAAAAATTCGCCGGGAAGATTGGTCAGCGCAAATGCGCCCGGCGGATAAATGCCCTGAAACGCCAGATTGTGAATGGTCAGGCACGTCGGCGGCGGATTCCCCCACCCTTCAGCCCGCCGTTGCTGCAAAATCAACGCCGGCACAAAACCGGTCTGCCAGTCATTCAAGTGGACCACATCGGGTCGCCACGGCAAATAGCGTGCGAGATGCGCAATACATTTCGAAAAGAAGATGAACCGCTCTGCGTTGTCGGGATAGCTGATGTCGTTTTCCTGGTATAATCCGGCGCGCTGGTAAAATTCCGGCTGGGCAATGAAATAGACCACCAGCCCGCTGGCGACTTCGAGCGACCACAATTCAGCCTGCACGCGCCGCGCGCCCAGCGGCAAATCAAACCACCAGTCCACGCGCCGGATTTGAGGATATTTTTCGCGGATGCCGCGATACAACGGCGTGACGATCCTGGTTTCGTGGCCTGCGTGCGCCAGTGCCTTGCCCAGCGCGCCCACCATGTCGGCCAGCCCGCCGGTCTTGGAGAACGGATGGACTTCACTGCTGGCCAGGAGAATTTTCATTCTGTTGCGGGCACAATTTGCGGCTTACGCATTGCGCGCCAAATTTCGCGTCAATCGGAAATCATGAATAAAAAAAGAGGGGAACATCACGCGCGAATCCGGTCGGTTTTGATATAGGGCTGCAGCGCGGACGGAATGGACACACTGCCGTCCGCCTGCTGATGCGTTTCAATCAGCGCCACGAACAGCCGCGCCAGCGCCGTGCCGCTGCCGTTCAGGATGTGGGGAAATTTGTTTTCGCCCGACTCGGACTTGAATCGCAGGTTCATCCGGCGCGCTTGGAAATCCTCGCAATTCGAGCAGCTCGAAACTTCGAGATAACTCCCCTGCCCCGGCGCCCAGACTTCGATGTCATAAGTCTTCGCGCTCGCAAATCCCATGTCGCCCGTGCACAGCAACAGCACGCGATAATGCAGGCCGAGAAGTTGCAAAACCTTTTCAGCGTTCGCCACCATCTTTTCCAATTCATCGTAACCATGCTCCGGCTTCACGATCTTGATCAGCTCGACTTTGTCGAACTGGTGCACGCGAATCATCCCGCGCGTGCCCACGCCGGCGGCGCCCGCCTCGCCTCGAAAACACGGCGTGTAGGCACAGTACCGGACGGGCAATTGCTTCTCCGCCAGAATTTCCTCGCGATGAATATTCGCCACCGGTGTCTCGGCGGTCGGAATCAAATAAAGTTTGCCGAGCTTTTCCTTGTCGTCGCCTTCAGCCACGCCGTAATACTGGTCCTTGAACTTCGGGAATTGCCCGACGCCTTCGAGGCATTGCGGCCCGACCATGAACGGCGGCGAAACTTCGACGTAACCATGTTCCGTGGTATGCAGGTCGAGCAGAAATTGGATCAACGCCCGTTCCAGACGCGCGCCCCAGTTGGTGTAAAGAATGAAACCGCTGCCGGAAAGCTTTACCCCGCGCGTGAAATCCACCAGCTTGAGCGATTCGCAAAGCTCGATGTGCGATTTCGGTTTGAAGGCGAAAGTTGGCTTCTCGCCATGAACCCGGACTTCACGATTGTCTTCGGCGGTTTTACCTTCGGGAACAGATTCGTGCGGGAGATTCGGAAGTTGGAGTATCCGCATGTCGCGCGCTTTGTCCGCCAGTGCTGCTTCCGTATCCAGTCTGGCGATGCGGTCGCCCAAGTCTCGTGTCTCCGTCTTCTTTGCGTCGGCTTCGACGATTTTTCCATGACCCAACAGCGCGCCGATTTCCTTTGACACCCGGTTGCGTTGGGCTTTTAGCGTTTCGACTTCTGCGAGCGATTTTCGGCGCTGCTCGTCAAGCTTGACCAATTCCACAATCCGGGCTTCATCCCCCGCCCCGCGTGTGGCGAGCCGTTGCCGGACAAAATCCGGTTTCTCGCGAATCAATTTGATGTCGAGCACCGGGCCATTATAGAAATTTTGCCGTCACCGGCAAGATGGAAGGCTTGCCGGGCAATCTGCCGCAATCTGAAACGAAGAGATGACTATTGCAGCGGCGGCCCGATTTCAATCCGATAGAACTGGACCGGCTGCGTCGCCGTGTTGGTGTCCGTCCACGAGAAGGGAACCGCCGGTGAATTGGTGATGAACGCCGTGGTCCAGTCAAGCAGGTTCGAGGACACTTGCACGGCATAATCCGGGCCGACGATGCTGTTCGTCACCTGTAACGTGAATTGGCCATTGTTCACCGTGACTGACGACACTGACGGCAATGTGAGAGGATTCACGGTGACGTTGAAGCTCTGGGTTGCGCTGAGGCTTGGCGAGCCATTGTCGGCGACTTCCAATGCGAACGAGTTGGTCGTGTCTGCCTGCGTGACCAGCGGCCGCCAACTGAAGCTGGCGTTCGTATTGTTGATTTGACTGAGAACAGCGTTGGTCGGCCCGCTCAAGAGGCTGAAGGTCAGGGTTTGCGGCGGCTGATCGGTATCTGCCGCGACAGCGGTGAAGGCGACCGTCTGCCCAACATTGACAGTTTGATCGCTGATTGGCGCCAGCACCGGCGGAGTGTTGCTCGGAACAGGCGGGATTAAAAGGTCAACAATGGTATAGGGTGGAACGGAGACGGTAAACGAGTTCCCCAACCCGGACACCGTGTTTGAAGACTCGGGATAACTCGGATAGTCATTTGCCCCGATGAAATTGGTTAGGCCGAACTGATAACAGATGCCGGAGCTGGCGAGGCTGCCTCCACCGATGGTAACGGTGGCGGGGATGGTGAGAATCGGGTCCATATTTACCAGCATTACCCCCGTCATCCCGTCTTGCCTTGTCGTGGCATGGACGCGCAATTCACCCAGAGCGGACGTGGTTTTGAGGAACGTGTCTCCGACATTTGCCAGCAGGTGGGCCATCATCGCGCCGTAATAGGCGTGGCCTGGCGTCTGGTTGTTCAACAGGATGTCAGTATGAAGAATCTGGTAGTCCACGTTGACGATGCCGTTTTCAATCCAAGTCAAATAATTGTCAGCGGCATAAAGCGCGACCGGAGCGCCGACGGCGCCGCCGGCACCGGTTTCTGTGACGGCGATTTTCATTTGCGAGGCGTGGGCGGCACCCAGAGCGTTCGTCAATTCCGTGAAAGTGCTGGTGACGGTTGCGACAATTCCGGTTGAAGCGGCGAGTACGGAGGCCGTGTTACCGCCGGGATACCAGTGTATGATAACGAAGTCCACGTTGGTGCCACACGCCTGCAACAACGGGGTATTGTAAGCATTATTGCCGGGGCCAAATCCAACACCGCACAGGATGTTGGAGTTCTGGTTCTTCATGGCTAGAATGAATTGCACCGCATTTGAACCGTAGGCGGCGGGAGAAAGCGCGGGCTGACCGACGCGAGTGGCGGCGTTGGTCTCCGGGTAATGCAGGTCGTATTCCCAATCCTGATTGGTGCCATAGTAACCGTTGCCGCTGACTTCGTTCCCGATTTCCCAATATTGAACGCCCCAGTTTTTGGTGTTATTGGCATAGTTCACCCATGCTGCGGCCACATTGGTATCGCCTCCACCATTGTTGCTCGGATTGGAACCGTAATTGACCGTGATGATTGCCTGGGCACCCGCCGGATTGACAATGTCATTCATCAAATTGTTAAAACCGTCGTTCGAGTTGACGTAAGCGCCGTCAATGCCCGTGTTGTTGGTCCAACAATAAATATCTGAATAGGAACCACCGGGATAACGAACGGCGCCAATTCCAGCAGCTTTCAACTGCGTGGCGATGCCGGGATAATTGATCAAAGAATTGTCATAAACTGCCGTGCAAACTCCCAACCCCTGCAAGGGCATCGCCGCCATTTGCTGCGAAGGATTAACACTGACATTGACGGGCGGCAAAATGGTCACGGTGGCCACGCTGCTGGTGGCGCTGCCGGAAGCGTTGGTCACGATGAAGTCGAACTTGAAGATGCCGGTGCTCGCTGGAGTCACCATCACATTCGCGTTGGTGGCGTTGGGAATGTTGGTCAGCGTGCCGCTGCCGCCGATCATCTGCCATTGGAAGTAAAGCGGAGGAGTGCCCGCTGCCGCTGCGATCAACGTGACCGGTTCACCGACGTAATTTGTGCTTTCGGGCTGGAGGACCGGCGGGCCGGCAACGAGTTGGATCGAGTTCGTCGCAATCCCCAGGTCAAAAACCGCGTCAAAGTTGTGACTGCTGCCGAAGGTGACCGCGCCATTGGTGGGGAAAAGCCCAATCTCTCCGCCTGCGTACGGATTGTTGCTGGCAACGCCCATCGCCTCATAGCTGCTTGCCCCACTCGCCTTGCCGAACGAATACGCATAAATAGTGTTGGTCGCCAACGGTATGGACAAGTTGGTCCATTGCAGCCAGTCGCCGTCGTTGAAGGTGATATTGCCCGATTTGTAAGTTTGGAGCAGTGTGGCGTTGCCGCTGAACACGGAATAAATGTGCAGGTAATAGGGCTGGGCCGTGCCGATGCCGCTGTCAGAGCCAAGCCCAGCGGTCTTAAGCGAAACTGATGTCAGGATGTATCCTGCCAGGCTGTTCCCGATGGTGAAAGTCTGACCCGGTTCGCCGGCCCCGTGGCTGGTTTGATTGTCGGTGTAATAATTCAGACCACCGGGAGATGTTTGATTGCCTGTTGTGCTCAACTGGAAAATGTCATTTGTCCCCGGGGTCGGGTTTGCAGCACCGATGTCAATCAGGGACTGAGCCCGAAGAACGCCGGCATCTGCTCCCAGAGCCAGCAGCAAAACCAAACTTTGAACACGCTTTAAGGTGGCAATGTGAATCAAGCGACAAAGAAAAGATCCTTTTCCGCAATTAAATCGAATACGCATTATGGATGTTACTTCATGCCTTGCGGCAATTTCTTCGCACTCGCTCACGGCCCAAAACCGGTTCGCCGTGACCGTATCGCATTGGCACGGATATGTTTGTTACCGCCTATCGTGCATGTGTTTGCTCACCATAAATTCATGCAGCGAGCGCTTTGAGTCAAATGAATTGTTGGCGCAAAAAGAGGGCCAAGACATTCAGGGCCGGGATTTGCGCCGATTGAAGCTGCCAGCAACTGTTGCCGTGCTGATATGAAGTTGAGGGTTGAGGACCGATTTGAAAAAACTATGATTGCGGCGATGAAGCTGCCGGAGAAATTGAATCGCCTGTTCCGTGTGCCGCGATTGACGCGCATGCGCATCGTCTTCGCGCTGGCCGTCGCCGTGGTCGCGGATGGATTGCAATTTCTCCTCGGCCCGTTTGGCTGGCCTTTTGGGGATCAGGCAATTGACGTCGTGGCGATGGCATTGACGAATTGGGCCATCGGTTTTCACTGGTTGCTGCTGCCCACCTTCGTTGCCGAATTGATCCCGCTGGTTGACGAGCTGCCCACGTGGACGGCGTGTGTCATCGCCGTCATTGCCCTTCGGAAACGCGAGCAGCGCGCACCACCGCCGAAAAAGCCCGTGATTGGAATCTGATTGAAAACCGCGCCCATCCGCTGCACATTGCCACCATGCAATCTGTTTTTAACGGACCGGTTTACGTGGTGCGCGACAACATTGACACCGACCAGATCATCCCCGCGCAATATCTCACGCTCGTCCCGACCATGCCCGACGAATACGAAAAGCTCGGCAGCTATGCGCTCGCCGGCCTGCCCGAATCGCTTTATCCGGCGCGCTTCGTCAAGGATGGCAAGCTCGACAGCGAATACCCCATCGTCGTGGCCGGGAAAAACTTCGGCTGCGGCAGCTCGCGCGAACATGCGCCCATCGCGCTCGGCTCGGCCGGATGCAAAATTGTCCTCGCCGAAAGTTTCGCGCGCATTTTCTTCCGCAACAGCGTCGCCACCGGCGAGCTTTATCCCTGCGAACTCACCGAACGCCTCTGCGACACGCTGAAAAACGGCGATGTCGTGACCGTTGACCTCGACGCTTGCACGGTTACCGTGAAAACGACCGGCAAAATATTCAAATTCAAACCGCTGGGCGACGTGCGGCCGGTCGTGGACGCCGGCGGCCTGTTCAATTACGCGCGGAAAGCGGGAATGATTGCGAAATAAAAAATGAATTTGGAAGGTAAAATTAGCGAACGCCTGTGGGCTGAAGTTAAAAGCAACTACGAAGCTCGTAATTTTACAAGTGCCATTCTCGATTCGATTTATTTTTTAAGCGACCTCATTCGAGAAAAGACCGGATTGGAAGCTGATGGTGTTTCGCTCGTCGGCCAAGCTTTCGGTGGGAAAAATCCAAAACTTAAAATTAACAAATTAGAAACTGAATCCGAACAAAATGTTCAGCAGGGGATTGAACAAATTTTGAGGGGAGTTTATCAAGCGTTCCGAAATCCGCGAAGCCACGAAAAATATACCGACAATCAAGAAGACGCTGATTCAATTATTGTTTTCATTGATTACCTTGTACGGGTTATTGACCAATCGAAATCACCTTTTGCTCTAACAGATTTTATTCCGCGTATATTCGATTCGGGTTACTTCGACGCGGTAAAAAAGGAATGGGATGAATTTAAGGAGCGCCCGCAAGAAGAGCCGGTTCAAAATTCTACCGAGGATGACGTTCCATTTTAGAAAATGGATTTGAATTTACTCCCCTGCCCCCGCTCGCTGAAACTTCTCCGTGGCAGGTTCATGCTGCCGAAGCAGAACCCGCTGGCCGCAATTAAAATTGCCCGCGTCAAATCCACGCCCAATCATCCCGAAGGCTACAGGCTGACAATTTCCAAAAATGGAGTTGAAATTTCGTTCCGCGAAACTGGCGGCTTGCGCGCAGCGATAGCGACTTTGCGACAATTGCTCCGGCAATACGGGCGCCGCCTGCCCTGCCTACGCATCCGCGATTGGCCGGATTTTCCACGACGCGGCGTGATGCTCGACGTTTCGCGCGGTCGCGTTCCCAAGCTCGAAACATTGCTTGAACTGGTTGAACATCTTGCCGATTTCAAGATCAACGAGCTGCAACTCTACACCGAACACACCTTCGCGTATCGAAAATACAAATCCGTCTGGCAAAGCTGGGGCGCGCTGACGGGCGGCGAAATCCGCCGGCTCGACGCGCGCTGCCGCGAACTCGGCATTGACCTCGTGCCCAACCAGAATTCCTTCGGCCACTTGCGCCATTTTCTGGAGCACCCCCGATTGAAAAAATTCGCCGAAGTTTCCAGGCCTTATGAAGACCCCAGCGGTGAATTTGTCCGCCGGCCTTCCACGCTCGCGCCAAATCATCCCGGCGCCCTGCCCTTCCTGCGCGGATTATACGAGGAATTGCTGCCGAATTTTTCGAGCCATTTTTTCAATGTCGGATGCGACGAAACGTTCGATCTTGGGCTTGGTCGGAGCAAAAAGCTCTGCAAGCGGATTGGCAAGGGCCGGGTTTACCTCAAATTTTTAAAACAAATCAATTACGAAGTTTCCCGGCGCGGCAGGCGAATGATGTTTTGGGGCGACATCATTTTGAAATATCCGAAGCTGATTCCAGAACTGGCTTCGTTCGGAGTTCCGCCTTCAGGCGGTTCGGGCGATTCACGACAAAGACCGCCTGAAGGCGGGACTCCAAACCTTGTCGCCCTGAACTGGGGTTACGAGGCGAATCATCCGTTTGAAAAGGAAGCCGCCCTGTTCGCGAAGGCAAAAATTCCCTTTTACGTGTGCCCCGGCACTTCGACATGGCAGACCTTGATTGGGCGTCATGACAACGCGCTGGCAAATTTGCGCGGCGCGGCCAAGGCCGGGAAAAAGTCCGGCGCGATGGGCTGTCTCATCACCGACTGGGGCGACGGCGGCCATCCGCAACCGCTGGCCGTGAGTTATTTGCCCTTTCTTGCCGGTGCTTCGCTGGGTTGGTGCGCAAAAACCTTTGATGAAAAATTGCTCGTGCCGGTTTTAAGCCGCGATGTTTTCCATGATTCGACCGGACACATTGCGAAAGCCGCGTTTGCGCTCGGCCTGGCGCATCGGAAATTACATTTCACCGCACCCAACGAAACTCCGCTGGGAACCGTCATCGCCGCGCCACCGCCGGAAGCGCGCGAATTGTTCTGCCGGAACGGACTGAAATTCCACGCGCAGATCCCGGAAAGGAACATTCGCGCCACCTTGAAGGAAATCGAAAAACAAATCTCAAAATTGAATTTGGGCCGGCAAGACGTCATCGCTCCCAGGGCAAAAACCCTTGCACTGGAACTCGATTTGGCCGCGCGCATGGCGGCACAGTCCTGTAAATTCATGCTTTGGCAGCAGGCGTGCGCGGCAGGAAAAACTTCGGAGGCAAAATGGCTGGCGCAAAACGGCGTCCGTGAATTGCGCAAGCTGGACAGGGAATTCAACACCTGCTGGCCGTCGAGAAACAAGGCCACGCCACAACATTGTTCGGCGTTTTTGAAATGGCGGATTAAGGAATTAACGACCAATGACAAATGATGAAACGGGCAATTTCTCCTTATTTAGACCCTGCCTTCTTCATTTGCCCTTTACATCCCACGCATCGCGCAGGCCGTCACCGAGAAAATTCAACGCCAGCAGTGTCGTCACTAGCACGCCGCCAGGAAAGGCAATGAGCCACCAGTAGTTGCGGATGGGGTTGATATTCGCGACGCCGTCGGAAATGAGCGTGCCCCAACTCGCCATCGGAGCCTGCACTCCCAGGCCGAGGTAGCTCAAAAAAGATTCATAGAGGATGATGGCCGGCATTGTCAACGCGAGGTAGGTGATAACAATGCCAAAAATGTTCGGGATGATGTGCCGCGCCAGAATCCGCACCGGGCCGCCACCCAACGCGCGGCTTGCCTCCACAAAGGCGCGCGTCCGAAGCGACAAAACCTGCCCGCGCACAATCCGCGCCATCGTCAACCATGAAACCGCGCCCAGGCCGACAAACAAAATCATCACACGCAAAGCCCCCGCCAATGCCGGTGAACTCCCGACAAAGTGCGACTGCTTGAGCATTTCACCAAATGTGGTAATCAGCACAATCACAAAAATAATCGTCGGCAGGGAATACAGAACATCCACGATTCGCATCAAAACGGCGTCCACCCGTCCGCCGAAGTAGCCGGCCACGGCGCCCCAAAGCACCCCGATAATGAGGCTCACGCCCGCGCCGACCACGCCCACGAGCAATGAAATTTGCGCGCCGAACAGGACGCGCGAAAAGAGGTCGCGCCCGTGGAGGTCGGTGCCAAACCAGTGTTGCGCGGATGGCGGCGCGAACTGGGCATCGGAGAGCTGGTCGGGATTGTGGGCATGGGCAAAGCTTGAGCCGGCGATTTTCAAAATGGCCGGCCACGCAATGATAACCAGCAAAAGGAAGGCGAGAAACCACGCGCTCAGGGCGGCGGCGCGATTTTTTTTGAATCGCTGCCACGCCCGTTTCCCGGGTGAAATATGTTTATTCGTTTCACTCATATTTCACGCGCGGATCGAGCAAGGTGTAAGCGAAGTCCACGATCAGGTTCAGCACGATGAGCAGCACCGCGTAGAGCAAGGCCAGATCCACCGTCATCATGTAATCGGAGTTCAGGGAGCTGTTGATGAAAAACACGCCGATGCCGGGGATCTGGAAAATGTTTTCGATGACGAACGAGCCGGTGAGCAGGTCGGCGAGCATCGGGCCGGAATAGGAAACGACCGGCAGGACGGCCATGCGAACGGCGTGTTTGAGGAGCAGGGCGTTTTCGTTCATGCCCTTGGCGCGGGCGGCAACGACAAATTCGGATTGCACGGCGTTCAACATCCCCTCGCGCATGAGCCGGGCGACCTTGCCGGCAAAGAACAGGCCGAGAGCGATGGGCGGCAAAATCATGTGCCACGGCGTTTCCCACAAACCAACGGGCAGCCATTTCAATTTGATGGCAAACGTCAGGATCAACAGGGGTGCGACGACAAAACCGGGAATGCACACGGCGAGAACCGCCAGAAAACTGCCGGCGTAATCCTCCCAACGTCCGCGCCGGGCCGCGGTGAAAAATCCCAGCGGCAGGCCGACGCCCACCGCAAAGCCGAAGGCGAGCACACCCAGCGTCATCGAAACCGGCAACGCCTGCCCGATGATGTCGCTGACGCGCTGGTTGCGGTATTTGTAGGAAATGTCGAAACTCGCGGGCGCGTGCCGCCAGGGACCGTCGGCGTCCTTTTGCCAGACCAAACCAAAGTAGCGGAGGTATTGTTTCCACGTTGGCTCGTCCAGATGATAGGCGGCCTTTAAGTTCCGCTCGATTTCGGGCGAGGCTGGCGCGCGTTCGCGGTCGAACGGGCCGCCGGGCGCGAGATGCACGAGCACAAATGCCAGCATGCTGATGACCAGGAGCAGCGGAACGGCGAAAATGATGCGTCGGAGAAAATACATGGAGTCTGTCAGTTTGTCCCCCGCCCCGTCTTATGAATGGTCTGCAACGGATGGTCGTCCAGAATGTTCTGGTAGAAGCCCTGGATTTTGTTCGTGTCAAAATAATTCAGGCCGGCGTAATAGAAGATCGGGATGATGGGCATTTCGTCGCGCACGAGCAGGGTTTCGGCCTGCTGGAAAAGTTGCTTGCGCCTTTTCAAATCGCTTTGTTCGTTGGCTTCGCGGATGAGGGCGTCGTAGCGCGCGTTTTTCCAGCCGGTGCGGTTGTTTCCACTGTTGCTGGTGAAACAGTCGAGAAAAGTGTTCGCGTCGTCGTAATCGCCAATCCAACTGGAGCGCGCGGTTTCGTACTCAAGATGCGAATACGAACTCAAGAGGACTTTCCACTCGACCTGTCGCAAATTCATTTGAATGCCCAAATTGTCATGCCACATCTGTTGCAGCTCTATGGCGATGTCCATGTGAAGCTTCGCGCCGCCACCCGCCGCCGCATCAAACATGTATTCAAATCGCGGAAAGCCCTTGCCGCCGGGATATCCGGCATCGGCCAGCAGCTTCCGGGCGAGCGCCGGATCGCAGCCAGCGCCCGGAGGCGGGGTGTAATTGGCCGTCCAGGGTGGAACCAGCGTCTCCGCCGGTTTCTCGCCGGCTCGCGTTATTTTTTTTACGATGCGTTCCTTGTCAATGGCCAGCGCGAGCGCCCGCCGGACGCGCGGGTCGTCAAACGGCTTTTTCGTTACGTTAAAGCGGATGAAATAGGTGCCGAGGTAATCGAACGAATGAAAATCCGGACGCTTGAGCAGCACGTCCAGCAGTTCACCGGGCACGAGCGTGCGGTCGAGCACAATGTCCGCCTGGCCTCTTTCGTAAAGATTGAGCGATGTGTCCGGCGAACCCACCGGCAGAATGTCAATGATTTGAGACCCGGTGTTCACCGCGTCCCAGTAAAGCGGATTTTTTTTGAGCCGAACCTTGTCATTAAGCCGCCAATAGGCGAGTTCAAACGGCCCGCTCGTTGGCAAAGGCCTGGCCATCAGCCAACGGTCGCCGTATTTCTCAATGGTCTGTCGTGGCACGACGCTCATCACGGGCAAAGTGCATAAATCGAGAAAAAACGCCGTCGCATGATTTAATTCCACCCGCAGGGTGTATTGGTCCGGCGCATGAACGCCCACCAACGCCGGGTCTTTGATCTTGCCGGTGACAAAATCCTCCCCGTTTTTCAAATAAAAAAATTCCCCGGCGTAATCGGACGCCGTCGCCGGATTTGCGGCGCGCAGCCATGAATAAACCACGTCGTCGGCCGTAATCGGCTCGCCGGTGGACCAGACCAGATTTGTGCGCAAATGAAACGTGTAGGTGCAGCCGTCCGGTGAAATGTTCCAGCTTTCGGCCAGGCCGGGGATGGGCCGCGCCGTTTT
This sequence comes from uncultured Verrucomicrobiae bacterium, assembly GCA_963764175.1. Classification (GTDB taxonomy): domain Bacteria; phylum Verrucomicrobiota; class Verrucomicrobiia; order Limisphaerales; family UBA11358; genus UBA11358. The sequence continues at coordinate 76,414 of CAVXRE010000017.1, read as the reverse complement.
CGGGTCGAGCCGCGTCAATCCTTCAAACAAACCGATGACAATGCGAAATTCCGGTATGCCCGAAACGATGGCCGGGTCGAGGGTCTCCGGCTCGGCGTTGTTGATGATGGTGACATCGGCCGGCGCCTCGCGGCGGACACAGCCGGAGTTGGGAAGGCAAAAGGCAAAAAACAGCAGGCAGAAAATCGCGCGGCACCACACTGAGCGCTCCTTCCGGTTTCCAACATCCGACTTCCGACTTCCGGCAGCGGCGCGCTTGAAAATTCCCATCGCGTTATTTTGATTTCATCGGCGCTGCGGGCGCGTTGCTGGACGCGACCGGCGTGCTGGGTGGCAGCGTGACAGGCGGCAGGAGCAAATTGTTCGTCGGCATGGCCGCCTGCGAATTCGCCGGCTCAACCGGCGGCGGAGTGGCAATGGGTGTTTGCGCCTGTTTTTGCTGCACGGCCTTTTCGAATTCAGACCCGTTGTTCTGGTTGTGCAGCCGGTCTTCCAGAAAGCCCAAAACCAGGGCCAGCACAAAAAGCGCGATGGCGGCGTATCTTGTTGTTTGAGTCAGCAAATTGCCCGAGCCCGCGCCAAACAACGCATCCGCCGCCGCGCCGCCGAACGCCATGCCCGCCCCGGCGTCCTTCTTCGGCAACTGCATCAATATCAGGAAAATCAGCAGCAGACAGTTGATGACCAGCAAAAACGTCAAAACTCCAGCAATGAAACTCATACTGTTATTCTATATCGAATTCTTGATGATGTCAGCAAAACTCCGCGGTTCGAGCGCCGCGCCCCCGACCAGCGCGCCGTCCACATCAGCCTGCCCCATCAACTCGCGCGCGTTCGACGGCTTCACGCTGCCGCCATATTGAATGCGGATTTTTTTGGCCACGACCTTGTCAAAAATCTTCGCCAGCACGCCGCGGATGAACGCGTGCGCCCCCTGGGCCTGTTCCGTCGTCGCTGTTTTTCCCGTGCCGATGGCCCAGACCGGTTCATAGGCAACGATGGTTTCAACCGCCTGTTCCTTCGTCAGGCCGGCGAGGCTGCCTTGCACCTGCGTTTCCAACATTTTTTCCATCTGGCCGGCTTCGCGTTCGGCCAGCGTTTCACCGACGCAAACGATGGGCTTGAGCGCGGCCGCGTGCGCCGCCGCCGCCTTTTTGGCGATGAGCGCATCCGGTTCCTTCTGATACTGCCGCCGCTCGGAATGGCCAAGAATGACGTAGCGCACGGAAAATTCCTTGAGCATCCCGGCGCAGATCTCGCCGGTGAACGCGCCAAAATTGTTCTCGCTCATGTTCTGCGCGCCGAGGCGGAGATTGGAATCCAGGACCGCTTTCGACACCGGCTCCAGAGCCGTGAACGGCGGGCAAACCACAATGTCCACCTCCTTGACGTTGGCCAGTTCCAGTTTCAAGCCGTTGACGAGAGCCAGCGCCTCGGCGACTGTTTTGTTCATCTTCCAATTGCCGGCTATGATTAATTTTCGTTCTTTGTTCATATTTTAGATCGTGCTCGCTCCCGTCCTCCCGCCTGCCCCGAACCCTGATTACGAGAACGAGGACGAAGGACGAGGAGGAAAAATTATTTGTCCGACAGTGCCGCCACCCCTGGCAGCACGGCGCCTTCCAGAAATTCGAGGCTCGCCCCGCCGCCGGTGCTCATAAACGTCACCTTGTTGCCGAGCTTGGCCCTGTTCAACGCCTTCACACTGTCGCCGCCGCCGATGATGCTCTTCGCGCCATTTTTCTGCGTCGCATCCACCACGGCCAGCGCGATGGCGTTGGTGCCGATGGCAAACTGCTTGTTTTCAAACAATCCCATCGGCCCGTTCCACAAAATCGTCTTCGCCTTCGCAATCTCGGCGGAATACGCCGCAACCGTGGCAACCCCGATGTCCAGTCCCGCCGCGTCGTCCGGACAGTTCATGTCCGTGTTCGTGCGCGCATTTTGCCATTCGATGACCGGCTTGCCCTTCTTGTCGAGCTTGTCGGTCTTGACCGGCACGGCAACCACGTCATCCACCGGCAGAAGAAATTTTACATTTTTCGCCTTTGCCTTTTCCAGCGCGGACTTGGCGATGCCGGTTGCGTCCGGTTCCACCAGCGATTTGCCGGTTTTGTAACCCTGCGCCAGCCGGAACGTGTAAGCCATCGCCCCGCCGATCAAAATCGTGTTTGCCTTTTCCAGCAGCCGGTCAATCACCTTGATTTTGTCTGAAACCTTCGCCCCGCCCAAAATCACGATGAACGGGCGTGCTGGTTTGTCCAGTTCATCGCCGAGGAACTTCAATTCGAGTTCCATCAACAGACCGGCGGCGCATTTGCCTCCGCGGCTGGCGACCAGGCGGGCCACGCCTTCGGTCGAAGCGTGCGCTCGATGCGCCGCGCCAAATGCGTCGTTCACATAAACATCGGCGAACTTCGCCAGTTTTTCGGCGAACGCCGGGTCGTTTTTCTCCTCTTCGTTGTAATAACGGACATTTTCGAGCAGCACCACGTCGCCATCCTTCATTGCAGCCACGGCCTGCCCAACCTTTTCACCGATGCAATCGTCCACGAACGTCACGGGTTTGCCCAGCAGTTCGGACAATTTGACCGCAACCGGTTTCAGGGACATTGTCGCGTCGCGTTTGCCCTTGGGCCTGCCAAGGTGCGCGGTGAGAATGAGCTTGCCGCCCTTTTCAATCAAAAGTTTCAGCGTCGGCAGCGTGGCGACGATGCGCGTGTCGTCGGTAATGACCATCTGCCCGTCTTTTTCTTCCAGCGGCACATTGTAATCCACACGCAGAAAAACGCGCTTGCCGCAGACGTCCAAGTCACGAATTGTCAATTTAGCCATAAAATCATCCTGATTCCCAAAAAACAGAGACGGAAGGATAGCTTGGCGGAGCGGCGAGTAAAGTGAATTCAACACGCCGATTATTACAACGCACTGACGAGCCGCGGATTTATTTTGGCCATGCGAACCACGCGTTATGAATCGGAAAACGCGCAACTGGCGGATGAAATCTTCGCGCCGTGGCGCAAAATTTCCGGCTTTGCATTTCCGCGGTGCGAATCAAGCCTTCACCGTGGAGGTCGGAGCAGACAGGCGGCTTTTTATCAGGTTCATCACCGCTTTGACGGCCAGTTCGATCGGCAGGAAAGGCTTGGCGATGAGATCGTCGCCGCCGCTCAAAACCACCTTGGCGCGACTTTCAAAATCGGTGTGGATGGTGACGTAGATGACCGGTGTTTTCTCATAACCCGGAAGCGCACGGACCTTCTGGCAAAAATCAAAGCCGTTCATGTCCGGCATTTCGATGTCGAGCAAAATCAGGTCGTAATGCGTTTCCGCGAGCAACTCCAGCGCAACCAGCGGATTTTCCACGGCATAAGCATGGAGATGCGCGCGGCGGAGCGCAAGGATGGCAGCGTGGTTTGTGACTGCGTCGTCATCCACCACCAGCACCTGGCTTAGCAACGGTTCATTGACCGGCGTATCGCGTGCGGTGGTAAAAAGAACCCCAATATAATCCAGGGTCATGGCGATCGTGCGCAGATTCGACGGAGTCATGAGGTCTGGCGTTCGATCGAGTTCGAACAACAATGCCTCGAATACGCCGCCGAGCAGCGCAATGTGATCGAAACGGGCCAGGCCGGCAAGGGCGGTGACGTCATGCACCTTGCGATAAAAGGCATCGAGCCGCGTCGCGCGCGCGGCGAGGTCCGGGCTTTTTCTGAACGCCTGATAAAGCTCCCGCAAGGCAGACATCATGGCGGGCGCTTCCTTCAAAAAGTCAAGCCGGGCCCTGTCGCTGGAGATCAATTCGGCGGCTTCGAGTTTGCCCTCCGTTTGCTTCAAGACGCTGGTTGCCGGGGCAGACGGGGATTTTGCAACGGTGCTTGTGTTCCCTGCCAGCAGTTCGTTTACGACAGTGATCAGTTTGGTGGGGGTGCATTCAGCCTTGATGACGGTTTGCTGGACGCCGATCTCGACGGCGGCTTGCGCAAGTTCATCCAGGAAGGCACTGGTGAATATGGCAACCGGTATGGGACTCAAGTCGGGTTGCGCGCGGATGAATTTCAGCACTTCCACGCCAGAAAGCTTCGGCATCATCATATCCAACACGACGAGGTCGGGCTTGTCGGCCCGCAATGCATCCAGCGCCTTCAAACCATCTGCGGCCGTGGTGACTGTGAAACCGGATAGAGCCAGCCTTTTGCCGTAAACTGCCAGGATTACCGCGTCATCATCCACCAGAAGGATTTTTTTTGCCGATGATTTGGCGGGCGGCGTGATGATTGTCCTTTCGGCAGCGACCGGTTTGCTGCGTGCAACCGTCTTGGCACGAACGACCTTTCGTACCTTTCTCCCCGCCGTCTTTCGGCGCGCGGTTGTTCGCGATTTCTTCATGAGTCGTGTCAGGCTATTGTTCTTCGAACTATTGAAAATTTTAACATGGCGTTTTCAAGAGGTGAAGCAAAAACAAGGCCAAATAGCCCGTTCCAGAATCAGATTCACCACTGTTTTGATGGCCGGGGCGCAGTTCCCCTGCCCGCTCAAGCCGGGCAGACCGGCGTCCGGCCTAACTTTCAGTCATTTCTGCGATGCCCCGGCGATGCTCAGGTTGATTTCGATGGTGTCGGACACTTTGTCTTCAAATTGGCCGGGATTAATATTGAAATCGCTGCGCTTGATGGTGAAGCGGGAACGGATGACCAGCAGATCGCCCTTTTGATCCGGCACGCGCTCGGCCAGCTTGTCCTTCAGATAGGTCAGTTTCACGGGCACGGTGAGTTCCTTTGAGACACCTTTGAGCGTGAACGTGCCGGTCACGTCCGCCGTCGTGGTGTCACCGGTCGTCTGGACGTTTTTGAATTCCTTCGATTCAAAAATGATTGTGGGGAACGTTGCCGCGTTGAGCCATTTGTCGCCCAGCATGTGCCTGTTTTGCACCGGATTGGGAACGATGAGCGACGCGGTGGCCACGGTAATTTTGCCTTTCGTCGCGCCCGGATTCTCCGGATCGAACGTGGCCGTGCCATAAACGCCGCTGGCGCTGCCGTTGATGGACTCGAGCGGCGCATCGAGCTTGAACCCGGCGTTGTTGATGCCTTTGGGGTCCTTGAAGTCGAACGTCTGCGGCGCGGCGATAACTACGCCCGCCACGGTAACGATTGCCAGTATGGTGAGTTTCGTTTTCATTGTTTGATTCGGTTTGTGGATCACTTTGATTTTGCCGGAACAAAAATGGAAACGCCAGCCAGAATTACCGCGCCCAGAAAGGCGGCTCCCAGAAAATCAACACCGGGAACAAACCTGTTCTGCCACTGAATTCCTTCCAAACCCGTGACTTCGTCCACGACTTTCTGTGGAACGCGCGTCTTTGTCCAGCCGCGATTCGCCCCGGCGGCCGCCCAGAATACGATCGCGCCAACAACCAGAAGCGCGGCGATGATTCGAAGTGCCCTTTTCATGGCTTTGTCCCGGCGGTTCAGTCCAAGTCGAACAAGATGACCTTCGCCGGCTCCGTGCTTTCGATGACCAGTTTGCTCTCGTCCGAGACTGCCGCGCCGTCACCGGCCTTCAACTGCAGGCCGTTCAATTCCGCTCGGCCACTTGCCACCTGCAGCCAGCCATGACGGCCAGATTTGAGTGTGTGAGTGATTTTGTCACCTGCGCCAAGCTTGCCGACGAATACGTCCACGTCCTGATTGATGGGAATCGAGCCGTCACGTCCTGATTTGGACGCTGCGAGATGAAATCCTCCCGTTGCGGCCCCGGCAAAAGACCTTTCGGCATAAGCCGGTTTCACACCTCTGCGTTCGGGCAAAATCCAAATTTGCAGGAGATGAACCGGTTCCGTCGGTGATGGATTGAATTCGCTGTGCGCCACCCCGGTGCCGGCGGCCATGTATTGAACTTCGCCGGGGCGGATGACACGGCCATTGCCCATGGAATCCTTGTGTTCCAGCGCGCCGCTCAGGACATAGGTGATGATTTCCATGTCGCGGTGCGGATGCGTGCCGAAACCGCCGCCGCCTGCGATTGTGTCGTCGTTGATCACGCGCAGCGCGCGGAAACCCATGTGATCCGGATCGTGATAATCTGCGAATGAAAACGTGTACCAAGTGTCAAGCCAGTCAAACTGTGCGTGGCCGCGTTCCCCGGCTTTGCGGATCGTTATCATAGGTTTCAAACGTACCGCACGAGGTCCTTGATTTCAAAACGCACCTTGGCCAGGCCCGCGTATTTGTCGCTGGCAGCGCGATAACCCAGGGCGCAGCAAACCACGGACGCGTAACCGCTGTCTCCCAAGCCAAGCACGCGGTCGTATTCCGCCGGCACAAAACCCTCCATCGGGCAGGCATCCACGCCGAGCACGGCGGCGCAGGTCATCAAATTGCCCAGCGCGATGTAAGCCTGCCGGGTGGCCCATTCGTGGGCGAACTGGCTGCGCGGCCCCTTGACGAGGTCGCCCAGCATCATGTCACGGTAAAAATTAAGCGATGAGGCGGGAATTTTCCGGACGTCGGTGGTGCGGGCGATGAGATTGTCCACGTCCGCCTCGGTCATCCTGGTGCGGGCGGTAAAGACGATGTAATGCGAGGCGTCAACCACCTGCTTCTGGTTCCAGGAATGCGGGAGCAGTTCGGCGCGTTTCGCCGGGTCGTTGATGACGAGAAAACGATACGGCTGAAGCCCGTAGGAGCTTGGAGAAAGCGCAAGCGCGTGTTCCAAGGTTTGCCAGACATCGGCCGGTATTTTTCTGCCGGAATCAAAAACTTTTGTGGCGTAACGCCAGTTCAACGCGTTCAGGAGCTGCTGTGTGTTTTCGTTGTTCATAGTCGAATAGTTTACCGTCCGCTGAAAATTGCACACGCCCGGCGAAAAGCAAATCCTACTTCACATGAAATATCTTGTGCCATGCTTTGACTTTTACCACCAAGCAGGCAAGTTAAACAACAACATGAGATCATCTTTCGCACAATTCCTGGCCGTTTCGATTGTCGCCGGCGCGTCTGTTGCCTGGGGCGGGGCACGGGCGGCAACGACCTGGGGTTACGTTCCGACGAACGCATTCCCCAGCCTGGTGTTTTCAAATCCGGTCTGCATCACCTCGCCGCCGGGTGAAACGAACCGCCTGTTTGTCGTCGAAAAACACGGGCGCATCGTGGCCATCACCAATCTTGCCGCTCCAACACGGACGATTTTCATGGATCTTTCGAGCCGCGTAAGTGTCGTCAACACCAGTGAATCCGGCGATCTTAACAACGAGGAAGGCATGTTGAGCATGACGTTCGATCCGGGCTACGCAACGAACAGTTACTTCTACGTTTTTTACATGGGCCAGGCCACAAACGGCACGAGCGGCTTGCACGACATTTTGTCGCGTTTTCAAACCTTGGCGGGCAATCCCAATCAAGGCGACACCAGCTCGGAAACCCAGTTGATCGTGCAATACGATCGCGCCAGCAACCACAACGGCGGCGACACACATTTCGGGCCGGACGGTTATCTTTACGTTTCGGTCGGCGACGAGGGTGATGAATACAACACCCTTGGCAACGCGCAGCACATTGATGAGAATTTTTTCTCCGGCATTTTGCGGATTGACGTGAACAAGCTTCCCGGCAGTTTGCCGCCGAATTCAAATTCCGAAGCCGCCGCGACGATCAACTACACCGTCCCACCGGACAATCCGTTCGTCGGCGCAACCAGTTTTGACGGATTGCCGGTCAACACCAATCAATTGCGCACGGAATTTTGGGCCGTCGGGCTGCGCAATCCGTGGCGGTTTTCCTTCGATCCGGCCACGGGGATTCTTTATTGCGGCGACGTCGGGCAGGATCAATATGAGGAAGTGGACATCATCACCAAGGGCGGCAATTACGGCTGGGCGACTTGGGAAGGCACGAACAGCCCGCCCAGCGGTGTTTCCACCAACGGCCTGCCTGTGCCGTTAAATCCGATTTTCCCCATCGTCACCTATGCCCACGGTTCGGGGCCGTATCAAGGCGACGCCGTCATGGGCGGCGTGGTCTATCGCGGCAGCCGCTTCCCGCAACTGACCGGCTCCTACGTCTATGGCGACGACGAAATCGGAAACGTCTGGCGGCTGACTTACGACGGCACGAACGCCAGCGCGCCCCAACAGATGTTTGGCGGGGCGGGGCGGATTTCCGCGTTCGGCATCGACCCGTCCAACGGCGACGTTTTGTATGCCAATCTGGCCAGCGGCAACAACTCCACCATTCAACGAATTGTCTCGACCAATTCCGTGCCGTACATCAACGCCGTCAATCTTGCCGGGACCAATTTTATCGCCAGCGGCACAAATGGCCCGCACGGAGGCAATTATTACCTTCTGACCAGCGCCAACATCACGTCCCCGCTCACGAACTGGACACGCGCCACCACCAATCCGTTCGACGCGAGCGGCGGCTTTATTTTCACCAATCCGGTCAACCCGAATTCTCCGAATCTTTTCTATCTGCTCCAGTTGCAATGACGCGGGTGGAATTGTTATAAACGGGCGATGAGTCCGCCCAACCTGCGCGTTCGCCGCGCCACCACGGATGATTTCCAAGCGCTCAGGTCGCTCTGGAATTCGATGAGCCTGCCGGCGGATGATTTGGAAAAACGGCTGACTGAGTTTCAAGTAATTGAATCCGGCGACGGGCAAATCTCCGGCGCGATTGGCCTGCAAATCGTCCGCCAGCACGCCCTGCTCCACAGCGAAGCTTACGCCGATTTTTCACTTGCTGACGAGGCAAGGCAGTTGTTCTGGGAACGCATCCAGACGATTGCTTCGCATCACGGTGTCTTCCGGCTTTGGACGCAGGAAAATTCACCGTTTTGGAGCCGCTGCGGATTCCGTATCGTCATTACCGAAAGCCTTGTACACCTCCCCGAGGAATGGAAAAGTTTCGAGGGGAAATGGTACACGCTTCAGCTTAAAAACGAAAAAGCCCTTGCCGATCTCGAAGAGAAACTCGCGTCCTTCCGGGAATCGGAAAAACAACGCACTGCTCAAACGCTGGAGCAAGCCCGAACGCTCAAGACCATCATCACTGTGGCTGGTTTCGGGATTGGAATTGTGTGCCTGGTTGTCCTGATTTATCTGCTCATGCACCGAAATCCATTTTCACCGATGCACTGATGGCAGATTGAACTCGTCCGCGTGATTCAAGCGGGACGTTCACTATCGCTCAAAAAGCCTTGTTTTCCGCATATTTGCACCCCGTTGAATGATAGTGAATTTTAATGCTTGCATATAGTTACATATAGCGTAGGCTTTGGGCATGGCATGGCTTTACAAGCAATCAGGCTCGGAGAACTGGTGGATCGGCTACCGGCTAAACGGGCGTCAAATTCTCCGCTCGACCAAAACCAGCGACCGCAAGAAGGCCGAGCAGGAAATGGCGAAACTCAATTCAATCGCTCACGCGCACAAGGCCGGAAGCCTCACGGAAGAATTCATCGCCCTGCTTACGCGCAAGGAATCTTCCGGACTATCGCTCCGCGCCGCCGTCCGGCAATGGTTGAATGAGTGCAAAGATTTGTCCAAGCGGACGCTGCCGGGTTATCGCGGCGTCACAGAGGAATTTTGCCGCTATCTCAACGCAACGGACGCCGCTCCCCTGCTCCGCGACATTCCGCAGGAAACGCTGGCCGCGTTCATCCGTGAGAAACGCGCCAAGACTTCGACCGGCACGGCAAACCAAAACCGCCGAATCCTTCACAACTTTTTTTCCTACTGCGTGGACAATCAAATGCTGCCGCACTCGCCCGTCCCGTCATCCCGCGCCCTGAAACTCGACCGCGAGCGCAAAGGCCAGCGCCGGGCGTTCACGCTGGTTGAATTGAAAACCATTTTCGACAAGTGCCCTTCTGACTTCTGGCGTTTCATGGTGCTTGGCGGATTCTACACCGGGCAGCGCATGGGCGATTTGATTTGCCTGACGTGGGCAGCGGTGGATTTTGAACGCGGACAGCTACGGCTAAAACAGCGCAAGACGGGCAGGCCCGTCACCGTGCCATTGTCGGACAATCTGGCGGCGCTCCTTCTGGATTTGAAGCGCAAGGCGGGAACTGTGAAGGCGTCCGATGCAATCTGGCCGGAGCAATGCCACCGCTATCAGCAACGCGGCGCGAGTCCATTTTCCGGCGAATTTTACGACGAAGTTTTGTTGCCTGCCGGTCTGGTGACGGCGCGCTCTTGGCCGTCCGGCTGGCGCAACGGCGAGCGCACCGCACGGCGCACGGCGTCCGAAATTTCATTCCATTGCCTGCGTCACACGTTTGTCAGCCTGCTAAAAATCTCCGGCGCTTCGCAAGCAACCGCGAAGGAACTGGCCGGACACCCCAAAAGCGCAAATCGCGTCCTACGCGCAAACCGTCATTGCCGCTTGAAGCATAGTGAACGATAGCAGCAGGCCGCATATATTTTACATATAGTTTGCCTTTTTTGGCTCACCGGGAAAATGATTTTTACATTGATTCTATTGAGTTAAAACGAAGTCACAGCGACGGCTTGAAATCGTCCGCGTGATACGAGCTTCGCACAACCGGCCCGCTCGCCACGTGGACAAAACCCAGGGTGCGCGCAATCCGGCCGTAGGCGTCAAAAACTTCCGGCGGAACGAATTCCGCCACCGGCAAATGCTTCAGCGTTGGTTGCAAATACTGGCCCAGCGTTAGAATGTCGCAGCCGGCGCGGCGCAAATCCTCCAGCGCAACCACCACTTCCTCTTCCGTCTCGCCCAAGCCGAGCATCATCCCGGATTTTGTGTAAATCGTGCCGCCGCGCTTCGTCTTCACCTTGCGCAACACGCTCAATGACCGGTCGTACGTCGCGCGCGAACGCACCAGTGGCGTGAGCCGCCGCACCGTTTCGAGATTGTGATTGAAAATATGCGGGTCCGCCGCCAGCACCGTCTCGATGGATTCGTCGTGCTCATTGAAATCCGGCACCAGCACTTCAATCATGATGCCCGGATTCAATTCGCGCACCGTCTCAATCGTTTTCCGAAAATGCTCCGCGCCTCCGTCCGCCAGATCATCGCGCGCGACGGCGGTGATGACGATGTGGCGCAACCGCATCCGTCTCGTTGCCTCCGCCACGCGTGCCGGTTCGTCGGCTTCGAGCGCAAACGGTTTGGCCGTGGTCACCGCGCAAAAGCCGCAGGCGCGCGTGCAGCGATCGCCGGCAATCATGAACGTCGCCGTGCCTTTGCTCCAGCATTCCCAATGGTTCGGGCATTTCGCGCTCTCGCAAACCGTGTGCAGCTTCAGCTCGTCGAGCAGGCTGCGCGTGTGCGCAAAGCTGTCCGAGGTGGGCAGCTTGGTGCGCAGCCATTCCGGCAGCCGCGGGCGTGATTTCGATACAGCAGTGACCATTTGTCCGGGCACAGTTCACCACAAATGGAGCAAAATGTGAAGGCGTGAATTGCCGGTTTTCAGAAATTCAAACCGGAAGAACGGATTTGCGAGGCGTGCCGGTTTTCAGCCGTGCGCGGGTGCGTGCCTTTGCGGTTGAAGTTCCTCCCAAAACACGGCCAGTTGCTCCGGACCAAAATCCGCCAGCACCTTCCCGTCCACGTCAATCACGGGCGCCAGTTCCTGGCCGGACAGGCGGATCATTTCGTCATAAGCCGTCTCGTCGCTGGTTACGTCAATCGTTTCAAATTCGACGCCGCGCTCATTCAGCCAGCGCGTCGCGCGATGACACCACGGGCAATAGGGTTTGACGAATAATCGAACGCGTTTAGGTTTCACATTCCAAAAATCACCGGATTCCGGAATAAATGCAATCATCCCGCGGCAGAAAGAAGCGTGGCTTTATCCAGCTTTAAGCTGCGCTGAATAGTGAATGCCGTTGAATGGATCAACTTAGCCGCCGATCTGCTTCTTGTAATCGTCCGGTGACAGCAGCGCATTCAGTTCCGCTGGATTGCTCAATTTGATTTTGAAAAACCAACCGGCGGCGTACGGTTCGCTGTTCACCAGCGCCGGGTCGTCCGCGGCCAATTTGTTTGCCTCCAAAACTTCACCGCTCAACGGCGAGTAAATGTCGCTGGCGGTCTTCACGGATTCCACCACCGCGCAGGCTTCGCCGCTCTTGATCTTCCGGCCAACATCCGGCAGCTCGACGAAAACAATGTCGGTCAATTCATGCTGCGCGTGGTCGGTGATGCCCACGGTGGCGGTGTCGCCACTGACGCGAACCCATTCGTGTGATTTGGCGTATTTGAGATCGGAAGGAATGTTGGTCATGGTTCGTAATTTGTTAAATCGTTGAATCGTTACATCGTGAATCGGACAATCGCGCACCGATGCAACGGAGTAACGATGCAACGATTCAACGCACTTTGTAAATCGGTTTTTGCACAACGACCGCCCCGGATTTTTTGCCGCGAATTTCGATTTCAATCTCCGTGCCCGGTTTTGCCAATTCCGGCGGCACGTAACCCATGCCAATGCCGATGCCGAGCGACGGACTTTGCGTGCCGCTGGTGACGACGCCGGCTTTCACGCCGCCGGCCCAGATCGGATAATGCGGCCTCGGCGGCGCGGATTTGCCGGTCATCTTGAACGCGGCCAGTTTTTTCTTCACGCCGTTCGCCTTTTGTCCGGCGAGAACCGGACTTCCGACAAATTCACCCTTGTCCACCGGCACAAAAAATCCCAGCCCGGCCTCGATGGGCGTCGTGTCCTCGTCCAACTCATGGCCGTAAAGCGGATAGCAGACTTCCGTCCTCAGCGTGTCACGCGCGCCGAGGCCGCACGGTTTGATGCCAAATGGCTGGCCGGCAGCGAGAATTTTGTCCCAGACACCATTGATGGCCTCGTCCGAGCCGACGATTTCAAAACCGTCCTCGCCGGTGTAGCCAGTCCGTGAGACGAGGACGCAAAATTTCCCAAAATTGAACCCGCCGATCTGATTTTTCTTCAAATCGGTCACGGCGTTGACTCGCATGGCTGAGATGGACGCGCCGGGAAGACAGCTGTTGATGAATTCCTTCACACGCGGCCCCTGCACGGCCACGGCGGCATATTGATGCGAGGCGTCGGTGAGTTTGAGTTCGCCGGAAAAAATCGCGGCCCGCGCCTTCAACCATGCAACATCGGGTTCGATGCGGGAGGCGTTGATAATAAGAAAATAAACACCGTCGGAAAGTTTGTAGGCATAAAGATCGTCAATCGCGCCGCCGCGCTCGTTGCACATGAGCGTGTACTGGCCTTCGCCGGGGTGGAGCCTGCGGATGTCATTCGTGAGGACTGAATTCAGAAACGCTTCCGCGCCCGCACCGCTGGCGGTGACTTCGCCCATGTGGGAAATGTCGAAAATCCCGGCGGCGTTGCGAACGGCGAGGTGTTCATCGGTGATGGTGGTGTATTGGACCGGCATTTCCCAGCCGCCAAAATCAACCAGCTTGGCGCCGAGCTTTTGGTGCGCGGAAAAAAGGGGCGTTCGTTTTAACATGAATTCTTAAACACGAATCGCGCAAATGAATACAGATCAAAAAGGGAAAGGAGAACCCGCTAAAACCAGCGCAATTCGCGGATTCGGCCCTATCCCCATTTCTCCGTCTTCATCTGTTCCTTGGGAATGCCCATTTGTTCCAAGACCAGGTGCTCGGCAAACTCAACCAGTTCGTTCGGGCCGCAGGCGTAGAAAATCGTGTTGGACAGGTCATGGATGTGTTCCTTCACCCACTCCGGCGTGATGCGTCCGCGCCGTCCGCGCCACGGGTCATTTGCGTCCAGCCGCGTGCAGGTGACGTAAAAATCGATATTGGGGTTCTCAAGTTCCAGCCGGTGGAATTCCTCCTGAAAAATGATGCTGCGTGTCGTGCGCACGCTGTAAAGGATGGTGATTTTGGTGTCCAGCTTCCGTTGCGTGGCTTCGCGCGCAAAGGCGCGAAAGGGCGTCACGCCCGAACCGCCCGCGACGCAGATGAGATGCTTGTTCGGCGGATCATACACCGGCAGGAATTTCCCGACGGGCGGAACGACGAAAAATTTGTCGCCGGGTTTAGCCCAATCGACGATGCGCGTGCCCATTTTGCCATCGCGCTTGACGGTGACCTCGTAATAGCCGCGGTCGAGCGCGCACGAAGACAGCGAGTAGGCGCGTTTGTAGGTCGGCGTGTCGGGCCACCAAAGTGTGATGAACTGGCCGGTCTTGAAATCGGGGTTGTAGCCGTCCGGCCATTTGAGGCGGATGGTTTTTGTATCGGGCAACTCCATCGTTGCCAGTTCCACGGGCATTTCCAGTATTTCTTTTGCCATAAAAATTTAAAGAGGTCAGTTTATTGAATTGGTTGCAGGCGGGCAATGAATTCCTGCGCGAGCAGCTCGTACGCCGCCGCGCCGGAGCTGTATTTGTCGTAATGAATGATGGGTTTCCCGAAGCTGGGCGCCTCGGCGAGTTTCGTGCTGCGCGGTATCATGGTTTCAAAAACTCGCGCGCCCAGCAGATTCCGGACTTCGTCCACCACTTCATTTGAAAGCTTCGTGCGGCCATCAAACATCGTCATCACCACGCCGAAAATGTCGAGACGCGGATTGACGCCCGCGTCGCGCAGTTGCGCCAGCACGCGGTTCATCATAGAAACGCCTTCGAGCGCATAATACTCGCATTGCAGCGGCACGAGCAGGCCGTCGCTCGCGGCAAAGGCGTTCAGCGTCAAAATCCCCAGTGACGGCGGGCAATCAATGAAAACCACGTCAAAGCGCTGTGATTCCAGCACGGGTTTCAACGCGGCGGCGACGCGAAGCAAATAATTGTCCGAGCGCGCCAGCTCCACGTCCGCACCGCACAAATCCACTTCGCTGGGGACAACTTCAAGCCGCTCGAACGCCGTGGCCTTGATTTTATCGAGGAGGCTGCCTTCGCCGAGCAGAACACGATACGCACTGGCGCCCTCGATTTTTTCCAGGCCCAAACCGCTCGTGGCGTTGGCCTGCGGATCGAGATCGAAAAGCAGCACGCGCCGGCCGATGGCGGCCAGGCAGGCAGCAAGATTAACGGCCGTGGTCGTTTTCCCTACGCCGCCTTTTTGATTGGCGACTGCGATGATTTTGGCTGGCACCGGCCTGATTAAAGGCAAAGTGCGGCGCAGTTTCAAGCGCGCAACGAGGGGACGAGCAGAAATCAGTTGCTTGGGAGCGTAAAGTTGACGCTAACCGGCTGCGCCAGTGCGTCTTGCTGGCCGAAGAGCGAGGCGACCGGTTGAAGGCTGAGGACAGGATTGGTGCTGACCATCAAACCCGATTGCGCAGATGACGGCGTAATAACCGGCGATGTTGCATCAGCGAGAGAACCGGAAGATTGCGCCAAGGAAGCCAAAAACGCAGTTTTCGCGGCGGCATCAGGGCGCTCGGCATAAACGATTCCGACCAGCAACAGCAGACACAAGGAGCAGGCAAACGCACCGACAAACGCCGGCTTTGCCTCAAAGGCCTGGAAGAATTTCAACAGCCACGATGACCCGGCGATTCTCTCCGGCGCCTCGGTTTCGCCCGCGCGGATGCGGGCCATCACCTGGTCGGAAAAATGATTGAAATAGCCCGGCGGCGGTATTTCATGCCGCTTAAGCGCCATCAACCGGTGCAACGACTCGAAGTTGTTTTCGCTTTCTTTCATGTTGGCCCCAGATAATCGGACAGATACCCCTGCAATTGCTGCCTTGCGTAAAACAGCCGCGACCGCACCGTGCCGATATTGCATTCCATAATCTTGGCGATTTCGTCGTGTGACAACCCCTGCACATCGTGCAGGACAACGACCAATCTATGGGGTTCAGACAGCTTGAGCAGGGCCGCGTTCAACTTTTCTTGCAATTCGGCCAAACCGGCTTCCCGGCGGGGGGTTTTGTCTGAAATCAACGCCACCAAATCCGGGTCATACTCGGCATTGAAGTCCAGGTCGTTCAAGCTCACGTGCGTGCGATTTTTCCGTTGTTTCAGGAAATTAATCGTCTTATTGACCGCAATCCGGTAGAGCCATGTGTAAAAACTGGAGCCACCCTTGAAGGTTTTGAGCGCCTGAAACGCCTTGACGAATGATTCCTGGGCCAGATCGTTGGCGTCCTCGTGATTGGACGTCATGTGATAAACCGTCGCGTAGATGCGTTCCTGATAACGCCGCACCAATTCATCGTAAGCTTCCAGATCACCGCGCCGCGCCCGTCCCACCAGCGCATCTTCATCCACCGGCGCGGACGATTCCGGTTCCTGTCGTGCGGCTGGTTCGGCCATAATCATAATTTCCCATTTAAACAGCCAAAGCGCCCGTTTGTTGCGCCAAATAATCCGCCAGACCAAGCAAGCCAGCGCGTCCGTCCGATTCCGGCAGCACGCTCAGCGCCTCCCGGCCCTGCTCCAGAAAGCGCTGGATCATTTCCAGCGTCGGTGCAAGGGTCTCGTATTTGGCCATCAATTCGTTGACGCGCGGCAACGCCGCCGGCTGCCAGTTCTGCGCGATTTCTTCCAGCTCCGCGCGGTCGGTGTCGCTCGCGCACTCCCACGCCAGCAGAACCGGCCAGGTCAATTTGCCATTCGCCAGATCCGTGCCGAGCGATTTGCCCGCTTCTGCCTCCGAACCGAACAAATCCACGCAATCATCATAAACCTGATACGCCGAGCCGAACGTCGAGCCGAACCGTCGCAAGGCCGCGCGCTGTTCCGCCGTGGCCTGGCTTAAAAATGCCGCCAGATCGCACGACAACGTAAACAGCTCGGCGGTTTTCATTTCGATGACCCGGAAATACTCGCGCCGCGAAGCCTGGAATTTCCGGCGTTGTTGTGTTTGCAGGATTTCACCGGCGCAAACGGTGTCCGTGGCCGTCGCCACCGCGCGGCAAACTTCCGGCGTGGGAAAACCGGCCGCCAGTTTCAACGCCTGCGCAAAGAGGCAATCGCCGAACAGCACGGCGATTTCGTTACCCCAATTCGCGGCGAGCGTGGGCCGGCCGCGCCGGATGTCGGCTTCATCTATCACGTCGTCGTGGATGAGGGTGGCCAGATGCACCATTTCGATGATGACCGCGGCAGTCACGTGCGCGTCGGTGACTTTGCCGAGCGACCCGGCGGCCAGCGCCACCAGCGTCGGACGCAGATGCTTGCCGCCGCCTTTCAGCGCGAATTTGGCGTGGGGGACGATTTGCGGATCGAACTCGTGCACCTGCCGGAGGAGTTGTTCCGTTACCGCGTGCAGAAAAGGCTCCAGCGGTTCCACGAGGTGTTTCCAGGAACCATTCGAATTGGCATTGGGCGAGCCAAGTATCGCTTTGGTCGCCACCTTTGATTCAGCCGCCAGCATTCGCCTACGAATTTACTGTGCGAGAGCGGTCTAGTCAAACTTGTTATATTTTGCCCAGCCGGAAGCAAAAGGCGTCACTACCTAAAACCCGGCTTGAGCTGGTCACTTCTTTTCTTTCTGGCAACCCGCGCAAGCAGGGGCTTTTCAAGAACATTTGAACGAAGCAATGTCCCGCGTTTTAAAATGAAACGCTGGCCAAAGGCCGCGCCGGTTTGCTATTTTGCGGGGCGCGATGAATTTTCTAGCCAACAAGCAGATCGCCGAATGGCTCGCCGGGCTGGGCCGTCTCGCCTTGCTGGCCAGGGAAGCCTTCCTGTCCTTCTTCACCTTCAAGATCACGTGGCGCGATTTGCTGTACCAGATTTATTTCATCGGCGTGAAATCGCAGGCGGTGGTGCTCATCACCGGTGCGTTCACCGGCATGGTGCTCGGCGCGCAAACCTATTTCCAGTTTCACAAGGTCAAGATGGACACGGCCACGCTCGCCGTCGTCGGGGTGTCGCTGTGCGACGAACTCGGGCCGGTGCTCACGGCGCTGATGGTCGCCGGGCGCGTCGGCGCAGCCATCGCGGCCGAAATCGGCACGATGCGCGTGACGGAGCAGATTGACGCGCTGCGCACGCTGGCCACGCATCCTGTTGATTATCTCGTCGTGCCGAGGCTCGTCGCGGCGCACATCGCCCTGCCCTTGCTGACCATCGAATCCATATGCCTCGGCATCGGCGCGAGCTACCTCGTCGGTGTTTACCTGCTGGGCA
This sequence comes from uncultured Verrucomicrobiae bacterium, assembly GCA_963764175.1. GTDB lineage: Bacteria > Verrucomicrobiota > Verrucomicrobiia > Limisphaerales > UBA11358 > UBA11358. The sequence continues at coordinate 58,345 of CAVXRE010000017.1, read as the reverse complement.
TTGACGCGACATATTCATGGGTCAACCTGCTGAGATACACCCACGACATTGACCTGATAATCGGCCTGATCAAGGCTTTCATCTACGGCGGCATCATTGCGCTCATCAGTTGTTACAAGGGCCTGACCTGCCGGCTGGGCGCGGAAGGCGTCGGGCGTGCGACGACGGAAGCGGTGGTGTATTCGTCCATCACCATTCTCATCACAAACTTTTTCCTGACGCTGGTGCTGGGCAAAATCGCGAGCGTGTTATGATTGAAGCGCGGAATTTGCGGATAGCTTTCGGAACGCAACCCGTGCTGGACGGCGTCAGTTTTCGGATTGAAACTGGCGAATCCGTCGCCATCATCGGGCGCAGCGGGTGCGGGAAAAGCGTTTTGCTCAGGCAGATCATCGGCCTGTTGCAGCCCGACACCGGCGAGGTGCTGATTGACGGCGAAAACATCGTGCCGATGAACGAACGCCAGTTGCTGCGCGTGCGCCGGAAATTTGGCATGGTGTTTCAAAGCTCGGCGCTGTTCGATTCGATGACGGTTGCGGAAAACGTGGCGTTCGGGTTGCGCCGGCACGAGCATCTGACCGAGGCCGAAATTGCCGGGCGCGTGGCCGAGACGCTGGAAATGGTGGATTTGCCGGGCACGGAGAACAAGAATCCGGCGGAATTGTCCGGCGGCATGCGCAAGCGCGTCGGGCTGGCGCGCGCAATAATCTATGAACCGCAAATCGTGCTCTACGACGAGCCGACGACCGGGCTGGACCCGATTGTGTCGGACAGCATTGACCAGTTGATGTTGCGCGTGCGCGACCGGTTCAAGGTGACGACGGTCGTGGTCACGCACGACATGCGGACGGCGCGGCGGGTCGGCCAGCGCGTGTTGATGATGCACAACAAAAAGATTTACGCGAGCGGCGCGCCGGATAAATTTTTTGCGTCGCAGGACCCGGTGGTGCGGCAATTCATTGACGGCGTCGCCGATCCGAAGGAAACTCCGTTTTGAGTCATGGATAAATCGCGTCTGGAAACCAAAGTCGGCCTGTTCGTGTTGATCGCACTGGTGCTGCTGGCCGTGTTGCTGATCCAGTTCAGCAAGGGCACGAGCATTTTTCGCGGCACTTATGAACTGCGCCTGCACGCCTTGAACGTCGGCGGCCTCAAGCAACGGGCCAGCGTCCTGCTCGCCGGCGTGCAGGTCGGCGGCGTCTCGGACATCCAGCTGGCCGATGACGGCAAAAGCGTGACGATTCTCCTGAAGATTTACAAAAGCTGCAAAATTTACCACGACGCGCGGTTTGTCATCGAGCAGTCCGGCTTCCTCGGCGACCAGTACGTTTCGGTCATCCCCACCTCCAACGCGCCGCCGGTTTTGGAAAACGGCGCGGAAGTGGAATGTCAGGAACCGTTCAACCTGCTGGAAGTCGCGCGCTCGGCGACCGGCTTTATCCAGCGCATCGACGAAACTGCAAAAAAGCTGGACGCCTCGGTAACGGACCTGCGCCGCGAAGTGTTGAACGAGCAAACGCTCACCAATCTCACGATGGTGGTAAACAACATGCGCACGTTCTCGGAGCAGGCGCTGGGCACGATTGGTGACGTTGATGCGCTCATTGCCACGAACGGCCCGGAAGTCAATTTTGCCGTGAGCAACATTGTTTTCCTCTCGCAGGATTTGATTCGCCTCAGCGATTCCGCCCAGGGCGTGGTGACAACCAACGGCCCCGAAATCACCGCCGCAGTAAAAAACATTGAATATTCCACCGAAGTTTTGAAAAAACTGGCTGACAATTTGCAATCCGGCAAGGGACTTGCCGGCACGGCGCTGCAAAACGAACCATTGGCCACCAACATGCAGGTCATCGCCTACAATCTTGCCATCGCCTCAAGCAATTTAAACCGCCTTGGTCTATGGCATTTTCTCTGGCACCATGAGCCGTCGAACACCAACGCGCCCTTGCCCACCACTCCCTGACCATGACTCCACTTTGGGTTACACGTCTTTTTTTCCTGGCGCTTTGCACAATGGGCGGCTACGCCGTCAGCCAGGTCCGGCCGGAATTCGTCGACCAGGAACACGGCGCACTGTTTGGCATGTGCATCGGCTTCGGCTTCGGCGGATTGCTGATTGCGCTTGACGAAATGCTCAAGGGCTTCTCGCTCCGCGCATTTTCCGCAACAAGCTTTGGCCTCCTGCTCGGCATGTTTATCGCCATCCTCATCGATCGCTCCGGGCTGTTCGAGGATACCGAGGAAAAAACCCGCTGGCTCGTCCGGCTCTGCCTGTTTCTCGGTTTTGGCTACATCGGCATCATCCTCGCCATGCGCAGCAACAAGGAGGATTTCTCGCTCATCATTCCGTTCGTCCGTTTTTCGCCGCAAAACAAGCCCGACAACCTGCTGTTGCTCGACACCAGCGTCATCATTGACGGACGCATCGCCGATTTGATTGAAGCTCATTATCTCGAAGGCCTGATCGTCGTGCCGCGTTTTGTGCTCAGGGAACTCCAGCAAGTCGCCGATTCCGCCGACCCCATCAAACGCGCCCGCGGCCGCCGCGGACTCGAAATGCTCAACCGCATCCAGCGCAATACCATCATTGAAGTGCGCATCCATGACGGCGATTTTCCCGAGGAAAAGGAAGTGGACGCCAAACTCGTCCGCCTCGCACGCAACCTCAATGCCAGGCTCTTCACCAACGATTACAACCTCGCCAAGGTCGCCGAGCTGCAAAAGGTCAATTACGTGAACCTCCACGAAGTCGCCAAATGCCTCAAAGTCGTCCTGCTCCCGGGCGAAAGCTTGCAATTGAAAATCGTCCGCGACGGCAAGGACAAGGGACAGGGCGTCGGTTACCTGCCCGATGGCACGATGGTCGTCGTCAACAACGGCCAGCCTTACATCGGCCAGCATATCGAAGTCCAGGTGCAAACCCTGCTCCAGACCGGCGCCGGCATCATCGTCTTCGCCGACGTGCGACCGGGTTCCATTCCAACCCCCGATACCAGCTTCATTCACAAATGAAATCCTCCGACGACTTCAGCCATGCACATTTGATGGTTGTCCCATGAAAGGCCTTGTGGACTTCGTCACCGTTTTTACCGCCTTTAATCCCGCCGACGCCCAACTGGTCCGTTCGCGGCTCGAAGCCGCGGGATTTCATCCTTTCGTCGTCAACGAACTCTCCGCTTTGAGCATTGACGGATATGCGCTCGCCGCCGGCGGCATCCATGTTCAAGTACCAGAAGCCGAGGGTGCCGACGCGAGGGAATTTCTTAACGCGCCCGCCGAATGACTTCTGAAAAAACAAAATTGCTCCGACACCTGAAAAAGGTACTGCCGGGCGAAGTTGTTTTGGACCCGCAAACGCTGGCAAAATACTCCGGAGACAAATGGTTCGCCGCGCATCAGCCCGACGCCGTTGCCCTGCCCCGCTCCACCAAATCAGTCTCGGCCATTCTGCGCTTTGCAAACCGGCACCGGATTCCCGTGACGGCGCGCGGTGCGGGCCACGGCTACGTCGGCGGTTGCGTGCCCGTGCGCGGCGGCATCGTTCTTTCACTGGAACGGATGAACCGCATCAAGGAAATCAATTCCGGCGATTTCGTCGCCGTCGTCGAGCCGGGTGTCATCACGGAGAAATTGCAGGCGGCCGTCGAAAAACGCGGGCTTTTTTATCCGCCCGACCCGGCAAGCCGGGCGAACAATTTCATTGGCGGCAACATCGCCACCAACGCCGGCGGACCGCGCTGTCTCAAATACGGCGTCACGCGCGACTACGTTCTCGGCCTTGAGGTCGTCCTGGCGGATGGCTCAATCGTCAGACTTGGCGGACGCACCCATAAGAACAAGACCGGTTACGACCTCCATCGTCTCTTTGCCGGATCCGAAGGCACGCTCGGGGTCATCACCGAAGCCACCTTGAAATTAATTCCACTCCCGCCGTTCCGGGCAAATCTCGCCGCCGGCTTTGATTCAATGAAAAATGCCGTGCGCGCGCTTCAGGCGATTTTGGCCGCCGGCTTTTTGCCCTGTGCACTGGAACTGGCCGATGAATTTACCCTCGCCGCCGCTCGCAAACGGACGAAAAGCAAACGCCTGCTCGGCTGCCGCGCCCATTTGATTGTTGAACTGGATGGCCAGGAAAATTCCGTCCGGCGCGAGTCGAAGGGTTTGGAAGGGATCATCCGCCGGCAGAAGCCGCTGTTTGTCGAGCGCGGCTTCGGCAACAAGGAATGCGAGGCGGTCTGGCGGATCCGGCGCGAATTTTCCTACGCCCTCCGCGACACCGGCCTCACAAAGTTGAATGAAGACATTGTTGTTCCGCGTGGACGATTGGAAGATTTCTTCAAGTTCGCGGCAAAGCTGAAAAGGAAGCACGGCTTGACCGTCGCGTGTTTCGGCCATGCCGGCGATGGCAACATCCACACCAATATCATGGTGGACTTCACCCAGCCCGGCGCGGAGGGCCGAAGCGAAGCCGCGCTCGACGAGCTTTTCGCACAGGTCATCGCCTGGCGCGGCGCCATCAGCGGAGAACACGGCATCGGCCTTGCGAAGAAGCGCTGGTGGCCGCTGGCGGTTTCCAAGGAGGCGCGCGAACTCCATCGCGTTGTGAAACACGCGCTCGATCCAAAAGGCATCCTGAATCCGGGCAAGTTCGTTTGAAAGACGGCGTGGCGCTGCCGCGCCATCCGCAAGCGGAAGGAGAAATCTTCGCCGGAGATTCAGAGCATCTTGTTTTTTGCAAAAATTTAATGCCTTGCATTCCGGAAACAAATTTTTAGAATACCTTGCAATGAGTACAAATGAACTTCTCAATCTTTCAGTCGCCAAGCTCAAACGCATGGCGGCCCTGAAAGCGCAAATCGAACGTCTGCAATCACGTCTGGAATCCCTGGCGGGAAATATTTCGGCGGCTCCGGCTGGAAAACCGGTCCGCAAACGCCGGAAAATGAGCGCGGCGGCGCGCCGGAAAATTTCCCTGGCAGCCAAGGCACGCTGGGCAAAGGTCAGGGCCAAATCAAAGTAAATCTGTGGCGGTGTTCCGCCTTCGCCGTGGCCGGTTTCATGGCGCGCTTCACCGGCGTGTCCGTTTATTTTACCAGCTCAAAATCCGCCGGCTCTCCGGAAGCGGAATCCCTGGCCAGCCACAACTGGAATTTTCCCGGTTCCACCAGCCAGCGGCCTGACGTGTCGTAATAACCCAGTTCGTGTCCGGAAATGGTGAAGCTCACGTCACGTGATTCACCAGGCTGCAACCGCACTTTTTGAAACCCCTTCAATTCCCGCACCGGACGCGGTCCCGCCGGGGACGCCAGGGCGCGGACGTAAAGCTGCACGGTTTCCGTTCCGGCGCGCGAGCCGGTGTTTTTAACATTCACCTTCGCGGTTAGTGTTCCATCCTGTTTCATCATCGGCGCGCCCAGTTCCACCTTGCCATATTCAAAAGTCGTGTAAGTCAGGCCGAAACCGAACGGGTACAGCGGGCTGCTGGGCCCGTCCACATATTTGCCAAGCCCTGGCCGGCCGGTGTTGAAATGGTTGTAATAAATCGGCACCTGCCCGACGCTGCGCGGGAAGGTCGTTGTCAGCCGCCCCGCCGGATCAACGTCGCCGCACAGCACGTCCGCCACACCGTTGCCGCCCTGAACGCCCGGATCCCACGCCTCCAAAATCGCCGACGCCCTTTCTTCCAATCGCGGCACGGTGAGCGGACGGCCGTTGATAAGAACCACAATGACCGGTTTGCCGGTCTCAACAACGGCGTCAAACAATTCCATCTGCCGGCCGGGAAGGTCAAGGTCGCTGCGGGACGAATTTTCGCCTGTCCAGCCCGCCGGTTCGCCGAGCGCGAGGATCACCACATCCGCCGCCTTGGCCGCCGAAACTGCCTCGGCAAAATTGTCGCCGCCCGCTGCCGCTTCCTCAACCACCGATGTGCCATCCAGACGTTTCGTGATTCTCGCCGTTTCGGTGATATTGCAGCCGCGCACGACTTTTAATTCCGAACTGGCGGCCATCTTTGCGCGCAAACCGGCGGCCAGTGAAACCGCATCCTGCCAGCGTCCGCGCGCGTCCCAACAGCCGAGCAGATCGCGCGTCTCTTCGGCGAGCGGCCCGATGAGGGCGATTGTTTTTGCCTGGCGGGAAATCGGCAGCGCGCCGTTTTCGTTTTTGAGCAGCACGCACGATTTTGCCGCCGCCTCGCGCGCCAGCGCCAGCGCGTCGGGTTTCAGAAAGGCAGTCTGGTAAAGGCTTTCGTCCACGAACGGCCTTTCAAACAAACCTTTGGCGAATTTCACCGTCAGTATCCGCCGCACCGCCTCGTCCACGACGGATTCCGGCACTTTCCCCTGCTTCACCTGCTCCGCCAGCGTGTCGTGGTAATTCGTCGAAACCATTTCCATGTCCACGCCGGCGGTGAGCGCCAGCCGCGCCGCCTCGGTCTCGTCAGCGGCGACACCCTGGGAAATCAATTCATTCACCGCGTCCCAATCGCTGACGACGAAACCGCGGAATTTCCATTCGTCGCGCAGGATTTCTGTGAGGGTGTGGCGGTTGGCGCTGGCCGGCATGCCGGAAAGGCAGTTGAACGCGCTCATCACCGTCCACGCGCCCGCGTCCACGCCCGCCTTGAATTGCGGCAGGTAAAAATTGCGCAGGGTGAATTCGGAAATTTCCGTGGTGTTGTAGTCGCGCCCGCCCTCGGCCGCGCCGTAGCCGACGTAATGTTTCATGCACGCCACGACGCGGTCCGGATCGGCGGCGTTTGTCCCCTGAAATCCGCGCACACACGCCGCGGCATCCAGCGCGCCCAGCCACGGGTCTTCGCCAAACCCCTCGGCAATGCGCCCCCAGCGCGGGTCGCGCGCCAGGTCCACCATCGGCGCAAACGTCCAGTCAATGCCCACCGCAGCCGTTTCGCGGGCGGAAATGGCCTCCGTCCGCTCAAACAGTTCCGGCTCCCACGCGCACGCCTGCGCCAGGGGAATCGGGAAGATGGTGCGAAATCCGTGAATCGAGTCGTGGCCGAAAATCAGCGGAATGCCGAGCCGGCCTTGTTCAACAGCGATGCGTTGCAGGGCGTTTCGTTGCACGGGCGTTTCGATCATTTTGCTGCCGCCAAGGAACGACCCAACGACACCATTGCGAAGCTGGTCGCTGAAAACGGTCGCGTCGTTCGTGCTGCGGTCCAATTGCTGGAGTTGTCCGATTTTTTCCGCCAGCGTCATCCGCTTCAGCAAATCGGCCACGCGCTTTTTGACCGGCTGCGACGGGTCCTCGTAAACGTCCATCTTCCCGTTTTTATCCAGGTCAATCCAGCCGGCGTGATAAATGGAAGGTTCAGCCGCTGAAACGGCAAAGGCAGAAAACAGGCCGCCAGCGAGAAAGGCAAATTTCATGGGGACGCAATTTGCCCGGAATCCAGCGCGAATTCAAAGATTTTCCGGCGATGTTTTGGAGTACCCGCGTCCAACGGGCCAAATTCGGCGTCCTGCAAATTTAATGCTCACCCAATCGGTCCAACCATCACGACAAATTCACCTTTTAAACTCCGCCTTTTCGTGATCTCGATCAGCTCCGCCGGTTTGCCGCGCAGATATTCCTCAAATTTCTTCGTCAACTCGCGTGCCAGCACCACCTCGCGTTCGGGAAATGCTTCGGCCAGCTCGCCCAGCAATTTTTCGATGCGATATGGCGATTCGTAAAAAACCAAAGTTCCGGCGACCGCTTTGAGCGATTCAAGCCTGTTGTGCCGCTGACCGGACTTGTGCGGCAGGAAACCGGTGAAATGAAACTCATCCGTCGGCAAACCGCCAGCCGTTAGCGCGGCGACAAGCGCGCACGCACCGGGCACGGCCTCGACGCGAAAGCCCGCGGCGATGGCGGCCTTGACAACGCGTTCACCCGGATCGCTGATGCCGGGGCTGCCGGCGTCGGTGACCAGCGCAATTTTCCCGCCGCGCTGGAGGCGTTCGATGATTTCCCCGCTGCGCTTCGCCTCATTGAACTGGAAATAACTCAGGAGTGGCTTGGCGATTCCAAAATGCTTGAGCAACTGCCCCGTCCGGCGGGTGTCCTCGGCGGCCACCACGTCGCATTCGCGCAGGACGCGCAACGCGCGGAGCGTGATGTCATCGAGATTGCCGATCGGCGTGGCCACGAGGTAAAGCGTGCTGGGCGTGAGCGGCGGCAATTCGGCGTTCATGGCTTGACTTAACCAGAAATCGGGCATGAAATAAAACGGATTTGTTGAATGAAAAAGCCCGGAAACGATTGCAGCCTCTGCTTGAACCCGAAGCCAAGCATTTTCATCTGCAAGCCTTTGCAGCAAAATACGTTTCCTGCAAACAAAATGAAACCATCTTTGATGACAGGCTGCAAAGTGCGCTGCCTACTATCTGTTAGGCAGCTATTCCCATGAGTTACAAACGATATGAGCAAATTGTAATTGTCGTCGTAGGCATTTGTGTGGCTGTCCTTCTGACGCGGTGGGCATGGCAAGCCGTCGGTTATGAGCATTTATCCAATGGAATAGCCAACGCCGACCGCGTAGTTGTGTCTGATGGTCGAGATAGCATCACTATCACTGGCGAGAAAGTCGCCGAGATTGCTATGACCATAGCTTCCGCGCATCGCGACAGAAATCACTACGCAGCAAAATCTTCTTTTATGACAAGCTTTTATCGCGGCACAAACTGTTTGGGTGAGGTTGATATTTGTAGCGACGTGTTTATGGCGAATGGCTACCAATATCGCGCCAAAGAGGGCGCCCTAAAAACATTGGTCGTTGAACCATTTGTAAAAAAGATTGAGAAAAACGAGTGATTACGTCGCCTGTACCTGGATGTCGGGCCACATGGACACGACTGGCATCAATCAAACAACCACACAAAATACAATGACTACACAGATATCAGGTGGATGCGCGTGCGGCGCCATCCGTTACCAATGCACTGCGAAACCCGTCATGATGTTGCACTGCCATTGCCGCGACTGCCAGCGGTCAAGCGGGGGCGCATCTGTTTCTGCGATGGTTGTGCCAGGCGAGGCTTTCAAGCTGCTTCAAGGTTCACCACGCTTTTATGCTTCCACCAGCGAGATGGGCGGCCATGTCCATCGCGGATTCTGTGAGAGTTGTGGTTCTCCGGTTCTGGCCAAATTCGACGCTGCGCCGCATCTTGTCGGTATAAGGCCCGGCAGCTTGGATGAACCAAGTTTGTTCCAGCCCCAGCTTGACATGTGGACATCAGACGCCCAGCCGTGGGACGTTATGAATCCGGCCTTGCCCAAGTTTGAAAAGTATCCGCCATTCGGTCAGCAGGAAGCGACCAAATGATCGTAGCAATGTAGTCCAACAAGTCGCCAGAATTTGATTTCACGGCGAGTTCGTCTGGTCGTCACCAAGCCAGTTCCGGAAGTTGATCGGCACGCCACCATGGATTAAACTATTACTATTTCACGTTGACCCTGCGCCTCGTTGGTCCTACGTTACATTGACTTTAAACCCATCGGCCAAAAATAATGCGGGCATGTAATTATGGAACTTCAACATAATTTCACCGGCTGTCATAAAACCAGTGAGCGTGGTTTGAATGGTTTTACCCTGATTGAACTTCTGGTGGTAATAGCCATCATTGCGATTTTGGCAGCGTTACTTCTACCTGCATTGGGGGCGGCGAAGCAAAGAGCCTCCACCGCCGACTGCCTCAACAATGAAAAGCAGCTAGTTATGGCCTGGGTAATGTATGCTGACGATAATGCCGACCTGCTGGTGAATTTAAGCACCTATATGCAGAACAAAAGTGGTGCTGCTGTCGTGACAACCTCGCCATGGGGCGCTCCGTGGCGCACGGATATCAACCACCAACAGCAGTCTCCCCTGCCCAACCTCGCTACATCAGATGGCTGGCAGGCTGGAATCGAAAAAGGCTACAGACAGCCGACGCCTACCATTGACGGCCCGCTCTTTGCCTATGCGCCCAACCCCACCATCGTGCATTGCCCCGCTGACAAGCGCAACCTGTTGCATTACACCCCAAACAAACCGGCATCAGCCGGACCCTACTGTTGGGACAGTTATTCGGGAGCGGCTTTTCTAAATGGCGAAATGAAGACTGACACCAGGCTCATTACGTCGCGAAACCAAATCAAGCATCCGGCTGACCGGTTTGTCTGGATAGAGGGAGCGGATATGCGCGGAGAAAATGTCGGGTCCTGGGAAATGAGTCAGTACGGCACGTCTGCACTAAATTTTACTGATGCGCTGTTTGGCGATTCGCCAGCGGCCTTTCATGTAACTTCCGCCTGCTTCAATTTTGCCGATGGGCACGCCGAGAGTCACAGATGGTTGAGCGCCGCAACCGTCGCTTTTGCAAATGACACGGACCCAAGCAAAGAAAGCATCATCGGCGGAACAAAAGGCAACGCGAACTACCCCGGCAATCCGGATCTTCAGTGGGTAGGCAGTCATTATCCTGGCAATCAAAATCCTTGAACGCTTTTTTGAAAATTGCCCCGGTTCGATAGAAATTCTGATCCAAATCCAAAATCAACGACAACGAATTTGCGTTCGAACCGTTAACAACTTCAACATTCCGGACGGAGATTTCGTTCGCTGAATGTTTGGTCTTTGTGCTATTTTCGGGCGCAAGAAATTAAACCATGTCGTTTTCGATTATTTTCTTAGGCTCCGGCACCTCGCAGGGCGTCCCGATCATCGGCAAGGAATATCCGCCGGAGTTCCTGGCCAATCCCAAAAACCATCGCACGCGGCCCTCGATTTACGTCGCCACTGAAAAAATCAAGCTGGTGGTGGATACCACGCCGGAATTCCGCATCCAAATGCTGCGTGAAAACATCCGCTGGCTCGATGCGGTGATTTTCACCCATGCCCACGCCGACCACATCATGGGACTGGACGATTGCCGCCGTTTCTGCGACCTGCGCGAGGGTGCGCTGCCCATTTATGCAAGCGAGGAAACAATGGCGTCGCTCAAGCGCGTTTATGTTTACGCCTTCGACGGGCGGCCGATTCCCAAGGGTTATTTCAAGCCGGAACCACGCGTGATCACCGGGCCGTTCACGCTTGGCGATTTGGAAATCACTCCCCTGCCCCTGCCACACGGTTCGACCGTGACAAACGGTTATCTTTTCGTGCAAGACGGCAAACGGCGGCTCGCCTATTTGAGCGACTGCAAGGAAATTCCCGCCGGCGCGCTCGAAAAAGTCCGTGGCGTCGAAGTCGCCGTGCTCGACGCGCTCCGCCCCAAACCGCATCCGACGCACATGTGCCTTGATGAGGCGCTCACCGCCGCCCGGCGCATCGGCGCGGCTCAAACGTTCTTCACGCATCTCACGCATGATTACGACCACGACCGCGCGCAAGCGGAATTGCCATCCGGGGTCGCACTCGCGTATGATGGCCTCAAGGTGACCAACGGCTGAAGGGAATTTTCCAACGTTCCGGGTGTTTAAAGGTCAAATGACCGACGCATGAAAAGTTTATTGATTCGTCTTGCTGTTTTTGTTTTTGCGCTGGCCCCGATGCTTTCCCGCGCCGGGGGCGACGAAGTGGTCGTCATTTATAATTCACGCGTGCCGAAGTCGAAAGGCATCGCTGAATATTACGCCAGGATGCGGCAGGTTCCGGAAAACCAAATCTATGGGTTCGAACTGACCGACAAAGAGGAAATGTCACGCGCCGAATTCCGCGATTCGCTGCAAATGCCACTTTTGGAAAAACTGGAGTCGAATGGTCTGTGGAAATTTGCCCACACCATTGTCACTGCATCCAACGGCTTGATGTACGTTGAGTCACGCGTCTCCGAGTCCAAAATCCGTTACGCCGTGCTATGCTATGGCGTGCCGTTGAAAATCGCCGCCGACCCCAATCTGCACGAGCTGGCCGCGGATGGCATGCGGCCTGAGTTCCGCCGCAATGAGGCCGCTGTGGATTCCGAACTGACCTGGCTGCCGCTGAGCAAAAACAACATGACTTTGTCCGGTCCGTTGCAGAACTGGGTCTATGGCACCACCAACACAACCCTGCTCAATCCCACCAACGGCATTTTGCTCGTCACGCGGCTCGACGGCTCGTCACCGGAAATTGCGCGCGGCCTTGTGGACAAGGCGATGGAGGCGGAACGCGATGGTTTGTGGGGTCGCGCCTACTTCGACGAACGCGGCGTCACCGATCCCGGTTACAAGGTGGGGGACGAATGGATTTCGACCGCGGCAAAAATCAGCGTTGAAATGGGTTTGGAAACGACTGAGGACAAAAACCCCGCCACGTTCCCCGCCGATTTTCCGATGAGCCAGATTGCCATTTACGCCGGCTGGTATGCCAACGATGCGGACGGACCGTTTGCCCTGCCCAAGGTCGAATTCATGCCCGGCGCGTTTGCGTATCATTTGCATTCCTACAGCGCGGCGACATTGCGCAGCACAACTCAAAACTGGTGCGGCCCGCTGCTTGCCAAGGGTGCGACCTGCACAATGGGCTGCGTGTATGAACCTTATCTGGCCTGCACACCAAACGTTGCGGCATTTCTTGGACGGTTCGCCAACGGCTTCACCTTCGGCGAGGCGGCTTGGGCGGCGCAGCCGGCGTTGTCATGGCAAACGACGGTCATCGGCGACCCGCTCTACCGTCCCTTCGGCAAACCGTTCGCGGAAATGCACGCCGAACTCGCGCGCACCCATAACCCGCTCATCGAATGGTCCTTTTTGAAGTTTGTGGATTTGGATCTCGTCCATGGCGTGCCCGTGGGCAAACTGGCGGACTTTGTTGAAAATCTGCCCGTCACCATGAACAGCGCCGTGCTCACCGAAAAACTGGCCGACCTCTGTGAAATGGATGGCAAACCGTCCTCGGCCATTGACGCGTACGAACTCGCCTTATCCCGCCATCCGTCGCCGGAACAGCGCATCCGCATCCGCCTCACGCTGAGCGATAAACTTGTAGCCGACGGGCGTGAAAGCGACGCCATCGAAAATTACAAACAACTCATCGCCGAATCGCCTGATTACCCCGGCAGACCCTCTGTCGAGGCAAAAATGGCGGCGCTCGAACAAAAGCTCAGCAGCACGAACAACGCGGCGAAAAATGAATCGGGCTTGAAGTAATTTGCCGCCGCGGTTTGTTTGAAGCTGGCTTGCTTTTTTCGGCCCGGCATCCAACCCTGTTCCCATGTCGAAGTTTTACGACACTCACGCGCATCTTGATTATCCTGATTACGAAAAGGATTTGCCGGAGGTCATCGCCCGAGCTCAGGCCGCCGGCATCGCCAAAATGATTTCCATCGGCACATGCCTGAGCAGCAGTGAACGCGCCATCCGGCTTGCAGAAAAGTTTCCGTCCGTTTATGCCGCCATCGGCTGGCATCCGACCGAGGCGATGAAGGCTCCATCCGACCTGCGCCCTGCCCTGCGCGAACTTGCCAAACATCCAAAAGTTGTCGCCATCGGTGAAACCGGCCTCGATTATCACCACTTGCCATCTTCTGAAGATAGCGGCGCCGATGACGATGATCGCTACAAACAAAGGCAGGCGAACATTTTCCAGCAACAGCTCGAAGTCGCCATCGAGGCCGGACTCAATTGCATCATTCACCAGCGCAACGCCTTTGACGACACGCTCGCGCAACTCAAACCCTTCGCCGGGAAAGTCCGCGGCGTCTTCCATTGTTTTGGCGAAAGTGCCGACCGGATGCGCGAGGTCCTGGGCATTGGTTCGCTGGTCAGCTTTACGGGCATCGTCACGTTCAAAAACGGCCAGAACGTCCGCGACACCGTGGCCGCCACGCCGCTCGGCCAATTCATGCTGGAGACCGATTGTCCCTACCTCGCGCCAGCACCGCATCGCGGCAAGCGCTGTGAACCCGCCTACGTGAAGGAAATCTCGGAGGTTGTTGCGCAGGTCAAAGGCTGTTCGCCCGACGAATTAAGCGCGGCGACATGCAAGACGGCCGCGGAGTTTTTCCCGAAGTTAAGGTAGAGTTTGTTCTCCGGGCGAATCGTGTTTTCGCCTGCAAAGACCAACGTGCTGCCAGCGACAATTTGAGAGATTTGTGGTTTTTCGGGCCGTCGTTGTTCATCACATCCTGTTATCTATTTGGCTGATTTTCCCCCTGGTTTTCTTTGCGCAAGATCCGCTGGCATCAAACATGCGTTAGCTCGTCTCGATGGTTGATTTGGCAATGAACAATTGGAAATGCGAACAATACTGAAAGCTCCCGGCAGGCGGGAGGATGCAATTTATGAAAATCTTCACTACACTGGCTTTGGCCGCCCTGGCAATCTCGTTGACCTCCTGCGCGACCACGAGGCCGCCACAAACCTTTCATAACACCGATAGCAACGCGGTGGTTATTGATTCTTTGGATGACAAGACAGGTCAGATTGTTGAACCGACTGCATCTGTCACGGAGGAAAACGACTCAATTCTAGCGAAAGCCATGGGTTTGCCCAAACACGAGACTGCCGTGGTAATTCTTGAAAATTACAATGAACCGCAAATTGGCTTCCAATACCGCATCCGCGGCACGCCGTGGTTCGTCGGGTTGCGGAGTCTAGGATATGAGCACATTGTCTTCCTTCAAGGCAGAGGCACCGCCAATCCTGAAGGATTGGTCACCCTGACCGAGTATTTTTGATAAAACCGGGCAGCCCAACCCGCATGGAACGCCAGACAAGGCGTTGACGCGTTTCTTCATTGAACGACTCCCTCCGGCTGCCTGATAATCGCCGGAACGATGGCAGAAGAACTCCAACTGCGCATTCACGGTGATGCTTCGTTGCCGGCGTTGATTTACCTGCCCGGCTTGCACGGCGATTGGACCCTCATCGGCGGCTTTCGCCACGCGCTCGGTGGCCGGGCGCGCTTCGTGGAGGTGACATATCCGCGCACGCTGTCCTGGTCGCTGGACGATTACGCGGCGGCCATCGAAACCGCCCTGGAACAACATGGCGTCACCGGCGGATGGCTGCTTGGCGAATCGTATGGCTCGCAGCCTTTGTGGGCGTTGGTCGGACGCGGGAAGTTTCCAGCCCAAGGCATCATTCTGGCGGGCGGCTTTGTGAAATATCCCATGCGCCGGGCAGTTGGATTGGCGGAACAATTGACAGGCAGAATTTCAAACGCGCTTTTTGTCTGGATCATCTTCAGCTACGCGAAGATTGCACGATTCCGATATCGCCGTTCGCCGAAGGTGCTGGCGGCTATTGATGAATTTGTCGAACGCCGGACTGAATTGGACCGCCGCGCGGCGCAACATCGGCTGCATTTGATTGCCGAAAGCGATCCGCGCCCGATTGCCAATAAAACCTGGCTGCCGGTTTTCGGCTTGAGCGGCATTCTTGACCCCATTGTCCCTTGGCCTTGGGTGCGGCATTGGCTCAGGAAAAACTGTCCGGCCTTGCGCGAATACAAAGTAATCGCCTGCGCCGACCACAATGTCCTCGCCACGGCGCCGGGAAAGGCCGCGGAACAGGTTTTGAAGTGGATGGTTTAGGCATTTACCATTTGCGATTTGCGTTTTACGATTCGGCACGCGAATTTTAAACGGTTTCGTAAACCGTCAGTCGCGAATCGCAAATCATTATGACACGACAACAGGTTCTGGACCTTTACTTCCTCGATGCCCGTCACAAATTGATTGAAGTTGCCGCCTTCCTCGACCGCGTCGAACGCGCCGCAGGCAAGGACGATTTTCGGTTGAAAGCATTTCGCTCTGCCATTGGCAGGCTGGGCAACAAGAAAAAGGACAAGGTAAAAAATGTCCTGCTGGCTTTCAGCGATCCAACGGACAAACCCATTGCCGCCGCGACGAGCAAAGGCGCGGTTGGGGCGTGGAACGGCGCGAAATAACGACACTTCCATGCGTTACATCGAACCTCACGCCCACATGGTCAGCCGTGTCACGGATGATTATGAACGCATGGCCATCGCCGGATGCGAGGTCGTCTGCGAGCCGGCATTTTGGGCGGGTTTCGACCGAAGTTCCGCTGCCGGGTTTTACGATTACTTCTGCCAGCTCACCGAACATGAACCGAAGCGCGCCGCGAAGTCCGGCCTGAAACATTTCTGCTGGCTGTGCATCAACTCCAAGGAAGCCGAAGACGCGACGCTGGCCGGGGAAGTGATCTCGTTGATTCCGAAATTCCTCAACCGGCCGAACGTCCTCGGCATCGGCGAAATTGGTTTGAACAAAAATTCGCGGAACGAACTGAAGGTCATGGAAATGCAGGTTGACCTCGCGGCGTGGCACGACCAGTTGATTCTGGTCCACACGCCACACCTGGAAGACAAACTGAAAGGCACGCGTCTGATTCTTGACGTGCTGAAGGCCGACAAACGCATCCGGCCGGAACGCGTCATCATTGACCATGTCGAGGAGCACACGGTCGGGATGGTTTTGGATGCAGGGCATTGGGCGGGCATGACGCTTTATCCCGAAACGAAATGCACGCCTGCGCGGGCGGTTGACATCCTGGAAAATTACGGCAACGAACGCCTCTGGCTGAACAGCGCTTGCGATTGGGGCGTGAGCGATCCACTGGCCGTGCCGAAAACCGCCCTCGAAATGAAAAAGCGCGGGCACCTCGCCGATGTGATTGACAAGGTGATTTTCCAGAACCCGGAAACATTTCTCAGCCAGTGCCCGAAGTTCAAAAATCAACGCAGAGGCCTTCGGCAAAAAGTCCGATGATAAAAAATGCGGCGCATTGCCGGGCCGCTGCCCGGGTCAAAACGCCCAAATTGTCCCTGCGGAACTTACCGGCATGAACTGGCCGTTGCCGATGTATTGCAATTCCACCGCCGTGCCCTGTCCTCCGGAAATGCCGCCGGTAATGCCCATGGTCGTGATGGTTTGAGTCGAGGACTGCAAAGTATAAATGCCGCCGGTGGTGCCGTTATTGATCACCGCAGCCAGCTTGGTCCCGTCGGCTGAGGAAGCAATGCCGGACCAGCTTGCAGTGGCTGCGCCCAGTTGCTGCGTCCAGGTTGCACCCCAGTTGAGCGAGGTGTAAATGCCACCGCCGTTCACCGTTGCCGCCAGCTTGCCGCCATCCGCCGATGAAGCGACGGATGACCATGCAGGATTGGAGGGCAAACCAGTTGTTTGTTGCGTCCACGAAATGCCGGAATTGGTGGAAGTCCAGACGCCGCCAAGGTTTACGACCGCCACCAGTTTGGTTCCGTCCGCCGATGAAGCGACGGCAGACCAAGCTCTGCTGGACGTGGTTAACGACCACGAAGCGCCGGCATTGGACGAAATGTAAATGTTGATGCCATTCCCGACCGCCACCAAATTGGTTCCGTTGGACGATGAGGCGACGGATGTCCAAGCCGCCACTCCACTGTCGGGCAAACCGGACGTTCGTTGCGTCCATGAATTGCCGGAGTCGGTGGACGTGTAAATGCCGCCAACATCCGCCACTGCAACCAATTTTGTGCCGTCGGCGGAAGAGGCAATGGAAGACCATGTGGAGCTGGTCAAGCCGCTCGTTCTCTGCACCCACGTGCTGCCGGCATTGGTGGAGGTGTAAACGTAGTCGCTGTTCACCACCGCCGCCAATTTGCTGCCATCCGCTGACGAGGCAATGGCGCGCCATTGACGGGTGGTCGCACCACTTGCGCCCCACGTCGCTCCCGAATCCGTCGAAGTATCAATTCCACCGCCATTGATCACTGCTGCCATTTTTGTCCCATCGGCAGACGAGGCAATGCCGTACCAAGTCGCGGGCGATGCGCCGCTGGCCGTCCACGAGGATCTGATGAAGCCGGAAAAATTGCCGATGATGGCTTGGCCTGCGTTTTGCGCGACCTGCCAGCCCCCCGTGCCTGCGCCGGAGATGCGCACGATGTCCTCCACGTTCGGCGATGGCGGCAGTGTCACCGTTGTAAATTGGGCGCTGGTCAGCAGATACCCGGCATCCGACATGGCCTGGGTTGAAGTTCCCGACACCACGATCCAGCCCACAAGGCCGTTCCCGAAGAAACTGCCGGCAAAGCTGTTCCCCAGATTGGTAAAGGTGTTGGCACCTTTGAAAGAATTGTTGCCAGTGAAAGTGTTGGATCCGATGAATGTCTGGTTGCTGTTCTCAAACACGGTGTTTGCGGGCAACTGGCTGTCGGCCAGAATGCCGGTCAGGTTGGTCACACTCACGTTGGTCACTCCGCCGCCATTCCCGCTGAACGCACCGGTGAATGTGCCGTTGAAAACATTCCCGTTGTTGGTCAGGGCCACCGTGTTAGTGTAACCCGCAAATGCGCTCGCGGGCAGCGTGCCCAACAATTGCGTCGCAGGCAAAGTGCCCGACAAATTGCTCGCGGTGTTGGCGAAGATGGCGTAGGGCACGGGGGTCAACATCTGGCGCGGACTCAGAATGGTGAACGCGTTGACGCTGCCGTTGGTCCGCACACCGATGTCCAGCCAGCGGGCCGGACCGGTGAAAACACCAGCGCCAAAATCGAGGCTTACCGTGAACAATCCATTGCTCACGGCGGTGGCGGAGTTAGTGAGCGGCCCGACGACGACATTGCCGGGGATGTTGGTGGAATCGTAAATCGTAAATCGCAGATCGTAATTGCCATTGGCCGGGCTGCCGCCGTCGCCGAGCTGGCCTTGATACATGAACGCCGTGCCTTGGGCATGAAGTGGCTCAAACGGGAGAAATGCCGAAATAATCGCAAAAAATGTCAGTGAAATAATACTTCGTTTCACAGGAGGGAATATTATAACCAAGTGGCCACGCCAGTTCAATCTCGAACCGCGGAAATTTTAACCCAAAAACGGCAGGCGGTAATTCGTATCCGGCTGACGGAGCACATCTCGTTTCAGCGTCAGATAAGTAACTCCACGCGTTGATGATCTCGCTGTTCTGCCGCAACCGGTAACTGCCCGTGTCTGGCCACAAAATCTTCACAGTATTTACGGCGTCAACGGACGAACCGCCTGAACGCGATAAAATCGCATCGGCGAAGTAGTGTCGATGAAACCGTCCGTCGTGGTTGAACCGATTGAGGGCGAAATGAGTCCCAAACCGCTGTCTGTCCAAACGGGCGCACTCAAACTGGGCGTTTGCTGAATGTAATAGTAACGCGTGAGCACACTGTTCCACGTGAGTGAGGCGCTGGTGCCGCCGGACGAAAAGCTCTCGGCGGTGATTTGCAAAATGCTGTTGGGGTTGTTCGGGTCCGTGCCCGCGAGGTAGTCCTGCGCGATGGTCATGCCTTTGCCGGTCGGGTCGGCATTGACATTGACATTGGTGGTGCCGAAGTTCAGCAGCAGCCAGGCAAAGGGCAGGCCGTCGGAGGCGAGCGCGCCGGGCGAGATGGTGTCCGTCTGCACAAAAGCCACGGCGTTGCTCAAGCTGATCCAGCCGCAGTTGGCACTCCAGGCATAGCCACTCATCTGGCCGGTAATCATATTGATCATGGGCGCGCCGGTGTTTGTGAAGTTAATCCAGCCGATGTTTGCGCCGTAGGCGAAGCCGCTCAAATTGCCGAGGCCGTCCTGATTCACGCCGAAATCGGTGGCCGAGTTGTTTTGGTATTGAATGCCGTTGGCGGGACTGCCGCTGCCGAGATTGATCCAGCCGACGTTGGCGGAATAAATGTAGCCGGAGCAGACGTATTGGCCGATGACCGCGCCGTTGTTCGTGTCAGCGACCCAATTCATCCAGCCGATGTTCGCACCGTAAGCATAGCGATTGACAGAGTCAATCGTCGTGGCGGCGTGGACTGGCGACGCGGCCCAACTGAACAAGACAATTAACGTGAAGGTGAGGACTTTCATTTGGATCCCCATTAAAAATTTGCCCACGGACTGGTGGCCGTGCTGGGCGTCTGGATGGGGGCAAAGTCAGCGTTGGCGGAGGTGTTGTAGTAATTTACGGAGTTATCGGGCGCAAAATTGCGGGTGATAACGTTGCCTGAACTCGAACTGATTTCAAGGATGCCGTAAACGCCGTTGTAACCGACGGTGTTGTTATCAATTCGATTCTTGGCGCTAAAAATCTCGATGCCGGAATCGGAATTGCCACCGCAAGTATTCCCGGCGATCTGGCAACCGTTCCCGCTGACATAAATTCCGGCGTAGTTGTTGTCGCTTGTGCAATCCTTGACGGTACAGTCGGTACCGACATCAATGCCGTAATTGGCGTTGTTCAGTGCAACGCAATCGGACACAGCTCCTGTAACCACATAAATGCCATTCGAGGAGCTGCTGTAACAGTTGCAATCGCGCACCACACCGTAACCGTCGAGATAGATGCCATAACGGTTGGCGGAAACATTCAGGCGCTCCAAAATGACGTTGGTGGCGTAACATTCAAGACCATAGCCGTAAGTGGAGGAGGCATTGCTCCAGCCGCTGATGCTGCCATTGCGCACGGTGACGTTGGTGTAGCCGGCGTGAATATAAATTGCATCAAAAGCGCTGGAACTGCCCTGGAGGGAAAAGCCGTTCAAATCCAGTGTGACATTGTTGGCGGAGATGTTGATTCCGTGCAAGCTGCTTACGCCAACCACATTCGTGGTCAAGTAATAGGAACCGGGCTGTGTGATGAGGAATTCGGCGCTGCCGCCGCTTCCGGTATGCGTGGCATCCACCGGCGTGCGCGGCTCGATTTGGTTGAGCGTCAGCATGGTCGGCGCGGGCGCGCCCGGCGGCGTGAGGCTGCCTTGGGCAAAACAGGTTGAGAGTTGAAGGTTGAGGGTTGAGAGCGCGAGCAAGACCAGCGCGACAAACAGATTTCGCATGTAATTTTTCATAGTTCTTCCTTTGATGGATCTTAAATGGTCACAAATGCACTTCTGCCACTGGTGGCGATTTTATCATAGATTCTCCTTATGCAAATGATTTTTTGAGCTTACTTGCTTAACTTGCGTCACCTAAACGGGTTGAAGAGTCCTTTTTGCCGATTGCCTGACCGCTTCGGCACATTCGGACGGGTTCAAAACCGTGATGCAAGTCAAAGGTTGCCCGCTTGAAGAGTTGAGCGCGGCAACCCATGTCACGACAAAAAGCTTCTTTGCCAAACCGGAAGATGTTTGAAAAGCAGCGCAGGTGTCCCGGCCCGCTTGGTTGGCGAAAAATTCGTCTGAATTGAATTCCGCTCGCGTTAACGAGCTTGCTGACACAGGCGGGACGCCTGTGCTACGCTACGGACCGCTCAAGCGGAAGAACATATTTCCCGTGGGCGGCGTGATGGTCAGATAATTGGTCCCGTTGGAGGTCGTCCAACTGCTGTTAACCAACCAGCTTCCGGGTGCAGATAAGTTGCCGTTTTGTTGCAAGCTCCAACCGGACACATCCTGCCAATACACCGTGACGGTGTTGCCGGAGCCGGCAATGTAAAGCGCCGGCGCGCCGGGCGTTTGCACCAAGGAAATCAACGCCCAGAATCCGCCAGTGAGCGAATAACTGCCGCCGGTCATCGGCCCGCCGGCATCATGCTGGCCAATCGTGCCGCTGACCTGATACGTGCCGCCGGTGCTCGTCCCGCCACCACCGGCGACTTTATACCAATTAATCGAATAGGACTGTGCGAAGCCGACGGCAGGAAACAACAGGCTTAAGATTAGAATCACTCTTCCCACAGCCATCTTTTTAAATCATTTCCCCCTGCTTTTCAAGCTCTGCTTTGCCCCTGAGCGTCGAAAGACGAATGTTGATTACGAAGAGGTGATAATTCGCCGGGCCGAATTTTGAACGGCCTGGGCCAATTCTCGCGGTCTCAAGACTTTTGCATCGCCGCCCCAGCTCAAAATCCAGCGCTCGATTTCGACCAGGCTCGACAACTTCATCCGCAGCTCAACTCCCCCGCCCTTCAGGCCGCGCAGTTGCTGCGATTCATGCCATTTCTTCTCACGAATGTAATCGGCGGCACGCGCGTTGAAGCGAATCACGACCTCGTATTCGCCATCGCCGGAATGGACTCCGAAGCTGTCGCGCAAACGTTTTTCGAGCGAGAACTTTTGCGGGCGCTCAAACGTTTTCCCGATCGGCTGGACGGATTGAATCCGCGCGGGCACGAAGGTGCGGACATCCTTGCGCGCGTGGTCGTAGGCGAACAGAAACCATTCGCCGTTGATGTTTGCCAGATGGTACGGGTCAACAATGCGTTTTTCCGTCTGCTTCTGGCCGGGCTTGCGATAGGCCAGTTCCAGTTGTTTGTGTTGTGAAACGGCCCTGGCAAGCGCGTCAAAAATTTCCAGATTCAATATCGGCTCGGCACGCGTGCGGAATGAAATCGTCTGCCCGATGTCGGCGAGGTTGAGTGAAATCGTGTCGGGCAGTGATTGCTCCATTTTCCGGATGGCGCTCAGGAGCGGTTTCTCAAAACTCGTGCCGCGATATTGCTGGAGCGCCTTTTCCGCCACGACGAGCGCGAACAGCTCGCCCTCGGTGATCTGGATGTTTGGGAAGGCGCTGACTTCCTCGGTGTAATGATAGCCATTCCGGCGCTGGTCGAATTCGATCGGCAGGCCCAGCCGGTCGCGCATGAATTCGATGTCGCGATGAATTGTCTTGCTGGCGACTTCGATTTCTCCGGCGAGCGTGGTGGCGTTCGGAAATTTGCCCGTTGAAACGGCCTGGTGGATGCGCAACATCCGCTCCAGCGGCGGACGCGAATGTAAAGACGCAGACTTGGTTGAATCGTTGAATTGTTGCACGGGAAATCGATTTAACGATTCACGTTTCAACAAATCACGACCCCTTTTCCAGCTTGGCGAGCAGTTCGTCGTTGGTCTTGTGCTTCTTGAGCGCGGCGGTGAGCGTTTCCATCGCTTCGATCGGATTCAGGTCCACCATCATGCGCCGCAACTTGC
This sequence comes from uncultured Verrucomicrobiae bacterium, assembly GCA_963764175.1. GTDB lineage: Bacteria > Verrucomicrobiota > Verrucomicrobiia > Limisphaerales > UBA11358 > UBA11358. The sequence goes on along the minus strand of CAVXRE010000017.1, from coordinate 35,508 downwards.
GGATGGCTTCAATCTGCTTCGGTGGATAAAGCTTTTCCTCCTTGCGCGTGCCGCTCTTGGGAATGTCAATCGCGGGATACAGGCGGCGGTCGGAAAGTTTTCGGTCAAGAATCAACTCCATGTTGCCCGTGCCTTTGAACTCCTGGAAAATCAGTTCATCCATGCGCGAACCGGTGTCCACCAGCGCCGTCGCCAGAATCGTCAGCGAACCGCCATTTTCAATTTTTCGGGCCGAGGCGAACATCTTGCGCGGAATTTCCAGCGCGCGCGCGTCAACGCCGCCGGTCATCGTGCGGCCGCTGCCACCATGAACGCTGTTGTAGGAGCGGGCGATGCGGGTGAGCGAATCCATCAGCACAAAAACGTCCTTGCCGCTCTCGACCATGCGCCGGCAACGCTCGATGATGAAGCGTGAAAGCCGGACGTGCGTCTCCAAATCCTGGTCGTTTGACGACGCGATGACCTCGGCCTTGACCGAACGATGAAAGTCGGTCACTTCCTCGGGCCGTTCGTCAATGAGCAGCACGAGCGCGTGGACTTCGGGATGGTTCGTGGTGATGGCGTTGCAGATTTGCTTGAGGATGGTCGTCTTGCCGCTGCGCGGCGGGGAAACAATCAGGCCGCGCGTGCCCTTGCCAATGGGTGTGACGAGGTCAATGACGCGAGTTTCGATCAGGTCGGGACTGGTTTCCAGCTTGTACTTTTCGATGGGGTCAATGGTCGTGAGATTTTCGAAGCGGACGGCCTTGACGTATTCCTCGAACGGCATGTCGTTGACTTTTTCAACGGCCTTGAGTTGCGGGCTGGTGCCGCGGTGTGGCGGCTGCGTCGTCCCATAAACCAGGCTGCCCTCGCGAAGAAAGCTGCGCCGGATGGTGTCGGGCGTGACAAAGATGTCGGTCGGCTTGGGATGATAATGGTTTTGCGCGGTGCGCAGAAACCCAAAGCCTTTCTCCGAAATTTCCAGATAACCGGAGCCGTAGTCCAGTGATTTCTCCCCGTTTTCTTTTACGCTAGTCATACAATGTGTTTGTGACGAAGGCCAAAACGTATCCCGAAAAGCCGGTATTGAACTTTGAATTGTAGAAGCGACTGCGGCGGCCAATGCGCGCTCGCGGCCCTCAAACCTTCGACTTCTCATTAATTACGAGCAAATTGCCCTCAATGCAACAAGTTTTTTAAAGAAACTGGCGTCATGGCCTGGGTTCAAACATCCCCCGCTCCAAGACTCCTGCAACACAACGGTTTTACCCGCCAACCGACGCGCGCGCCTCGGCCGCCAGAGGCGTGCTCAAATAACGTTCGCCGGTGGAGGGCGCAATGGTGACGATGAGCTTGCCCTTGTTTTCCGGGCGTTTGGCAACTTCTATCGCTGCCACGACGTTTGCGCCCGACGAAATGCCGCACAAAATCCCCTCTTCCTTGGCCAGCCGCCGCGCCATGGCGAAGGCGTCGTCGTTTGAAACCTGAATGGCTTCCGTGATCAACGGATTTCCGTTCGCGTCCTTCAAGTGCAAATTTTGCGGAACGAACCCGGCTCCCGTTCCTTGAATCTTGTGCGGACCGGGCTTGACCGGCTGCCCGGCCAGCGTCTGCGAAATCACCGGCGAATCCTTCGGCTCGACTGCGATGGCCTGAAACGACGGCTTCTTCGCCTTGATGACTTCCGCGCAGCCGGTGATGGTGCCGCCCGTGCCGACGGCGGCGACCAGGATGTCAATTTTTCCGTCCGTGTCCTCCCACAATTCCACCGCCGTTGTTTTCTTGTGGATCTCCACGTTGGCCGGATTGTTGAACTGCTGGGGAATCCATGCGTTGGGCGTTTCCTTTGCCAGTTGTTCGGCCTTGGCAATCGCGCCTTTCATCCCTTCCGCGCCGGGTGTCAAAACCAGCCTGGCACCGAGCATCGCCAGAAGCGTGCGGCGTTCCACGGACATCGTTTCGGGCATGGTGAGAATGAGCTGGTAACCCTTTGCCGCCGCGACAAACGCGAGCGCGATGCCGGTGTTGCCGCTGGTCGGCTCGATGATCACGGTGTCTTTCTTGAGAACGCCGCGTTTTTCGGCATCCTCGATCATGGACATGCCGATGCGGTCCTTGACACTGCTGAGCGGATTGAAATATTCACATTTGAGAAGAACCGTGGCGTGCAGCCCGGCGGTGACCTTGTTCAATTTGACCAGCGGCGTGTGCCCGACGGTTTCGACAATGTTGTTGTAAATGCGTCCCATAGAAATCCTTTCAAAACTCGTTTAATTGATTTTGTAAGTCAAGGTTGTGAGTAGTTTGGGGCGAGAGCAAGCGGAAATTTTGTTCCTTATCGTCCTCGTCCTCGTTCTCGTCGTCGTAATCGAAAATTCAACAAACGGAGTTGCCGGGCACTTGGCCGGGTGAATGAGGCAGATAGGATGAAATGGCTGACAGCGACGAAGCGGGAAAGCGCTAGTCTGGTTGTGTGTTTTTGGGGAAGTTTCCTTTTTGCACTAAAATAGATAGCTGCTTCAATTTCTCCCGATATGGTATACCCTTTTCCCTAGCCTCCACCGCGCCCTTTACGAAACGGCAAAGTCCATCCACGCGCCTTATCTCACGCTCAATCGCTTCATAAACATCCTCAGACTTCTTTTCCTTCTTCATCCGCTCGACGAAGGATTCATAATTAAAATCGTAGCCATCATCGCACATAGATTTATCGCACGATTTCCTCGATGGTTGGGGCTTGTTTAAGCTCAGGGTCGTTTGGATTGAGGCATTTGAAATACACCTCGGCAGCTGGCTCAGAGCCAAACTTAAGACCTATCTCAACAGTTTTTGTTACCTTGATTACTTTGCCATGCTTCTTGCAGTAAGCATCCGCTTCCTTAATCGCAGCCGCTTTGACCTTGGCTGGGCCGCGAAAGCCCCATTCAGTTCTGGCAATCATGTAGGTGTCCGGTCCCGTTGAGACAACCCCGGACGATGTTGTGCATCCAGAAATCAACACAGTCACGATGACAGCAGCCAGTCCAATAATGAGAGTTTTGGGTTTCATGTGTGGTGATTATCGTTGGAAGCCCCATTATTGCCGGGGATTTTCAAGGCATCAACCGCGTAATGCACCAAGGCCTGATTTTTAAAAATATCCTATATTTCTTTGGGGGGAGCCGGCAATCATTTTCTCGTTCACAATTTTCCTAACTTTCGATTACGAGCACGAGGAGGAGGGCGAGAACGATTGCTGGAAAACAATAAGTCCCTGCCCGACCTTTCGGTCGAGCAGGGACAAATGGGGGATGGGAGTTCGCCACTCTCTCTTTCCCGGGCTGGCATTGGGCGCCACCCTCGCGGGGGCTGCCAGCTTCCCGACGCCATTCTCCACGGCAAGCGGAGTCTTCGGCCTCGTAGCAGGGCCGTCCAGCACCTTTCGGCCACTGGATTTCGAGTGAGGCTTTTCAGCCCGCTTGTGCTGGTGGTTGCGCCACCGGCTTGCGAACCAGGCAAAGACACGCCTATGATTTTTCCTTCGCGTCTTCACCACTTAGCTCCGGGTCAGCCGCCGTTTTTGACGGCGCGTTAGCCCGGTGCCACGGGTCTCGCCTCTTCACTCTCAGGTTGCCTTTTGCTCACAGTCCAGCGGTGTCGTTTTTAACATCGCTGGCGCTCGGAAGTTTTTCACGGGATCTGCCTTGTCCGCGTGTTCTTCCCGGCGCGTGCTCTCATTTTGTCCGCCTTTCGACGGCTTTAACAGGCGGATCCGGCTTTCGCCTCACCGCCAGAGTCGCCCGCACCGTGCTGATGCACAGTAGCAACCAAATACCCTCTGGGTAACTGCGATTCGCCCAGGCTCGAAACCGGCCTGAACTACTTGACTCGGTTCGGAGCAGTTTCTAATCACTCCTCGCCGCCAAGTCCCTCATTCGCATTTGGCATGTGCGAACATGCCAGAGGAACTGGTGAATTTTGCCTCCGCCTCCGCGCCTTTCGGCACGGTTTAAGAGGGGCCGGGCCAACCAGCCTGACCCTGCCTTTCCCCAGTCGCCTGGGATTATCCTGGAAACGAACAGCTTCAACCTGTTGATTGCCACTGCCCGCTTCGTTCTTTCAAAGAACTGTGTAAATCATAACTCAAATCGCGAAACCGACAACGAATTGATATGCACAGCTTGTTCACCAAACCGCGCCGGTGGAAAACATGTGAACAGGATCAAACCGCTCGTTAAATCAACGATATTATCATTTCTCGCGGTTGAATTATTCACAACTTTTTCAAGTCAAAACGGCTGCGGTGAACAAGTTTTGTTTGTGACTTTATTTAAAAATCCCGCTCGACAGGAAATTTTTAGGGGCACAATCTTTTAACCGCAAACGATGATTACAAACGAATGAAGCGTCACGTTCCATTTTTGCTCACCACCCTGCGGCTGTTGCTTGGCCCCGTCGCCTTGCTTTGCGCGTTCTCAAATGTCCCGCGCCTCGTTTACCTGCCCGTTTTAATCACAGCAACCGTCTCGGACATTTTCGATGGCATCCTCGCCCGCAAATTCGGCGTCGCCACCCCCGCGCTCCGCCGCTACGACAGCATTACCGACATCATTTACCACCTGTTCATCTTCGTCGCGGTTTGGATTCTGTGCAGACCCGCCGTCGTCGCAAACCTTTGGCTGATTGCGCTGATGCTGCTGTCGGAGGCGGGTTGCATTCTCATCTGCCTCATCCGGTTCGGCAAATTCCCGGCGACACATTCATATCTTGCGAAATTTTACTGCCTCTGCCTGCTCGCCTGCCTCATCGCCCTGCTCGTCTTCAACGCCGGAAGCTGGGCCATCGTCACGGTGGCGGTCGTTGCCCTTGTGGCAAATTCGGAAATCATCGCGATTCATCTTGTGATGGATTTTCCGCCGGTGGACGTGCCCTCCATTTTTGCCCTGCCGAAAAAGTCCTCGCGGTCGTAGCGCGTTTCAAACAAAAATGGCCGCCCTGATGGACGGCCTTTTGATCGCACGAAAACCTCGCTCAAGCCGCGGGTTTGGCAGCGGCGCTTTTTTTCTTTTTTGCCGCCACCCGTTTCCGTTTGAGATAGCTCTTCCGGCGTTTTCGATTCTCAACTTTGTTGTATTGTCGTCCCATAATTCTTTACATTATTCGCATGTTGCGGTTTTGTAGAGCGCACTATGAAGGTTTGGACGCAACGATTCAATCTCTATTTGGCAGTGACAGCGGTGCTCGCGCTGCTTTGCGGCTGTCAAATTCTTCATCACCGGCAAAAGGGGCCGGTCGGCGCGTTGCGCGTCCACATCCAGGTAAACCCCGATTCGCTTGGCACCAGCCAGACGATTTCCGTCCTGCGCTCCGATCCGGTGATGGTCACCATCGCGCACGATCCCATTTTGACGGAAGCCAACATCGTCGCCGCCAAGGTCATGGACGCGCCGGGCGGTTTCGCCATTGCAATCCAATACGATGAAAACGGCACCTGGCTGCTCGAACAATACTCCGCCGCAAATCCGGGCGGGCATTTTGCCGTTTTCGGCCAATGGGGCGACAAACTGGCCAATGGCCGCTGGCTTGCCGCGCCATTCATCACGCACCGCATCGCAGACGGAGTGCTGTCATTCACGCCGGACGCCTCGCGCGCCGAAGCCGACCAGCTTGTGCTTGGCCTTAACAACGTCGCCGCGCAGAACCGCAAAGGCATGTTCAAATGATTTTTTCCGCTGTCCGCCGCTTCATTTTTGTTTCCACCCTGTTTTTCTGCGCAAACCTATCCGCGCAATCGCCTTTCCAATTTCCCACGGCAAACCATGCCTTGTATGAAATCGGCGGCGAACTCAAATTCTTCGCGCCCACCGCGCCGGACAAGCCGTGGACGACCGGTTCATTCGGCTGCGTTCGCACGGACGGATGGCAAATGCACGAGGGCCTTGACATCCGAAGCCTGCAGCGCGACAGGCGCGGCGAGCCGGCCGATCCCGTCATGGCCGCCGCCGACGGCACGGTGGTTTATTTCAACACAAGGCCTTCGCTCTCAAACTACGGCAATTACATTGTCGTCCGCCACATCGTCGAAGGTTTGGAAATTTATTCGCTTTACGCCCACTTGAGCGCAGTCCGGACCGGGCTGAAAATCGGAGACACGGTCAAGGCCGGCGAAGTGATTGCCACGATGGGCCGCACCTCTGACACTGAAACCATCGCGAAATGGCGGGCGCACGTTCATTTTGAGCTGAACGTGCTCGTCAACGACAATTTTGCGGCCTGGTTCAAAAGAAACGCTCCCGGCGAACGGAACGACCACGGGGAATGGAACGGCCAGAACCTGAACGGCCTCGACCCGCGCGAAATTCTGCTCGCCGAGCACAATCCCAAAGGCGATTTCAGCCTGCTCAATTTCATCCGGGGCCAGACGGAGCTTTGCAGGGTACTCGTGCGCGCGACCAGTTTCCCATATTTGAAGCGCTATCCAATGCTCGTTTTGAGGAATCCGGTCGCCGAAAAGGAAGGCGTGGCCGGCTACGAAATCGCCTTGAATTACAACGGCGTGGCCTTCGCCTTGATGCCACGCGCCGCTTCGGAAATCAAAGGAAGCGCCAGATTTCAACTGCTCTCCGTAAACGAACAGGAGGAAGCGGCCCATCATTGCCGCAAACTGGTGGTGCAGCGCGGCGGGCGCTGGCAATTGACAAACAACGGCCTGCACGAGGTGGGACTGCTGACGTATTGATTTGAAACCGTTTGACTGGCGGAAGAACTGTTTTAAGTTAAACTTGTTCACGTCATAAACGGAACCATTTCAATGAAGGATTTCCGCGCCATGCAGGGGCATTGCCGGGAAAGAATTTCCCGGCCGGCTGCCTTCACTCTCGTCGAGTTGCTCGTCGTCATCGCCGTCATCGGAATTCTCTCTGCCATTTTGTTGCCGGCACTCTCGAAAGCCAAAATGTCGGCCCAGACCCTCGACTGCCTGGACAATTTGAAGGAGCTTGAAGATTGTTGTCACCTTTACACGGCCGACTATGACGATTCTTTGCCCCCGAATCAGGTCGGGGGATTTGTATCCGCGCCCAATTCGACCAATGCGCTCGTCACCGTCACAAACGTGCAGTCTTGGTGTCCGGGGATTGCGCCACTTGACACCACCACAGCCAACGTCGAACAGGGCCTGATTTTTTCGTACAATCGGTCCCCCGCCATTTATCGTTGTCCGGCGGACCAATCCACTGTGGATGGAGATCCGGAAATGTTACGAACACGCAGCTATTGCATGGACATCAGCCTCAACTGTGATGATGCCAGCAACACCTTTCACAAATTCACGGAAATCCGCGGCCCGCCGCCGTCCGGCCTCTTTGTGTTGATTGACACGCAGGAGCAGGACATCTGGGACGCGACCTTCGGAATATTTCCCCCGGCCAGTTATTGGTCGGCTTACTGGCTCGACCTTGCCGCCGACCGGCACAACCGCGGCGCGAACCTGTCCTTTGCCGATGGCCACGTCGAGCACTGGCGTTGGAAAGCCAACAAGGTTTTTGAGGGCGTTTGGTGGCCCGCCTATTCCGATGATGACCTTGCCGACCTTCATCGCTTGCAGCAATGTGTCAAGCCTGACGTGGAACAATGACCTCGGCGTAACTCAAAATTCCCAGACCTGCTGCTTGGTTTCCCGATGCGTGCGGGTTAAATTTTCCGGGTGCCGACCGACATCAAATCGCTGACGCGCGAAGAACTCGAAGTGCAGTTCAAAACCTGGAAGCAGCCTGCCTACCGCGTCGAGCAATTGCTCCAATGGCTTTACATCCGCCGTGCCGCCGCTTGGGACGCGATGACCAATCTGCCCGGACCGTTGCGCGAAAAATTGCGGCAGACGTATTCGCTGCAAACGCCGGAACTGGTGCGCAAACAAGGCTCGAACGATACCACGCAGAAATTCCTCTGGCGGCTGGGCGACCATGCGCTCGTCGAAAGCGTCTTGATACCGGCCAACCCGGCACTTTACGGCGAGGCCAGCGATCGCCACACGCTCTGCATTTCCACCCAGGTCGGCTGCGCCTACGGCTGCAAATTTTGCGCCAGCGGCCTCGACGGCTGGAAACGCAACCTCGCTCCTGACGAAATCGTCGAGCAGGTCTTGGCGGTCGAAAGAATTTCATCGTCCTCGAACCCGGATGATAAAATGAGCACAAGGACGACGACGAGGACGATTGACAATGTCGTCGTGATGGGCATGGGCGAGCCTTTGGCAAACTATGACAACCTGCTCACCGCGCTGCGGATTCTGAATGCGCCGTGGGGCGGCGGAATCGGGGCGCGGAAAATCACCATCTCCACCAGCGGCCTCGCGCCGCAAATCCGCAGGCTGGCCGCCGAACCTCTGCAATTTCGACTCGCCATCTCGTTGCATGGCGCGACCGATTTGGTGCGAAACAAGATCATGCCGGTGAACCGCAGGTTTCCGCTCAAGAAACTCGTCTCGGCCTGCGAACATTACCAGGCGCAAAAAGGCCGGATGCTCACGTTCGAATACATTCTGATTGCAGGCGTTAACGATTCGCTTGAGCAGGTCAGGCCGCTTGCCGCGCTTGCGAAAAGACTTTTTGCGAAGGTGAATTTAATTCCGTACAACAAGGTCGAAGGCCTGTCCTGGGAACGACCGGCGGAAGCTGTGTGCGAGGCGTTTCTTGCCGCGCTCGAAAAACAAAAAGTGCCCGTCACGCTCCGCCGTGAAAAGGGCCACGACATTGACGCCGCCTGCGGCCAATTGCGGCTGAAAACAGAGCGTGAATTGTCGAACCGTTAAACTGTTGAATCGTTGAACCGTGGCTGGCTGTCTCGATTTAACATTTTAACAGTTCTGCGATTAACGTATATTCTCAGCGTGATTGCTCTGCTCGATTACGGCTCCGGCAACCTGCGCAGCGTCCACAAGGCGCTGCTCAAGGCCGGCGCGGACGTGCGCATCGCCCAGCGACCGGACGAAATCGGCGATGCGCGGGCGATGGTGCTGCCCGGCGTCGGCGCGTTCGACGATTGCATCAACGCCCTCCGCAAACAGGAATTGCTCGGAGCCGCGCGCGACTTCATCAAATCCGGCAAACCGTTCCTCGGCATCTGCGTCGGCTACCAGGCGCTGTTTGAGAAAAGCGATGAGTTCAATTCCTGCGCCGCCGGGCTTGGAGTTTTCAAAGGCAGCGTCATCCGCTTCTCGGAAAAGCATGGGTTGAAAATTCCGCAAATTGGCTGGAACCAGATTGAAATCACGAAGCCCGACTGCCCGCTGTTCCGCGGCGTGGCGAATGGCAGCTACGTTTATTTTGTGCACAGCTTTTATCCGCAACCCGAAGATGCCGGAATCGTCGCCACGCGGACGGAATACGGCGACGAATTTGCGTCATCGGTCTGGCGCGACAATGTTTTCGCCACACAATTTCACCCGGAAAAAAGCCAGAAGGTCGGTTTGCAATTGCTGGCGAATTTTGTGGAACTGGCGCGGCGTTGAGCAGCATGTCCATGAAAGCAGATGTCAATTTGGTCTTCCGCCTTTCACTGGCCGTGCTTTGCGTTGGTTTGGCCGGATGCGTGTCAAAGCATCCGGTTACGGCGCTGGGCAGCGGTTATGAAGAAGTAGCCCACCCCACGCGCGCTTCCGTGAGCCAGCCCGGGCTGACGCGCATTTCACTTCAGTATCGGGCGCCCGACGGCAAAATAACCTTGATTTGGCCTTCCTTGTACGGGGTCAAAGAGGTGGTAAAAGATGACATGGCGATATTTGTGGGCGACAAGGCCTATGTATCGTCTGACCCAAACGACCCCCGGGGCACCAAGCCGCGGCTGTTTGCGGTGCAGTCACCCGCCCTGCCGCTCGACATCACGGATGAGATTTTATGGCGATGGTCGAAAGTGACGGGGAAAAACTACGCGAAGACTTTGGACCTGTTCAGCTTGGTGTCCCCGGCGGGGAAACAAAGCGGGCTTGAGTTGCAACTGGAGTTTTGGACGCAGGAAAAGGACTGGCCGGACAAAACCATGGTTCAATTGGATTGGAGCCAGATGTCGAACATCATGCGCGAAGTGAAGGAGAAAGGAACGGTGCACAGGGATTTGCGCTGGGGCACCTTCTACATTGAAAAATGATGCTAGCCGAATTGATGCATCGCAGAGCGACGATTGAAACCGGCAGGGGCCCAGCGTGCGGACGGCGGTGTGGTGCAGGCTTGCGTTTAATCGCTACGGCTGAAAAATTTCTGCAACTGGTGAAAGGCAAAAAATAACTTGGCAAATACTTCCGAAAAGCGCAGAAATTTGCAATCATGGGTTCGGTTTTGTGAAGCGAATTGCTTGACCGGGGAAAATGAATACCAATCAGTTTTGGAATACCGAAAACATCAAGGCATTGGCGGCTCTCTGGCCGCTGGCTTTGATTTGTTTTTTAATTCCAAAGATTTACTGTTCGATACAGCATATGCTTGTGCTGATGCTGATTTGCAGGAACTGGCTCTTTTGCATTATGAAAAGCTAGCGCAGATAGATCTACGTCATTCTTCCGCATTAAATAATTTGGGTGTGGTATATGCAAATCTCAAAATTCCCAATTTGGCGGTGAAGAATTATAAAAGTGCTATGGCTATTGATGAAACGCTCGCAGCAGCTAATTTCGCGCATATTCTCATTGATGCTGGAGTATTTGATGAGGCTGAGAAGGTTTTGAAAGAAGCCCAAACAAAAAAAGAAGTTCATCAAAATGTCGCAGGCGCGCTGGTCAAATTAGAACAAGAAAAAAAGCAATCCGGTGACAAAAGCCATCGTTTACTATCGTTTCGAAAAATCAACGGTTAGGTGGGGTTTTAGGTTTGCTCTCCGCACTTGCTTTTTCCCCGACGCTGGCGCAATTTGATTTTCAAGAATTAACGAAACGAAAAGAAAGGATTAAAAATTATGGCACACGAACTACCGCCCCTGCCCTATCCCAAGGAAGCTTTGGAACCGCACATCGACGCGTTGACGATGGAAATCCATCACGACCGCCATCACAAGGCTTACGTGGACAATCTCAACAAGGCCATCGCCGGCAACGCCGCGCTCGAAGCCAAATCGCTCGAAGCGCTCATCGGCGACCTCGCGTCCGTGCCCGACAACATCCGCGGCCCGGTGCGCAACAACGGCGGCGGCCATTGGAACCATTCGTTCTTCTGGAAGATTCTCGCCCCCAAGGCGGGCGGCGCGCCCACCGGCCAGCTCGGCGACGCCATCAAGACCGCATTTGGCTCCTTCGCCGATTTTCAGGCGAAATTCGAGGCGGCAGGCATCGGACGGTTCGGCAGCGGCTGGGCCTGGCTGGTCTCAAACGGCGGCAAACTGGAAATCGTCTCCACCGCCAACCAGGACAATCCGCTCATGGGCAAGGCCATCTCCGGCGTGGAGGGCAAACCGCTGCTCGGCGTGGATGTCTGGGAACACGCGTACTACCTGAAATACCAGAACAAGCGCGCGGATTATTTGAAAGCGGTCTGGAACGTGATCAATTGGAACGAAGTTGCAAAGAATTTCTGATTTGCGATTTGCGAGGTTGTCACCAAACGGTCGCGCCTCGTAAATTATATGTCGAAAATCAAAAATTGCTGGCGGGTTAAATCCCCCGTTCCTCGGCAATCTTGTTCCCTTTGCCGAGTACGATGACGCGCGGCTTCCATTTCGCCGCCTTCTTCTTGCTGACGGCGGCGAAACTCATGATGGTGATCAGATCGCCTTTCTTGCCCAGGTGGGCGACGGCGCCATTGAGAATGATTTCGCCCGAACCGCGTTTGCCGGGGATGGCGTAGGTTTCAAACCGTTGGCCGTTGGCCATGTTGCCGCACAGGATGCGTTCGTAAGGCAACAGCCCGACCTTGGCCATCAAATCGGCGGCGATGGTCAGGCTGCCCTCGTAATTGACATCGCCGCCCGTGACCGTGGCGCGGTGAATTTTTGATTTCAGCAAATTAATCAGCACAATGACAAGGAGTATAACGCGCGGCGCGGTTACTTCAACTTGAGAAAATTCCTCATGATCTGCCGCCCGTTTTCGGTGAGGATGCTTTCGGGATGGAATTGCACGCCCCAAACCGGCAGTTCTCTGTGCCGCACGCCCATGATTTCGCCCTCATCGGTCTCGGCAGTGATTTCGAGGCAGTCCGGCATCGTGTCGCGCTTGATGACGAGCGAATGATAGCGCGTGGCGATGAACGGATTGGCCATGCCGGCGAACAGGTCCTTGCCGTTGTGTTTGATCGGCGATGTCTTGCCGTGCATCATGCGGTAATTCACCACCACCTCCGCGCCGAACACGTGCCCGATGCACTGGTGGCCGAGGCAGACGCCAAAAACAGGAATCCGCTGGCCGCCGAATTTGCGGATGACTTCGTTTGACAGGCCGGATTCGCGCGGCGAGCACGGGCCGGGCGACACGAGGATGCGCTCCGGCTTCAACTCGCGGATGGCGTCGAGCGTGATTTCGTCGTTGCGCCGCACCTGCATTTCCGCGTTCAACTCGCCGAGATATTGCACGAGGTTGTAGGTGAACGAATCGTAATTGTCCAAAACCAGAATCATCTTCGGACGCACAATTTAATTCAAAAACTCGAAAATGAAAGCCTTAATGAAATCAACGGGCGGGCATCGCCCATCAAAAATCCGTCAGAGTTTGCATTGAAGATCGGAAATCCCATTTAAATCCAACCAAGCGTAATCTGAATGTAACACTGTCTTTCTTTACAAGCTTCCGCTAATTCATATAAAATGAAACGAGTCGTGAGAATTATAATCTGCGCTATTGCCTTGATTGCCGCTGCTTCGTCAGCCGCTTTCGGTGACGAACTGACCATCACTTCTTTCTCCGCCTTCGCCGGCGAGACAAACATTTTGCTGCAAGCCACCGGCGACATTACTTTCAGCGGCGGTTCCATGAATCTTCCGGCCCTGCCACCTGGCGCTTCCAGCGGCCTGCTCTCGGTTCAAGCCGGAAACGACATTATCATCCAGGACGGCACCAGTATCTCGGCGGGACAGGGCTGGTCGCTTTCCTTTCTGGCTGGCAATAGTTTGAGCCTTACAGGAACAAGTTCCATCACCAGCGCAGAGGACATTACGATTCAAACCGGTGGTTTGTTTCCAATAAATTGGAGAGGCACGACAGATCCAGGCGGAACGATTACGATAGGTGGAGACGGCGAAGGCGGTATTGGCATTATCGACCCGGGGCCTGCTGTTCCAGTGGGTCCTCCTGCTCAACTGGTTTTGCTTAATTCCCAGGTCAACGGGGCCGATGTTACGGCCATGGCCGGCACAAATGTTTTATTCGGCTTCGTCGCTGACGGTGCCGCGCAGTCCAGTTACCAATGGTTCAAGAATGGAAGGAAACTTCCGGGTGAAACCGATGGCTTTCTTATCCTGACAAATGTTCGCCTCACTGACGAGGGCATTTATACCATTGTTGTCCGAAACTCCGCCGGCAGAACCACTGGCAACGTCCACTTGTACGTCCTGCAACCGCCGCGTGGCGCAGAACTTCATCAGCTGCATAATTCAAACCAGCACCAATCTCATTGAATTGGCGATCATCATTTGCGCATCGCGCGGTCGGCTGGATCAATCCGACGGCATTTCGTAACTTCAAGAGCCAAGACAGTCATATCCTCCTTGCGCCAACTCCTAACGCCGCTTTCTTTTGCTCTTGAACAATTCCAACTGCGGCTCCTTGAAGAAATCGTAGTTCTTCAGGATGCGGATCATCTGAAGCAGGTCGGACTTCTGATAGTTCCGGTTCACCTCGATGTGCCCGATGAGATCGCTGAGCATCACATGAAAAGGAATCACGGCGTCAATGCCCTTTGACCGCAGCAGCTCGACGCTTTGCTGGCGCGCGTCCTCGCCTTGCGGCAGCGCCGGCACGACAAGGATTTTCGTCGGCGTGCCGTCCGCACCAAATGCGAGGGCCGCCTGTTGAAACACTTTCGGCTCAACGAACCGGAAAATTTCCGGCGCATGTGCCAGGACCGCCGGACTGAATGTTTCCGTATGCCAGCCCTTCACCACCACGACGGCGCGCTCGATGAACTTCAGGTCCGGTGACGACAAGATGAACGGCACGCCGGCATCGCGTTTCTGCGGGCGCGGATTCAGCACGAAAAAATCTATGTCGTCCTCCTCGCGCTTTGTCTGCGTGATGTATTTCCGGTGTTGCCGCACCAGGAACTCGTGCAATTCAAAGTATTCGCGGACGATGGTTTCGCTGACGGCCGCCACTTGTCAGTTGAGGGTTGAGGGTTGCAGGTCGAGGGCCTGCTCAATCACCGCGGCGGGGACTTTGTGGCCAAATTCGACCCTGCCGATTTTCTTTGCCAGCACGAACTTGATTTCGCCGCCGCTGACCTTTTTATCCAGGCGCATGGCGGCAAAAAGTTTGGGGCGCTGGCCGGCGCGCAATTTCACGGTCGTGGGCAGGCCGACATGCCGAAACAGCTTTATAATCCGTTCAAGATCGCGTTCGGGCAGGCCGGAAACGCTGTTGGAAATTTTGGCGGCGGCGACCTGGCCGATGGCAATCGCCTCACCATGCAAAAATCTGCCGTAACCGGCTACCGCCTCGATGGCATGGCCGATGGTGTGGCCAAAATTCAGAATCGCGCGCGGACCGCCCTCGGTTTCATCTTTGCCGACGACCTCAGCCTTGATTTCGCAACAGCGCGCGACGACGGCAGCGAGCATTTTCGGTTCACGTTTGAGAAGCCTTGACAGGTCGCGTTCGATTTGCGTGAACAGTCTCGCATCGTAAATGATGCCGTATTTGATGACCTCGGCAAGGCCGGCGCGGAATTCGCGATCCGGCAGCGTCTTGAGCGTGTCGAGGTCGCAGGCGACCAATCGCGGCTGGTAAAAGGCGCCGACCAGGTTTTTCCCGGCGTTCAGATTGACGCCGACCTTGCCGCCGACGGAACTGTCCACCTGCGCGAGCAGGGTCGTCGGCACCTGCACGAACGCAAGTCCGCGCAGATAAGTCGCCGCGAGAAATCCGGCCAAATCGCCCACCACGCCGCCGCCGAGCGCCACGATGAATGATTTTCGTTCGAGCCGGTGCACCGCAAGCTGGTCGTAGCAGGACTGGACGGTTTTCAGGCTTTTGGCCTGCTCGCCCGGTTGAACAATAATCAGTGACGGCGAAAAGCCCGCCGTGGCGAGGGAATTGAAAACGGCCTTGGCATATCGTTTGCCAACATTGGTGTCCGTGATGATGGCGCAGCGCGTGCCGAGCTTCACGCGCGCGCATTCGCGCCCGAACCGGTCAATCAAACCCGGTGCGATTTTGATGTCGTAGCTGCGGTTGCCCAGTGAGACGTGAACGGTGCGCACGGGTATAAGAATAGAGATTGGCCGCGAAGTGTCAAAGTTTTGACATCCATGAAAAACCCCGCTCCGGCGGGGTTGAAATTGGTTGCGGGGGCTGGATTTGAACCAGCGACCTTCAGGTTATGAGCCTGACGAGCTACCGGGCTGCTCCACCCCGCGATCAAGGAGAGTGCTACTTTGCCCGGCAATCGGAGGCGACGCAAGGCTTTTTGTCAAAACGGGCGGACTCCGTAGGCGATCCAGTAGGCAAAAAGTTTTGGGTATTCCAGATAGATCCGCCGCACAAAGCGCCTGCCAGGCCAATCCGCTCGCGCATAGGCAACATACGATGGGCGCGAATAAAATTTTATTTCCGGCGCGTAATGCCGGAAAGTTGCCAATGCCCGCCGCGAATGATACCAGGAGGTGACCAGAATGACGCTGCCCTGCTTTTGCCCGCGGAGCAGCTTGACGGTCAATTCGGCATTTTCCCGGGTTGTGCGCGATTCGGTTTCAAGTCCAATTGCCCCTGCCGGCACACCGTCCTCGATCAACAACTGCCGGTTGATTTCGCAATCACCCCGGCCGCTGATGATGATGCGCGACGCTGCGTGCTCCTTGAAAAGCGCCGCGGCGCGCTCCGGCCTCTCAGACGAACCTCCGCCAAGAATCACAATCACGTCCGCCTGGGCCGGCCCGCTGTCCACGCACAAAAACTTTTGGGGAAAAAGGATCGCCGCAACGACCAGCGCCACCAGCAGGACAAAAACGACAATGACGATCCGCAAAATTCGTTTTCTCACTTGCGATAAAAGATTATCTCGACCGGCAACTTTTCGCCAGCGTCGACAGATTTGTCATTTTTTGCGGTAAAAAGGCGCGAACAGTTGCCCGTTCGCGCCGTTGATTTCTTAAATCGCAGTTAGTTCTGCTCCGCTGATTCTTTTCCAGCCATTTCGGCATCGCGCTCGGCCATCGCGGCCTTGCGCGACAATCGCACGCGACCTTTTTCATCCACGCCAAGACATTTGACGGTGATTTCATCGCCAACCTTGACGATGTCCTCGGTCTTTTTGACGCGGAAGTTGGCGAGTTCGCTGATGTGAACAAGGCCGTCCTTGCCGGGCAGAAACTCGACGAACGCGCCGAATTCCTTGATGGTGACGACCTTCCCGCGATAAATCTTCCCAGGCTCGGCTTCCGCGGTCATGCCCATGATCGCGTCACGGGCAATCTTCATGCCCTCGGGCGTCACCGAGAAGATGTTCACCGTGCCGTCATCCTCGATGTCGATTTCGCAGCCGGATTCCTCGACAAGTTTCTTGATGTTCTTGCCACCGGGGCCGATGATCGCGCCGATTTTCTCCGGATTGATCTTGATGGTCTCGATGCGCGGGGCGTATTTGCTGATATCCTTGCGCGGTTCGGCCAGCGTTTTGGCCATTTCTCCAAGAATAAACAGCTTGGCCACCCGCGCCATTTCCACGGCCTCGGCCATTATGGCATGCGGCACGCCGCGCAGCTTGAGATCCAGTTGGAAACCGGTGATGCCCTTTTCCGTGCCGGCGATTTTGCAGTCCATGTCGCAGAAATGATCTTCCCAGCCGATGATGTCGGTGAGCAGTTTGTATTGCGCGATTTTGTCATTGGCACCGTATTCGGCGCACAAGCCGATGCTGATGCCCGCCACCGGGCGCACCATCGGCACGCCCGCGTCCATCAACGCCAGTGAACCGCCGCATACGGTTGCCATGGAAGTGGAGCCGTTTGATTCCATGATTTCACTCGTGACGCGGACCGAGTAGGGATAATTCCCAAGCGGCAGCATGGGCTCGAGGGAACGTTCCGCGAGCGCGCCGTGGCCGATTTCGCGGCGGCCCGGACCGGAGATGCGGCCGGTTTCGCCAACCGAGAAATTCGGGAAGTTGTAGTGGAGTATGAATTTCTTCTCCGTGTCGCCGCCGGTGTAGGAATCAAATTCCTGCACGTCATCGCCGGTACCGAGCGTGACGAGCGTGACGGCCTGGGTTTCGCCGCGGCTGAACAGGGCCGAGCCATGCGCGCGCGGCAGAATGCCCACTTCGCTGGAAATCGGACGGACAACATCAAACGCGCGGCCATCGAGCCGTTTCCCGCTCTTCAAGATCAAACCGCGGACCGCTTCCTTCTGGATGTAATAGAAGGCGTCCTTGACGATGAAGTCGGTGACCTTTTCCCCGCCGAACTTCTCGACGAGTTTCGCGCCCACCTCATCCTGAATGGCCTTGACGGCGGCTTCACGGGCGAGTTTGCCCGGCGTAAGCAGCGCGGGCACAAAGCGGTCGCCCACGAGCTTTCTGGCCTCCTGCAAAACATCGTCGGGTGCCACATTCAGTGTGATCTCGCGTTTTTTCCGGCCGACCCTGGCCACCAGTTCCTTTTGAGCCGCAATGAGAGGCTGGATGGCTTCGTGTCCAAACTTGAGGGCCGCGTTGAAGTCGGCTTCGCGAATTTCCTTCGCCGAGCCTTCGTACATCACGATGTCAGCTTCGTTGCCGACGTAGACGAGGTCGAGATCGCTTTCCAGCATCTGTTCGTGCGTCGGATTGGCCACGAACTGGCCTTTGACGCGACCGACGCGGACGGCGCCGAGCGGCCCGGCCCACGGAATGTCGCTGAGCATCAGCGCCGCGGACGCGCCCACGAGCGCGAGCATGTCGGGGTCGTTTTGGCCATCGGCGCTCAGCACGATGCTTTGCACCTGGACTTCGTTATACCAGCCCTTCGGAAAGAGCGGGCGGATCGGCCGGTCGGTCAGACGGCAGGTGAGAATTTCCTTTTCGGTTGGACGCCCTTCGCGTTTGAAGTAGCCGCCGGGGAACTTGCCCGCCGCCGCCGCTTTTTCGCGGTAGTCAACGGTCAATGGGAAAAATTCCTGCCCTTCCTTGGCCTTGGTCGCGGCGACGGCGGCCACGACGACGATTGTTTCGCCGAGCTGGACGGTTACCGCGCCGTCCGCCTGTTTGGCGAGCTTTCCTGTTTCAATGATGATTTGTTTGTCGCCCACCTGGGCTGTGATTTTTTCTGCCATAACTATTCCTGTCCGTCACCGCTGGAGAAACTTCAGTGAACTCCGAAGCTTTTCGGAGCTGAATGAAATTACCCAGGGATGACGGATTTTTCATACGCGATGTGGTTGGTTAAGGAATTGGGCCATTCGCGCTGGCTGGCTCAAATCCGACGGCGGAAGGCGATTCGCTTGCGAAAACCGCACCTCCGCAAAATTCAATGGCGCAGTTTCAATTTCTTTGTGACCGCCTGATAACGGCTCAAGTCGTTGTTTTGCAGATATTCCAACAGACGCCGGCGCTGGCCGACCATCATCAACAGCCCGCGACGCGAACTGTGGTCCTTTTTGTTGATCTGCAAATGCTCGGTCAAATGATTAATCCGTTGCGTGAGCAGGGCTATCTGCACGTCCGCCGACCCTGTGTCGCCGTCGTGTAACTTGAACGATTCGATTGTCTTCGTCTTTGCTTCCATATTCGATTAAGCGTGAGAGATTAGTTATTCACAAGCTCAGTGTAAAGCACTTTCAAACCGTCCTGTCGTGGCACAGAACCAACGCATTCATTGGCCCTTCTTCGTTCCAGTGCGCCGCCATCGCCAAATCAAACAACGCTTCGTTTGCGCCGTCAGCTTGAAATGCCCGCCAATCCGCAGGCCTTCAACCCAGAAAATCTTTCCCGACTCCGCCACGGCAACGAGCAATTCGCGGCGAAGAGCGCGCGGAATTCTCTGGTTCACGAACCAATCCTGAAGTTTCAGCGCCGACTTCATCCCGATGGGTTGAAAACGGTCACCCGGACGCCAGTGGCGCAACGTGATTTGTTCACCAACCTTCTCTGCGTCAAAAAATTCACGCGCGGCCTTCGTGGATGGGCGTGAAAAGACTTTTGTCCCCCGAAAACGCCAGCGCACGAGGACGCCATCGAAATTCACTCCACCTGCCCTGCCGGATAATTTCACCGCAAGCTCGCCCGGATTGAAATCGGCCGGCTGAAGCATCCGCAATTTCACCAGGCCGCTGGTTTCGCGCAATACAGACAACGTGCCATTGACACTGACAAAACGGTTGGCCGACTCGCGAAGCTGTTCGACCAAATCAAAATCCACCAATACGCCAAGCTGCGCCAATTGTAATTGTAAAGCCCGTCGCTGCACCGCGATGGGCAGCCTTGCAAAAGCAGGAATGCCGCGCTCTAACATCCGCAGACTGTCCGTCGGGCCGTTCCCGTTGATTTTCTTCAGCCATTGTTGCGCAATATCAGTGACGGCATCCGCCTCCGCGCCGATGATTTCCATCAGTCGCAAAACCGTTTTTGCCAGCCCCGGCTGGTATTTTTTGCGCAGGAGCGGCAGCAATTCATTGCGGATGCGGTTGCGCGGCGCGGCGAACGAAGTGTTGGTTGCATCTTCGCGAAACGAGATTTTATTTTCACGCGCGAATTCCTGCAATTCGGCTTTTGTTGAATCCAGAAGCGGACGAACGAGTGTGATCCTCGAATCCGCGGGCGATGGCGAACGCCATTTCATTCCCGCCAGGCCTTCACCACCGGCACCGCGCAAAAGTCGCAGGAAAAAAAGTTCAACCTGGTCGTCCGCGTGGTGCGCCAGCGCCACAATGCGGATGCCGCGTTTTTTGGCGGCACGCGCAAAAAATTCGTGACGCAATTTTCGGGCGGCCATTTCAATCGATAGTTTTGATTTTTCCGCAAACTGCTTTACGCTGGCGCGTTCGGCGATCACGGGCAATCCCATCATCGCGGCGGTTTTGCGGACGAGCCGTTCATCGGCGCCGCTGCTCCGGCCTCGGAGTTGGTGGTTGAAATGGGCAACCGCCAATTTCCACCGTTGTTGCGCCGAGAGTTTGTGAAGCAAATGAAGCAGCGTCATCGAATCCGGTCCGCCGGAAACAGCGACCAAAACCGTCTGGCCTCGCCCGGGCAGCCGGCGGTTTTGGAAGTTGCACTCGACGCGCTGAAGCAAATCGCTCACGACTTGATGCTACCGCATTGGCGGATCGGAGCAAGAACGGCTGGAACTTCAAGGCAACAACATGAGGCGGTAATACCGCTGCGGGGAGGAAGTGATGGCATTGGTGTCGGACAGCGTCAAATTATTGCTCGCGGCATAAAGGGGTTTGCCGAGATTAATCCAGTTGGCCTGAGACAAATTGGTCTTGTATTGCACCTGATAAACCAAGCCCGCCAATGTCTGCCAGGCAAGATTGAACGAGCTGGAAGTCGTGGTTGCCGACTGGAACATCGGCACCGGAACCGGCGTCACGCTGATGTCATCAAGACCGAGATACCAAGGGGTGTCTTCAGATCCAAACTGAAGGACCGTGCTGGTGCTGGTGGCAGTGACGATGAATTGCAGATTTGTCCAGGCGGTGTATGGGATGTTGGTTCGGTTGAATAGGGTCGTTCCATCCCATTGAACAAGAAATTGATTGGGTGTGGCTCCATAGGAGTTGTTGGGATTGTCCAGCCACAAGGAGAGCAGATAATTCTGCCCGGGTGAGGTTGCCAGGGTTTGATATAGGTAGGCGAGCGAACCATATTGTCCCAGGGCCGCGCCGTAACTTCCAGAATGCACCACTCCACTGATGGTGCTGCTGGTCGTCACGAAGTTGTAGGCGCTGTTGCCGTTCAGCGTCCAGCCGGTGAAATCGCCCGTCTCAAAACCGCCGTTCTGAACCAGCGATTGCCCAGCCAGCAAAGTGAATGGGAGGGTAACAGCCCCGCCGTTCTGGTTCGTGATCACCACGTTCGCATTATAAATTCCAAACGGAAGAGTGTTGGCAATGGAATTCAAATTCACAGTCATTTTTGTTTGCCCGCCAACCGCCAGGGTGCCGCTGCTCGGCGAGGCGGTGAGCCATGATGCGCCATTCTCAACGCTCCAATTCAGCGAAAGTCCGCCCAGATTGGTCAGCGAATAACTTTGCGTGGTAATGCCAAATGGACCGCCAACCGGTCCGCTGGAAGTAAAGCCGTTGGTCGGCGAGACGCCCAGCGGCTGGTAGATTTGCAGCGTAAACTGGCGCGGTTGCACGACACCCGTGGTTTGATTGGTGAACGAGACATTGGCGGCATAAGTTCCGACCGCCAGATTGTAGGCCGCGGAACTTAAATTCACTGTGACGGTTGTCTGGCCGCCGAAGGCAAGTGTGCCGCTGCCAGGCGAGACGTCAAGCCACGCCGACGTGCTGCCGAGCGTCCAGTTCAGTGAAACCGCGCTCGAATTGGTCAACAAAAAGTTCTGCGTGTTGACGTTGAACGGACCGCCGGGTGTGCCGCTGGCGGTAAAGCCGGACTCAGGCGCAATGACCAGTGTGTCGGGTGGACCGGCAAGCAAGTTGATTAAATTATCCCCGGCAGGCGTTCCCCAACCGGTGCAGAGGTCGAAGCCGTTTGTGGCGTAATATTTATTTGGACTGCTGCTCCAGGTATTGTTGCCGGTTGTGATGTCGTGAAAGCTTGTGGTGTAATTCGCGCCTGTGGCGATGGCGTAGATGGCCGGGTTGATAAAACCGACCGTCGGACTGCCGAACGAGGCCGCCTGCTGATTGACGAGGGCGGTAAACGCCGCCCACAACGGTGTCGCGCAACTGGTGCCGCCGAAACTTCCCGATTGGCCGTTGCCGTAAATGACCCAGATGTTATTGGCAGTCAGGGCAACATCGGGAACGTTTCGCATGGTCGTTGAGCCCTGACTGGCCAACATATTGACGTTTGTCTGCCAGTTCGGAATGGAATAGCTGGTGCTGATTCCGCCGCTGCTGCCGACATAACGACCGGCACTCGAATCGTAACCCCAGTTCCAAACCGTCTCCGAAACATAGGAACCACCCGGGCCGCTTGTTGTCAATGTCGTCCCGCCCACGCTAATAACGTACGGATCGTCTGATGGATAATCTGAAGAGGTGGAACCCGTATAGGCATCGCCGTCTCCCGACGCTTGAAAATACGACTGCCCCTGGGCGGCAAACTTTTGGAAGAATTGATCCTCCATGCTCGGATTGGGACCGCCGCCCCACGTCCATGAAGAGCTGATCAGCATCGCCTGAACGTTCGTGGCCATGTTGTCCAGAACATCGTAAGGACTACCATAAGGCCCCGCCTCATAAAGGATGAGCTTGGACAAACCGGGCGCCATGGAGATGGCCATTTCAATGTCCAGTGAAACTTCCGGATTGCCGGCCGTTGTCGGTGCGCCATTGTAATTATCCAGTAAAACTGTCTCGATCGGAACATTCGGCAGTCCATTGCTGTTTTCGTAAGCGGTGATGTCACTTGGATAGTAGCCGTCAAACTCCAGCAGTCCGACGACTTGGCCCGCGCCATTCAACGTCACATCCGGGACATAGGCGGCGCGAAAATCGTTTCCCATATAATTGCCACCCGGCCCCGAGCCGGAAGCGGGTGTTGCATTCAATGACTGGTTTGAAGAATCGGCCTTGTGCAACAGGGGCCGCGGCAACGTGTAATTATTGAGGCCGCTGATGCCCAGTATGGGAATGTTTGATTCCACCGACGGCTCGACATCCGGTGCGTAAAACTGCCGGTTCTCAGTCGGGTGTTGATACACCCGCATCGTCACGTGAAACGCCCTTTCGATGTTCGCCACCGACCCGCTCACATCCAGCAACATGCGATCGGGATGAGTTTCAATCACGACCAAGCCATTCGTCTGCAAGAAGGCGGCGACCGTTTGATAATCCTGTTCCGTCGGGCCGAATTGTTCGGTGAACTGGTCCGGCGTGAGATACTGATGATAATTTGGACTGGTTGGATCGTAGAGTTGTTGGATCAAATCGGCCAGCGCTGTTTGATTCCGCAGCGGCAGCCCGATGGCCAGACGCAGGCTTTTTGCCGCTGGCAGTTGGCCGGTTGGCTGCAAATGAAAACGCGCCACCTCCGGCGGCACATGACCGTGCAAAACCTGTCTATCCGCCGCAATGCCCGGATGAATTGCGCCGAAAAGCAGCACCACGCCCCATAAACCCGATAACGACCGAATCTTCAACATAAAGCGCAGCGTTGAACAAAGACACAATCCAAGATGGTTAAATTCCGCCGGACGCAGTCTTTATTTCGATTCGCACAGGCTGTTAAAAGCAAACCCCGTTCCACTTCCAAGTAGAAACAATGCGAATTTATACTATAATTTACGCTCAAATAATGCCCAAAGTCAAACTCACCCCGTCGAAAAAAATTGCCCGCTTCCGCCCCTGACACTAATGTCGGTCTGTGGCCGCCAAACTTACCATTCTTGGCAGCGGTTCCGGTGGAAATTGCGCCTATGTCGAAACCGCTGAGGCGAGGATACTTGTGGATGCCGGGTTCAGCCCGCGCCAGATTCGGCAGCGCCTCGCCATCATCGGACGCACGCCTGAAAATCTCACCGCCATTCTCATCACCCACGAACACTCCGACCATATCCAGGGACTCACCGGCATCGCGCAAAAACTAAACATCCCGATTTACTGCAACCGCGCCACAAAGGATGAATTTGAACGCATCCTCGAAACGCGCTTCGACTGCCGGCTCTTCGACACGGGCGCGAGTTTTGAAATCGCCGATGTGCTGGTGGACACGTTCACCATCCCGCACGACGCCCAGGATCCCGTCGGTTTTCTGCTCCGCACCGCCGCCGGCAACATCGGGTTTGTGACCGATCTCGGACACATGACCAAGCTGGTCATTGAACGCACGCGCACCGCGAACGTCCTCGTCCTCGAATCCAATCACGACGTGAAGATGCTTCAAGATTGCCCGCGCCGTTCGTGGAGTCTCAAACAGCGCATTCTTGGCCGTCATGGCCACCTTTCAAACGAGGCCGCCGCCGAAGCCGTGGCGCAAATCATGTCTGCCGAACTGCGCCATCTTTACCTCGCCCACCTGAGCCGCGAATGCAACCGCCCCGAACTCGCCCATTACGTCATGGCTGAACAACTCCATCACATCGGCGCAACCCACGTTAAACTTCAACTCGCCGCGCAGGATGTGCCGTGCGCAACTTTAAATCTGTGAAAATATGTCTGGCAAAAATCTTGAAACCACAGATTGGGAACACAGGCTGAATAATCTCTGGGCATGGCGCAAATGGCGGCACACCACAAGTGGAAATTGTGACGAACGCGCGACATATGGTGTAGTTTTGGACGGCTGTGCTGTCACGGTGCGTGCGCTCTGTGGCATCATCGGTGTGAAATGTTATTTTGAGGGAGAGACGATCAGCCAAGGCCAAAATCGAATGCAAGAATTATTCAATTGTTGCAATAAAGTGGGGAAGGAATTGGTATCCAAACTCCCATTGGAAAATCAGAGATGTCTCCTGGAGGTTCTCTATCTTGGCAACCGAGCCGTGGCTCATCCAGATGATGGAGGCCTTGATCACAAGACGGGTAAGGAAGAGATGACCGTCGCAATAAATATTGTTTTGGACTGGCTGGCGACCAATAAATCGCAGTGGCCTGCACTCGCAAAGGTCCCCAAGGAATTCTTGGAACACATTAAATGAGTTTCCCCGCCGATTTCATGTTCCAACTTACTAAGAAAAATGCGGAGGCTTTAAGATTCCAGTTTGGAATCTTAAAGAAGGGCTTGAATATCAACCAACAGCGAGGTAGGCCGCGTCACTCCGTGCGCGCCGCGATTCACATTTGAACGGGCGGCGGGCAGAGGACTGCCCGCCCTACCAACAATGTTCCAAATTCAAAAAACCTCCTCCTTCGATTTGCCCGAACTCCAGCCTTACGCCACGATGAAGCGTCCGCTGGAGCAGGAGCGGCAGGGCATCTTCGTGGCCGAAGGGACAAAAGTCGTGAGGCGGCTGCTCGAAAGCCATTTCGCCGTCGCCTCGGTCGTGCTGCCGGAAAAATGGCTGGACGATTTCCGTCCGCTGCTCGAAGCGCGGCCCGAACAAATCACCGTTTATCTCGCCGAAAAGAAATTTCTTGAAACGTTGGTCGGTTTCTCGATGTTCCAAGGCGTCCTCGCCGTCGGAAAAATTCCTCCGCCCGTTTCAATTGCCGACATTTTGCAGAAGAGCCCGACGCCGCGACTTTTCGTTGCGGTTGACGCTCTGACGAACGCAGAAAATCTCGGCGCGCTTGTCCGCAACTGCGTCGCGTTTGGTGTTCAGGCTCTGATCGTCGGCGAATCCTCCAGCAGCCCGTTCCTGCGCCGGGCCGTCCGCAATTCCATGGGCACCATTTTTCAATTGCCCGTCATCGAACTGGCCAAGCTCGGACTGCGGCACCGGTTCAAGACCAAACCGCACGCCATCAAATTAACCCTTGCCGAATGTCTGAAGGAGCTGCGTGTCCGAGGCGTCCGCTGCATCGCGGCACATCCGCATACGGACAAACGGATTCTGTCACAGGCAGATTTTTCTGGCGATTGCTGTATCGTCTTCGGCAGTGAAGGCGACGGAATCTCTCGAGCCGTTTTGGAATCGTGCGACGAGGTCGTGGCGATTCCGATGCCGCCGACGGTGGATTCGCTAAACGTCGGCGCAGCCGCCGCTGTCTTTCTTTATGAAGCGGCACGGCAGAGAGCAAAAATGGGGTGATGGTTTTGGGATAAATGGATTGCTGAATTGCTGTAAAGGTAGCGGCCGCATTTTGTTCTCCAATAATCCATCAGTCCAACTTGAGCAACCTGGCATAAACCTCCCGGATTGCTTGCCGCCATTTTGCCAAGACCTTTCCGAATTTTCCGGATTTGAAAAACCGCAGCGCACCGGGACGCGGCAAGGCGCCGCATCGCGGGCGCGTTTGGGCGCACGAAGTGTGTCAGCCTCCTGCCGGCCGCTTTCCATGCACAACGCCTGCACGATGGATTCTTTCGATAAAATCAATGGCCTTGCGACAAAGCGGCTGCCAGTCGAGTTCCGCCCTGACCCGGGCCGCTGAATCGCGGGCGCGCGCACGCCACGAATCCGCCGGCTCATCGAGCCAGCCGATGATTGTTTTCCCGAAATCCACGCCGTCGAATTTTGAAAAACGCACCATCGGATCGTTTTGAAAAAAATTCTGGACGCTTTTGAGCGGCGTGCAGACGGCGGGCAGTCCGCTGGCAACATATTCAACGACCTTGGCCACAAACGCGCAATGCGTGCCCGCTGATTCTTCGTATGGCACGATGCCGATGCTGGCGCTGGTAAGATGTTTTGAGACCTCGGCGTAAGGAGTAAAACCCGTCGCCTCAAACTTGAAACCGGGAATCGTCTGCGCACGTTGCAGAAACTCTTCAAGGCCGGCGGTGCGCTTGCCGATGAAACGGAAAATCGTTTCCGGCTTTTTTTCCGCGACGAATTTGACGGCGTCAAGGGCGATTCGTCCAAGGTGATGCGCGTCAAAAGAACCGTGCATGACAACCACCGGCGGCTGGCCCGGAGCCGGCAATTGTTCGCGCAAAGGAAACACCCGCGAATCGTAGCCAAAATAAATCGGGCAGATTTTTTCGCGTGGATAACCGCGTGCCGCGAGTCGTTCGGCAAATTCGTCCGAGATGGCGCACACGCCATCCACGCCATACCGGACTGGCAGGGATATTTCGTAGCGCATCAGTGCGCGGACCAGCGGCCTGGGCGCAATGTAGCTTGGCCATGTTTCCATGAAACCGGTGAGCAGGTCGGGGAAATTCATCACCACCGGCAGGCCAAGCCTCTTTTTAAGCTTGCCGGCGGCGACGGCGGAAATGGCGTGTTGTGAAAAAAGCAGGTCGAAATTTGTTTTCCTCGCGGCGGCTGCGACCATGCGTTCAAGAAAGAACGGAT
This sequence comes from uncultured Verrucomicrobiae bacterium, assembly GCA_963764175.1. GTDB lineage: Bacteria > Verrucomicrobiota > Verrucomicrobiia > Limisphaerales > UBA11358 > UBA11358. The sequence goes on along the minus strand of CAVXRE010000017.1, from coordinate 8,343 downwards.
ACGCGAGGTATTTGATGTTGCGCAATTTCGCATAACGATCCATATGCCATTTGCCGAATTGATGCAGCCTGACACCGAATTTTCCCTCGACCGTTTCCGCGCCGTCAATCTGCGGACCAAAGACGTGAACTTCGTGGCCGCGCCGCACCATTTCTTCGACGAGATAAACCGCCTCCGCCGAACCGCCGCCGGAGGGCGGATAAAACGGTTCGTGCGTCAGAAACGCCACGCGCAAGGATGAATGCGGTTCGGCCATGCGCCGACGCTACGCACATTTGCCATGCGGCTTCAATCACAATTCACAGACGGCAGAGGCGAAAAGTTTTGACAAGCGTCAGCGGCAATTTAGATTGGCTGCCGTTTCGGATGGGGTCGTAGCTCAGTTGGTAGAGCACCACAATGGCATTGTGGGGGTCAGGGGTTCGAATCCCCTCGGCTCCACCATCCCCCGGCTGTTCGGATTTATTTCCAAACACCATTTTGTCCCTCATTTGCAATGTGTTTAATGGATTTCCCCATTCCACTTTCTTAATTCACGCTTGCCTGGCGTTGAATCTGTGTCGTTTCCGCACTTGCAATGTGGCGAAAAACTGGCACTGTAGCGTTGAAAATAATCTCTACAAATGCTTTGAAAGACACGCGGGTATTTTCTCTTTTCGTTCCTTGCCCGAACATCCAGACTCGCGCACGCGGGTTCGCGGCCGCCGGCAAAAAAGCAAACGTCATGATTGGTCATCAACAACACCTGGACAAGCGGCCGGGCCGGGCTGGAGCGATGCGTTGCGCAAAATCCAGGACGGTTGGACGGTTCAAAGTTCCGATGCAATTTTTTCCGGCAAATGTAATTCTGTTGCTGCCATTGGCAGTGGGGACATTTCCATGCGCCGGGCAACTGCAATGGCACCAGGAAAAGGGCTTCAAGTGGGCGGAACTCCAGGTGCCGCGTGAGGGCAGCCCCGGATTCACATTGCTGCCGCCAGAACAGACCGGGATCACATTCACCAACCCGCTGGATGAGCGGGCCATCGCCACCAACCGGTTGCTGCCCAATGGTTCCGGGCTGGCCCTTGGTGACATATACCACGACGGGTTGCCGGCGATTTTTTTGTGCAGTCTGGACGGGCACAACGCACTGTACAAGAACCTGGGCGGGATGAAGTTCAAGGACGTGACGGCGGGGTCCGGGATAGATTGCGGCAACCGGAATTGCCGGGGGGCGGTCTTTGCGGACATCAACGGGGATGGGTGGCTGGATTTGCTGGTCAGCACCAGCGGCTCGGGCGTGCTATGTTTCACGAACAAGGGCGACGGGACGTTTGTGGAGTGCAGCCAGGCTGCCGGGACGCTCAGCCCATACGGGGCGATGACGATGGCGCTGGCAGACATTGATGGGAAGGGTGCGCTTGATTTGTACGTGGCTGATTATCGCGTCACAGATTCACGCGATCTCCCTGAGTTTGACAACTTCGATATTTTTGTGACCGACGGTCACCAGAACATTGCTCCCGCACTGCAGGATCGTTTTGTCTTCACCAATGGAACCATCCTAGAATACGGTGAGCCCAGCTTTCTTTATCTCAACGACGGGAAGGGACATTTCACGCCGCTGTCGTGGACCAACGGGGCGTTTCTGGATGAAGACGGTATTCCCCTGACCGGCCCGCCGCGGGATTGGAGTCAAGGTGTGGCATTCCGAGATTTGAACGGGGACGGTGCGCCGGACATTTATGTGTGCAACGACTTTTGGACGCCGGACCGGCTTTGGATGAACGATGGCAAGGGACATTTTCGGGCCGCCCCGCGTCTGGCGTTGCGCCATACGAGCAAGTTTTCGATGGGCGTTGACTTTGCGGACATGGACCGGGACGGCCTGATGGATTTTTGCGTCTCGGACATGTTGAGCCGGGACTGGCGCACGCGCAGGTGTCAACTTATGGAGATAGGATTCCCTTCCCCACCGATTGGGGCGATTGACAACCGCCCGCAGATTCCGCAAAGCGTGCTCTTCCGAAACCGTGGCGACGGCACGTTCGAGGAGATGGCCGCCTATGCCGGGGTCACCGCCATGGACTGGTCGTGGCAGCCGCTTTTCATGGACGTGGACCTGGACGGATATGAAGACCTGATCATCTCCACAGGCTTCGCACACGATTTGAATGACATGGATGTCAGGGAGAAGAAGGCGAAATTGATGCACGCCGGCACATTGGTTCCGCCGAAGCTTGGACCGGACGGCAAGCCGACGGCACGATCACCCCGTGAACAAAGGTGCGAGGAACTTTACCAAGTGGACAAGCTGGCGCAACCCCTGAAGACGCCGATGGTGGCGTTTCGGAATCTGGGCAATCTGAAATTTGAAGACGTGGGGGCGGCCTGGGGATTCGACCAACCGGCCCTGCACAATGGCATCGCCGCCGCCGACCTGGACAACGACGGCGGCCTCGATGTCGTCGTCAACAACCTCGGCAGCGCCGCCAGCGTCTACCACAACCACGGCTCGGCTCCGCGCGTTGCCGTGCGCCTCAAGGGACTGCCCCCCAACACCCAGGGCATCGGCGCCAAGATCAAATTGCTCGACGGCGCGCTGCCCATGCAAAGCCAGGAGGTCGCCTGCGGCGGCCTCTATCTGTCCGGTTCGGATCCCGAACGGGTCTTCGCGGCGGGCAAAAGCCGGAACATGACCCTCGAAGTGACCTGGCGCAATGGCAGCAGGAGCGTTGTCCACGATGTCAAACCCAACCGGATTTACGAAATTGACGAGGCCCTGGCGGAGGCGGCGGAGCAGCCGCGGCCCCTGGAGCAGGAACAGCCCTATTTCAAGGACGTCAGCCAGATGCTCTCCCACCAGCATCACCAGGAATTCTATGATGATTACGCGCGCCAGCCCTTGTTGCCCTGGCAGTTGAGCCAGGAGGGGCCGGGGGTGGCCTGGGTGAATTTATGGGGGGACGGACGCGAGGAACTGGTCATCGGAAGCGGTCGCGGCGGCAACCTCGGTGTTTACGTTCCCGACGGCAAGGGAAACCTGGCCCACCTGCCGATCAAGTCGGTTTTGCCCGAAGACCTGACGGGGATTGTCGGCTGGGTTCCGGGCCCCAACGGCCGGGCGCTTGTGGTCGGACGCGATAATTATGAATCTCCGGGCAACCCGCCTTCGGCGTCGTTGTTCGGTTACGTTCCCACCCCGCAGAACCAGGATTTGCCGGCGCTGCCGGCCAGCACCGGGCCATTGGCGGTGGCCGATGTTTATGGAGAGGGCTCGCTGGATTTGTTTGTGGGCGGGCGTGTGATCCCCGGGCGTTATCCTGAGGCGGCGGATTCACGGATTTACCGCAACGTGGGCGGCCGGCTGGTGTTGGACGAGGAGAACAGCCGTCTTTTGGAGAAGGTGGGGCTGGTCAACGGGGCGGTCTGGAGCGACCTGGAGGGGGATGGTTATCCCGACCTGATCCTGGCCTGCGAATGGGGGCCCATCCGGGTCTTTAAGAATGATCACGGTCACCTGCATGAAATCACGAAGGAACTGGGATTGGACCGATACACGGGCTTGTGGCACGGGGTGACGACCGGGGACATTGACGGGGACGGGCGGTTGGACATCATCGCCAGCAACTGGGGGGAGAACAGTGATTATCAGGTTGGCGGCGGCCAGCCGGTGCGGATGTATTACGGTGATTTTTCGGATCGGGGCGCGCTGGACCTGATAGAGGGAGTTTATGATCCGATGCGCGGGGTGGAGGTGCCGCGCCGCATGCGCGACGCGCTGGTCAATTTCTATCCGCCGTTGTTGGGGCAGTATCCGACGCACAAGGCCTATGCCGAGGCGACGATCGAACAGATCCTGGCCCTCCTGCCCAAACCGGCCGGGAAGGTGGAGGCGCGGACGCTGGCGTCCATGGTCTTTTTCAACCGGACGAACCATTTTGAGGGAGTGGCATTGCCCTATGAGGCGCAGATTGCACCGGCCTATTCGGTGAACGTGGGGGATTTTGACGGGGACGGCAACGAGGACATATTTTTGAGCCAGAACTTTTTTGAACTGGCTCCCAATGCTGCATCAATGTCATTCCGGCTCGAGGACTTTGGGCGGCGATTGGACGCGGGTCGGGGTTTGTGGTTGCGCGGGCTGGGAGGCGGGCGGCTGGAGGCGGTGTCGGGACAAAAGTCGGGCATATTGATTTACGGGGAGCAGCGGGGTGCGGCGCTGTGCGATTTTGACGGGGACGGGCGTGTGGACCTGGCGGTCAGCCAGAACGGGGCGCAGACCAGGCTCTACCAGAACGTGCTGGGCAAGCCGGGTCTGCGGGTGCGGCTGGCGGGGCCTCCGGGCAATCCCGACGGCGTCGGGGCGACGATGCGGCTGGTCTTTGGGGCGCGGATGGGGGCCGCCCGGGAAATCCACGGCGGTTCGGGCTACTGGTCCCAGGACAGCGCGGTCCAGGTCATGGGCTGTCCGCAAACACCAACCCAAATCTGGGTCCGCTGGCCCGGCGCTAAAACCACCACTTCTGACATCCCCGGCGGCGCAAAGGAAATCACCGTGGACACCATCGGCAGGCTCACGGTGAATTATTGATGGTTGAAATATCCTATGCAATTTTTCCCGACAAATATTTTTCTGTTGCTGTCATTGGCAGTGGAGACATTTCCGTGCGCCGGGCAACTGCAATGGCACCAGGAAAAGGGCTTCAAGTGGGCGGAACTCCACGTGCCGCATGAGGGCAGCCCCGGATTCACATTGCTGCCGCCAGAACAAACCGGGATCACGTTCACCAACCCGCTGAACGAGTGGACCATCGCCACCAACCAGGTCTTGACCGGCGGCTGCGGTGTGGCCCTTGGTGACATATACCACGACGGGTTGCCGGCGATTTTTTTGTGCAGTCTGGACGGGCACAACGCACTGTACAAGAACCTGGGCGGGATGAAGTTCAAGGACGTGACGGCGGGGTCCGGGATAGATTGCGGCAACCGGAATTGCCGGGGAGCGGTCTTTGCGGACATCAACGGAGACGGCTGGCTGGATTTGCTGGTCAGCACCACTGGCTCGGGCGTACTGTGTTTCACGAACAAGGGCGACGGGACGTTTGTGGAGTGCAGCCAGGCTGCCGGGACGCTCAGCCCATACGGGGCGACCACGATGGCGCTGGCAGACATTGATGGGAAGGGTGCGCTTGATTTGTACGTGGCCGATGATCGCGTCACAGATTCTCGTGATCGTGCGGAATATAGCAGCATAGACATATTCAAGGTGGATGGCCAGTTGACCGTGGCTCCGGCGCTGCAAAATCGTTTTGTCTTCACCAATGGGACCGTCAAAGAGTACGGCGAACCTGACTTTCTTTATCTCAATGACGGGAAGGGACATTTTGCGCCGCTGTCGTGGACCAACGGGGCGTTTCTGGATGAAGACGGTATTCCCCTGGCCAGTCCGCCTCTGGATTGGGGACTGACGGCGGCGTTCCGCGACTTGAGCGGGAATGGCGCACCGGACATTTATGTGTGCAATGATTATTGGACGCCGGACCGGCTTTGGATGAACGATGGCAGGGGACATTTTCGGGCCGCTCCGCGTCTGGCGTTGCGCCATACGAGCAAGTTTTCGATGGGCGTTGACTTTGCGGACATGGACCGGGACGGCCTGATGGATTTTTGCGTCGTGGACATGTTGAGCCGGGACTGGCGCGTGCGCAAAAGTCAGCTGAATAATGATATGGGATCACCGCGCCCGCCAGTTGGAGCGATTGACAACCGCCCGCAGATTCCGCAAAACGTGCTCTTCCGAAACCGTGGCGACGGCACGTTCGAGGAGATGGCCGCCTATGCCGGGGTCACCGCTTCCGGATGGTCGTGGCAGCCGCTTTTCATGGACGTGGACCTGGACGGATATGAAGACTTGATCATCCCCACAGGCTTCGCACACGATTTGAATGACATAGATACCATGGAGAAGACAGTAAAACTGCGGCGTGCCGGCACGCTGATTCCACCGAAGCTTGGACCGGACGGCAAGCCGGTGGCACGATCACCCCAGGAACAATTGGAGGAGGAACATTTCCAGGAAAACAAGCTGGCGCAACCCCTGAAGACGCCGATGGTGGCGTTTCGGAATCTGGGCAATCTGAAATTTGAAGACGTGGGGGCGGCCTGGGGATTCGACCAACCGGCCCTGCACAATGGCATCGCCGCCGCCGACCTGGACAACGACGGCGGCCTCGATGTCGTCGTCAACAACCTCGGCAGCGCCGCCAGCGTCTACCACAACCACGGCTCGGCTCCGCGCGTTGCCGTGCGCCTCAAGGGACTGCCCCCCAACACCCAGGGCATCGGCGCCAAGATCAAATTGCTCGACGGCGCGCTGCCCATGCAAAGCCAGGAGGTCGCCTGCGGCGGCCTCTATCTGTCCGGTTCGGATCCCGAACGGGTCTTCGCGGCGGGCAAAAGCCGGAACATGACCCTCGAAGTGACCTGGCGCAATGGCAGCAGGAGCGTTGTCCACGATGTCAAACCCAACCGGATTTACGAAATTGACGAGGCCCTGGCGGAGGCGGCGGAGCAGCCGCGGCCCCTGGAGCAGGAACAGCCCTATTTCAAGGACGTCAGCCAGATGCTCTCCCACCAGCATCACCAGGAATTCTATGATGATTACGCGCGCCAGCCCTTGTTGCCCTGGCAGTTGAGCCAGGAGGGGCCGGGGGTGGCCTGGGTGAATTTATGGGGGGACGGACGCGAGGAACTGGTCATCGGAAGCGGTCGCGGCGGCAACCTCGGTGTTTACGTTCCCGACGGCAAGGGAAACCTGGCCCACCTGCCGATCAAGTCGGTTTTGCCCGAAGACCTGACGGGGATTGTCGGCTGGGTTCCGGGCCCCAACGGCCGGGCGCTTGTGGTCGGACGCGATAATTATGAATCTCCGGGCAACCCGCCTTCGGCGTCGTTGTTCGGTTACGTTCCCACCCCGCAGAACCAGGATTTGCCGGCGCTGCCGGCCAGCACCGGGCCATTGGCGGTGGCCGATGTTTATGGAGAGGGCTCGCTGGATTTGTTTGTGGGCGGGCGTGTGATCCCCGGGCGTTATCCTGAGGCGGCGGATTCACGGATTTACCGCAACGTGGGCGGCCGGCTGGTGTTGGACGAGGAGAACAGCCGTCTTTTGGAGAAGGTGGGGCTGGTCAACGGGGCGGTCTGGAGCGACCTGGAGGGGGATGGTTATCCCGACCTGATCCTGGCCTGCGAATGGGGGCCCATCCGGGTCTTTAAGAATGATCACGGTCACCTGCATGAAATCACGAAGGAACTGGGATTGGACCGATACACGGGCTTGTGGCACGGGGTGACGACCGGGGACATTGACGGGGACGGGCGGTTGGACATCATCGCCAGCAACTGGGGGGAGAACAGTGATTATCAGGTTGGCGGCGGCCAGCCGGTGCGGATGTATTACGGTGATTTTTCGGATCGGGGCGCGCTGGACCTGATAGAGGGAGTTTATGATCCGATGCGCGGGGTGGAGGTGCCGCGCCGCATGCGCGACGCGCTGGCCGATGCCTATCCGCCGCTGTTGGGGCAGTATCCGACGCACAAGGCCTATGCCGAGGCGACGATCGAACAGATCCTGGCCCTCCTGCCCAAGCCCGCCGGGAAGGTGGAGGCGCGGACGCTGGCGTCCATGGTCTTTTTCAACCGGACGAACCATTTTGAGGGAGTGGCATTGCCCTATGAGGCGCAGATTGCACCGGCCTATTCGGTGAACGTGGGGGATTTTGACGGGGACGGCAACGAGGACATATTTTTGAGCCAGAACTTTTTTGAACTGGCTCCCAATGCTGCATCAATGTCATTCCGGCTCGAGGACTTTGGGCGGCGATTGGACGCGGGTCGGGGTTTGTGGTTGCGCGGGCTGGGAGGCGGGCGGCTGGAGGCGGTGTCGGGACAAAAGTCGGGCATATTGATTTACGGGGAGCAGCGGGGTGCGGCGCTGTGCGATTTTGACGGGGACGGGCGTGTGGACCTGGCGGTCAGCCAGAACGGGGCGCAGACCAGGCTCTACCAGAACGTGCTGGGCAAGCCGGGTCTGCGGGTGCGGCTGGCGGGGCCTCCGGGCAATCCCGACGGCGTCGGGGCGACGATGCGGCTGGTCTTTGGGGCGCGGATGGGGGCCGCCCGGGAAATCCACGGCGGTTCGGGCTACTGGTCCCAGGACAGCGCGGTCCAGGTCATGGGCTGTCCGCAAACACCAACCCAAATCTGGGTCCGCTGGCCCGGCGCTAAAACCACCACTTCTGACATCCCCGGCGGCGCAAAGGAAATCACCGTGGACACCATCGGCAGGCTCACGGTGAA
>CAVXRE010000016.1:0-45363 GCA_963764175.1 uncultured Verrucomicrobiae bacterium | reverse complement strand
GCAGAGCACGACCTATCTTCAAATCGTGGACATCAAGCAAATATATGAACGCTGGACGATTGGCGATGTGGCAAACGCCACGCCCAAAACGAATGTTGTCCCCGCCACGGAGGACTTGCCGCCGTTCACGTCGGCGTTTCAATACACGCAGCCGACGGACACGAACACGCCCTACATTCTTTATGTCCACGGCTGGAACATGGATCGTTATGACAAGGACCGCTTTGCCGAGGCTGCGTTCAAACGGCTTTACTGGCAGGGTTATCACGGGCGGTTCGGCGTGTTCCGCTGGCCGACCGACTACGATTTTAACGCCACGCTCATGGACGCGCTTTTCCAACCGCACAACTACGACGGCAGCGAATACACGGCTTGGCAGTCAGCGCAAGGCTTGGTGAACAAGTTGAAAGACTTGAACGCGGAATACCCCGGTCATGTTTACGTGCTGGCGCACAGCATGGGCAACGTCGTGACCGGCGAGGCGTTGCGGCAGGCGGCGCAACAAGGGCTGGGGCAACTCGTGAATACTTATGTGGCGAGCCAGGCAGCGATACCAGCGCACGTCTATGACGCGACTGTGACTTCGCCCTATTTGATTGACTACACGCATAAAAATCCGAGTTATCCATTTAGTGCGCCGGGTGCTCCTAAAACGCCGAATATTTATGGAAACCGGCTGACGAACAACATTGCCGCTGTGGGGCACAGAATTAGTTTTTACAACGTCAACGATTACGCGCTTTCGCCTGATGCGTGGTGCTTTGACCAAGAACTCAAACCGGACACTTTCATTGGCAGTGGATATTACTTCTACGCGGGCAGCACCAATGATCCAGCGCCGTGGAATAATTTTGAGTATGTTCTTAACGTTGGAAACCCGCTGATGCTCGACATCGTAAACAATCTAAACGACCGCTACGAAGCTTTGGCTTACGCAGCTAACCCGTATTCGAGGGCTTTGGGTTCCACCCCGAATGTCCTCAACATCTCTCAAAACCTTGATTTAACCACGGTATGGCTGACGGACACATCCGGTCACAATTACGCTGACCACTTCTGGCACAGCGCCGAGTTTCGTGGCGATTATTGGCAAGAACAAGGCTACTGGCATACGTTATTGTTTTCCTCGACGTATGGCTTCAACATCAGCAATCCATGAAAATACGCCGTTCGGTTTTTTGGTTCGTCATTGTCGTGGCGGCGCTGATTGCGCTGGTGCTGTGGCTTGGGAAAAAGCAGCCGGTGCAAACGCAGCCGACCGCAGCGGTTGAAACCAATGCTGCGCCGCCAGCGGCCACGGCAACGAGTGCGCCGGTGAGCGCGCCAGTTCATTCAAATGCGACGCCCGCCGCGCAAGCCGTTCCCCGCGCACCCGTTCCGACGCCGCCCCTGAAAACCAAAGAGCAGCAGATGCGCGAGGGGCTTGCCGAATTAAATGACGAGGATGTTGTGTTGTATGGGCGGGTGATAGACCAGTTTGGCTCACCCGTCGCAGGTGCGGCGGTCAAGGGCAGTATCCAGGTCAACAACGGCACGCGTGTTGGAAGTGATAAAATCTCGCTTGTCACCGATGGTAATGGTTTTTTTACCGTTAGCGGCTACAAGGGGAAGGCGCTTGGCATCTATGTTAGCAAGACGGGCTATGTGATGGCGACGACGAACACTTATTTTGTTTATTCGCTGCTTTGGCCGGAGTCGCAAAGATATGTTCCCGATGTTGGAAATCCGACGGTCATCAAAATGTGGAAATTGCAAGGTGCAGAGCCGTTGGTGAGCATTGATAAGACCTACAAGCTGCGTTACACTGGTGCGCCGATGAACTTCGACTTGGTGACAGGCGAGATTGTTCCCGCTGGCGGCGACCTGAAAATCACAGCGAACCGTTCGTTGGGCGAAGTATCGGAACATAATCCCCAGGACTGGAGCGTGCAGGTGGAGGCGGTGGATGGCGGCTTGATAGAAACGACCGTGGCGGAGTCACGGGTGACATACGCAGCGCCGGAAGACGGCTACCAGCCGAGTGCCGCGTTTGAAATGTCAACGACGACGCAAAGTTGGCACGCGGCGGTTGACCAGATGTTTTTCCTTGAGAGCCGGAACGGAAAGGCTTTTAGCAAAGTCCGGCTCATCTTGGGCATCAACGAGACGCCGGATGGGTTTATGGACATCACGTTCAGCGGCGTTGCCAACATAAACGGTTCCCGAAATTGGGAAGCAACAGCACCGCAGTAAATCTATGAACATCTCACCGGGTGAGGCCAAAGTTTTATCGTTTTTGACTTTCAGCGGACTGACGTTGCTCGTGCAAGTGGGCATCTTAGTTTTTGCCTTCGTAGCCGCATGGCGGCTCAAGCTAAAAGGGATTTGGATGCTGGCAGCAGCGGCGATTGTTAGCTTCTTTCAAACATTCATGTTTTTCCTAATCTCATCGCCGTTCAACCTGGTTGACCACGACACGGCGACGAAATACATGCACTTTGGGAGCGGCTACCTTTCCTTCGCAACGATGATTATTGCTCTCGTCGGCTGGTGCATCTTGGCTTTCAGTCGAAAGAAATGAACCCCAAACTTGCCGTTGCGGTGCGAATCGGCTCGGCGCTGGTGGCAACCTTTGTAGCGTGTGTGTTGCTGCCGTTGCTTGCGCCAGGCAACCAGAAACACGCGCCGGCGTTCGTCATGATCAGCGCCGTTGCCGCGACTTGCGCCGGGTGGATTCATGTTGGCCTGAAAGCGCGCGTAGTCGGGTTGATCCACGGGACGTTGATGTTGCTGGTTGGCGGTTATTTGCTGGCGGTCGGGATGCAGTTCTTTTTGAATTCCCCCAGCTTGGCCGACAACGCGGCGGCGGGAGTCATTGCGGCGGCCAATCTGGTTTTGGTGGTGTTCGGCGCGTTGACGCTGGCAAGCGGAATCGGCGTCATTTTATCGTCCGTCGAAGGCGGAAAACCGTGAAAACAAGAACTGTTTTGGCCATCGGCTTTTTTGGGGGAGCTGTCATCGGCGGAGGCGCAACATTCCTTTCGGTGGCGCCGGCAGTCACTACTGTCCTGATGAAGCCGCTGGAATGGCTTGCCTCAAATTTTTCTTCGCCGTATCCGTCTGAAAGTCCGGCCAACCTGCTGATTGCCTTTCCGCTCATGTTCATCTACTGGGGTTGTCTTGGTGCGTTTGTCGGATTGCTGCTGCGTGCTATCGTTCGCTTGTTCGTGAAACCAGGAGGACGCGACGCAGGGAAACCGCAATGAAGCGTTCAACCTGAATTTTCGCAGTGGAAGCTTTACCGCTTAAAGGGACAAGGGTTCTGTGCTTCGCCCCTGTTGCGCGAAATGTTTCGTCTGGTGCTAACCCCCCGTTGATACCCTGTTGCTTTGTCAGGTGCCGACCACGTTTGCTAACCATTTTGCCAACTTTGCTGCGAACCGTCCACGGCCAGACCATGACCACGGCCAATGACACGACCGCGAACAATCCATACCGGATAGTTGCCATACGTTAAGGCCGGGCGACAAACAGCGATGAAGTGAAGCATCGGGAAAATGGTTTTGCGGATAGACACCATCTCCTAACGAAATCGTTCGGAAAGAACGCGGCTCGAAACCGAGCGGCAAAAAGCGGCAAAAGGCGGCAACGAATTTGCCGCAATTTGTCGCTTCAACTTGTCGCTTTTTGCCGCCTTTTGTCGCTAGGCGCGCAATTAGTTTTTAATAAGCAATTTGCCATTTTTAGGCAAGGCACGCGTTACCCCTTATTTTAAGGGGGATTTTGCGGCTCGCCAAAATCTCGCCTAGTGTTGCGCGAAATGCTTCGCTGGTGCTAACCGCATTGTTGCGTCAGGTGATAACCCTGTTATTTCACCGTGTTGCTAACCGCGTTGCGAACTTTGTTGCTTCGGATGTTGCCTCGCGTGATTACCGCCTTGTTGCGAACCCGGTGCCAACCGTGCTGCCAACCAAAAAACTTGCTTCTAGGGTGGCGTGACTGGCTTGGCGGGCGGCGTCCGAACCTTTGCGGCTGCGTGTGGCTGGCGAACGTCGCTGGCCAAGTTTGTTTGCTTCTGCGCTCTTGCGCCGCGCGGCGCATCGTGATTGTCTGCCCCTCGTTACGACCCCCAGACAATCACGGTTATGCCGGTCACGGCTTTGGAGCGTTTCCTAGCTTCAGGCTGGCCTCGAATTCTGCGGCTTCCTCTGGACTCAGTTGTGCTACGTGGGCGATGTGCGGTCCGCGTGACGTGTATGTAGAATTTTCGTTTGGCGGCTGGACGTTGTTTGTGCCGACTGTTGCCGGCGCGGTCATGGCCGGCGTGGGGTTTGCGGTCACGGCTGGCGCACTTTGCGGCGTGGCCGGTAGATTTGCGGCTGGCGTGGTTTTTGCCCATTTCCGCCGTTTGCGTTTTTTACCGCCGTCTAGGACGATGCGGCCGTATTCGGCCACACGCGCCCGGCTGGTCTTGACGCCATGTTGTTGTAGCAATTCAGCAATGGCGGCATAGGACACAGTTTGCTTACGCAATTCCACGATGGAATCATGGACGGGCTTCAAACCGTTGAACGGGACGCGATGCGGAATAGGCCGGAACTCCTGAACCGCCTTGCGGAGCGATTCAAGATCGGGCGTTGGTGTAGTTGGTGTGTTCATAATTTTTGAATGTCATGGTTGAGATTTGAGGCGAGTCGTTTCGCAAGTTTCCGGCGCGGACATTGGCGCGTTTGCATCCAGCGCAAGGCAAGTTGTCTTGCGAGTCGGCTTGGCGTGTGTTCGACGGCATTGCCGTTGCCACTGCCCGGCCATTGCCGGGACGTTGCGCGGACATTGCGCGAGAATTTTCGCCGGTTGTCCTGCCGGATATTTCGCGGCTATCGCGTGACCGTCTCGCGGGACTCCGCGCAGTTTTCGGCGAGATATGAACGAGCCGTAAAAACCTTGTTCTGACAAGGGGTAAGGCTTCCCTCGTATAAAATGACCATTCGTTGACGTGCTCTTGCAATGCTCTTTGAAAATGGTTGCACCTGATTTTTAGCGCATCGTGAACATGACCGTGCAATTTGATGGTGCAATTCGTGACGCGAATTTGAAGCGTGCTGGCGTCTGCCATTTTCTGAACACGTCGGCCACAGTCTGATTGTCGTGAGTAAAAAGTTGTCATGGTTCGTCCATCGTTTCATCGTCATTGTTCCATGTCTGCTCGACCCCGATGCCGATGGTTGGCGGCGGGGATTGCATCGGCGGTTGCATCGTGAAGATGATTGCGGGAATGACCGTGGCTGAATTTCCTTTCATCCGTTTCCGCAAGCCACCGCTGAAAATCCAAGCGATGGCCAGCAGTGCCAACCAGACGAACACCAGGTAGAGATAAACGCCGTAATTCGAGATCAGGGCGTCCAGCGCGTTGAAAACGGGATTGAGCAGTTTGAGCAATTCAGCAGGGTTCAAGTTCATGGCTCATCCTCGGTTTCAGGTTTGTCAGTCTCACGTCCAAATCGCCGCCGTGCCGGTTGCCAGCCCCGCCAGCACGTTTTTCCAAAGCGGCGATCTTCCGAATGCTGCCCGCCCAAATCCCCGGCCTGTAGGCGCGTTAAATTCGATTTCGCCACGCTCGTGTTCCATGTCAGGTTAAAGCTCATGGTGAAAAATCATTCCGCCGATTTGACGATGGCGAGGATTGCGGCCTTGAGTGGGGCCGAAAGTTTTTCCCAAGCCGTGACTACTTTGGACAAATCGTGTCCCGCTGTGACCGGCTCTTGTGAGGCTATTTGTGAGGGTGTGGCCGTTTTAGCCGCGTCGTTATTGGATTTGTGGCAGGTTCGAGCCCCGCCGCTCCCGCCATTTTCTTTAGTGTTCCCAAATACTTCCCGAAGACGTTTCGCCGATTCGAGCGCAAACAAGGCGGTATGACCATTATCTGAAGCGCTATATCGCTTTTATTGCGGTTTATTTCGGAAAAACAGGCACAGATTGTGCTTTATCTTGGAAAAAATGCACAGATTGTACCGCGCAAAAACAGGGAATTTATGAAGAAAAATTTGAGAGCGTATTTTGGAGTCCTGCATCTGGGTGTGGGAGCGGCTTTGCTGGCTCCTTTTGCCTTCACTTCGGTTTCTCGCGCCGACGTAGACATTGTGAATTCCCTGGGTGATACGAGGGTTGCCGATGCGCCGGCCTCCGGTAATCCTTTCAAGGTCGAAGACTTTTCGACGACCGTCAGCGGCCAAATCAGCGGCGTCATTCTGGACTTGAATTTTAACGGCGCGGCAGTAACAGCCGGTTCTCCGCTTGACGTTTATGTTTATGGCGCAAACGGGAGCGGTCCCACCGGCAGTGGTTTTCTGCTTGGAACCATTACCCCGACAACGACTGGCGATCATCAATATACAGTCTCAGGTTTGCAGGCTTACAGCCTCACCGCCGGGCAAGATTACGCCATTGGGATTGACGAAACATTGGGGACCGGAACTGTAGGTTGGGAATATGCAGCTTTCAATTCGCCCAATTCAGGGATAGGAGGATCCTTTTTGGGGGCATTGAACAGCACCGCCGGTTCATCTCCATGGGTAAATAGCAATCCTCTCCAGCAGCGTTTCATGGATGTTACGGTGGTTCCAGAACCAATGACGGGCGCCTTTCTGGGGTTTGGCGTGCTGGCGCTTGTTGCCACCCACAGACTGCGTCGCAAAACATTTTGATCCTGGCAGTTTGAAAATTGGTTTGGCGGAAATTTTGCCCGCCGCATCCCGACGATTTTTGATTCCTTTTTGATTGTTCCAATCACACAAGCTGGGATTTTGTCCTTCGTAGCGGCTTTTCCCTTTATTAAAAATTTGTTCCAGAACCGGGTTCGAGAGTCTGCAGTCGGGCGCTCGCTTTGTGCCAGAGAATTGTTCCGGGCGGCGTGTTGGTGAGGCAAAGCCGAAGATAAGCCGCCGCCTGATTGGTGTCGTGGCGTTGCTCGGCAATCGTCGCAAGCTCGTAACCGACGCGGCCAAGTTCTTCGCCTGATTTTTCAAGTTCACGGAAATCTGTTTCCGCCGCCCCAAAATCCTGGCAGGCCAGCCGGGCGATGGCGCGGTTGAGCCGGGCTGTCGGCAGGTTGGTGAGAGACAGGACGTGATTCAGAACCGGGATGGCGGCGGCGGCATCGCCGGATTGAATCAAAACGGCGGCTTGAATGTTCAGGCTCGCCACGTCGTCCGGCGACCGGGCGAGTTTTGCGTTGACGAGTTGAAGGGCGTTCGTGAAATCGCCAAAGGCGAGATAGGCGCCAATAGCGCCGTACATAATCTGCACATCGTCCGGATGCTGCTGCAAGACGGACTGGAGAACGCCATTGGCGTTGGCGGTGTTGGTTTGCGACAGCCATGAGTTCACCTCCAGCAACGCCATTTCCAGGTCCAAGGCACTGCTCGCCGGAAGATTTTTGGTCTCGTCCCGCAAATGGTTTATGAGCGGCCGGGCGCGATCAGTGAACTGAAGGCGGCTGTAAATTTCAGCCAGTGCGAGTTCCGGTGCGAGCGTGCCGGGTGCGAGTGTCCGGGTCCGCTCAAATTGTTCCGCGGCCTGCAGCAACATGCCGTTTTTTTGAAAGGCACAGCCCAGCAGATAACAAAAAACCGGTTCGTCAAACGGGCCGCAGTTGTTGAGGACGGTGCTCAAATGTTGAAAACTCTCCAATTGGTCGGCCACCTTGTTCACACCGGCAAGTCCCAGCCGGGAACCGGCCTGGAAGTTGGTGTTGCAGGCCAGGCTGATTTGCGCCGAGAGGTTGTCGGGATTCAGTTGCAGCGCCTGCTCGAAACGAAGCCGGGCCTCGGACCACCGGCTTTGCCGTTGCAAAACCACGCCCCAGGCGTCCAGCGACAGCGAATACCATGACGCCAGCAAACGGTCCTGATAATCTGGCGCGGGGATTAGGCCGAGGTGCTGAATTATTTTCTGCCAGCCGTTTTTTTGCCGGCGGGCATCGGGCACGATCGGAGCCAGTTCCTTTTGCCAGGCGCCGGCCCAGAAAGTTTCGTTCGCATCCACGGCCGCGGCAGTCAGCGGCGGGGGTTCCGGATTTTTTTTATCGCGCAATTTCACTTCATAAATCGCGTCGGCGGGTTCCATGTAAAACCGTTCAAATAAATACCCATAGCTGGGGTGCAGGCAGAAGAGGCGGCTGGTGCTGGCGATGTGTTCGAGCAGTTGCACCGTTTCCTGCGCGGAGAGTTCATGCCGGTTTTCGTCGGTGAGCCAGCCGGCGGGCTGGCGGCGTTCCAGCCAGGCGCGGTAGGCCACCGTTGGCAGCGCATGGGTGTCCACGGCCAGCCAGTCCGCCCCGTTCCGGCGGTGTGCGAGGGCGGCTTGAAAGACATCCAGCTTTTGCGGTTGGCCGCTCAACATCACCCCGCGGCCGGCTGGCAGGGAATCTGCCAGCAGGTCGCCGAAGCGTTCCAGCGGATGAAAATTCATGTGGCAGATGGCCGGGGTGCTTCTCGCCAGTAGGCCCGCGATGATCAGGACGAGGCCGCCGGCGGCGAAAGGAACAGCCAGTTGCCGCAATGGCATTGAGTTTCGTGAATGGCTGTGCCGCCGGACTCTTCGCTGTGAAATCAACAGGAGATTGCCCGCCAAAAATGCCGCGCCCAGGGCGTTCAGATAGTCAAAGGTCAGCATTGGCAGCGGAACGCTGAATTGCTTTTGCACAATCTGTCGCGGCCCGGTGACCGGATCAAACGCCAGCCACAAACAAGCCAGCAGCAGCGCCACCCGCAGGCCGCGGTAAATCCAAAGCTGCAAACGGTCCGCCTGCGATTTGTTTTTTGTGCCATCGTCGTGCTGGTTCACCAGGCAGGCCAGCGTCGGCACCAAAAAATACAGGGCAACCGCCATCGCCAGCAGCCGGTGCGCAACCAAGAATTGATCATAAAGCACCATGACCATGCTTTTGGTCTGCTTCAGGCTGGCGTGCCAGGACTGGCCCAGGCTCCACGGCGAGTGCGGAGCCAGACCATTGACCAGCGGCAGCAGCGCGTAAATTGAAAATCCAGCCAGCCCCAGTCCCACCAGCCGTAGAAAATATTTCGGCTGGTAGATGCGCAACCTTTGGAGCCGGACCACTCTTACTCCAAACAGCGTTGCGCGCTCCACCCCCTTTGCTTTCGCGCTTTCAATCTCCAGCCAGATCACACCGGCGACAAACAACGGCAGCGCCAGCAGTTGCAACCAATTTTCCGCCATGCCCAGCCCCCAGACGAAGGTGGTCGCACCGAGCCAGCGAGGTTCGCCCCGGACGCGATATTCCAGCAGCAGCCACAGGGCCGCCACCAAAAGCAGCAAGTCCAGCATTTCGCCTGTGGCGGCGGTTGCCTCCTGCCAGAAGCTGAATTCCAGCCCGCACAACGCGCACGCCAGCAAAACCGGCAATGCGGCAGCCAGGCGGCGGGTGTTTTCCCACGGCTGGTCCCACGGCAGCAACTGGACGGTGCGCGCCAGCAAACCCAGCGTCAGCGCGGCGGTGACGGCGGAAAAAAGGTTCAGGCCCAAAGGCACCCAGGCGGCAGGCAACAGCCGCAAGGGCAGTGTAAACAGCCAGAGCAAGGGTTGTCCCGCCACCTGCGTCCAGTCCCAGCCGGCAATCATCGCCGCGAGGGGCAGGCTGTTCATCGTCACACCGTGGCCCAGAGTGGCTCCATAAAAGATCAATGCCCCAATCGCAACCAATAATGGAATGCGGCGGGTAAAATTTGACATTGAACCATCGGCCATTGCCGGATGGTTCAAAACTGGTTGTGGCAATGCAAATATAAAACTCTGCAACGACGGAAGTTCACTTCAAGCAACTGTCCTTGAATTCCCCTACCGGAAACCGGCCCCGAGGTTTTTTTCACCTTGTTTTGTATGAGGCTTTATCAAGCTGAAACACAAACTGAGTTGCCTGCCGTATCCAGCCAACAGCCAGCCCGACAACAGCATCAGGAGAAAATTTTCGAGCAGTTTGTGGCAGATGAAGACCTTGCCCGTGCCGCAGCCGCAATCGAACTTCACCATGCAGAAGGGTATGGCCAGCGCCGACTGAATGGCCATGGCGCGATGGAACACAAGAACCGTAAAGGGCACCAGCATCAACATGAGTGTCAAAGCCGTCCCGCGCACTGCGACGCCGGCCAGCAGCAGCAATCCGCAAAAAATTTCAAACCAGGGCAGGCCCGCGGCAATCGAATTCAAAGCCAGGGAGCTTTGCACGAGGTCGTACTGCCGCACCAGCTTCAGAAAATCCACGGGGTGCAGCGCCTTGCTCAATCCGGTGTAGATAAAAGCCGCTCCCAAAAGCCACCGCGCCATCACCGTGGCGGTGTCGGTGATGAGGCGGCTCCGGGATGTCGGATCGATTTTCATTTGCTGGAGTTGCGCAGTTCCCCGCTGTTCCGCCCGCCGATCTCGGTCGGCAGCCCGCTGGCGGTCCATTCCGTGATTCCGCCTCCGTAAACAAGGAGCTTCTGGCTCGCAATCCCGACATCCCTCAACAAAATGGCGGCGGTCTCGCTGTCATCGCAATCGCCTCCATTGCAGTAAACCACAATCTGCTCCGCCGCCTTGCAGGCCGGAAGCACGGCGTCAAAATATTTTTCCGGATGGTAAGGGTCAAATTCGTAAGCGCCGGGAATATGCCCTTCCCGGTAATGTTGTTCGTCCCGGGCATCAATGAACACAACGATGTTCTGCTTGAAGCGCGGGTCATGAAAAAGCCGCAACGCCAGGCTGGCATCGGCCAATTGCAGCCCCTTTTCCTTCAATTCGGCGGCGAGCAATTGCGCCGGGTCGGGCGCCGGGAAATTTGTGGTGGCGGCATTGTGCGACGGGGTGGCAAGTGGGATCAGCCCGGTCCCTTCCGGAAAATAGTTTCGCATGAGCGCCAGTCCGCGCGGCGAAGCCTGGTTGGCGGCAAGCGCAAAGATGGCGCCGATAATCATCACGAGCGCAGTCTCCAGCAACACCCTTTTTGCCTCCAGCCGGTGACAGGGTGCCATGGATTGGATTGAATTGTCTTTCACACGGATATGGTAACAGCGTGAGCCATCCCATCACACTGGACAAACATTTTTTCCACAGGTCAAACCTGCTAAACCATTAATTTATTAAATCTTATTAATAATGTTGTACATACTATGCTATTCTAATAACAAGAAATGTATAACGGTTGCCAAGGAATGGGCAGCAACAATCGCGTCATCTACTAAAGTTACCGTGTGAGACAAGAGCGCAGGCGTCAGGTGAGTGGCAGCCCGATTGGTCCCGATGGAACACGCAAGGCGCGCCACCCACTGCTTTTTTCCCACGCGCCGTCCGGGCGCAATTTTGGATCCGCAAAGGGAACGCAGACATGAATGTCTTTGTAACAGGTTTGAGTTACAAAACCGCGCCGGTGGAAGTGCGCGAAAAGCTGGCGGTTCGCCCGTCGCTTTTGCCGTGCCACAGCTGCCGGCTCAAGCTCGGCGCAGGTCTGGATGAAGTCGTTTTGGTTTCCACCTGCAATCGCGTCGAGGTGTATGGCGCCACTTCGTCGTGGGTCAGAGGCAAGGTGTTCCAGATTTTTCAACAGCTTTGTCCTGATCTGGATGTGACGCCTTATGTTTACGTCAAGGAAGGCGCCGCCGCAGTGGAACATCTGTTTTCCGTCGCCAGCGGGCTGGATTCCATGGTGATTGGTGAAACGGAAATCACCGGCCAGGTCAAAAATGCCTATCAAGCGGCGCTAAAATTCGGATTGACCGGCCGCGTGTTGAACCGATGGTTTCAAACAGCGCTGCAGGTGGCCAAGGAGCTCCGCACGCACACGGGCATCGGCCGTGGCGCCACTTCCGTCGGCAGTGTGGCGGTCGAGTTGGCCGAGAAGATCTTTTCCGGCGACTTGTCCGACAAGACGGTGATGATTTTGGGCGCGGGCAAGATGGGCGAGGCCTGTGTCCGCCACCTGGCCAAACGCGGTGCCCGTTCAGTGCTGGTAGCCAACCGCTCCCTCGAGCGCGCCCAAACGCTGGCCGCGGAACTCGGCGGAAGCGCCTTGCCGTTTGACGAGCGCCTGCAGGCGCTGGCCGGGGCGGACATAGTCGTAAGTTCCACGGGCAGTCCCACAACGGTTTTGCACAAGAGCGAGATTGCCGGCGTGCTGAAGGCGCGGGCGGACCGGCCGCTGGTGCTGGTGGACATCGCCGTGCCGCGTGACATTGCCCCGGACGTGGAGGAGCTGGAAAACGTTTACCTGTACAACATTGACCACCTGGAAACGGTCGTCCGCGAAAATTCCCGGATGCGGGAGCAGGAACTTTCCAAGTGCAACGAAATCATTGCCCGGCGCGTGGCGGCGTTGATAATGAAATTAAATCCGCCGCCCATTGACCGGCTGGTTGCCGATGAGGAATTGGTGCCGGGCTGGACCCTGTGTGAAGCGACAACCTGAATGAAGCGCAACTCTAAAAAACAACGGATAACGACCTGGCACTTTTGAACCCAGACAAGATTCTAAGCTTATGAAACCAAACCATTCCCCATGGAAAGTGTTCACCGGCCTTGCGGCAGTGACATTGGCGTTTGCCGGAGCAGTGACCACGGTCAACGCGGCGTCGATCGCATTAAATGGCCAGGTCGAGCAGCGTCCCCTCACACCGAACGAAATCGCAATGTATGGGTTGACCAATGTCCAGTTCTCCGCCGGCATTAGCACCGTCGCCCTGGGCGAGCCGGTCTATCTTGACGCCCTGGTGAACGCCGCCATTGCCCCTTCGAACATCATTAGCGTTACATGGTCGCTGCCCAGCAGCAACAAACCTCTGGGTTCGGCGTCGGTGCTGACCAACAGTCCGCTGGGCGCCAATGTGCCGCTTTACAACCCGGCGGACCGTTCAATACCCAACAATACCCAGGCTGGCGCTTTGGTATCCCAACTGGCGGGCCGGACCTTTTTTCGCCCGGATGTCGTCGGACAATACACTGTTCTGGCCACGATCACCACGACTGGCGTCAACAACGGAACGAACATCGCCCCGGCCACGACGAACATCGCCGTCACCATCACGGCGGCCACTTATTATGGCCTGCAAACTTGCGAGGCCTGCCACAGTGGCGGTGTTCTAAATGCGCCCAGCATTTACCCCACTTACACGAACACGCCCCATGCCTCGTTCTTCACCCGGGCCATTGACGGCCAGGTCAGCAGCTACTACAACCAGAGTTGCATCGTCTGCCACACTCTCGGCTATGACACCAACTCGTTCGCCGTCAACGGCGGCTTTGACGACATCGCGAATGTGTATGGCTGGACGTTCCCGAGCGTGTTGACCAACGGCAACTGGGCCGCCATGCCGGCGGCATTGCAGAACCTGGCCAACATCCAATGTGAGAATTGTCACGGCCCCGGTTTTCTGCATCCGGTTCAGGATGGCATAGTGGGAAATACCAATTTCATCACCGTCAGCTACAACGCGGGCGATTGCACGCAATGCCATGACAGCCTGCCCGAAGAATACCAAGCCGCGGAGTGGTACAATTCGTTGCACGCTGTAACGACCCGGCTGCCTTCCGGTTCCGCCAGCCGCATGGCCTGTGTTCGCTGCCATACGGCTCCGGGCTTTATTAATTATGTCGCCAACCTGGGTTCAACCAATGCCTACGCCACCAATGTGGTTTACGAAGCGATCAACTGTCAGACCTGCCACGATCCCCACGACGCCTCCAACCCGGCTCAACTGCGCACCAGCACGACCGTCGCGTTTAATGGGAATACCGGTTTTGTGGTCACCAATGCCGGTCTCGGCGGCTTCTGCATGAACTGCCATAACAGCCGCAACGGTTCCGTCACCAACAGCATCGTGAATTATGCGCTCGCCCAACAGACCTGGAATGGCGGGTCCGCTTTTGGTCCGCATGACAGTCCGCAAGGCGACATGATCGAGGGCATTAATGCCGTCACCTACGGCCAGGTGATTCCGAGCGCTCCACACGCCAATGTGGTGTCCAACACCTGTGTCGGTTGCCATATGCAGCCGATAGCGTCCACCGATCCGGCATTCACCCTGGCTGGCGGCCATTCCACCATGATGAGTTACACCAACAACTTGGGCGCCAAGGTTGACGTGACCTATGTCTGCACCCAATGCCATGGAACCATCACCAACTTTGACATGCTGGTCCCCGATTACGTTGGCGTCGGCTACAGCCTGGGGGTCCAGACCCAGGTCCAACTCCTGCTCAACAAGCTGTCGGCGCTCCTTCCGAATGCAAATTACGAGGCGAATGCAAACAACTATGTTGCGGCTGGCGTTGTCCAGTCGTCCATCACCACCCAGACCAACTGGCCGACCCCCTTCCTGGAAGCGGCCTACAACTGGCAGTTCGTCAGCAATGACGGAAGCCTGGGGATTCACAACGCGCCCTACGCAGTCGGCCTGCTCAAGGCTTCCATCGGCAATTTGACCGGTGACGCCAACAACGATGGTCTGCCTGATGCCTGGCAGGAAGCCTACTTCGGCCCCGGCTTTGCCACCAACGCCATGGCCAGCCCCAACGCTGTCAACAACAGCGCCGGCGTCCCGAACTGGATGATGTGTACCTTGGGTCTCAATCCGTTCGGCGCCTTCACAGTGCCGGGCAGCGGTGTGATTTATTTCGACGGCAACAATTTCGTCAACGGCGCCACCAACACCATCGCCATCTACACGGCGGCGGAAATTGCCTTCGACACCCAGGTGGGCACCACCTACCAGATCCAAGGCGTCTCCGCCCTGACCGGTGGCTGGCAGAACATCAGCACTAATATTCCCGGCACCGGCGGGTCCATCAGTTACCTGACCCCGACGCGGAACGAGCCGCAGATGTTTTTCCGCGTGGTGCACACGCCGTAACCGGTTAAAATTAACATCCACCCCTTCCCGGCAATGGGAAGGGGTTTTTGTTTGCTGTTGAAGGCGGGAAGACTCTCAAACAACCTCAATTTCATGAGATGATGGGGACAGCACATTGAGCCATCCGGTCGTCGCAACGGGATGAGCTTACCGTTGTGGTGATTTTTCTTCGTACCAAAATTCCGCGCCGGTCGGCAGGGAATTATTTTGCGGCGGGAGGCGCAGCCTTCATCTGCTCGAAGGTGGAAATCTGAACCTGCAACCGGGCGGCGATGGCCTTGATTTTTTCCGCCTGTTCCAACTGGACTTGCTGAAGATGTTTCATCGCGGCTTGTTGTTCCGCCTCGGTTCGGCCGTTTTGCGCGTCGCTGGCTTGTTGTTGCGCGGCCTGAATCTGCCTCTCCATCTCGGCTCCTGCCTCGCTGAATTTGTCCACGGCGGCCTGGCGTAAGGTTCCGATTCCATCCTCCAGCGACGTGCCATTGATATCGGGAATCAGGCGCAAGATTTCATTGGTGATTTCAGGGGAAACCGCGGGACTGGCCGCGACGACGGGCGATGACGGTAAGGCGGTCACTTGGAGAATCGCGCGGGCGAGGTCAAACTCCAGTGCCGGTTCCCATTCGGGCTGTAGTTGGGCCAAGGATTCCTTTCGCTCCCCGCAGGCGACGGTGAGACCCAGGAAACAGGCGTCGCCCTTGTCCAGATTGAAAGGATGGATGCCGTCGGCTGCGGCGGCATCCGCATTGGCACCCGAAGTCGAGACGTTCCGGATCACGTGGATTTTGCCATCATTGGCGGCTTGGAATTCGAACAGCAAATGATTCACTCGCCATGAAAAATCCTGAAGCGGTTCCGGTGCGCTCCCCGGGGGAAGAATCGAGTAAAACCGGATCTCCACTGGTAAATTCAAATGGTGCAGAAGATTCACGGTCTGGTCGGAAAGTTCCCGTCCCGGCAGAATGGAACCCGTTGCGTGTTCGCCGTATTTAAACCAGGCGCCGGTCAGGACGGCTCCCAACAAGAAAACGACCAGCATCAGAATCGGCGTGCTCCTGCCGGATGCTCGACCGGTTTGCGGGCCGGTGGTCCGGGGAGGGTTGGCGGAGGATGGATTCATTCAGGGTTCTTTTTTTAAGCTTCATTCTCCCGGCGTTTTTCCAGCCTGTCAATTTTAGAAAATTCCGGGAGGTGGGAAGACTGTCCCCAGAAACGCTGCACCCAGCCAGATTAGGCAATATTTGACGAGCATGAAGCAATAGAAGGTTGGTGCGCTCGCCAAGCTTGAGTATCCTTCAAGCAAAGAATATGTTGAACAAAGCTCCATTTATTGTTCTTTGTTCTGGTGTTGCAAAGTTGCATCCAACAGTTCGACCTGTGCCGCGCCGCGTGGCCAAGGATGGGAGACGGCTTGATTGCGATATGATGAACCGCGCCAGGGCGTTGTCGTCCAACCAGATGCCATGGTTGATTCTGACGGCGGGCATTCTTTTCGTTGCATCGTCCCTGATGGCCCAACCAGTTCAACACTTGGGCACCACGCAGCCGGGAGGGATGCCGGGACTGCCGGTCATGGGTGGTATTGAACGGTTGACCAACGGCGTGCAGGTCAACTGGGATGGTCCCTCCGGTTATTATCAGATCTATCAGAAAAGCAACAGCTTGCTGGCCCCATGGGTGGCGCTGGGCAAGGCTACCAATCTGGTCCGCTACGCCGTCATCACGAAGTTTTACAGCAATGCCTTCTTCCGCGTCTCCGGTCCGGTGCCGAACTATGCCGGCTCGAAGGTCTGCCTGACGTGTCATTTGAGCATTTGCCAGTACGTGACGAACACGCCCCACGCCAGCGCCTTCAGCAGTCCGGCATTCATGGCTGCTGGCGGCCAGACCAACAGTTCGTGCCTGCCCTGCCACACCGTCGGCTATGGTTTGCCAACCGGGTTCAGTTTCACCAACAAGAACGGAGTTTATTCCTATGCCACCAATCTTGCCGGGGTGCAGTGTGAGAATTGCCACGGCCCGGCGGCCAATCATGCGGCCAGCGAGGATGACCCCACGGCGGTCCCGCAGGTTGACATTGCCGCCACTGTTTGCGGCGGGTGCCACACCGGCCCCATGCAGCCCACTTACGAGGAATGGAACACGAGCGGTCACGCCACCGTGGTGCCGGACGCGTCGCAGGTCATGAACTCGTCCACCACCAACATCAGCAGTTGCGGCCAATGTCATTCCGGCTCCGTCCGGCTTGCATTGATCAACGGTCAAAACCCCCTCATGCTCACAAATGACCTGAACGTCGCCATCACCTGCGCGGTCTGCCACGATCCGCACCAGACCAATGCCAATCCTGTGCAGCTTCGCAACCCCCTGTCTTCGACCAATTATTTTTCCCTCGCTACCACAGCCGTGTTCACGAATGTTTATCCGGCGAACACCAACATCAATCTTTGTGGCCAGTGCCACAACTCCAGTGGTGCCGCGTGGACGGACACCTTGTGCGCGCCGCATCATTCGTTGCAGTACAACTTCCTGCTTGGGTCCGTCGGTCAATTGTGGAACGGCGTGACGGATAGCCCGGCCTCCTTCAATCCGGGGACGCACGCGGGACTGCCGGAGTCCGCCCAAAACTCGATTTCCGGCACGTTTTACCTGACCAATCAATGTGTGTCCTGCCATATGCAACCGGACGCTCCGCCAGCCACCACCCAGAGCCACACTTTCGCGGTGACTTCCGACGCCGTCTGCCTGAATTGTCATTTAGATGACCCCGGACAATCGGGCCTTGGCATCTCCAACGAGGTGACCACGGTGATCGTCCTGTTGAACAACTGGGCCGCCACCAAGGGGGTGGCATTGCAGACCAACGGTGTGGTGGCCTGGGAATACACGACGCCCGGGGGATTGGTTTTGCAAACCAACTCGTTGGGGTACGCGACCGGTTGGACCCAGTTGGACCACGTGAATTACAGCGGGCCGAGCGCCGCCAACCAAGCCTTGATCCCGGACAATATCAAGAAGGCCCGCTTCAATTTATACCTCGTGGTCAATGACGGCAGCCTCGGCGCGCACAATTGGATTTTTGCCATCAACCTGTTGATTGCGGCTGAAAACTTGATCTATCAGGAATACCCATGAACGGCAGACCACGGTAACAGCACATTTTCCGAAAATGCGTGAAATGACCCACAACAAAAAATCCGCATGAAGAAAATTTCATTCATCCCATCTGGGCTGCCGCATGCCCGGCGCGGTTGGAATCTGGCGTTCGCCGCCGGCGTTTTGGTCCTGTTGCTGGCGGCCATTTCCTGCAGCACCCTCGGCCAACGGGCGGTGGTGCTCCCGGATGTGCCGGGTGCAAAATATGTCGGTTCCGCGGACTGTGAACAATGCCACGACGAAATCTGCCGAAGTTTCAAAACCGCCGACCATGCCCGGCTCATCGCCCTGGGCAAAAACGGTCTCGACGCCGGCTGCGAATCCTGCCACGGCCCCTGCAGTCTGCATGAGGATTCGGGTGGCGACGTCAAGCCGCCGTACAGTTTTAGTCCCGGCCGGCCGCAACCGGAAGGGCTCAGCGGGCGGTTTCCATTCGAGCCGGCGCGCGCGATTGAAAATGCCTGTTACCAATGTCACATGGATGTGCGCGGCCAGTTCAATCTGCCCAACCATCATCCTGTGCCCGAAGGACGAATGTCTTGCATCGTATGCCATCCCCCGCACCAGGGCATTGCCTTTGCCGGCGGCAGCACCCAACTGCTTTCACAGGAAGAAAACTGTGTTCAATGCCATCCTTCCCAGCAGGGGCCATTTGTCTTTGAGCACGAAGCCCTGCGCGAAGGTTGCACCACCTGCCATTCCCCGCACGGCAGCGTCAACGCCAAACTGCTCACCGAACGCAACGCGAACCTGTGTCTTAAATGCCATTTCCAGCAGGTCCAAGGCGGGGCGATCCTAATCGGTGGGGTTGACCACACCTCGCGTTTGAGCCAGGGCACCTGCTGGAGCGCCGGCTGCCATGAGGCGGTTCACGGTTCGCGTGTGAGTCCGTCCCTCAGGTTTTAACCAACGCTCCGGAAGCCGATGAAAAAGAAATATCGAAAGTTAAAATCGCTGCGCGCCGGACGGTGGAAACCCGGCATAGGCCGGTATGTCGTCGGAGCGTCCTTGATTGTCCTCGGCGCCCAAGCGGCACGGGCGGATGACGCCATAACGCCGCAGCAGTGGTATGAAGGCGGCACCAACAGCTACAATAACTGGATCGAGCTTTCCACCGGCGCCTTGCTGACCCAGGGCAATGCAAACCAGGCAACACAGGGGAAACAACTCAACACGGGGGTCTTTGGCGGCATCGAGGACCTGCACTACGAAGATCAGGTGGCCAAAAAGACCACATTAACGCTGGACGGACACTCCATTTTTGATGATCACGATTACAGTGCCAGCCTCGGCTTGGTTCGCGACGATATGGGTTTTGTTCGTGTCCATTTTGAGAATTTCCGCACCTGGGATTCCGGCAACGGCGGGTTTTTGCCGGACGACGGGATTGGCGGGACGGCTTTTTCGTTGCCCGGCGACGCGCTCGCATTGGATCGCGGCCTGATTTCATTTGAAGCCGGCCTGACCAAGCCCAACCTTCCAAAAATTACTTTCAAGTACAGCCACTGGTATCGGGATGGCGACGAGAGTTCGACTCTTTGGGGACCGGTCCATGACAACGGATCTATCTACCGGCCATATCCTGGAATTTACAGTCTCGACGAGAAATCCGACACGTTCCAACTCGATCTGGCCCATCACTACCAAAAGGTAAATTACGACCTTGGCCTCAGCTACACCCTGGGAAATTTGAACGATGCGCACAAATTGACTTTATTTGAAGGAGAAGGACTGCCGACAGAACAGCAAGTCACCGATCAGCAAGGCACTTCCTACGACCTGTTCAGCACCCATGCTTCGGCGGATACCTGGCTGAAGAAAAATTTATTCCTGTCCACCGGCTTCCTGTATTCCAGGCTGGACGATACCTTCAGCGGCAGCCGGATTTACGGGGATGATTTTGATGTGGCTTATTCACCCACTTTCCCGGGAGCCGATTTTGGCTACTTTAATCTCAATGGCAGCGCGCACAAAAACGATTACATCTGGAACGTCAACCTGATGTCGTTGCCGGACAAAAACTGGACGATTATCCCTTCGCTGCGCGTGCAAAAGGAGGATTGGGATGCGAATTCGGCCGGCACGGGCACTTTAGGCACCGACACAGGAAATTTCAACGCCAACAGCACACGCGATTCCATCGATGTGACAGAACGTTTGGATTTTCGTTACACCGGCGTGACCAACTGGGTTTTTAACTTCGGCGGGCAATGGATGGAAGGACAGGGAAATTTGTACGAAACCAACGGCCTGACCCAGGTTGGTGGCATCGGTATCAATCCGGTGCTGTTAGCCACCGATGATTCGCGTCTTTTCCAGAAATATTTTGCCAGCGCCCGTTGGTATCCCGTCCCGCATGCCAGCCTGGATTTCGGCGGTTATTATAAAATCAACCAGTACAACTATAATAATACGCAGGACAGCACGCCCAATGATTTGAGCACCGGGAATGCCTACCCGGGCTTTCTCCTCTATCAGGGATTTCAAACCTGGGACGGCAGCATCCGCCTTACGCTACGCCTGCCAAAAAACATCATGCTCGTCAGCCGTTACGAATATCAATACTCCACCATCAGCACGGAGCCCGACCCTGCGTCCGACTTGAGTGAAGTGGATTCGTCGAAGATGTACACCCACATCATCGGCCAGAACGCAAGCTGGACGCCGTTGGACTGGCTCGGTCTCCAGGCCGGTTTCAATTATGTCCTCAGCACGACGAAAACTCCCGCCTCGGATTACACTCAAGCCGTCCTAGACGCGCAAAACAATTACTGGACGATCAATTTCAACTCCGATTTTGTGCTGGACGACAAAACCGATTTGAACATCGGTTACTTTTATTATCGCGCCGCCGACGGCCAGAACAACATTGTTGACGGCGTGCCGCTTGGAACCGATACCGAGGAACACAGCATCACCGCGGCGCTCTCCCGCCGGATCACTCAAAACCTGCGCCTCAACCTCAAGTACGCCTACACGCACTACGACGATTTGGCATCCTCCGGCCATTTCAGTTATGATGCCCAAGTCATCTTTGCCAGCCTCCAATTCCGTTTTTAAGCATCACCAAAACAGCGCCTTCGCTGCGCGGCATTTACCGGGCCGCGTTGAACGGTGAACACTGTGTCATTCTTCCAGAATAAACTTGAATCTTCATCAATTTGTAATCTAATTTTGTATTGTGAAAAGTAAGCCGATTAAAAAATTCACGGCCACTCCCGTGCGCCTGCTTCCTCAATCCCAATGGCGGCTCTCCGTCCTGGTGCCGTTGCTGTTCCTCGCCGCCGGCTGTCACCGCGATGAAGTCAAAGTTTATCGCGTTGCCAAGGACCAGGACCAGCCGCAGCAACAAACGGCGCCCGCATTGCCCACTGATTCGCCCAATCCGTCATTGCCGCCGGGACATCCCGACATCTCGTCCGCATCGTCAGCCGCGCCGCCTGCGTCAGCCGCATCCGCCCTGCCGCAATTGACCTGGAAAACACCGGACGGCTGGACCGAGATTCCGCCGAGTGAAATGCGCGTGGCGTCATTCAAAGTGACCGGTGCGGACGGCAAATCGGCTGACGTCAGCGTGATTCCCCTGCCTGGCCTCGCCCGGAACGACGACGCCAACGTCAACCGCTGGCGCGGCCAGGTTGGATTATCGCCCGTGTCTCCTGAGGAACTTCAGAAAATCACGGAAAATGTCGAAGCTGCCGGGCAGCCGGCGCAGCTCTACGACATCGCCGGCCAAAACCCGGGCAACGCTGAAGCTGAACGCATTCTGGGTGTCATCCAGCACCGTGACGACATGGCCTGGTTTTTCAAAATGACCGGTGACGCCGGACTGGTTGAACAGCAAAAGCCGGCATTCATCGCCTTCCTCAAATCGTTGAATTTCGCCGCCGCGCCCGCGCAGGCCGCTTTGCCGCCAGACCATCCGGTCATCGGCGATACGGGCATGGGGGCGTCCCCGGCCGCCGCCGCGATTTCCAGCGAAGGCAAGCCGAACTGGCAGGTGCCGCCCGGCTGGCAGGAGATTTCCGGCGGACAATTTCTGGTCGCAAAATTCATGCTTGCTGGTGATGGCGGCGCCACCGCCGCCGTCAACGTCAGCAGCTCCGCCGGCGAGGGCGGTGGTTTGACCAGCAACGTCAACCGCTGGCGCGGCCAGCTCGGCTTGGCCCCGTTGTCTGAAGACGACGTGAACAAACTGGTGACGGCGGTTAGCGTGACGGGCGGCAAGGCGTCGCTGGTGGATATGAGCGGGACGGATGTCCGAACCGGCCAGCCCACCCGGCTTGTGGGGGTGGTCGTCTCTCAATCCGACCGGACGTGGTTTTACAAACTAATGGGCGATGCGAATGTTGTTGAAAGCCAGAAAGCCACGTTCACTCAATTCGTTCAAGGCGTGAAATATTGAAATGCTCGCGAGATTATACCGGTTTTTTTCCTCGCTCAAGCTCACTGTCACGTGCCTGGTGCTCGGCTGCGTGATTGTATTCTGGGGCACCATTGCCCAGGTGCAACTCGGCCTTTTCAAGGCGCAGAACGAATTTTTCCGCAGCTTTTTCATCTATTGGACGCCAGACGGCTCCAGCCTCCACATTCCCATCTTCCCCGGCGGTTATTTTGTCGGCACCGTGCTGCTCATCAACCTGTTCGTCGCGCACTTCCGCTATTACCAACCCGGCAAAATGAAAATTGGCATCCTGCTGATTCATCTCGGCGTCGTGTTGCTGTTGCTTGGGCAGATGCTCACGGATTTCCTGTCCCGGGAAAGCGTCATGCATCTGAGGATTGGCGATACGAAGAATTATACCGAGGCTGACCGCGCGTATGAACTGGCGGTCATGGACACGAGCGACCGGGACTCCGACAAGGTCGTCGCCATTCCCTGTTCGCTGCTGGTGCGCCGGGGGGAAGTCAGCGACCCGGAGATGCCATTTCGCGTGCGCGTCAAAACCTTTTACGCCAATTCATTGCTCGAACAGCAGTCACAACCGGGTTATGAGCCGGTCAAAACCACCGCCGGCCTTGGATCCGGCATCTGGTGGCGCGAAGTCCCGCGCGAAACCGAAATGGACCGGCTCGACATGCCGTCGGCCACCATCGAAATCGTCACCCCCCAGGGTTCACTCGGCACATTCCTCGTGTCCGCCTGGCTGGGCCAGCCGCAAGTGTTCACCTGCAACGACCGTTCCTACATATTGCTGCTGCGACAGGAACGGTATTACCTGCCGTTCAGCCTCCATCTCATCGAGTTCCGGCACGACAAATATCCCGGCACCGACATCCCCAAAAATTTTTCCAGCCGTGTCCGGCTGCAAAATCTGGAGAATGGCGAGGACCGTGAAGTGCGGATTTTCATGAACAATCCGTTGCGCTACGCTGGTGAAACATTTTATCAGGCGAGCTTCGACCCCGACGACCACGGCAGCGTGCTGCAGGTGGTGCATAATCCCAGCTGGCTGACACCCTACTTCTCGTGCGTGCTCGTGGCATTGGGTCTCGTCATCCAGTTTCTCAGTCACTTGGTTCCCTTCTTGAAGCGCCGGATGGTTGGTCCCGGGACCGCCGCGGTCGCGCCGGTGGCTGGCGCAGCGCGTGTGAACCTGTCGGGCCGGCGGGATACTGGCGCTCCCGGGAAGAGGAAAAAACAATCATGAAAAAATGGATTCCCCTCATTCTGGTTGTGGTGATGGCGGGTTGGGCGCTGTCCGGCCTGCGCCAGCCGCCGGAAACCGGCTTCAACACCCGCGGCTTCGGCAAGCTGCCTGTGCTGATGAACGGCCGCTTCCAGCCGTTTGATTCCGTCGCCCGCAATTCCCTGCTCCAAATCCGCACCAAACAAACCGTCGTCACTGAAGAGGACGGCAAAAGCCAGGAGATGTCCGCCATGGACTGGCTGCTCGAGGCGATGATGAAACCCGAGTCATCCGACGACCGGAAAGTCTTCCGCATTGACAACAACGAGGTCACCGAACTTCTCAAGCTGACAGATGGCCAGAAGTATTATTCCTTCAACCAGCTCCGGCCCCAATTGAATGAGATTGATAAACAGGTCAGCCGCATCGGGCCCTTGGATGCCTCCAAACGCACCGTTTTCGAGTCGCAGTTGATGAAGCTCTACGGTGCGATGGACCTGTACCAGCGGCTCGAAGTCAGCATCAAACCACCGGCATCGGACGATTTTGCGGCGGAACTGAATGCCTACCAGAAAAGCATCGCGCCGGGCATCGCCGCGGTGAACGCCCGAGACGCCGGCAAAAAATTCGACCAGGACGCCTTCAACAACCTGCTGGGTTTCATGGGTGGTTACAACACCGTCGCCAGCTTTGCCCTGCCGCTGATTATTCCGCCCGTGGACCCCGGCCTGCCGCGCGACGACTGGCAGAACATCGGCACCAACCTCATGCAGACCGCGCGCACCGGCGAATTGAACCCGGCGACAAAATATTACGCCGAAATGGTCACCGCCTATCGTTCCGGGAAGCCTGACGATTTCAACCGCCTGGTCGGCGAATACCACGCGTGGCTGGCCGACCGGTTCGCGCCGCAGTTGCGCAAGGCGAACGAGGAATGCTTTTTTAGCGCCTTCGAGCCATTCTACAAGGCCACGGTCCTCTACGTGCTCGCCCTTGTGCTGGCGTTGCTCTCGTGGTTCAACCTGTCCGACTGGCTCCGGCGTTCGGCGTTTTATCTCGTGATTTTGGCGTGGGTGATTCACACCTTCGGCCTTGTTTTCAGAATGTATCTCGAAGGCCGGCCGCCGGTGACCAACCTTTATTCCTCGGCCATTTTCATCGGCTGGGCCGCGGTCATCCTCGGAATGGTCCTCGAGAAAATTTATCACGACGGCATCGGCTGCGTCGTCGCCGCGTTTGCCGGTTTTATTACGCAAATCATTGCGCACAATCTGGCGCTCGGCGGCGACACCATGGAAATGATGCGCGCCGTGCTCGACACGAATTTCTGGCTCGCCACCCACGTCGTCACCGTCACGCTCGGCTACGCCTCGACGTTTGTGGCGGGATTTCTGGCCATCATCTACATTCTGCGCGGCGTGTTCACCACCACGCTTTCAGTCGAAACCGCCAAATCACTGGCGCGCATGGTTTATGGCGTTGTTTGTTTCGCCACATTGTTCAGCTTTGTGGGCACCGTGCTGGGCGGCATCTGGGCCGACCAGTCGTGGGGGCGGTTCTGGGGCTGGGACCCGAAGGAAAACGGCGCATTGCTCATCGTGCTCTGGAACGCAACCATCCTGCACGCGCGCTGGGGCGGACTCGTGCGTGAGCGCGGCCTGATGAATCTGGCCGTGTTCGGCAACATCGTGACGAGCTTCTCATGGTTCGGCGTAAACATGCTAGGCATCGGCCTGCACAGCTACGGATTCACGGACGCGGCGTTCAAATGGCTGATCCTCTTCATCGCCACCCAGGTCGCCCTCATTTTTCTCGGTCTGACGCCGGTAACAATGTGGCGCAGCTTCCAACCGGCAAAGCGCGCCGGAACGGTTTGAGAAATAACAGAATGGAACCTTCACGTTCGAGTTTTTGATGTGCGTGGCCGGCGTGTGCCAATTAGAAGTGCCCGCCGAAGTTGCTCCTAGTTGTGAATGCTTGAGACATCGCAACTCAAATGACAAGCACTTTCTCCAACTTATATCGCGCGGCCAACGAACGGTGAGCCGGCCGCGGTGCCTGTCCCGCTCGGCGGGATCCGGTGTCCATCCGTGGTTAAATTTATTTCCGTGGTTTGTCCAGCGGATGCTCGTGCTTTTGCCATTCTTCCGACACATGGCCATCAAAGCACGCCGGGTTTAGCGGGTAAACGTCCGGGTCGAAGATGACGTGGTAGAAGTGCCACACCACGATTGCCAGGCAGGCGAGCACGGCTTCGTAATAATGAATGGTCAACGCCACGTCCACGGCCCAGCGCGGCAGGAACCGGGTCACATCCATCTTGAACCAGATCATCAATCCGCTCACGCCCATGATGATGGTGCCCCAAATCACCGCCCAGTATTCCATCTTCTCCGCATAACCGAACCGGCCCATCTTCGGCTTCTCCTTGCTCCATCCCAGCAGATACCGGATTTGCGTCCACACATCAGTCACGTCTTTCTTGACCGGGAACAAATCGCACACCAGCCGCCGTCCTTCCCTTGAGCCGAGCAGGTAAATCAAATGCCAAAGCCCGACCAGCAGCAGCACGATGCCGGCGACGCGATGTGTCCAGCGCCGGAACGGTTCGCTGGAGCCGAGCGCACGCGCGAGAAACGAATCCGGAAATTTCAACGCGAATCCGGTGATGGCGAGGATGATGAAGCTGGCCGCCAGCACGAAATGTTGCCAGCGTTGTGCGAGGCTCATGCGCACCACAGGTCGCACGGCCGCGCGATAGCGTGCGGCCACCTTGCGCAGGAAAAATAGCGCGTTGTGGATGAACATGGCGCCGATGGTGCCGATGATGAGGACCAGATAAATCCGGCGCACCCACCGGTTGATTTTGGCCGAGAAATCGGTTCCGCCGTTGCCGGCGGCCAAGTCCAGGTGGATTTTGCCGGAAGCGAATTTTTCGTCGGCGCCCGGATGACACTTGCCGCAGGTCTCGACAAGATGGGCCTTGTTGATCGTGGAGCGGGGGTCGGTCGAGGGCAGGATTTTGTGGTAACCGTGACAACTGCCGCAGTTGGCGGCGACGGTAGAACCGTATTGCACCGCGAGGCCATGATAGCTTTCAAAAAAAGTCTTCACCCGGTCACCGGGCAGGTTGTATTTGGTGTTGAGCCGTTCTGAAGCGTGGCAGCGGCTGCACACCTCCGCGGAAACCTGCGGCGACGTATTTTTCAGTGCTTGGATTTTGTGTTCGGAATGGCAGTCGGTGCAGGTGGGCGCGTCACGGATCCCCGCGGCCATCGCCTGGCCATGGACGCTAATCGCCCAATCCCTGACTTCCTGGTCGTGACACGCACCGCAAGTCTGGGCCACATGGGAGAAATGCAGCGGTGAGGCCGGCAGGTTCGCCGGGACGATTTCATGGGAATCGTGGCAGTCCTGGCAGGTGGCCGCGTCGAGGTGTCCGGCCCTGGCCGCGAGGCCATGGACGCTGGCATCGTAGTTTTCGGTCTGTTGTTCGTGGCAGGTGGCGCAGTTGACGGTCTTGGGCGGAACATTGTCGTCAGGATGTTTGACGGTGACGTCGGCGTGGCAACTGATGCAGGAGTTGGTTTTATGTGCGGAAGCCTTGAGTCTAGCCTCATCCACAAACAGGGAGATGGTCCGGCCGGCGGCGTTGGTGATAGCGAGTGTGTTGTCCGAGTGACAATCCAGGCAGTCGCTGTTTTTCAGGCCGGCGAAGGCCGGGAAGGTCAACGTCACAAGCAGGATGCCGAGGGGCAGAAATCCCAAGGGTCGCATGACCATTAAAAATCGGCCGGAACGAGGCCGGGGACTCCACCTGATTTGGCGGTTCATAGCCCTTTTTTGTGGGAAAACTCGGATTGAACAACAAAAGCACGAAGAAACAAAGACGGGAACTGAATTAAACCGCGGAAAACGCATAGAAAATCCAAATTCAACTTTTTTAACCACGGATGGGCACGGATGTCAGCGCACTCCATAACCCGAAACGCCGGACGCGAGCCGCGAATTCAACCGCGAAACACACGAAAAGGATTCGAGGACGAGGACGAGAGGGATTTAACCTCTGATCTTGCCGGTTTTCCATCCTCAATCACTCCAGCCTCGGTTCGTCGCGCACGCGCTTAGTGCGCCAGCCGCGTGATCATGGCGTAGATGATCAGGATGAGCAGGACCATGCCGAGGCCGAAGAAGAAGTAGCCGAAGGTCCGCGCGATGTTTTTCCAGCGCAACCATTCGTCCTTGACGCGATGTTCGTCCAGACGGCCGGTCGCCACAAGCCGGTCATACCAGCGTTTACGCTCGTGCAGCATCTCGTTTTTGGAAATGCGACCGGAGAAAATGACGGTGTCCATCGGGAATTTCTCAATGCGGAAATGGGTGTTGAAAAAGTGGATGGAAAAGATAAACCCGGCGGCCAGCAGCGCCTCGTCCGAGTGGACCAGCAGGGCGATGTTGATGATCCAGCCCGGCAGGAACCGCGTGACAAACGTCGGGAACCACATGACAAGCCCCGAGGCGCCGATGATGGCGACGCCCCAGAACACTGCGAAGTAATCGAATTTTTCCCAGTACGTCCAGCGGTCGAACTCCGGCTTGGGGCCTTTGCCGAAAAACCATTTATTGTGCGCAACGAAATCACGCCAGTCCTGGAAGGTCGGCATCATGGAGTCGGGCCCGAACAGCACCTGCCAGAGACGTTTGAAATGGAATTTGCCGTCCGCGCCGCGCACGGATTTGCGGCCTTTCCACGCCTTGCCGATAAGCGATGCCAGATGCAATCCAAAATACATGAACGTTACCACCGCGCCGAACCGATGCAGCGTGCGCGCGGTTTCCGGTCCGCCAATGACCGCGAAAATCGCCTTGGCCCAATCGGTGTAGTAGAACTTCAAGGGCATGCCGGTGACGACGAGCAGCAGGAAACTGGTCACCACCATGAAATGCAGGAGCCGCTCGAACGGCACGAAACGGGTGAACCATTCGCCATCCGTCTGCGTCGCGATTTTAGCTTCGCGGAACTTCTTCGAATCGTGCAGGTAGAGAAAAACGGCGCGGACGAGCCACATGAGGGTGTGCAGGCCGAAGAAGGCAAACGTGCCGATGAGCAGGCCGGTCATGCCCATGAAAACCAGGTGGAGCAGGGGATAATTTTTGGCGTCCATCGGGTTGGCGTGCGGCTTGTATTCAGTGAAGCCGATAGTGGCGCCGGGATGACATTGCTGGCAGGTGGCGAGGATGTTGGTTTTTGACAGGTGCGATGCCGGATCAGAGGGTGGCAGGATGTCGTGATGGCCGTGGCAATCGTAGCAGGCGGCGACGGCGGGCGCGGCGTTGGGTTTGCCCAAGGCCATGGCTTTGCCATGATAGGTTTCCCGGTAACCCGCCAGCCGGTCGGCGTGGCATTTGCCGCAGCGCGCGTCGCTGATGGCCTTGAAATTGTTGCCCTCGGGATTTTCGATGTCATGCGCGGTATGGCAATCAGTGCAAACGGGCCCGCGCGAATCGCCCCGGGCCAGCAATTGCCCGTGAACGCTGCGGTTGTAAATTTCCTCGATGCCGACATGGCATTTGCCGCAGGTCTTGGCGACGTTGGCGTGGTTGATGGGCGAATCGCGATCCACGGACCGTTTGATGTCGTGCGTGCCGTGGCAATCGTTGCAGGAAGGAGCGACGATGAGCCCCATCTTTAGCAGGGCGCGACCGTGGATGCTGTCGAGGTATTGCGCCGCCGCCTCGGGATATTTCATCTGATACTCGCGCGATAGATCCGGATTGCTGTGGCATTTGGCGCAGGTCTGCGGAAGGTTGAGTTTGAAAACCGGCGATGAGGGATCTTTGACCGGCAGGATATCGTGGGTGCCGTGGCAATCCCAACAATTGGCCGCGCCGGAAGCGCCGAGCGCATGGCTGACGCCGTGGATGCTCCCAGCGTAATCCTTTCCTTCCTTTTCATGGCAGCCGGTACAGTCCGGCGGCGGCAGCATGGGGCCGTGGACGAGTTCCTTGATGCCGGTGTGACAGTCCGTGCAGTCGAGCCTGGAATGGACGGACCGGGCAAAGCTGTTGGTGGGAAAGACGGCAAGCGGGACAATTTTGCCATCCACCTTCCAAGTGTTGGAAGGATCGGTATGGCAATCCAGGCAATCCGAGTTCGCCAGCTTCTCGACGGCATTGGTGGCAGCCGAAGCCGGCAATACGACCGGCAGGCAGAACAGGAGGGCGGCGCAGGCGACGAATGCTGTCAGCCTACGGTCCGCCCGTATGACAATCTGAGCAGGAAAGATCATAATCTCCACCCGTGTGTTTGAAGGACTGTCCGCCTGGAGTCAGTTGCTGCAACTCAGCGCCGGCGCCTTGGGCCAGGATGGTGTGGCAGGCGTTGCAATCGTTGGCCATGATGGAATGTTTGCCATCCTCGGTCTTGTGCATGCCGTCGTGGCAGCGGAAACAACCGGGCCAGAGCATGTGGCCAAGATTGTCCGGATAAACGCTCCAGTCGGCCTTCATTTCCGGGAAGAAATTGTCCGCGTAGATCCGTTGCAAGGTGGGAATGGCCGATTCGATGCGCGTGTCGTTGGGATACCGCTCCGCCAAAGCCGTGGCGATGCCGGTCCTGGCCTCGGCGTCGTTGCTGTATTTGCGCGTGAGGACATAGACCGCGTTTGTCTTGATCCAAGGCAGCGTGCGGTCTATCTGGCCAAGTTCCATGGCCAGGTTGACTGCCTGATCAGGCGGCACGTAACGATGAGACGGACGGTTGTGGCAATCTATGCAATCCATGACGCGGATTTCATAATGACTGATGTCGTTGGTGAACCGCGACTGGCGGAAGACGGTGACGACGCCATTCGAATCCGTCAGCCGGACCCAGGGAATTTTCTGGCGCGCCGGGTCCGTGGCGATGTATTCGACGCGTGTGTTCTGCATCGTGTGCCAGTGGATGCCGCCGACCGGGCCGCGATTGGGGTTGGCGCCGCCAACCTTGATGGAGAGCCTGATGGAATACGGTGAGTTGGAGGCATCGCCCTGGAAATAGTTGAAGGTGCGATCGAGATTGCCGGAGAATTCTTCCGGCCAGTGACATTGTTCGCACGTCTCGCGGGCGGGCCGCAAATTTTTGATGGGCGTGGTGATGGGCCGGGGATACTTGTTGAAAGTAACGGCGTAAAGCTGGTAGGAACCGGTCAACTTGGAACGGACGAACCAGTTCACACCAGGTCCAACATGGCAGGCCACGCAGGCCACACGCGCGTGCGGACCGTGGTCATGCGTGGTCAGCTCGGGCTTCATGACCGTGTGACAGGTTTCGCCGCAAAACTGCACCGACTCCGTGAAATTGAAGGCGTTGTATGTGCCCACCGCTGAGAGCATCATGAACAACAGGCTGCCGGTGACGAAGCCGACCAGGATGTGCCGGTCTCTGGGCCGGGACAGATCGATTTGCACTGTCGCGACGAGGGAATCACCGCCTTTGCGCTGGCGTCGCGCGCGTAATGCGCCAATCAATGTCAGCAACAACCCGGAAATCAAAAACCCGGGTGTGATCATCCAAGTGAGGATACTGATGTAGGGATTGGAGAAATGGGCGACCGCATCCAGCATGAACAGCAGAAAGAACGAGAACAGACTGCCGACGACCACAATGAGCCCGACCAGGCTCATCCAGTTGCGGAAGAGCGAGGACCGGTGCGGCGGAGTCGTATGCTCAGTGTTCATGTCGGTTTAAATTTCATCGGCTGGATCCGATCGTCGCCAATTTTCCTGCAGCCAAAACTTCCCGTCCCGGCTGCCAGGGCATCTTCCACCCGACGCGGCCGGAATCGGTCCGGCTTGTTCCAAAGTGCCGATCCCGAAGCCGGATTTCACGGTCGGGGGGCTTACTTCTTGAACGTTCGCATATACGCGACCAGCGCCTTCGCGTCGGCTGCGGAAATATCATCAGACGGTTTCATCACGGTCTTGCCATCCGCGTCCTTCAATCCTTCCTTGATGGCTTTGATGCCGGCATCGTCCTTCAGGGCGTCCTGGACCTTGGGATCGGTATAATCCTTGGCGCCGAGCTTCCTGCCCATCTTGGTGTCGCCTTTGCCATCGGCACCGTGGCATTTGGCGCAATCACTTTCGTACAGGGACTTCGCATCCTGCGCGCGGGCGGACAGTGTGGCCACGGTGAAGGCCGCGATGCCAAGGGCGAATAATTTTTTCATAAACTTGTTCCAGTTTGGGTTGCCAACCCGGCGAACGGGCCGTTTGTTGTAAAATGCGCTGTCTCCCGCGCACGGGCCGCACGCCGGCATGACCGACTGGCAGCCCGCTGTGGAGAAAATGCCACGTCAGCTTTTGAAACTGCGGACGTAGGCGACCAGGGCCTTGATTTCATCATCCGACAGCGCGTCGAATGGTTTCATCAGGGTTTTGCCGTCGTCACTTTGAAGCCCTTCCCTGAGGGCTTTGAAGGCGGCGTCATCCTTCAGGCCGGCCTGAACCTTGGCATCCGTGAAATCCTTGACGCCCAGCTTCACGCCGATCTTGGTCTGGCCCTTGCCGTCCTCGCCGTGGCACTTGGCGCAGAGTGAACTCCAGTTGGTCTTGGCATCCGCAGCCGAAGCATTCAGGGCGGCGGCGAAGCCAAGCACGATTGCAAGTACGAGTATTTTTTTCATTGTTTGTTCCAGTGTTGTTGCTGCATGGTCGGCACGGTTGTGGCGCCTGTTAATCAGGAAGATAATCGAAGGGTGATAAACGACTAACCCTGTTTTGGCTAAATCTTGACAATTTTTGGATTCATTTTTCATCTATTAAAGATTAACGAGTCAAATTAAGTGGCTCCTGTTTGTTCCGGTATTTGGGAGTTTTGAAACTGTGCCTCTGATGATGAGGGGGTATTGCAGAAATGGCAAGTCCAGCCGACGTGGCTTCGTTTTTTAAGTTGCTTGATGGTCTTTGCCGGCAACCAGATCGGATTCATCGTTCTCGGCCTGTTGCAGAAAAGCATGTGGAGAAGTTCCGCCGCAAGGACGGTTTGACTTCGCGTGCCGGGATTTGCTGGCCGCAATGACCGGCATTGAGTTCCCGCGCTTGTCTGCTTTTCATGAGCTTCGCTCCGTTTGAGCCGCTGGGCGTGTTGTCGAGACTGTAGGCGCACGCCTGTCCCCACTGTCCACATTCTGGCATTTGGCTCGGACTGGATGTCTTTCTGACAACGTTGTATGGCCTTGCATCTGTAATGCTTCCTTTGGCCTTTTTCCTGCTCTGTTTGGACCAACTGGTTACCGATATGAACGACATTGACATCTTACGTCTGGCGACAGGGCTGCTGCAGTTCGGGGTGGCTTGGTACGCGCTGCGCCTGGGCCGGCTTTTCAGATCAACGCTCACGGGGTGGTTGCTCTTTGGTGCGCTCTCACTTCTGGCACTGTTGAGCTTGTTCCTCGCAGTGGAACCGCTTGACGCCGGCGCACAATGGGGAATCAAAGTGGACATCATTTACTCCGTGCTGCTGCTTGCGGGCGGGGTGAGCCTTTCTTCCAGCCTCAAAAACTTCCTGCGGGAAGAGGAGGCGAAACGGCAGGCGCTGGACAAATGGGAATCGCATGTCAAGGAACAGTGGGTGGAGTTGATCAAGGCCAACGAAAAATTGCGCCAGACGATCAGCCAGCTTGAAACGGAAGTTGCCGAACGGAAAAAGGCCCAGGAAGAAGGCGGGAAAAATTTACAGGATTTACAGGAGCAACTGGCCGCGGCGCGCCAGAGAGAAGCCATCTCACCGCCGGTGGCAACCGGACCACAAACGGAAGCGGTCGAACAGCGCCCGGCGCCCTTGCCCGAACCGGTGCCCGAACCGGCCGAAGCAAACGGC
This sequence comes from uncultured Verrucomicrobiae bacterium, assembly GCA_963764175.1. Lineage (GTDB taxonomy): Bacteria > Verrucomicrobiota > Verrucomicrobiia > Limisphaerales > UBA11358 > UBA11358. Next base: position 11,839 of record CAVXRE010000016.1, on the reverse strand, counting down.
GAACACCCGTTGACCGCCCCTGACAAAAATGGACATGAATTGTTACCGGCGGTTGCCGAAGCCGACACGGCAATTATCCTGCAGGAACCGGTGGCGGAACCGGCACCCAAACCAACAACGGTACTGGCACCAGAACCGGCAATGGTACTGGCGCCCGAACCAGCACCGATCCCGGCATCCGAACCAGCAGCGGTACCGGCGTCCGAACCAGCACCGATGCTGGCATCCGAATCAGTTGAGAAAAATGGCGAGCACCCGCCGGGCGCCCCGTACAAAAACGGACATGAATCCCTGCCAGTGGTTGTCGGATTCGATGCCGAAATTATCTCTCAGAAACCCGTGCCGGAACTGGTTGAGAAGAATGGTGAGCACCCGTTGACCGCACGGCGCAAAAACGGGAACGTATCGCGGCATACCCCGCTCCTGTCCGGCCGGAAAGTTGCCGCGCGCAAATCCAGCCGGTCGGGCCAGAAAAGACGCGTCCAGACGCGTTAATGGATCCCGGCACAGGGTCAAAAGATCCGCCCCTCCTCGGTTCATCAGCTTGGAATTTGATTCCGAACGGGAAACTCCTGTTCATAAAAATTTGGCCAAGGCTGACGCACCTGCTTTCTTTCCCGCAGTTATTGCGGTTTGTCCCGGCGGGCATTACATTCACGTCTTCATCCAACCAATGAAGACCAAACGTCCCAGCCGCACGGGTGTCGTAACCAAAACAGGCGAAAGCTTGATGCGCCGGCTTGGTGTCAGTAAGGACACAGTCATGAAGCTGAACACCTCGCTTTATAAAGCAGCGAAAATGGCGGTCGCTGAATTAAAAATCAACGACAACGACTTTAGTCACGGCACAGCACGACCTTTGAGGCTTATGCGATACAAACACCCTTCCAATTTAGTTTTTGCGTCGATTTTTTTGGCTGTTGCGAATTTCTGTTGCGCGCAGCAAATGGTTGTCGCGCCGGACAAGTCGGACGGCGTCTATCAAGTCGGCGACACCGTTCATTGGACGGTCGAATGGAAGGACGGCACCAATGTGCCGGCCGCGCATTATACCCTCAAGGGCGGCGGCCAGACGGACGTGGGACAGGGCAGCTTAATCTTCAGCAACAATGTCGCCACCCTGGAATCGAAGTTTGACGCGCCCAACACGATGCTGGTCGAGGTGAAATGGCAGCCCGAAAACGACACCAATCGCGCCGTTGGCGGCGCCGTCGCCGCACCGGATAAAATCCTGCCTGCCGCCCCACCGCCGGCCGATTTTGACGCGTTTTGGAAGGCCAGATTGAAGGAACTGAAAAAAGTTTCCGCCCATCCCAGGCTCGAAAAGGTGGACAGTGGAAGACCGGGCGTGGCGTATTGGAAAATCACCTTGGACAACATCGGCGGCACGCACATCCAGGGACAGATTGCGCGTCCCGATAAGGGCGGAAAATTCCCGGCCTTGCTCATCCCGCAATGGGCGGGCGTTTATGGATTGCAAAAAAATTGGGTTACGGACCGTGCGGCGGAAGGCTGGCTGGCGCTGGACATCGAACCTCATGACCTGCCGATTGACAAACCCGAAGCATTCTACAAGGAGCAATTCGCCGGCCCGCTCAAGGATTATTGGTCGATTGGCAACGACGACCGCAACACCAGTTATTTTTTGCGGATGTATTTGTCCTGCTACCAGGCGATTGAGTATTTGAAGAAACGTCCGGACTGGAACGGCAAAACGCTGGTGGTGATGGGCGACAGCCAGGGCGGACAGCAGGCGTTGATGATCGCCGGACTGCATCCGAAAGATATCACCGCGGCTTTGGCGCTCGTCCCGGCAGGCGGCGACATGCTCGCTCCCGAAGCCGGTCGCGCACCGGGCTTTCCGCACTGGTATTTCAATACCGAAGGCGGCAAAGACCCCAACAAAGTACGCGAGGCAAGCCGTTATTACGAAACCGCCAACTTCGCGCGCCATGTCAAATGCCCCGTGCTGGTCGGACTTGGATTGAGGGACGAAACCTGCCCGCCGTCCAGCGTCCTCGCCATTGGGAGTCAAATAACCTCGCCCAAGGAAGTTGTCATCCTCCCGAAATCCGGCCATCAGGACGAGCACGGAACGCAAGGTTACTATAATCAGCGCCGCTATGGCGCATGGCTGCCTGCGCTGCGGCAGGGCAAGCCGGTGCCCAAACCATGAGCACACATGATTTGTTGTCGCACTTGAAATATGACGCGGGCGAAGTACTCTCGCGCTGTTGCAGCAATTTCAGAAGTCTTTAACCGGGTCGTAATTCAAATACGGCCCAAGCCATTTTTCCGCCTCTTTCAAGGTGATTCCTTTGCGCACGTGATAATCGAGAAGCTGGTCGCGACCGAGCTTGCCGACGGCGAAATACTTTGATTCCGGGTGTGCGAAGTAGAGTCCGCTCACCGAACTCCCCGGCCACATGGCGAAGCTCTCCGTCAGCTTGATGCCCGCATTTTTCTCCACGTCGAGAAGTTTCCAGAGCGTTCCCTTCTCGGTGTGATCGGGGCACGCGGGATAACCCGCCGCCGGGCGGATGCCGCGGTATTTTTCCTCGATCAATTCTTCGGTCGTCAGCCTTTCCGTTTTGCCGTAACCCCATTCTTCCCGGACGCGCTTGTGCAGAAATTCCGCGAACGCCTCAGCCAGCCGGTCGGCCAGCGCCTCGGCCATGATGGCGTTGTAATCGTCATGATCGGCCTTGAACTTTTTGACCAATTCATCCAGCCCGTGGCCCGTCGTGACGGCAAATGCGCCGATGTGATCTGGGAGGGACGGTGTGCCGCCGTCCCTGATATTTGGGTCGGCAACATGCCAACCCTCCCGCGGCGCCACAAAATCCGCCAGACACCAGTTCGGCGTGCCATCGTCCTTCGCGATTTGCTGGCGAAGGAAATGGAATTTGGTGAGAACCTTGGTGCGCGATTCGTCGGTGTAAAGTTCCACGTCGTCGCCGGCCCGGTTTGCCGGAAACAATCCATAAATGCCGCGCGGCTGAATCAGCTTCCTGCCGACGATCTCTTCGAGCAGCTTCTGCGCATTGGCAAAAAGTTTGCGCGCCTCCTCGCCGTGTTTCTCGTGATTCAATATCGCCGGATAACGTCCGCGCAATTCCCACGTGTGGAAGAACGGCGACCAGTCAATCAATGGCACAAGCTCCGAAAGCGTGATGCGCGCGGAGTGCTGGGTGTTCAGCGTGGTGACATCGGACGACAGCGCGCGGATGCCGGCGAACTCCGGTTTGGGCAGATCGTCAAAGCCCAGCTTCGGCGCGTTCGCGCGGGCTTCTTCAATCGAGATCAGCTTTGCCGTCCTGCCGCCGTGCTGCGAGCGGATGTGCTCGTATTCTTCGCGGATTTGTTGCGCGAACGCGGGCTTGTTTTCCGCGCTGATTAGATTGCTGATGACCGGCACGGCGCGGCTGGCGTCGAGGACGTGAACGACCGGCTGGCCGTATCCGGGCGCAATCTTCACGGCGGTGTGAGCCTTGCTCGTCGTCGCGCCGCCGATGAGCAGCGGCAGCTTGAATCCTTCGCGCTCCATCTCGTGCGCGACGTGCGTCATCTCGTCGAGCGACGGCGTGATCAGCCCGCTCAGGCCGATGATGTCCACCCTTTGTTCGCGGGCGGTCTGCAGAATTTTTTCGCACGGCACCATCACGCCCAGGTCAATGACCTCGTAATTGTTGCAGGCGAGCACGACGCCGACGATGTTTTTGCCGATGTCATGCACATCGCCCTTGACGGTGGCCATCAAAACTTTTCCGGCGTTTTTATGTGTCCCGCCGGCGGCCTTTTTCTCCGCTTCCATGAACGGCAGCAGATACGCCACGGCCTTTTTCATCACACGGGCGGACTTGACCACCTGCGGTAAAAACATTTTCCCGGAACCAAACAAATCGCCGACGACGTTCATGCCGGCCATGAGCGGGCCTTCGATGACTTGCAGCGGCCTGGCATATTTCTGCCGGGCCTCTTCGATGTCGGCCTCGATGAAATCCACGATGCCCTTGACGAGTGCGTGCGTCAGCCGTTCCTCAACGGTGCCTTTGCGCCACTCGTCCTCGACGATTTCAGCTTTTCCTCTTTGCTTCACGGACTCGGCAAACTTGATCAGCCGTTCGGTCGCGTCCGGATGGCGGTTGAGCAAAACATCCTCGACCAATCCCAAAAGATCCTCCGGCACTTCGTCGTAAACGGCGAGCTGGCCGGCGTTGACGATTCCCATGTCGAGGCCGGCCTTGATGGCATGATAAAGGAACGCCGAGTGCATCGCCTCGCGCACGGTGTTGTTGCCGCGGAACGAAAATGAAACGTTGCTGATGCCGCCGCTGACTTTCGCGTGTGGCAGGTGCTCTTTAATCCAATGCGTCGCCCGGATGAAATCCACGGCATAATTTGCGTGTTCCTCCATGCCGGTCCCGACGGTCAGCACGTTCGGATCGAAAATGATGTCCTGCGGCGGGAAGCCAACCTGCCCGGCAAGCAAATCGTAGGCGCGTTTGCAGACGGCGATTTTGCGCTCGAACGAATCAGCCTGGCCGCGTTCGTCAAACGCCATCACGACGACCGCCGCGCCATAGCGGCGGACCAGTTTCGCCTGGTGCAGGAATTTCCCCTCGCCTTCCTTGAGCGAAATCGAATTCACGATGCCCTTGCCCTGGAGACATTTGAGGCCGGCTTCGATGACTTCCCATTTCGACGAGTCCACCATCACCGGCACCTTGCAGATGTCCGGTTCGGACGCGATGAGGTTGAGGAAGCGTGTCATCGCGGCGACGCCGTCAATCATTCCCTCGTCCATGCAGACATCAATGACCTGCGCGCCGTTCTCGACCTGCTGGCGGGCGACGGCGAGCGCGGCTTCGTAATCACCGGCCTTGATGAGCTGAGCGAATTTCGGCGAACCGGCGACATTTGTGCGCTCGCCGATGTTCAGAAAATTGGAATTCGGACGAACCGCCAGCGCGTCGAGTCCGCTCAAACGCAAAAACGGTTCAACCGTCGGGACTTTACGCGGCGGAATTCCGTGGACCGCCTCGGCAATCGCCTTGATGTGAGCCGGCGTGGTGCCGCAGCAGCCGCCGACGATGTTGAACCAGCCATTTTGCGCCCACTCGCGAAGCTGAGGAGCGAGGGTCTCCGGCGTTTCAGGAAAGCCCGTCGGCAAAAGCGGATTCGGCAGGCCGGCGTTTGGATACGCGCTGACGTAAATCGGCGCGATGCCGGAAAGTTCCTCGATGAGCGGACGCAGTTCCCTGGGCCCGAGCGCGCAGTTCATGCCGACGCTCAAAAGCGGCACGTGTGAGATGGAATTCCAAAACGCCTCGACGGTCTGGCCGGTCACACCGCGATTGCTGCCCGCCTGGATGAACGTGACGGAGGCCAGGATGGGAATCCTGTAGCGGCGGTCTGTGACCGCCGCACTATCCGTATTATTCGAGCGACGGTCATAGACCGCCGCTACAATCCCACGTTCCTCGAAAATTGTCTGGATCGCGAAAAAGGCGGCCTTTGCGTTCAGCGTGTCAAAAATCGTCTCCACCAAAAGCAAATCCGCGCCGCCGTCAAGCAGCCCGCGCACCTGTTCCGAATACGCCGTGACCAACTCATCGTAAGTGCAGCCGCGCGCCGCCGGATTGTTCACGTCGGTCGAAATGGACGACGTTTTTGTCGTCGGCCCGATGGCCCCGGCCACAAAACAGACGCGGCCCGGCCGGGCTTGCTCCGCCTTGTCCGCCGCGCGCCGGGCGCATTCCGCGCCGGCCTTGGACAATTCATAGGCGACCGATTCGAGGCCGTAATCGGCCAGCGAAATCGCCTGCGAATTAAACGTGTTCGTCTCGATGATGTCCGCGCCGGCTTCGAGGTATCGGCGATGAACGTCTTCGATGACCCCGGGCTTGGTGATGTTCAGCAGGTCGTTGTTGCCCTTGAGGTCTTTGCCGCGCCAGTCCGCAAACCGCGCGCCGCGAAAATCTGCCTCCGTCAGCTTGCGCTGCTGGATCATGGTGCCCATCGCGCCATCAATGATCACGATGCGCTCGCGCAGCAAACGCTCCAGTCCGGCGGCCCTGTTCGATTTTGTTTTCACGCGGTTCAATCCATTGTCGGAAACTATCCGTGTAAAATAACCCTTCGATTCCAGGAAGCAAATAAAATATATCAACGCATCTGGATATGTTGATATATCAATCTGACAAAAAATGGACGGTTTCCGTTCATCCATCAATCCCCGGCCTGGCTGGCTGATTTAAATTTCACACCGGTTGCGCCAATGTCATTCCCGGCAGCAATGGTAAGGCATTATCAAGGTTGGAAACAGCCAAAATGCCCTGTTGACTTCACTCGCGCATCTGATAAATTCCCCACCCTTTGTTTGAATGAAAACGCATTTGCCCAAAGTGAATTTGGACCAGCGGAAATGGCACGTGATTGACGCCGACGGCGCCGTGCTTGGACGGCTGGCTGTGCAGGCTGCCGATATTTTGCGCGGCAAAAACAAGCCCGTGTACACGCCCCACCTCGACGCCGGCGACTTTGTCATCGTCATCAACGCCGAAAAAGTCCGGCTCACCGGCAAGAAGGAGACGGCCAAGACGTTCATGACCTATTCCGGCTGGAAAGGCGGCGAGAAATACAGGACCGTCGAACAAGTCCGCGCGAAGCAGCCTGAAAAGCTCATCATGCATGCCGTGAAAGGCATGCTCCCGAAAAACCGGCTTGGCGACCAGTTGTTGACCAAGCTGAAGGTGTTCAAAGGCCCGAAACATCCGCATGCCGCGCAGCAGCCGGAACCGCTCAAGGCAGCGGCCTGATTTTCCACCGACCCTCAACTTTCAACCCTCAACTGACAGATGGCAGCGGAAACCAAAATCGAATTTCTCGGCACCGGACGGCGCAAGACCGCCATCGCGCGCGTCCGGCTCGCGTCCGGCAACGGCAAAATCCTCGTGAACGGCCGGTCGTTTGAAAATTATTTCCCGCTCGAAACCCTGCGCTCGACCGCGGCGCAGGCACTGGCCGTCACCGGCCTGGCGGAAAAATATGATGTGCGCGTCAATGTCACCGGCGGCGGCCCGAACGGCCAGGCCGGCGCGGTGCGGCATGGGATTGCCCGGGCGTTGATTCGGGCCGACGCCGCTTTGCGCGGCGCGCTCAAGGCCGAGGGCCTGCTCACGCGCGATTCGCGCATGAAAGAGCGAAAAAAATACGGCCAGCCGGGCGCGCGCAAGCGGTTCCAATACTCGAAACGTTAAAATTGTGCGGAAATTTCCAGGCCCCGCTGGCAGATGCCGGCGGGGTTTTTTGTTTTTGTGGAGGATGGTGTGTCGCCGTCCCGGCAGGAAAATTTGGGTCGCCGACACGGCGGCCCTCCCAGTAAGATTTGGAATATGAAATCGAAGAAAGTCGCCGTCATCGGTGCATCCGGTTACTCCGGCGAGGAACTCGTCCGGTTGTTGTTGAACCATCCCCACGTGGAGCTGGTGGCCGTGACCTCGCGCCAGAACGCCGGCCAGACGCTGGCACAGGTCTTTCCGAAATTCGCCAGTCACCCAAAATCAAAGGCCCTGCGCTTCTCCGAGCCGAAGGCCGACCTGCTCGCGAAGCAGGCCGACGCGGTGTTTCTGGCGCTGCCGCATGGCGTCGCCGCCGAATATGCCGTGCCGTTGCTCGATGCCGGCTGCCTCGTGATTGACCTCAGCGCGGATTTCCGGCTCAAAAGCGCGGAAATCTACAGGGAATTTTACGCGCACGACCATCCCGCGCCGGACTTGTTGAAAAAATCCGTCTATGGTTTGCCGGAAATTTATCGCGAACAGATCAAAAAGGCGTTGCTCGTCGCGTCGCCCGGCTGTTACCCGACCAGCATTTTGCTGCCGGTGGTTCCGCTGCTGAAGGCGGGATTGATCAAACCCGCCGGCATCATCGCCGATTCATTGAGCGGTGTCAGCGGCGCGGGCCGCAAGGCCGAGGTGGATTATCTTTTTTGCGAATGCAACGAAAGCGTCCGGCCCTACAGCGTGCCCAAACACCGGCATCTGTCGGAAATCGAGGAACAACTTTCGTTCGCCGCCGGGACCAAAGTCACCATCCAGTTCACTCCGCACCTGATTCCGGTGAATCGCGGCATTTTGACCACGCTTTACCTCACGCCGGCGGACAAGTCCGTTGACGCGGAGAAAATTTCCGCATGCTACCGGAAAGTTTTGGGCAATGAACCTTTCATTCGCCTGCTCGATGGCAAAAATCTGCCCGACACCAAGAATGTCACCGGCACGAACGTCATTGAAATCGCCTGGCGGCTCGACCCGCGCACGGGCCGGCTCATCGTGATGAGCGCCGAGGACAATCTGGTGAAGGGCGCGAGCGGCCAGGCGGTTCAGAGCATGAATATTTTGTGCGGCTGGCCCGAAACGGCGGGGCTGGTTTGAATTTGAAATCTTCAATTTCAGATTTGAAATTGCGTCCACAACCGGCTCAACCGGCCAAATGGAACGCGGCGGATTATGCCGCGAATTCCGTCGTGCAACAGGCTTGGGCGCGTGAACTCATTGCCAGGCTCAACTTGCGGGGCGATGAGCACGTGCTCGATGTCGGCTGCGGCGATGGCAAGGTCAGCGCTGAAATTGCCCAGGTTGTGCCGCGCGGCTCCGTTGCGGGCATTGACGCCTCGCCGCAAATGATCAAATTTGCGCGCACCGCTTTTCCGCCGGGCAAATTTGCCAATCTGGAGTTTCAGGTCATGGACGCGCGCAAAATCCGGTTTGCGCGAAAATTTGACCTCGTTTTTTCAAATGCGGCTTTGCACTGGGTGGACGATCATCAAGCGTTTTTGCGCGGCGCGGCGGAGTGCCTGGGTTCTGGCGGACGGCTGGTGGTTTCGTGTGGCGGCAGGGGCAACGCGCACGACGTTTTCGTCGCGTTGCGCCCGGAATTGCGGCTCAAACGCTGGCGCGAATTTTTCCGGAAGATGGAAAAGCCGTATTTTTTCCACAGCCCGGACGTTTACGAAGAGTGGCTGCCGCGGTTTGGGTTCAACTCGGTGGGCGTGCGGCTGTCGCCGAAGGATGCAATCTACGACGGGCGCAAAGGCTTTGCGGCGTGGTTGCGCACGACATGGCTGCCCTACGTCCAGCGCGTGCCGGAGGATTTGCGCGAGGAATTCATCGCCGCCGTCTCGGACCGGTACCTTGCCAGGCATCCACCGGATGCGGCAGGAGGTGTCCATGTCCGCATGGTGCGGCTGGAAATTGACGCGGTTAAGGTTTGAAAACCACGCGCAGCTTTCCCAAATTTATTTTCAGCAATGAGCAAGATTAAATTCAAAGAGATCGCCGGGTCCATTGTCGCGCCGCGGGGCTTTCTTGCCGGCGGCGTGTTTTGCGACATCAAACGTCTCGGCACGGGCAAAGGCTCGAACAAAGGCCGGAAGCGTGACCTGGCGCTCATCGTCTCCGAAGTGCCCGCGACGGTTGCGGGCATGTTCACGACGAACCAGGTCTGCGCCGCGCCGGTGAAGGTTTGCGTTGAGCGTGTAAAAAATGGAACCGCGCAGGCCATCGTTGTCAATTCCGGCAATGCCAACGCCTGCACCGGAAAACAAGGCTTGAAGGATGCACGCGAGATGACGGCAGTTGTAGCGTCGGTCTATGACCGTCGCAAATTAAACACCAAAGATTCACCGGCGGTCACAGACCGCCGCTACAAGATTTCTGCGGAGCACGTCCTGGTCGGTTCCACCGGGCGCATTGGCGTCACGTTGCCAATGGCGAATGTTAAGCGTGGTACCTCGAAGCGGCAAAAGTTCTGGGGAATTCTAAAGCACACGCGGCGCACGCCGTCGAAGCCATCATGACCAGCGATACGCGGCCCAAACAAACCGCGGTCGAATTCAACTCGATGGAAAAACCGTCCGCATCGGCGGCATCTGCAAGGGCGCGGGCATGATTCAGCCCGGCATGAGCGCCACCGGCGCGCGACCGGCGGCACTGCCGCTGCACGCGACGATGCTTTGCTTCATAACGACCGACGCCGCCATCGAAGCCAGAGTTTTGCAGGCGGCATTGCAGGAAGCCGTCACGCAGAGTTTTAATCGCATCACCGTTGACGGCGACATGAGCACAAACGACACGGTGCTGGTGCTGGCTAATGGGCTGGCGGGGAATCCAATAATTGTAGGAGACGAGGTAACGAGTCTCACTTCTTCAAGAAAAATTAGAGCCTCCTCACGTCGGCTCCTACAAGATTTTGAAAATTTTCAGCCGCGTTAAATTACGTCTGTCTGGAACTGGCGAAAATGATCGTGCGCGACGGCGAAGGCGTTCATCGCGTCGTGACGGTGCGCATGAACGGCGCGAAGACGATTCAGGATGCCGATGCCGCCGCCCGCGCAGTGGCGAACAGTCCGCTGGTGAAAACGAGCTGGCACGGTGGCGATCCGAACTGGGGCCGCATCATTGACGCGCTCGGCTATTCGCCGGCGAAAGTGGTCGAGGGTAAAAAGGTGGACATCGGCTACAGCGCGCCCGGCGGAACGAAAATTCTCTGGAGCCTCAAGCGCGGCCAGCCGACCAAGGCGACATTGAAGCAGCTCTGCGCCGCCGTTGCACCCAAGGAATTTGATTTGCACATCGCCCTGAACCTCGGCCAGGCCGGCGCGGTGATTTACGCCGCCGATTTGACCGAGGAATACGTGGACTTCAACAAGGGCGATGTCGGCGATCCAACATCATTGGATGGTTAGAAAAAACTATACAGAATTCCAAGTGTGAATATTCTCCACGATTGGATGTCAGAAAAGAATATCGAGTTATGAAATATACTGATTATTTGTCGATATTAAATACCGTGTTGCTTTTTTTGGCAGCCGTTTTTGTGCTCCAGTTTCTTTTTCGTTGGCAGCGTCAGCGCGAAGTAGAGAGTCTAGAGTCAAAACAATATCGCGAACAACAAAGCAAATTTGAGGAAATGAAACTGGTAATGGAGAGAGAGGCTGCTCTAAAGAATCAGGCCAAGCAGGATACAGGCCAAGAAGCTAAGACTATTTTTGGTCCTGGGCAAGGCGGTTACATTATTTTGGATCTTGCTGATTCGCGCAAAGCTCTTTTTCATGATCTTCTGCGGGGCTTTGAAGATTACGCACGCATTCGAGGTTATGAAATTCAGTTTTCAGTAGATAACACCCTTCCAGACCAAATTGCGTTTAAATTCACCCTAGGTTCAAACGGCATTACGGTTTCGACTAACCAAGTAAAGCAAGATCTCAAGGATTATATTCAGAAAGTTCAAAAGGGTGATCCTCTTGATGATCTTCCTGTCGTGCTTCCTGCGCCAGAGCACAACGCTCTTGTTTTGGCCATGAAGAATCGAATTAATTTTCTCCAACATACTTATACGGCTCATAAGAACGCTGTTGCATTTTATGAGGCGTTGTTACGAGAGCTTCCGGCAAAAGGCTTTGGCATCCAGCCACCTCAGAATTTTTACCTTACTGGCGGAGGCTCAATTGAGTCGCCGAATTATTTGGCACTAAATTCACCTCAAGCTGCGCAAGGTAGCGGCATCCGAATGATAGGCAACAAAGTGGATCAAAGCATTTATGTCGCAAATTCGTTCAATGAACGAAAGGGGCAAATCGAAGCGCTCCAAAAATTGATTCACGCAATCTGGGCAGATAAGACTGAAGGTGAGGGCATTTCCACAAAGAGGCTTGAAGCGGTGAAATATGTAGAAAAAATTAAAGATGAACTTGAGGAAGAGAATCAGCCAGAACCTTCCCGAATTCATAGTTGGCTTGAAAAGGCAAAAAATTCTTTAGCGACATTTGCCCTGT
>CAVXRE010000015.1:0-90680 GCA_963764175.1 uncultured Verrucomicrobiae bacterium | reverse complement strand
GCGGGAGATTCGTTACTATCAAGCCAGCGGTTGTCAAAGCTGTGCGCTGAAGAAACAGTGTACGCGGAACAAAGCCAATCGGCGGATCACGCGGGAGGCGAACGAGGGATTGATGGAAGCGATGGCGGCACGGATGAAAGCCGAGCCCTGGAAGTTCAAGTTAAGGAAGACGCTGGCCGAGCATCCCTTCGGGACGATCAAGCGTTGGTTTGGGTACACGCACTTTTTGCTCAAAGGCCTGGAGAAAGTGCGGTGCGAATGGAGTCTGACGACGCTGGCCTACAACCTCAAACGGGTGCTCAACCTGGTGAGCTTCGAGAAATTGATGATCGCAGTGGGTGTGAAAGTCCCGCAACGGGCCTGAACCGGGCGGCAACGCCCTTTTTTCTTTCGCCGGACCTATTATCCTCCCTGTCGGCTGTCCAGACCGGACCCGGTTCTGGAACTAAAAAAACCGGCGACTCATACTGTCAGATCGCCGGCCATGCTTTTTGGCTCACTCTGCCAGAGTTTTCACACGGCCTCGCGAATTGTTAGGCCGCACGGTCGTCATATTCAAGTTACTTTCCAAACCATGTGTAATCATATCCGTTCGGCGGGTCATAAAAGACAGGCAAGCCATCGGTTCCGCTTGTGCCATTCCAGTAAATTGGAATGAAGCCCACATGCCCATCCACAAAACCGACCAAGTTCTTGGCATTGTTAAATTGGTTCGGCTGTAATCTGGCATGGGCACTCAAGCCGATGGCTGCCGAAAGCTCACCCACCAGAACCAGCCGAGACGGGTCGCGCACCGAGGAGAACGCCTTGCCAGCCATGCGTGTCTGAACATCATCAGCCTCGCCGTTAAAAAAATAGCTCGAATCATACGTCTGCATCAGATGGCAAAAACCCGTCCCCGTCACGTTGTCGAAAAGGAAAAAATCCTGAATGGCAGGCATCGTGCAATCGAAGTCATCGGCTGGACAGGCGAATAAAGCATCATTTGTGCTTGAGCCGTTTCGTGACAAATACGGCAGAATGCTCTCTTTGTAAGTAAAGTAAATTGCTTCCTTGTTGGTGATGGCACGAATGGAATCAGCGTGATCATCCACATACATGACCAGCGCGAGATCAATCTGTCGAATGTTGCTGGTGCAAACGGTTTTCTTGGCCGTGGCTTTGGCGTGGCCGAGAACTGGCAGAAGCAGGGCTGCTAGAATCGCAATAATGGCGATTACCACCAGCAACTCAATCAAAGTGAATCCACGCTTCATATCAGACAGTGGTATGTGGCCTAACGTTTAGAGCTCAGGCACAGCCGCCGAGCGGGACGTCGAAATGTAAAGTGACAAACAAATCTCATAAAATCAATCGCAACTGGCAGGGGCAGCGGCTGTTGCCTGCAGCGAATTGTTCGGCCCATTCATTTGGTTGGATTTGTGATAGTCGCAAGTCAGGCTCGGCGTCATTCCCGCCTAACGTCTACGTCATCGTCGTGGTGAACAAGCACGAGTTTCCCGGTCGGTAGTAGGATTGTTGCTTGGTTGTTCTCAAACTTCATGCGGCCGGATTCGACTTTTGGATCCGTTGAGAAAATATACATCTCCTTTGACCAGGGAACGAGCGTTCCCGCGTAAATAACTAGCTCCACGCCCCCGGTGATGAATTCGATACGTCCGTTGAGGTTTTCACGTCGTGCCTGATCGATTGATAACTCGTCCCAACTGCGAGGCAACCTGGAATGAGGACCCACTGGGGTTTCATGAACACTAACTATCAGCACGTCTGGATTCAGCGAAACCACGATTCCCCACGTGTCATAGATGTACTCGTAAGTGGTGCCCGTATCACCCGTATCGCGCAACGGCTGGTACAGCTTGGCTGGCACGTTTCTTGTGGAGTGCAGCCGGTCGTTCAATTCCTTCGGAATGGAGTCCAGAAGTGGCTTGACGCGGTCCTCGGCCAAAATTGGCCCTTTTCCTTCGTCCCAAAGTAATCGTTTGATTTCTCCTTGTTCAAACGTTCTCCTTTTGTCAACCAAGCGAACGATCGGCATATCTGGACTGGACAACGGCAGCGGTCCTGCCTCTTTATGCACGCCAGTCCAGCCGGAGTCGCAGCCCGTCAGAGCAACAGCTAGAAGAATCGCGAGCCTGACCGGGTTCACTTTTCTGTACCACTTCGTGAGTTAGTCCTGAGACTGGGTTCATGTTAGTTTTTGGTTCTGGTTTTGTCCATCCCCGGCAGAGGGAGGGCGGAGCCCGACCGGCGCCGGGGATGGACTGAGTTGCGCCGCGAACCGGGCCGGGCTCAGATAACCCAACCGGCTGTGCGGTCTTTGTTGATTATATTCGCAGCGGTAGTCGCCAATCACTACTCGCGCTTCCGTCAGCGTCCACAGTTGCTCCCGATTCAAGCACTCGTCCCGAAAGCGACCGTGAAAACTTTCCACAAAGCCGTTCTGCCACGGACTGCCCGCTCAATGTAAATCGTCTTGATGTGGTTCTCCGCCAGCCACCGCTGCACGATTTTGGCGATAAACTCCGATCCGTTGTCCGAACGCAGATATTCCGGCGCGCCTTGTTGTTCGATGGCCTTCTGCAACCAAGTCAGCACGTCCTGCGCGCGCAGCGCGCGGTCCACCCGCAGTACATGACACTCCCGCGTGTGTTCGTCCAAGATCGTTAGGATCCGCAAAGCCCCACCACGCACCGTTGCATCGGCGATAAAGTCCCAGGTCCATACGTGGTTCCGATGCGTGGCCGTAGTCGGCAAACCCGTGGATAGCCCGCGCCGAATTACCTTTCGTTTGGTGGGTGGGACGCGCAATCCCTCCGCTCGGCGCAGTCGTTGAATGTGCCGTTTGCCGACTCGCCAGCCTTCCTGGCGCAACAACGCTGCGATCCGCCGATACCCGTAGCGCGGATGCTCCTGCGACAGTTCCTGCAGCCGTCTCCTTAACTGTTGCTCGGCCGTGGTGGGGGCTCGCCCTTGATAACCGTAAGTGGACCGCGCCAGGCGCAGGAGCCGACAGGCAACCCGTTGGGAACACAGGCCTGCCGCCACCACTTGTTGTGCTGCCGCCCGGCGATGCGCCGGGCTCACAACTTTTTTTCGCATACAGCCTCCAAGACCCGATTCTTCAACAGCGATTCGGCCAGCATCTTCTTTAACTCGGTGTTTTCCTTCTGGAGCTCCTTGAGCTGCCGGGCCTCGGAAACATCCATCATGCCAAAGGTCCGCTTCCACCGGTAAAACGTCTGCTCGGCGATGTTCTTTTCCCGGCAGACCTCACCCACGCTCTTGCCACCGTCCACTTCCCGTAGGATGCGGATCTTGTCTTCCGTCGTATACCGTTTGCCTTTCATTGTCTGGTCCTTTCTTGGTCCCAGTCTAACACATCAGATGGCCCGAAAAAGTGAAGTCACGTCACCATCGCCCGGTAATTGTTGCAGGGGAGGTTGAGGGGATTAAGCAAGGTTGAGGGGTGAGTGTTGAGGGTTGAGGGAAGAGGGAATGCACCTGACTCTCAACTCTCAACAATCAACTCTCAACTTTGTTGAGGGAAGAGGGAATGTCGCCTGACTCTCAACTCTCAACAATCAACTCTCAACTTTGTTGAGGGATGAGGGAATATCGCCTGACTCTCAACTCTCAACAATCAACTCTCAACTTTGTTGAGGGAAGAGGGAATGTCGCCTGACTCTCAACTCTCAACAATCAACTCTCAACTTTGTTGAGGGTTGAGGGAATATCGCCTGACTCTCAACTCTCAACCATCAACTCTCAACTTTGTTCGAAATATCCGCCGGGCTGCGGTCGCCAGGGACAGAATCACGCAGCTCCATCCAAACCAGTCGCCGTGGCGGTTGTAAAAGGTCGGGCCGTGCCGTTCGTCAACGGGGATTTCCACGGTCATTGAGGCGGCACCGTAAACGCCGCCGGATTTGTCGCTGAGGATTTCCCGGACACGTCCGCTGGCGTCAACCCAGCAGGATATGCCGTTGTTGGCGCAGCAGACGAGAGGCAGGCCGTTTTCGACGGCGCGAAAGATGGCGGTGGCCATGTGCTGCCATTGCTCGGCGCTTTGCCTGAACCAGCCGTCGTTCGTCAGGTTCACCAAAAAGTCCGTGTCGTCTTTCGCCGCGTCGCGCGCGAGTCCCGGGAAAACGTCCTCAAAGCAAATCAGCGGCGAGGTGTTGATTGCCTGGCGGGGCGGCGCGGCTGATGAGCCGCCGATGGCGATGACATTGGTATCGCCGAACGGCGTGCCGGGAGTCCCGGCAGGCCGGTTAATTTCAAATGTCACGGGCTTGTCGCCGGGTTTCCAGCCGCCGGTGATGGGGGTGAGATATTTGACGAACGGGAGCCAGTCCGCGAGGGGGATGAATTCGCCGAAGATGACGAGCTTGCGCTTGTGATAAACCTGCAGCCAGCGTCCGGATGGCGCGACGAGAAAGGCGGAGTTGAAATAATTGGTGGCGTTGGGGAGGTATTCGGCGTCCTCGCCGTTGAGGATGATGCAGACGCGGTTTGATTGCGCGAAGCGGCTGATGGCGTCGCAGGTGGCGTCATCGGTCTCCGGCACGGCGGATTCGGGCCAGAGGAGCAGGGCGGTCTGGCTGGTGAGCGCGGCCTGGGACTGGACGAGAAGCTCCTGAAACCGTTTTTCGTCCTCGCCGGGATTCCAAATGAGTGTTTGCGGAATGCTGGGCTGGACGAGGGTGACGCGCAGGAGCGAGCCGGGGGGATTTTCGCCGCCCAGGCGGGCAAAGCCGAAGATGAACAGAACGAGGATGGCGACGAGCGGCAAAATGATTTCGGCCTGCCAGATGAGCCGCGTGTCCGGGCGCCGGAGGACGAGGCGCATGGCTGAATACATTGCAAGGGAGAGCCAGACGACGAGAAAGGAGACGCCATAGACGCCGGTGACGGAGGCGATTTGAATGAGCGGGACCATTTTGTACTGGGAAACGCCAATGAGGTCCCACGGAAAACCGCCGAGCAATCGCGCGCGAACCATTTCGAGCGCGACCCAGGCGGCGGCGCCGAGAAGCGACCAGATGGTGCGCTGAGTCCAGGTGGGGGAAGCGTGAATTGTGAATTGTGAATTGTGGATCGTGAGGGGTGAAACCAGCCAGACCCAGAGGGCGGGATAGAGCGCGAGGTACGCGGCCAGCGCGAGCCAGGCGAGAATCGGGAAGCCAACCGCCGGCATCAGCAGCAGCCAGTAAAGCGACGAGAGAAAATGCGCCAGCCCGGCGACGTAACCGACGCGGAAGGCGTCAGCGCCGCGTTTGCCCTGCGCCGCGGCAATCATCAGGCCGGGCGCAATCCAGGCGAACCCGGCGACGCCGATTTTTGGGAACGCAGCCGTCAGCAAAAGCCCGGCGCCAATGGCCGTGAGATAACCGCTGCGCCAGAACAGTTCGCCGAGAAAACGTTTCAGTGTTTCAAACGGCGAATAACCGGCGGTGAAAGCCGGCCCGAGCGTGGTGACCTGGGCGGCCCGTTTGACCAGGGCGCGGCCGGCATTGACAACGATGGCCTCGCGCGCGCCGCGCCAGACGGCGAGGTCCGGCGCGGAATTGCCGGCGTAATCGAACCCGCGTTCACCGAATTTTTCGGTGAGGACCCTGAGCTTGTTCGCGCCGCGCAAATTCGTCCGGCCGTCGCTGCCGAGGACCTCGTCGAAAAGGCCGGCGCGGGCGGCGACGGGCATTGCCATTTCGCGGTCCGAAGCGGTTGCGAGAACGAGCTTGCGCCCGGCTTTTTTCTGTTCGCGCAGAAAGGCGAGGAACGGGCCGTTGAAGGGCAGGGTGGCGGGGTCAATTGTGACGCGCGTGGCCAGTTTCCGTTTCAAGAACGCGCGCCCGCGCGTCCACCAGAACAGGACGCAAAACAACTGGAACGGGTTGCGGCGAAGAAGGCGCGCAAGGGATTCCCAGAGCAGATCGGTCTTGATGAGCGTGCCGTCCAGATCAACCACGAGCGGCGGCGGACCGGGTTGCGGCGAGTTTGGGTTTGCTGGCATTGTGGCTCGGAATCAAAAAGTGGTGCGAGACTAGCGGCGGGGCGCGCAGCTTGAAAGTCAAAATTCCGGATCAGGAGGACGCCGGGCCTGCCAGCGGAAAACCGTTTCAGCCTTTGAGCGCTTGTTCAAGCAGCGCTTTCTCCCGCGGGCCGTGGTTTAGTTTGAGCGCCTCGGCGCGGGCGGCGCCGGTCATTTTCTGCCAGGATTTTTGCAGGGCGTTGACGGTCTTGGCCTCGCCGGTTTTGGCGGCCAGATCGGCGAGTTGAAACTGGAGGAAGACGAGGCAAAGGGCGTCCTCCAGCACGCGGGATTCGGGGTCGGCGGGGAAATTCTTCTTCAGGTTCAAATCCCGCACGCGGCGGATCACATCGCCGCCATAGCCAAGTTCGCCGAGGATTTCACCGGCCCTTTGGGCGTGAAACTTTTTGAGCGTCGCGCGCCATTGCAAATAGCCGGCGCGGGTCATCGGATGCGAGTTGCGGGGGATTTCCCAGCGGCAAAGATGCTGGCAGCGCGCGGCCAGGCGCAGTTCCTCGGAAGCGTCCGGGCACAGCCGCAGCACCCAGCCGCTCAACCGCCGGGCATAGAGCAGTTCGCGCGGCTGGGCGAGGCCGTCGGCGGTTTCAACGTTCGGGTCGCGGGCGTTTTCGGCGTCGAAACGGCGGAGGGCGGCTTCAAACCGCGCGGCATCGGCTGGCTGAAATGGTTCGGACACGGCGGCGTCTTATGCCAGACGGGCCGGTTGCGCAAGGCAGTTCCGTTGCGGCTTCGGATGGGTGGCGGGAGACTGGCCGCGATTCATAATTGAACGGTTTGCCTGCCGCCGTCGTAGAAAATGACCTTGTCGGGATTGCCGGTGGTGGCCACGCCGGTTCCATGGTCGGCTCCGACGATGACGATGTTGAATGTGCGTTCCTTCAACATGCCGGGGAAGGAACCTTTCCGGCCGTCAATGGTGAGCCGGCGGCTGGCATCGTCCCAATGAAACGCGATGGTGGCATGGACGCCTTTTTCGTAATTGTAGTTGTCGTTTTCGTCTTCATACAACGTGAAGCTGCCGTCGGCGCCGGGATAGACGCGCAGTTCGATGGGATCGGCCGGATTCTCGGCGGCGAATTGAATGAACGGGCCCATGGGAATGATGGAGCCGGCCCGGATGAGCAGCGGGATTTTGTCAATGGGCGCGTCGGCGGTGATGGTCTGGCCGCCCGCGATGGCCTGGCCGGTCCAGAAATCAAGCCATTGCGTTCCGGACGGCAGGTAGACCGGCCGGGTCTGGGGCGGGGACTCGACAGTTTTTTCGCGGGCAAAGATTTCAGGGGTTTTCCAGAAGAGCTGCGCACGGAAAGCGCCCAGGGTGTAATTGGCGGTCTCGCAGGCGAAATCGTATTCGTGGCCGGCCTGCAGTTCCACGGGAACGGTCCAGGCTTCCGTCGAGACACAATTGTTGGTCAGTTCCCTGCCGTCCAGAAAGATCCGTTTCGGGCCGAAGCTTTTGAAGTGGAAACGGTAGATACCGGTTTCCGCCGGGGTCAGTTTGCCGTCCCAGCGCATGGAGAATTTGGGGCTGGTGATGTATTTCGGCCAGCCGGTGTACCAAAATAGATTGATGTTGGTTTCGACCTGTTCATGCACCAGTTGGTGGTAATCCGAATCGGCATAATATCGGGCGGTCAGGCCCGGCCGGCCGTCCTTGGTCTTAAAAAATTCCGGCGCGATGGGGATGCTGTTTTCCGGCGGGCGGTGGAGCATATATTGCGTCACCGGACAGACCATGATGGCGGGGCCGAACATGTACTGGTCGTCGATGTCGTAGGTTTTCCTGTCGGCGGCGAAATCCATGGGCAGGCCGCGCATGATGGTGTAGCCCTGGTCGGTGACCTGCCAGGCGAGCGAATAGATGTAGGGCATCAGGCGGTAGCGGAGGTTGTCGAATTTGACGAGGACGTTGGTGAATTCGCCGAACTCCCAGATTTCACGCGGGGTTTCCGAACCGTGCGAGCGGAAGATGGGGCTGAAGGCGCCGAACTGGAACATGCGGGTGTAAAATTCCTGGTAGGCGGGGTCCTTGCCGCCGTTGGAGAACACGCCCTCGTAACTGCTGATGTTGAAGGCGCCGATGTCGAACGTCCAGTACGGAACCCCGGCCATGGAATGATTCAGGCCGGCGGCAATCTGGCGTTTATAGACATCCCAATTGGCGCCGATGTCGCCCGACCAGGTGGTGGCGGCGGCGCGCTGCTGTCCGGCGAAGGTGGAGCGGGTGAGGATGTAAACGCGTTTTTGATCGGTCTCGGCGCGCTGATGCCGGTAAATGGATTCGGTGTCGAGCAACGGATAGGTGTTGAGATAGCGGGCGAAGGAGCCGAGGTGATTGTTCTCGACTCGTTTCATCTCATATTCCTCGCCTTCCTTGGTCAGGGCGTTGACGATGTCAGGCTCGGTCGAGTCCATCCACCATCCGTCAATTCCCTTGGAAAACAGGCCCTTGCTCGCGTATTGCCAGTACAAGTCATCGGCGGCGGGATTGTAAACATCGAAATACCGGAATCCGGCCCAACCGACGGGCGAATAAAGGTAACCGTGCTTGTCCATGTCGTGATAGATGGCCGTGGCCGGCCCGAGTCCGGCCCAGATGGAAATCATGAGATGAAAATTTTCCTGGTGCAGGATGTCGATCATCTCCTTCGGGTTCGGATAGGTCTTCTCATCAAAGAACATGCTGCCCCAGTTGGTGTTGCCGCCCCAGTAATCCCAATCCTGGACGAGGCCATCAATGGGGATTTGCAGCGCGCGATATTTCCGGGCGACGCCGAGGAGTTCATCGCGGGTCGCGTAGTGCTCCTTGCTCTGCCAGTAGCCGTAGGCCCACCGGCCATACATCGGCGCCTGGCCGGTCAGGTCCCGATACCCGGCAATGGTGCCATCCATGTTTTTGCCGCAGATGAAATAGTAATCAACATTGTCCGCCACCTCGGACCAGACGGACAGGTGGTCCGGGTCATCGGCAAAAATGGTTTTGGAATAATTATCCCAAAGCAACCCGTAACCCAGGGTGGAAACCAGGAACGGTATGGCGGACTGGGTATTGGCCTGCACCAGCTTGACGGTGCGTCCGCGGTAATTCATGTAGCCGGATTGATGCTGGCCGAGGCCGTAAATGCCTTCATCGGGCGTCAATTTAAAATTCTGCTGGACGCTGAACGCCTTTTTTTCGTTCTTGATCCTGACCGGCGCAATGATGGCTCCGCCCTGTTCCTTTAAAATAATCTGATTGCCGGCGTTGAGGTATTGAATCGAACCGTCGCCCTTGGACAACTGCACGACGACGGCTTCCGAAGCCAGCGTGACGGTGCCGGTGTTCTCTTCAAAACGGAGTTTCAAATCCGGCAGGTTGGTTTGAATCACGATCAGGCTCGCCTTTTGGGATGTGCCACCGGCCACCCATTTGAGGACGCGGACGCAATCGTCGGCATAGAACTGCACACGGACGTTCAGCCTGCCGGTTTTCAGTTCCACGCCGTTTTGAATGCGTTTGACGTGGGATGGTGTTTGTCCGGCTTGTGCGTCTTTCGGCGCGCAACATTTTGTCTGGCAGGAGGTCAGGCCAAAGCTCAGGCCGAGGATGCAGAGCAGGGCCGTTGGCCGCAGGGCGAATAAAAATATTTTTTTCATATCGTAATTTCTTTCCGGTGCCGCTTGTGGTCAGCCTTCGAGCACGGCGACGACCTGGATGGGATTTGACCGCGGCGGGCGCACGGGCAGGACGTTGCCGGCGATTTTCTTCCCGTTCACCAACAGCTTTTTGACGCCGCGCTGCTTGCCTTTCGGGTTTTGCACCTCGATGACATAGGTGTTGCCGCGGAAACGGCGCGTGACGGTAAAGCCCTTCCAATCCGCCGGAATGACGGGTTCAACCCGCAGTCCCTGGTAATCGGTGCGAATGCCGAAAATCCATTGGGTGATGGTGAAGTAGGTCCAGGCGGCGGTGCCGGTGAGCCATGAATTCTTGGCCTCGCCGTGCGTGGGCGCGTCCTTGCCGGCAATCATCTGCGCAAACACGTAAGGCTCGCAGCGGTGCAGATCGCCGATTTTCTCGCGCGCGGACGGATTGATACGGGTGTAATAATCGAAAGCTCTATTGCCGTTGCCGACCATCGTCTCGGAGATGATGATCCACGGGTTGTTATGGCAGAAGATGCCGGCGTTTTCCTTGTAGCCCGGCGGGTACGAGGAGATTTCACCCATTTCGATGTAATACTTCGAGAAAGCCGGTTGCTGCAGCACAATGCCGTGTTTGGTGGCGAGGTGCTTGTTCACGGAGTCGAGGGCGAGCTTCGCCTTGCCGTCCTTCAGGCCGATGCCGGCCATGACGCACATGCCCTGTGATTCGATGAAGATTTTGCCTTCGTCGCAGACCTTCGAGCCGATGGGCTTTCCAAAATCGTTATAAGCGCGCACGAACCATTCGCCGTCCCAGCCGTGCTGATAAATGACTTTTTCCATTTTGGCTGCCTCGGCCAGGCAACGTTCGGATTCCTTGTTTTGCCGGCGCTTTTTGGCGATGGCCGCGAGTTCCTTCCCGGCCATGACAAAGAGGCCGGCGATGAAAACCGATTCGGCCACCGTGCCGTCCTTGTTCGTTGTGGTCTGGAACGACTGGCCCGGCGTGTCGGAAAAGCAATTCAGGTTCAGGCAATCGTTCCAGTCGGCGCGGCCGATGAGCGGCAGGCCGTGGGGACCGATGCGTTCGAGCGTGTAATTGAAGCTGCGACGCAGGTGTTCGTAGAGCGGCTGTTCGGAGCCGGGCTCGTTCTCAAACTGCACCGGTTCGTCGAGGATGCCCCAGTCGCCGGTTTCCTTGAGGTAAGCAGCGACGCCGAGGATGAGCCAATGCGGATCGTCGTTGAACCCGCTGCCGATGTCGTTGTTGCCGCGTTTGGTGAGCGGCTGATATTGGTGGAACGCGCCGCCGCTCTTGAGTTGCGTGGCGGCGATGTCGAGGATGCGTTCGCGGGCGCGCGCGGGGACCATCTGGACGAAGCCGAGCAGGTCCTGGTTCGAATCGCGGAAGCCCAGGCCGCGGCCAATGCCGGATTCGTAGAACGACGCCGAGCGCGACATGTTGAACGTGGCCATGCACTGGTAGGCGTTCCAGATGTTGACCATGCGGTTGGCGTGAACGTCAGGCGATTGGACCTGATAAACGCCGAGCAAGGCGTCCCAGTTCCGGCGCAAAGCCTCGAAGGCTGCCGCGACATTTTTGCCGTCGAGATATTTTGCGATGACCGGTTTGACGGTCTTTTTGTTGATGGTCTGGGAGTCCGGCGGGTCGAACTTGTCGTCCACGGGATTTTCGTGATAGCCGAGGACGAAGATGATTTCCTTCGTCTCACCGGGCTTCAAGTTCACCTTGACGTGATGCGAACCGTGCGGCGCCCAGCCGTGCGCGATGGAGTTGAAGGATTTTCCGGCTTCCACGGCTGCCGGGCTGTCCCAACTGCGGTAGGCGCCGAGGAACGTGTCGCGTTGCGTGTCGAAGCCGGCGAGTCTGGCCGAGCAGGCGAAATACGCGAAGTGATTGCGCCGTTCGCGATATTCGGTCTTGTGATAAATGACGCCGTCCACGACTTCGACCTGGCCGGTGCTGAAATTGCGCTGGAAATTGGTGGCGTCGTCCTGGGCGTCCCAGAGGCAGAACTCGATGCTGGAGAAAAGTGAAAGCTTCGCGGGTTTGTTGCGGCGGTTGGTGACCGAGCATTTCCAAATTTCAAGCGTTTCGCCGAGCGGCACGAAATAGGTGGTTTGAGCCTCGATCTTTTTGTAACTGGAGCCGATGGTGGTATAGCCCATGCCATGGCGGCATTCGTATTGGTCGAGCTTGGCGCGCGTGGGCTGCCAGGACGGCGACCAGAATTTGCCGGTCTCGTTGTCGCGGAGGTAAAGGTAGCGACCGCCGAAATCGAACGGCGCGTTGTTGTAGCGGTAGCGCGTCAGGCGGCGCAGGCGGGCGTCCCGGTAAAAGGAATAACCGCCGGCGGTGTTGGAGATGAGGCCGAAATACGATTCGCAGCCGAGGTAATTGATCCAGGGCAGCGGAGTGTTGGGCTGGGTGATGACGTATTCCCGTTTGTCGTCGTCGAAATGTCCAAAACGCATAGTAAAAAATAGTGAGCTGTTAAAGTCAATTGGCGGCTGGTCTGGCTTCGGTCGCACGGTTCTGGTCCGGTGGTTCGGCCACGGGATCAGGCGTGGGCGCCGGCAGTTTGTCGTACCAGTTGAATTTCAAAATGACCGAGGTGATGACGAGCACGGCGAACGTGATGGCGAGGTTGCGGAAATGGCGCGTTACGAGGAACATGGCCAGCACGATGAAACACGTCTGCCAGATGGTGCCGACCACGATGTTGAACATGTCGCGGTAAAAATCCTTGTTCCGCTGGAAGTTGGGGTCGTCTTTGACCACCAGCGCATGGATCCGTCCCCAGAAACCCCAGGGCCGCACCCGGCGGTAAAAATTCTTCAAGACCTCATCCTCTTCCGGCTGGGTCAGGTATGTTCCCAGGAAACAGCCCACGAGCGAGAGGCCGAGGATTAGCGGGAACGAAGTGATGGGATGGCCGAGCAACACCATGACATTGGCGACGTTGTTGCCACAATGCGATTCCACGAACGGCTGGAGCTGGGGAATAATGGACGGCATGATCAGCGGCAGGGCCAAAGACGAGGCAATCCCGGTCACCATGCCCCAGAAATATCCCCAGCTGTTGAACCGCCACCAATACCACTTGAGAACGTTGGAAGCGGTGTAGCCACCCCACAGACCGGACACAATCCATTGCACGACCGAGTTGATGGATTGCGTGAAGATGCCGAAGGTAAGGCCGACGACGACCACTGAGAAGGAAACGATATAACTCAGCCAAACATAGCGCTTTTGGGAGGCATTGGGATTGATGTATCGCTTGTAAATGTCGTTGACCAGATAAGCGGGCGCCGCGTTGACGGTCGCCGCAAAATTCGACATGAACGCCGCGATCAACCCCGCCATGGTCAGGCCGAGGATGCCGACCGGGACAAATTTCGCCAGGGCCAGCGGTAATATTTTTTCAACATCCAAATCCTTGCCCATCGCCGCCAGGTTCGGGGTGTAGAACGCGAGGGCCAAAACCGTCAGGCCCGTGATCAACATATACCGCGGGAAGAACAGCACCACATTGACGGTCGAACTCATCAACGCCGCTTCCCGGGGACCCTTCGTCGCCAGCACCCGCTGCATGTCGTAATTCGGCGCCGGACCCGCGGCGCTGATGAGGATTCCTTTGAAGATCATCATCATGAAGAAAATTCCGAAGAGCGAATATCCATCCGAGGCAATCCGGTTGTTGATTTCAGGAATGGTGGTCCAGTTCAGATTGAGGTTCCAGCTGAAGAACAGGTCATGCCAGCCGGACGGAATCACCTGGTTCAGCATGGCCGGGGCGACCTTGACCATGGCAATGATGCCGATGGCAATGGAGGCAATGGTCAGGATGCAGAACTGGACCACTTCGGTGAACACCACGCTGAACATGCCGCCTTTGACGACATAGAACGTGGTGATCCCCATCAGGATCCAGGCGTACGTATTATCCGAGAAATGCCCCGGCAGGAACTCACCGGCAAACTTGCCGATGCCTTTGGCCGCGTAGGCGAGGAAACCGATCACGCCCACCATCGCAAACACCACCACGCTGATGTGCGCCGCCGTGGCGCCCGGCCCCTTGCCGAACCGGGTCTGGATCCATTCCGCACCGGTCATCACGTTCGACCGCCGCAACCAGATGGACATATAAACCATCAGAAAAATCTGGTTGAACACCGGCCAAAGCCAGGGGAGCCACACGCCTTTCATGCCATACATGACCGTTATGGAAACGAGCCACATGGTGCCGGAGATATCGAACATCCCCGAGGCATTCGAAACTCCGAGCATGTACCACGGCAGCTGATTTCCACCCAGAAAGTAGTGCTTCATGCTCTGGGACGCCCGTTTGGAAACCCAAAAGCCGACAAAAATCGTGGCGATCAGATACAGGACGATGATGCTGATGTCGATCCAGTGAAGTTGCATGTTCGTTAAATGCGGGCTTGGGAGGTATGGGTTGGCCGGAAAGAAATGGCTCGGCTGGGATTAAATGGGTTGTGGAGGAAAAATGTCAGCCGGTGCATGGCCGGAAATCATAATTTTATCCCGCCAGCCGTCAAGACGGTAGTATTCACAGGCGGGGCGTTGCTCACTATTGACACTCATCGGGTCTTTGGCAGAATTCGCCCCTATTCCACGCAGTTGCGCCTGGATTATAAGGAAGCGTCAATCAATTAATGAGCCGTGCTGACCGGCGGGAACCTGTGTTCACGGATGACGCCAGCCGGAAATTTTTAATGACATTGAAATTGATTGCGCAGCGGCAGCGGATGGGGAGCCGGACGAACGAATCGAACTGTGCGGCAACGACAATGAATTGGACGGCAAATTGTCAATAGCGAGGGGCTGGCGGCAAAATCAATCCCAACCTTTCATCAGTTCCAAATGCAAAACAGATCAGACCATCGCAGGCAACCACCTTTGGTTTCAGTCGTAATCCCGACCTATAACCGGGCGGAATTGCTGGCACAATGCCTGTTGTCTGTCGGCAAGCAGACTTATCGTCCCTTGGAAATCATAGTCGCGGACGACGGCTCGACGGATGAGACCGCCAAAGTGGTTGCGAATTTCCGCGAACAGGCGGCCCGGCAGGATGACTTGACGGTGACTTATCTGCCGCTGCCGCGAGGAGGCGCGCCCAAGGCCCGCAACGCCGGCGTGGAACGGGCCACCGGCGAGTTCATCCAATATGTGGATTCGGATGACCTGATCCATCATCAAAAAATCGAATTGCAGATTGCCGCTTTCGAGCAATTTCCAGATGCCGGCTTTGTCTGGGGCCTTTATTCATACTTTGACAATCTGCCGCCGAAGGACAGGGCTTATAACTTTGCGGAGCTGCTGAAAAAGGCCCGTCATTTCAGGGCGGAACAATGGTGGGAGATACCCGGGATGGTTCATATAGGGCTTTTCCGGCGCAAGGCCTGCGCGGGAATTGGGCTTTGGTGCGAATCTCTCGTACGATGGCAGGACGTGGAATACATGGTCCGCTTTGCCAACCTCAAGCCACAGGTAGTCCGGTTGCCGGCGGTTTTTTACCATATCAGGCATCATTCCAGAGGCCGGATTACTGACCTTAACAAAACGACTTCCGGAGTGAGAGCAGGGTTCCACTCGCTGCAAATGATTGAGCGCAGCATGCCGGCCATTCCCGCACCAGACCAAGAGATGCAAAGGGCCATAGCCTGCCTCTACAAGAGCCTGGCACAAACCGCCCTGCATTGCGGTTTGGAAGAGGAATTCCGCAACGCAATGCGAGGCGCAACCCGGCATCGGCGGGATCTGCCATTCCGGACCAGAACACTTTGTCTCGATGTGGCTTATTCCTTCCTGGGCCCCGCTTTGGCGCTGAAGCTGCTCCAAAATTACCGCTCACCCCGGATGCCGTCGCAGACGGATCGCGTGGATTGAAAGAGCGAGCTTCAAAACAAGAAACCGCACAGCGGTCATCTTGAGAATCGGGCAGACTTTTTTCAGAGAACTTCAATGATGACAGCCGCAGCCGTCACCACAGGAATGGTCTTCCATGTCCTCCGCCGTGGGAACGCGGCCGAGCTCGAGCGTTTTTGAGACGTACTTTTGGATGGAATGCTGGATGTCGTGAAGTTCCTCGCGGGCATCGAGAAAACCGCGGGCGACGGGATTGTTCAACAACGCGTCGCGGTGTTTTTCAAAATCGGCAATCTCGGCGCTCTCCGGTTCCCGGCCTTGAGCCTGTTTCTCCTGAAGCGCCTGGCCCTTGTTCATCAAGGTTTCGTACTGGCCGCGCGCGCCGGCGTCGGACAAAAAAGCGTCAACCCGGCGGCGAATGGATGACATTGCAGGCTGGTCAACAATGGCCTGACAAAGCGCCTTCGTTTTTTCAACGATTACATTTTCTCCAATTTGAGTCGTCATGGAAATGATTCTATCACAGCCGGTTGGTCAAGTCAGGTCAAATTTGCCGAAAAAGGCCGTCAGTACTCCGGTCTTTGCTGCTTGCCAGTGAATTTGAAAACCGTTTGACTGTGGCATGACGATTCCGTGTTTTCTTGCTTTTACCGGTTCCATTTTTCGCTCAAAAATCAACCCTCAACTCCGCGTGAAAACTTGCCTGGCGGCCGCCTTTCTTTCTTTTTCCCTTATGAACCTGCCCGGAGCGACCAACGGAGTGCTTTCCATCCGCCTCAACACCGTCGGTTATCTGCCCATGGCGGAGAAACAGGCCTCCATCGCCGCGTCTTGCACTAATTTTTCCGTGATTCGTGTCGCCGACGGTTCGACGGTTTTCGATGGCAAGGTCACCGGACCGGTTTTGAATGAAGACACGCAGGAACAGCTTTACACCGCTGATTTCTCGGCGGTCACGCAAATCGGTGATTATCAAATTGAGGTGCCGGGCGTGGGCCGGTCCGCGCCGTTCCGCATCGCGCCGGACGTTTATCTGGAGCCATATCAAACCGCGATGCTCGGATTTTATCTCTGGCGCTGCGGCACCGCGGTCAGCGCGACGTACCACGGCGAAACCTTTGCCCACGACGCCTGCCACACCAACGACGCGTGGCTGGATTTGGTTGGCGGCGGGCACGTGCGGAAGGACGGCACGAAAGGCTGGCATGACGCCGGTGATTACAACAAATACACCGTCAACGCCGGCCTCGCAGTCGGTACCCTGTTCCGGGCCTGGGAGGATTTTAGCCCGCAAATCAGCAAGGTCCGCCTGCAAATCCCGGAGTCCGGCGGCAAGCTGCCCGATTTTCTCGCGGAAGTGAAATGGGAGATGGACTGGGTGCTGACGATGCAGGCGACTGACGGCTCGGTGTATCACAAGGTTTCCACCAAACGTTTCGGTCCGTTCATCATGCCGGAAAAAGAGACGGAGCCACGTTACTTCACTCCATGGGGCAGCGAGGCCACGGCGCACTTTGTGGGCATGACGGCACAGGCGGCCCGGATTTTCCGCCCATACGACCGGGCGTTCGCCAGCCGCTGCCTGAAGGCCGCCAAAAAAGGCTACAAATTTTTGCAGGCGCACCCGGAATTTCACCGGGCTGACCCGGCTGGCGTGCACACCGGCACTTACGAAATCCGGGAGACCGGCGAGTCCAGCCATCGTCTGAACGGAATTCCCAACAATCGTTTATGGGCGGCGGCGGAACTTTGGGAAACCACCGGTTCGCGCAACGTTTTGCGCGACCTCGAAACCCGCATCCGGGCGATCAATGGCCAGGTCAACTTCCAGTTCGATTGGGATGAAGTGAAGGATCTTGGGCTGATGACGTATTTGTTGTCCCAGCGGGCCGGTCGCGATCCGGCGCTGGTGGCGCTGGTGCGGAGCAACCTGCTGGCCGTGGCGGATGAAACGGTGCAAACCGCCCGCGCGCATGGCTACGCCTGCCCGATTGGCTCGCGCTATGGCTGGGGCTTCAATGGTTTTGTGGCGCGACAGACCATGGTCCTGATGGCAGCCGACCGTTTGACCTGCACGAACGGAGTCTCCGGCAAACCTGAGTACCGCGCCACGTGCCAGGACGCGCTGGATTACCTTTTTGGCCGCAATTATTACTGCCGCTCTTTTGTGACCGGCGTCGGTTTCCGGCCGCCGATGCATCCGCATGATCGCCGCTCCGCCGCCGACAACATCGTGGATCCCTGGCCCGGTTATTTGGTCGGCGGCCCCAGCACAAAAGCAACCGATTGGAAGGACGTTCAGAATGATGCCCGGTCAAACGAAATCGCCATCAACTGGAATTCCGCGCTGGTTTATGCCCTGGCGGCCTGCCTCCCGGACGCGAAGTGATTTATTTCTCCACCGTGGTTTGTTCGAGATGGAAGGTATCCTGCAACCGGATGTCGCGTGAGGAGCTTCCCAGAAGAATTTCAAAGTCGCCAGCTTCGGAGACCCAGCCGTTCTGTGATGGGTCGTAGAATGCAAAGGCGCGCTTGTCGAGCGGGATGGAGACGGTCTTTTTTTCGCCCGGTTTCAAAAATACTTTTTTGAAACCTTTCAGCTCTTTCAGTGGCCGGGTCAGGCCCGGGTTGTCCTGGTGAATGTAAAGTTCCGCCACCTCCGCACCGGCGCGCGGACCGGTGTTGGCCAGATCAAATTGGGCGGTTACAACTGGTCCATTGGTGTTCTGACCGGGAAGAAGTTTCAGGTTGGAATATTCAAACGTGGTGTAGCTCAAACCGAAGCCAAAGGGAAATTCGGGTTCGATGTCCTCGGTGTCGAACCAGCGATAGCCCACCAGCAGGCCTTCCTTGTAAAACAGCGTGTCATTCGTGCCGGGATACGTGCCCAGCGCGTGCGCCGGCGATTCCATCAACTGTTTCGGATACGTTACGGTCAACTTGCCCGAGGGGTTCACGTTGCCGAACAGGATGCGGGCGAGCGCTCGCCCGCCTTCCATTCCCGGATACCACGCTTGGAGCACCGCCGGTGCCCGCGCCAGCCACGGGTCCATTTCAATGGCGGGTCCGCCAATCAAAACAACAACCGTCCTCGGGTTGGCCCTGATGACCTTTTGAATCAGATCGCCCTGGCCGTACGGCAAGGTGAGGTTGGTCCGGTCCCAACCTTCGTCGTCCAGATAACGGGAATGGTTGAGGCCGGCGACAATGATGGCGGCGTCCGCCTGGTGCGCGGCCGTCACGGCGCGTTCCACCATGTTGGAATCGGTGCCTTGTTTGCTGTAACCGACCGAGTAGGTGACGTTCATGTTGCTGCCGACAAGTTCCACGATGCCCTCGAGAGGCGTGATTTCATGCATGGTCTTGACACCGGCGCCAAAAAAGCCCGCCGCGTTGTGGCGCACGGCATTTTCACCGATCACCGCCACCGATTTGATTTTGGTGGCGTCCAGCGGCAGCGTGTTGTCGTTGTTCTTCAGGAGAACCATGGATTCCTCGGCGATGCGCTGCGCGGTGGCCTGGTGTTCCGGCGTGTTGAGTGAGCCGGGTTTGCGCGCGTCGAAAACATGCGTGGCGAACATGACGCGCAAGTTGCGCCGCACCTTGTCATCCAGGAGCGACACGGGATAATCTCCGTTGCGGATGCCTTCCATGAACGGATTGGCCAGGTAGTAATCTTCATACGGGCGCTCCCGTTCAGTTCCGGTGATCAGCGTGCCCATCTCCAGATCCAGCCCGCCGAAGACGGCTTCACGGGTGCTGTAGGTGGCGCTCCAATCCGACATGACCAGACCCTGAAACCCCCATTCGCCCTTGAGGATTTTATTGATCAAATAATCGCTGTAGGCGCAGTGCTCGCCGCGGAATTTGGTGTACGCGCCCATGACAGCCCAGACGCGGGCCTCCTTGACGGCAGCCTCGAACGGCGGCAGGTAAATCTCGCGCAGGGTGCGTTCGTCCATGTTCATGTTGATGATTCCCCGCCCGTTCTCTTGGTTGTTGCCGGCAAAATGCTTCA
Organism: uncultured Verrucomicrobiae bacterium; assembly: GCA_963764175.1. Taxonomy (GTDB): domain Bacteria; phylum Verrucomicrobiota; class Verrucomicrobiia; order Limisphaerales; family UBA11358; genus UBA11358. The sequence goes on along the minus strand of CAVXRE010000015.1, from coordinate 71,069 downwards.
CGCACGCGGCGACGTCATTGGATTGCACGCCTTCGATGTAGTTCACCCCCATGCGCGAGTTCAGGAACGGGTCTTCACCGAAATACTCGTAAATCCGCCCGCTGAGCGGGGTCCGGGCGATGTCAACGATCGGGGCGAGGATGATGTCCTTGTCGCGTTTTCGGGATTCCTGGCCGATCACGTTTCCGTAGGCAGTTGCCAGGTCGAGATTCCACGTCGAAGCCAGGGCGCACAAGGACGGCATGCTGGTGGCAAAATCGTCCGTGTGCCCGGCGGACCTCCAATTGTACGGGCCGACGTCTTCGCGCACGCCATGCGGGCCGTCGTCAATCCAGCGGCGGGGGACTCCCAGCCGCGGAATGGCGGCGGTGGAGAATTTGGAATCGGCATGCACCTGCGAGATCTTCTCCTCCAGCGTCATGCGTCCAAGCAGATCCTCGACGCGTGTCTCAATGGGCTGATTGGTGTCGAGATAGGGCGGTGTTGGTTCCGCGACTGGTAGGAGCTGTGCCGGCGGCGGGACAGGCTTGTCTTGGGCGCGCAGAAACACGGTTCCCAGTCCCAGCAGTGCCAAGCCAAAAACAATCGGCGAACGACACAAGCTGCTGCCGACGAATTTCATATTTCTCATTCCTGAAAATGTGAATTCAATCAGGGTAAAACAATCACTTGAACTGGACCTTCATCTCTTTGCCGCGATAGGCGACGGTTTGATCCACCTTCGGGGTGAATGAAAAGCCCACGGGCTTGTCGTTGGCCACCACCACGATGTTGAATGTGCGCTTTTTCAACATGCCGTGGAACTTGCCCACGCGTTTGCCGATGGTCAACGTCTTTGAGGTGTCATCCCAGTTCATTGGAATGCGGGCGAAGGCGCCTTTTTCATAGCTGTAGGTCAGGCCGTCGTCTTCGTAAAGCGTGAACGCACCCTTGGCGCCGGTGTAAACATAAAGCGTGATTGGATCAGCCGGTTTCTCGCCGGTGTATTGAAGTTCGGGGCCAAAGGGAATGATGGACCCCGCGCGGATGAACAGCGGCAACGAGTCGTAGGCCGCCGGAGCGTCAATGCTTTGCCCACCCGCGACGCTCGCGCCCGTCCAAAAATCAAACCAGCCGCCGGTAGTTGAAGGCAGATAGACATTGCGGCTGCGCGCCTGGTAGGTGGTGACCGGTGCGACGAGGAACGCCGGGCCGAACATGTATTCGTCGGTGAGTTCACGGGCCGTCGTGTCATTTTGAAAATCCATGACCAGCGGGCGCATTATCGTGCCGCCGTCCTGGGTCGCCCCGCCGGCGAGCGAATAGATGTAAGGCAGCATCCGGTAACGCAGGTTGTCAAATTTGACGATGGTTTGATAAGCCGGGCCGGAGTCGCCGCCAAAAGCCCACGGCTCGCGCGGTTTTAATTCGCCGTGCAACCGCGTCAGCGGGCAGAAGGCGGCAAACTCGAACCAGCGCGCGTTCAACTCACACCATTCTTCCGCGTCCTCCGGTGTCTGGTTTTCTGCTGAGAAGCGGGATTCCATCGTGTACCCGCCGCTGTCCGTGGTCCAATAGGGGATGCCGGAAAGACAGAAACCCAGGCCGGCAGGAATCTGTTTTCTCAAGGCGGTCCAGGTCGAAGAGACGTCGCCGGACCAGGTGGCGGCGGCATAACGCTGTGTCCCGGCAAAACCGGAACGCGTCAGAATGAACACGCGCTGGTTGGGGGCAGCCTGGCGTTGTCCCGTATAAATCGCCATGCTGTTCATCAGCGGATAACCATTCATCACGTGCGACGCCGTGCCCATGGCCGTCGGATTCATGTGTGTGCGCTGCCCTTCGAGCGTCGGCGGCGAAGGTGTCAGGTCCGGCTCGCTGGCGTCCATCCACCAGGCGTCAATGCCCTTGCTGAACAGGGCGGTGTTGATTTGCGACCAGAACAGCTTGCGCGCGGCTGGATTGAACGCGTCATAAAACGTGTAAGGAAAGTCAATCCAGTCGTGGATTCCCTCGTTGAGATTGGGCTGGTAGAGAAAGCCGGCCTTCTGCATCGCATCGAAATTGGCCGTGCCGGAATAGAATTTGCCCCACACTGAAATCATGACGTGCGCATGGAGCGCGTGCAATTCCTTGAGCCAGCCGACCGGATCTGGAAAGCGATTGGTATCGAACTGATGGGAACCCCAGGCGTTGCGCGGCCAGTATTGCCAGTCCTGCACGATGTTGTCGAAAGGAATGGCGCGGTGGCGATATTCTTTGACGACATCGAGGCTTTGCTGGCTGGTTTCGTAACGCTGGCGAGATTGCCACAAGCCAAACGCCCACTCCGGCATCAGCGAAGCCTGGCCGGTCAGTTGACGGAAACCGGCGACGACCTGGTCGAGAGCCGGACCGTAAACGAAATAATAATCCTCGCCGCCGGCAACCTCGGACCACAGGGAGGTGTTCCGGTCCGGGTCGGGCGTCTTCCAGGTCAATTGCATCGTTGTCGCTTCATCGCCGCCATATTCGAGTTTGATGGCATAATGGTGACTGGCCTCCAGCCGGATTTTGATCTGATCATTTTCCGTCAGCCAGCCCTGCCGCCAGTGTTCAATGACGACTTTTCCGTCCAGCCACATTTTGATGCGGCCGTTTGAGTAGGTCTTCAATTGATAATCGCCGGTCGATTGAGGGACGATCTCGCCTTCCCAGCGATGCCAGACATGCGTGCGTTCTTTGGACATGAAGGAGACATCGGCTGTGGCATGTAAATCTTCCGACTGGTCCGGTTGGGCTGCTGAAAATGTGCAGGCCGTGAGACCGCCAGGCTGGTTTGAAGCGTCAACCAGGCAACTGGCGGGGATCGGCTCAAACTCGCGCAGGTCACCGAAGCGCGTGAAGGAAAGATTGTCCCACAACACGCCGTAACCGCGGCTCGACACAAGGAACGGCACGACGACGTGTGTGTTGTGCTGCCATAAATCCAGGTCATAGCCCTTGATGTCGATGATGCCGATTTGACGCTGGCCGAGGCCGTAAAGCGATTCGTCGGCGTTCGGCTCCCACTGCTGGCGCATGTGGAACGTTTGTTCGCCCTGCACCTCGGCGGCGGTGATTGTCCGGCCATCGGGCGTTTCGGCGAGAATGCGTTTGCCGGTGGGATCGAAAAATGAAACCGCGCCGGTTGTCAAATTCACGTGAACCTGGAGCCTGGCGGTGGAGAGGATGGCCTCGTCATTTTCGGTCTTCAACGACCAGTCTGTTTTGAGGGCCAGCTTGGGTTCCGTGATCACGCTTTTGCGGGAAAAGAACGCGCGGTCCTTCGCGCAAACGATGCGCACCACGTTGTCGCCATAAACTTCCACTTTCAGGAAAGTGTCATTGACGGGAACAATGATGCCGTCCGCGACTTTTTCCGGCGGGTTCGGCAACGCCTGGGCTGACAATGAACCGGCGACAGCAATGGCGGCGAACAGACAAAGGAGCTTTGTATGCATAAATGTGATTAGCAAATGTTGGCGGTTAAAAATTTTGAAATTCCTGCGCCCGGCCCGGGTGACGATGCGCCAGCCACCCGGCAAAACCGGTGCGACCAATTTTCAATTCTTCTTGCCATGAGTAAGCCAGAGCGCCTCCATCTGTTCCAGGGTTCGGCCCTTGGTTTCCGGAACCAGCTTCCACATGAACAGGGCCGCCAGGATGCTCATCACGCCATAGATCCAGTAGGCGAATCCATGGTGGAAGGCATTCACCAGATAACCATTTTCGTTGAGAATCGGGAAAGTCCAACTGACCAGGTAATTGGCAGCCCACTGGGCGACCACCGCCACCGCCATGGCCTTGCCACGGATCTGGTTGGGGAAGATTTCGCTCAACAACACCCAGACCACCGGTCCCCAGGACACGGCAAACCCGGCGATGTAAAGCAGCATGCAAAGCAGCGCCGTCACTCCTTTGATCTGAAGCGCGAAAGCGGCGCCCAGGGTGATCATGGCCACCGCCATGACCAGCGCGCCGATGATCTGGAGGGGTTTGCGGCCCAGCTTGTCGACTGTGACGATGGCGACCACGGTGAAGATGAGGTTGACCGCGCCGACGATGATGGTCTGGAACAGCGAGGCATTGGTGTCAAAACCGACGTTCTTGAAAATTTCCGGGGCGTAATAGAGCACGACGTTGATGCCGACGAACTGTTGGAAGACGGAAAGCATGATGCCGATGAAGATGAGCATTGCGCCGAAGGAAAGCATTTTGCCGGAATGATGCTCGGCCAGCGAAGCGCGGATTTCGGTGATTTCCTGTTCACCTTCCTCCGCGGTTGTCAATTTGGCCAGCACGGCGCGCGCGCCGGGTTCATTGCCCTTCAACATCAGGTAACGCGGGGTCTCCGGCACAAAGAACAGCAGGAGCAGGAAGGCAACCGAGGGAATGGCGCCGGACAGGAACATGTAACGCCAGCCGATGCTGTTAAGCCAGGCGTCGCTCCCGCCCACTTTGGAGATTCCAAAGTTGACAAAATACACCACCAACATGCCGAAGATGATGGCAAACTGGTTCCACGCCACCAAATTGCCCCGGATTCTCGCCGGCGCGATTTCCGCGATATACATCGGCGAAAGCATGGAGGCCAGCCCCACACCCACGCCGCCGAGGATCCGATAAACTACGAAATTTGCCATATAGCCCGGTCCACCGTGGCCAATGGGGGCAAACAGGAATTCCGGCGCCGCCGCGCCCATTGCGGATATCAGAAAAAGCAGTGCGGCGATGATCAGCCCCCGTTTGCGCCCGATGTTGGTGCTGACCCAGCCACCAATCAACCCGCCAATGATGCAACCAATCAAGGCGCTCGAAACCACAAATCCCAGCAGGGAATTGGCGCTGTCGGTGGGAAGATTCCTCGGGTCAATAAAGTATGCCTTCAGGCTTCCCACCGCCCCCGAGATAACGGCCGTATCGTAACCAAAAAGCAGACCACCCAGGGTGGCGATGAGTGTGAGCAAAATGACATAGCGGTTCAATGTTCGTGACATAAGATTTGTGTTGGTTTCCGTTTAGGAACTACATGGATACATTCCGCATTCTTGGAATAACACCCGGCTGAGTCAAATCCGATTTTTGACTACAAATTGCCTGCGCCAATTCATCTCCTTGCCCGACCCTGGCAGAAATCCGTCGAACGAAAGCCAAAAAGAACGTTTGGCCGGCCGGAAGACGTGCCGGGACTCAAAACGGTTGCTTCATTTGCACGAAAAATTGGCAGAAAAATCGGAACCTGAATCAGGCGCAACCCTGTTTCGGTTAAATTATCGGCGGCCGAAATAATCGGTTGACATTGTCCATGACACTCCGTAAATAGTCGCGCAATCCTTATGCAACCAATTCATCTCGCCTGGGTTGATTACACCATTCTCATCGCCTATGTCGCCTTTGTGCTGGGCATTGGCTGGGTGCTCGCGCGTTACATGAAAACCTCGTCGGACTTTCTCACGTCCGCGCGCTCGATTCCGACATGGGTGACCGGCCTCGCCTTCATGGCCGCCAATCTCGGGGCGCTTGAACTGGTCGGCATGGCCGCCAGCGGCGCCAAATACGGCATCGCCCAGGCCCACTTTTACTGGGTGGGCGCGATTCCCGCCATGGTCTTCCTGGCCGTGTTCATGATGCCGTTCTATTACGGTTCCAAGGCGCGTTCCGTGCCGGAATATCTGAAAATGCGCTTCAATGAACCCGTTCGCGCGCTGAATGCTCTCTCTTTCGCCGTGATGACCGTGTTCGCCTCCGGCATTTCCATGGACGCGCTGGCCCGGCTGCTTACCAACCTGCTGCCGTGGAAATTGGACACACGAATTTTGGGAATGGACTTTGGCAGCTATGATATTTATTTGTGGATTTGCTCCGGTGTCGTGTTGCTGTACGTCCTGAAAGGCGGCCTTACCTCGGCGATTTACACCGAGGTGCTGCAATTCTTCATGATCGTTCTCGGCTTCGCGCCGGTGGTTTATCTCGGGCTGCGGGACGCCGGCGGATGGCACTCGGTCAAAAATTCGCTGCAGGGCGTTGCGACCAATCCGTCCGCTTTTTATCTCCAGCCCGCCGGCATCCACTACGCGCCGGATGCCTGGACGAGCGTGTGGAAGCCGGTGCTGGCCGGCCCCACCGCCAATCCCCTTGGCGTGGATTGGTTTGCCGTCGTCTTCGGTCTGGGATTCGTGCTTTCGTTTGGTTACTGGTGCACAAACTTTCTGGTCGTCCAGCGCGCCATGGCGGCCAAGAACATGACCGCCGCCCGCAACACTCCGCTCGTCGCCGCCATTCCCAAGATGCTTTTCCCATTGCTGGTCATCCTTCCCGGAATGATCGCCATCGCCCTGGCCTCGATGCCCAACAAGGATTACCGCATCCCGCCGCCGATTGTTTCGCAGGAAAAATATACCAAGGCAGCGGATGTGGTGAAAAATGCCAGCCCGGCTGATGCGGCCGCTGTGCAGGCCGTCGGTGATGCGCTCGGGGTGAAAGTAAATGACGCAAAAGTGACCCAATTGATCACGGACAACGCGGCGAACAAACTTTCCGATACCCAGATTCAGGAGGGTCTTTACAACAGCATTGCGGAGAACGATTACAACAGCGTCATCCTCTCGCTCCTGAAAAAATACTGTCCGCCCGGCCTGCTGGGCCTGGCGCTCACCGCCCTGCTCGCTTCGTTCATGTCCGGCATGGCGGGAAATGTCACCGCGTTCAATACCATCTGGACCTATGACCTGTATCAGGCTTATTTGGTCCGGAACAAGAGCGATGCGCATTATTTCTGGATGGGCAAATGCATCACGGTGGTCGGCATCGTGTTGAGCATCTTCTGCGCCTATGTTTCCAAGCAATACAACAACGCCATGGACATCATCCAGCTGGTGTTCGGTTTTGTGAACGCGCCCATCTTCGCGACGATGCTGCTGGGCATGTTCTGGAAGCGGGCCACCGGCATCGGCGCGTTTCTTGGACTGTTTGGCGGCATTGCCGGTTCGACGGTGTTTCACGCGTTCACCACGACCGCCGGCAACGTGGATGCCGCCGGCCATGTCATCAATCACATGAAAGGCGGCTACCTCGGCGTGATGGCCAAATTCCCCAGCGAAATGGCCCAGAACTTCTGGCTCGCCATCTTCGCCTTTACCGTTTGCTTCCTCGCCACAGTGTTTATTTCGCTGACAACGCAGCGCACCAAGACCGATGAGCAATTGAAAGGCCTCGTTTATTCGCTCACGCCGAAAACCGTGGACCACAACCTGCCGGTCTGGCAGCGGCCTCCCGTCATCGGCACGGTGCTGATCATTGCGTGTGTCATTTTGAACATCATTTTCTGGTAAACTGAAAAACGAAAGGCACTGACTTTATGGGACTCGATATACGCTGGCCAATCGGCTTTATGTTCTCGCTCATCGGCGTGCTGCTGCTCATTCAGGGCATCATCGGCGGTGACAAGGGGCTGTCACTCGGCATCAACATCAACCTCATCTGGGGCATCGTCTTGCTCGTGTTTGGGGCGCTGATGCTGCTGGGCGCTGCGCGCGGACGCAAAACACCGCCGTAAGCCTGAAAAAGAAATTGATTTCAGCTCGCCGGGAAGCTAGTCTTCCCGGCGATTTTTATTTATCCATGACACTTCAGGAACTCATCGCCCACGTTTCAGGATTATTCGCCAAAACCTATGGCCGCCCGCCGCGCTGGATAGTTGCCGCACCCGGCCGCGTCAACCTCATCGGCGAACACACCGATTACAACGACGGCTTCGTGCTGCCGATGGCGATTGAGTATTATACCGTCATTGCAGCCGACCGCCCGGCAGGGGACGTAAAACGAATCCATCTTGTTTCCACCAGTTGCGAAGCGCCAGTTGTTATTGACCCCACCCAGCCGCTGAAACCGTTTCCGAATGGCAGCTGGGCCAATTATCCCGCCGGCGTCATCGCCGGGTTTCTTGCCCGCGGGCTGAATCCCGGCAGCTTTGACGCGATGATTGATTCGACCGTCCCGTTCGGCGGCGGCCTTTCCAGCAGCGCGGCGCTCGAAGTGGCCACGGCCACGCTCCTCGAAGTCATCACCGGCAAAAAACTTGACCCTGTCGAAAAAGCGTTGCTTTGCCAGAAGGCCGAGCACGAATTCGCCGGAATGCCCTGCGGCATCATGGACCAGTTCATTTCCGTCATGGGCCGGGAAAATAGTCTGCTCCTGCTCGATTGCCGTTCGCGGCGGACGGAGCTGGTGCCGCTGAAGGACCCGACCGTCGCCGTGCTCATCGTCAACACCAACGTCAAACATCAGTTGACCGGCAGCGAATATCCCACTCGCCGCAAGCAATGTGAGGAGGCCGCCAGAATCCTTGAAGTACCCTCCCTCCGTGGCGCAAACCCCCGCGCGCTCGAGGAGGCCAGGGGCAGGATGGACCCGGTGGTTTACCGCCGCGCGCGCCATGTGATTGGCGAAATCGAACGCACCGTTTATGCCTCCGAGGGCATCCGCGCTTCAAACTGGGCGGCCGTCGGCCAGCTCATGTATGCGAGCCATGATTCGCTTCGCGACGATTACGAAGTGAGCTGCAAGGAACTCGATGCCATCGTTGAAATCGCCCAGGCCATCGGCATCAAGGGTGGCGTTTATGGCTGTCGCATGACCGGCGGCGGTTTTGGCGGCTGCACCGTCGCGCTGGTGAAGGCCAGCGCCATTGAAGCCATCTCCAAAAAGATCGCCGAGGATTACAAAAGCAGGACCGGCATCGAGGCGACCATCTTCAGCTCGCGTCCGGCGGCGGGCGCGATGGTGATCAAAGCCTGAAACTTTTTTCAGGCATCTAAATCTCAGAAGCAGTCTGCGATGATGATCTTGTCTCTGTGGAATCAGCGACCGTGGCAATCTGTCTGAAGACTTCGATGCGGAATTCACCCACCAAGGACATGACCTGCCCGTGAAGTCCGGTATGAATTCCACGGGCCGCCTGCGCGGAAAACGCCGATGAAAACTGTGCATCATCGGAAAACTCAATCAATGCCTGGTAATCAAGCATCCTGGTTTTGGAGGCGTTCCCGGAGTTTTTGAGGATTTGAAAGCCGGCAATGGAGCCGGCGGCGTAAAGCCCGTCAAGAAACTCCTGAATGATGCTTAGAGCCGTTGCCTGTTCGGTGTCGTTCTTTAAGTCAAACCAAATGTTGTAGTGGATCATGGCGCGTAGTCGCTTGCAAAGTGGTGGCCGTTGGCTAATTTGTCGGGCGGCATCTTAATAAATGAACGGGATGAGGCGCTTGGTCCGTTGCATGTAGCTGCGATATTGCTGTCCCAATGCATCCAGCAGCGCTGCTTCTTCAATGTGAATGCGCCACAGGGTCACGGCGCAACATGGCACGAAGATGATCAGAAGCGATGCCCAGTTCTGGAGGCTCAAGGCAAAACCAAGGACCGCCATCAGACTGCCGGTATAGCTCGGATGACGGATGAAATGATAAGGGCCGGAGTCAACCAGTTGATGATTTGCCGATATTGCGACGTTGACCGTGAAAAATCGCCCAAGATGAATGATCGAATACCACCGAAGTACCAGACCAAGAACAAAAAACCAAAAAACAAATGCAGAGACGAATCCTGAAAAATGCAGCTCGCATGAGCGAAGCCGTCCAGCCGCCACGGCGCCCAGCGCGGCGGCAGAAAGAATGACCAGCCAGATGAGGATCAGGGAATTGCGGTCCTTGGAAGTGGCGTCCGACTTGGAACGCTTCATCAAGGCCAGGCAAAGTTCAGACGCACCCCAGAATGGGCCGATGATTTGTGGTGAAAAGGCTGTCATGGAAACTCGTCCCTCGGAATCGTTTCAGTCTCCCAGGCACGTTCCCACGCGCCTTGCAGCCTCAACCCACGGATGGTCCGGCGGCACGACTTTGCGTTTGCCGGCAACCCTTTCCAGGGGCACCGGCTCCGTCCGGTCGCCGCGCGATGCAACCATCACGCCAAAGACATTTTCATGTATCAAATCACCGCACGCGCTGCCGAGCCGCGTGGCCAGCAGACGGTCGGCAGGCGAGGGGATGCCTCCGCGCTGGACATAGCCGAGGATGGTCACGCGTGATTCAAGGCGCGTCAGTTCCTCCAATTGCTTGGCCAGCCGCAACGTGTTGCCGCTGTGCCTGGCTTCGAGGCCGGCGAGTTCCAGTTTGGCATCGTGCTTCTCCCTTTGGTTTCGGGCCCGTTCTCTCCGCGACTCGGCGGACAAATAAGCCCGCGCGTCTTCCTTGGCCATCGCCCCTTCAGCCACGGCCACGATGCTGAAGTTGGTTCCGGCGCGGCTGCGGCGGCGGATGGCATCGGCGATTTTGTGAACGTCGTAGGGAATTTCGGGAATCAAAATCACGTCCGCGCCCCCCGCAATGCCCGCACCCAATGCCAGCCACCCGGCCCGGTGCCCCATGATTTCAGTGACGATGATGCGATGATGGCTGTGGGCTGTGCTGTGCAGGCGGTCGATGGTTTCCGTTGCAATGTCCAGCGCGGTCGCAAAACCTATTGTCAGATCCGTCATCGCCACGTCGTTGTCAATCGTCTTGGGCAGCGAGATGACATTGATCCCGGCCTCCTTGAGCCGCAGCGCGTTTTTTTGCGTGCCGCCGCCGCCGAGACAGACCAGCGCGTCCAGGCCGTAACGCCCGTAATTTTTTACGATGACATTGGTCATGTCATGAACGCGCCCGTCAATCGTCATGCGATGCGGTTTGTCGCGGCTCGTGCCGAGGATGGTGCCGCCCACGGTGAGGATGCCGGCGAGCGTGGATTTATCGAGCTTGAGGCGCCGGTCTTCAACGATGCCGCGGAAGCCGTCGCGGAAGCCGATGATTTCCATTCCGTAAAAGCCGAGCGCGGTTTTGCCGACGCCGCGGATGGCGGCGTTCAGGCCCGGACTGTCGCCGCCCGCCGTCAGGATGCCGATGCGTTTCGTTTGCGCCATTGTCTCGCGCACTTGAATCCGCAAAAAGCGTTCGTTTGTCGAGAACAACTTTTTATTTTTTAGGAATTGCAAAGCCGGGAAACGCGCGCCGGGCAACACCTTGTCCGGCAGGGGAAGTTTTCCGCCAATTTGCAGCCACAAATCCCGTCAAGCAGTCGCGTTCCTGCGCAACTCATGTTTTGCCCGCCGCTGGAAGACATAAAAGACGCCCGCAATCAAGAGCGGTATCGTTGCCTTGATACATTGGTGGATCGGTGGGATGCCTGCCGTGCTTGTTATAAAACCCTCTCAAGCTGCGCTGGGCATCCTCGGTTTGACCTTGCTGTTGGCACACCGGCGCGTTTGCCCGAAATCCAAGGCGTGAGAACGCCCGGCCGGCGTGTATGTCCTGAATTGAACGGGATGCGACCGTGGCGGGGATTACAAACTGCTGGCAGGCCGGACGGGAACGGCCTTGGGGAGATGATTGTACTTCGATTCAACCTTCTCAATCTGGCGCTTTTGCCTGAGCTTGTCCGCGATTCTGGCCAGCTCATCGGCGGCCTCCTTCTCGGTTTCGTTCCCGGCCTGAAGCGTCTGCGCGTAGGTTCGAATCGTTTTCTCGATGAAATCCGTATCCATTCACAGCAATTCTGGCACAAATAAGCGCCGGGTCAATAGATGATAAAGAAATCACCACCAAATCGTCTCACAAAATAATTCTCCCTCTCCTTGCTCGTCACGCCGAAGCCGGAGGAAGGCGGGCCGAACGAGAAGAAGGCCGGGGTGAGGAGTCACGATCAAATATTTTCCAAAGCATCTTCAACGAGCTTTTTGGCTTCGGCGAGTTTGGCTTGTGCTTGCTTGTGGGCTCGTGTGAAGGCTTCAACTTTTGCCGCAAGCTTTTCTTGCCAAGCAATGTCTATTTCACCGGATTTGTTGCGCGGCACATAGACCAGCACATTTTTGAGGTCGCGAGGATACAAATAAAAAGGACTTGTTCCACGTTTGAAGCCATTGCTTTGAATCAAACCAAATGGAGAGTTTAGAAATAACGCAAGGTAGCCGGGGACAAGTTTGGTCGTCCGCAGGATTGTTACAAAACTCGCCGCAACACATGGCCGGTCTGAACCAAACAAATAGGTGCGTCCCAAATACTCGCCAGCAGAAACGCAATAGGTCAGAACATCATCTCTCCGAATTAGGAAATCGGGATTTTCTTTACAGAAATCATCGTTCGTGAAGTTTTCCAAAGAATCCAAATCAAGACCCGACCCGGTGAATTGCCTCTGTGACACAATGCCAACATTTCCACCATCGAGATATGGAGGCTGAAGGCCATGCTTTACAGCCATGAACACTGGATAGTCCTCTAGTCGTTCACCCGCATCACCGCCCCACTTTTGTAGGAAGACAACGCTGGTCTTTGTGCCGGTGAAAGGTTTGAAGCTGTTGACGTGCAGCCCAACCACCGCCAGCAGGCGCGCACGGTTGGCGATATATTCCCGCAATGCGCGCGTGCCAAGATTGTTGAGGTTGCCCTTGACCGGGTTCACTTTTCTGTACCACTTCGTGAGTTAGTCCTGAGACTGGGTTCATGTTAGTTTTTGGTTCTGGTTTTGTCCATCCCCGGCAGAGGGAGGGCGGAGCCCGACCGGCGCCGGGGATGGACTGAGTTGCGCCGCGAACCGGGCCGGGCTCAGATAACCCAACCGGCTGTGCGGTCTTTGTTGATTATATTCGCAGCGGTAGTCGCCAATCACTACTCGCGCTTCCGTCAGCGTCCACAGTTGCTCCCGATTCAAGCACTCGTCCCGAAAGCGACCGTGAAAACTTTCCACAAAGCCGTTCTGCCACGGACTGCCCGGCTCAATGTAAATCGTCTTGATGTGGTTCTCCGCCAGCCACCGCTGCACGATTTTGGCGATAAACTCCGATCCGTTGTCCGAACGCAGATATTCCGGCGCGCCTTGTTGTTCGATGGCCTTCTGCAACCAAGTCAGCACGTCCTGCGCGCGCAGCGCGCGGTCCACCCGCAGTACATGACACTCCCGCGTGTGTTCGTCCAAGATCGTTAGGATCCGCAAAGCCCCACCACGCACCGTTGCATCGGCGATAAAGTCCCAGGTCCATACGTGGTTCCGATGCGTGGCCGTAGTCGGCAAACCCGTGGATAGCCCGCGCCGAATTACCTTTCGTTTGGTGGGTGGGACGCGCAATCCCTCCGCTCGGCGCAGTCGTTGAATGTGCCGTTTGCCGACTCGCCAGCCTTCCTGGCGCAACAACGCTGCGATCCGCCGATACCCGTAGCGCGGATGCTCCTGCGACAGTTCCTGCAGCCGTCTCCTTAACTGTTGCTCGGCCGTGGTGGGGGCTCGCCCTTGATAACCGTAAGTGGACCGCGCCAGGCGCAGGAGCCGACAGGCAACCCGTTGGGAACACAGGCCTGCCGCCACCACTTGTTGTGCTGCCGCCCGGCGATGCGCCGGGCTCACAACTTTTTTTCGCATACAGCCTCCAAGACCCGATTCTTCAACAGCGATTCGGCCAGCATCTTCTTTAACTCGGTGTTTTCCTTCTGGAGCTCCTTGAGCTGCCGGGCCTCGGAAACATCCATCATGCCAAAGGTCCGCTTCCACCGGTAAAACGTCTGCTCGGCGATGTTCTTTTCCCGGCAGACCTCACCCACGCTCTTGCCACCGTCCACTTCCCGTAGGATGCGGATCTTGTCTTCCGTCGTATACCGTTTGCCTTTCATTGTCTGGTCCTTTCTTGGTCCCAGACTAACACATCAGATGGCCCGAAAAAGTGAAGTCACGTCAGTTATGAGAATTTTCCCCGTTTGCTGGAAAGTTGGAGCGGTTCCATTCCTTTCTGGTATAATGGTTCCATCGCGGCCATGTTCCCCAGCGAATACGCGACCAACTTCTGGCAGCCAGCCGGTAATTATTACAACCCACCCGGTCGCAAATGGGCTTTCGATACGAATTTTCAAAACCAGGTCGGTTTGCCACCGCTTACCCCGACAGTTGAAAATGTAGTGACCCCATAGGCCTCGAGACATGCTCACTCCAACGACACTACGAATCGGAGCGGGAATTTGTGCGGTGTTGGCAGCTTTCATGTTTTGTTTCGAACTACTAGGCGGTGATTTTTCAGACCATGAACTTGTTGTTACACGCAAGTATGTTTCAGAGACACAGTTTCGTATTTATAGCGAATCTCTTAAGTCTGGTTTTGCTTACGATACGACCGTTTCCCACGGATTCTACGATGTCGTGCATACAGGAGACCGTATTCGTTCGCCTTTACGAGGATATTTGAAGCTCATTCGAGATGGACAGACTATTGGACGATACTTTTCCGATGATTTCGTCTTTCTGGCCATTTATACATTGGTAGGGCTATTCCCTTTGGTTGTTTACATCAAGCCTGAGACGCTGCCATTCCGCAAAGTGGTTTTTCCGGTCATGGCCGTTTTGGAAGGAGTTATCATCAGTCTGTTTTTTATTGGATTATTTTCGCCAATATGATACTGCCGCCTAACAAGTTGCCGGAACCTAGGGCCGCTGCTCCTTGAGTTTTGACCGGGCAATGAAATTTGATTATCGTCATTGCAATATCGCACTGGCCATCGGTGGCCCGGCTTTTTTTCGATAGGCGGCGTTCAAAATTGGCAATCATATGAAAAAATGTTCATATTGCGGTGCCGAGTATCCCGACGACGCGATCATGTGCGCCGTTGACCACACCCCGCTCGACACTGCTCCACCACCGTTGCCGGGGCGAAAGCATTCCGGCATGGGCATCGCCTCTTTTTGCATCTCCGTCGCAGTCGGCTGTTTCATGCTGGCACTGCTCTGCATGGCAACAATATTGAGTGCACACCGGATTTCAGGAGACCGAACCCATCCGGGACAAGTGTTTGTTGGATTAGTGGCGATTTTTCTCATGACGGTTGATGTTGTGGCCGTTGGATTGGGCATCGCATCGTTGTTTCAAACCGGAAAGAACCGGTTGCTGGGAATACTCGGATTGGTGTTCTCCAGCGCAACCATAGCGGGCACAATCAGTTTGGCAATTATAGGGCTCTTGCATATGAGATCGATGGCCGGGATTAACGAAACGCGCTCAAATCAATTTGATGCGCCAACTGCGGTCTTGCCGTTCCAGGTAACCACGGTCTGGCCGGACGATGAGAGCAAAGAAATGTTCGGCAGGAATGCTCTTGCAAAAAATTTGATCCAGGCCACAAATTACATGAACTCGACGAACTTGCCGCGAAATTCCGTTCTTCAAAGGAACATTACGCAAGCGGTGCTTGGAAATTAAACGACATTTATGCCGGACTTGTTCCGTCGGACAAGGCATCCGACGTTGAATGGCAAAATCGCATCGCCGCTTTGCAGGATTGGGTTGCTGCGAAACCGGATTCCATCACCGCGCGCGTTGGTTTGGCCGATGTTTTGGTCAGTTTTGCATGGAAAGCCAGGGGTGGAGGCTGGGCAAACACGGTTACGGATGAGAGCTGGCGATTATTTGGCGACAGACTCCATCAGGCAATGACGGTATTGAATGACGCCGAAAATCTTAAGGCGCATTGTCCCTATTACTGGATCGTCAAAATGAGGGCCGCTCTGGGATTGCAGATGAATAAAGATCAATTCAATGACATCTTTAGTGAGGCAACGAATTATGAATCTGACTACGAATCGGCGTATCGTCAGAGGGCAGTTTATCTGATGCCTCGATGGAACGGTGGCGAAGGTGAATTGGAGGCGGATTTGGAGAAATCGGCAGATCAAATGGGCGGTGATGATGGAGATATGCTTTATGCCCAAGTCGTGTGGGGGATTCACGCGTACGCGAGTTCGCCGAATGTCTTTGAAGAAAACCATTTCTCGTGGCCACGAGTTGACAAAGGGTTTGCAGTCATCGAAAAACGATTTCCCGACTCACTGGCAGCCAAAAGCGAGCGAGCCTACCTCGCCGCCTACGCTGACGATGCCGGGAAGACACGTGAATATTTGGCTCAAACCCAGGGGAAAGCTGATTTGGCCATCTGGTATACCAAAGATAATTATCTCAAGGTTGCAAATTGGGCCTACAGACAATAAAGAGTCGTCGAAGCCAACTCTGCCAAATCGCGAGCAGGCCGCCGTTGAAAACCGGCCATCGATGTTATCAATGATGTTGTCAAAGGGTAAGCGTCACGCGTAGCACCACTGGATAAAGTTCTCATAGTTATTGGAGTTGCCTGGTGGGGCGAAGGTGCAAATCACCGATGCCAAACAAGCGACGTTGGCGGCGATATTATTGCGGACGCTGGCCAGGCCATGTTGAGCTTCTCGGGCAGCCTGAAGGTATTCGTGGCCGTGGAAGCCTGCGACATGCGCAAAGGGTTCAACGGACTGCACGCCGTGGTGACTGAGCGATTGGGTGAGGAACCGCGTGCCGGGGCGCTATTTGTGTTCAGCAACCGGCGGCACACGCGGATCAAAATCCTGTGCTGGGACGGCACGGGGTTATGGGTGCTGACCAAGCGGCTGGAGCAAGGAACTTTTTCCTGGCCGAAGAACTTGGAGCCGGGAACGACCAAGCTGAAGCTGACCCCGCAGGCGCTGGCGATGTTGACCGATGGCGTGGATTTGCACGGCGGTAAGTTGCGTCCGTGGTATGAGCGAGAGGGCTGAAATTATCCGCTGAAAAAAAGTTTCAAAAAGTTTGAACCTTCCGTCGCCAGCCAGCGTCAGAGTTCGCAACGATGAACACCGCGCCGCTGCACGCTGAACTTTCCTCCTTGCGCGAACTCGTCGTCTCCCTGACAGAAGCCCTGGAACTGTCCCACCAGGAGAACACCTTGTTGCGGCAGAAGATTGATTTGCTGATGCGGCGGGTGTTTGGTTCCAGCAGTGAACGATTGGATCGCGCGCAACTGGAACTGCTCCTGCAACTGCCCGCCCTTGCGGAAACCACCGCCCCTGTTGCCGTGGTGGAAGAACCCAAAGCTGCGGTCAGCCGTTCACGGACAGAACGCACGCCGCGACTGCCGGAGAACCTGCCGGTGGTCGAAGAAGTCATTGATTCCGAACCGGTGAAAGCCGCGCCGCAAAGCTGGCGTTGCATCGGGCAGGAAGTCAGCGAGCAACTGGATTTTGAACCGGCGCGTTTTTTGCGCCGCCGGACCGTCCGGCGCAAATAAGTTCACCGGGTTGACCTTGACCAGTCACCGGTCATCGCGCCTTTGCCAGAATGTTTGCAGGAGCGTGGTCTGGCTGCACCCGGATTGCTGGCGCACGTTCTGGTCGGCAAATACTGCGATCATCTTCCCCTGTATCGGTAGGAACAGATTTTCATTCGCCGCTACGGAGTTCACCTGCTGCGGCAAACTTTGGCGCAGTGGGTGGCGCTGGCGGCTGACTGGCTCAAGCCAATCTATGAACAGATCCGCACCGGGGTGATGGCGGGTGGCTATGTGCAGGTGGATGAAACGCCGGTCGGCTATTTGGAACCCGGTCACGGACGAATCAGGCAGGGCTATTTCTGGACTGGCAGTCGTCCGGGCGGTGACGTGTTTTTCCGCTGGGAAACCAGCCGCGTAGGTGCGTGTCTGGACAACGTCATCCCCAGGAACTTCGCCGGCACGTTGCAATGCGATGGCTACTCTGCCTATCGCGCGTTTGCCAACAGTCGTGACAATGCCATTGAACTGGCGGGTTGCTGGGCCCATGTGCGGCGTAAATTTTACGAAGCCATCGAGTCCTCACCACGAACCGCAGGCTGGCTCGTGCGGCAAATCCAGCACCTCTACCAGATTGAAGCCGATTTGCGCGAACACCGGGCCGGGCCGCAATTGCGCCAAGCCGTGCGTGCCCATCAAAGCTTTCCGGTGGTCGGACGCATCAAACGCGTTCTGGTTAAACTCAAAACCAGCGGACGACATCTGCCCCAAAGCTTGCTGGGTGGAGCCATTGATTATGCGCTGGGCCAGTGGCGCACGCTGGAAGTTTATCTCGATGATGGCCGGGTGGAGATTGATAACAACCTCGTGAAAAATGCCATTCGACCCACGGCCATCGGCAAAAAGAACTGGCTCTTCGTGGGTGACGCTGGGGCCGGTGAACGCAGCGCCATCATTTACACCGTCATCGAAAGCTGCCGCCGCCGTGGCCTTGCCCCTTACGCTTATCTTCGTGAAGTCCTCACCCGCCTGCCGCACATGACCAACCGCCAAATCCCCGAAGTGACACCGCAAGCTTGGAATAAAACGCGCCAGCCGGTGCAACGCGTCGCGTCATAAACGTCGTAGCATAATATCTCTGACACTTACGACCCAAGCCGTTGCTCTGTCAATAGGTGCTTGGCATGACGCTTACACTCCGACAACGTTGCGAATGAACTTTTTCATTGCGGCACGGTCGCTTCCCAGTTGGGCGAGCCGTTCGTGTTGGCAACGCCGCTGAACGTGATATACATAAAGTCGTCTGGATTGGGATTGATGCCAAATCAACCTTTGGGTCTTGTTTTTCTACATTTGTTTGGAACTGCTTGTGTGACGATGCGGTTCTACGCTCTTCACCTAAGGTTGCCAAGGATTTATTTTGGGAATTTGCACCACATCTTTTGTCATTGCCGAAGACAAAAAAGAGCGTTCGATTGGCACTTTTCTAAAAATTCGATTTTCAAGTTCGGTTTGACAAAAAAGATTTTCTTCGCATGTTTGCCGCGCCCGGTGTAAAAGCGCGGGCAACAAATGGGCAAAACACTCATCATCGCGGAGAAACCGTCCGTCGCCGGCGACATCGCCAAGGCGCTCGGCGGCTTCAAGAAAGTGGACGAATTTTACGAAAGCGACCACTACGTCCTTTCGTCGGCGGTCGGCCATCTGCTCACCATCGTGCCGCCCGAAGGCGTCGAGGCCGCGCGCGGCAAGTGGACTTTCAAATGCCTGCCCATCATCCCACCGCATTTCGACCTGCTGCCGATTGAGAAAAGCGAGCCGCGGCTCAAGGTCCTCAAAAAGCTGATCAAACGCCCCGACGTGGACGCGCTCGTCAATGCGTGTGACGCCGGGCGCGAGGGTGAATTGATTTTCCGCAACATCGTCAGATTTACCAAGGCGAAGCAGCCCATCAAACGGCTCTGGTTGCAATCCATGACGCCGGCGGCCATCCGCGAAGGTTTCGCGCAGCTTCGTGAAGACAAGGACATGCTGCCGCTGGCCGATGCTGCCTACAGCCGGTCGGAGGCCGACTGGCTGGTCGGCATCAACGGCACGCGCGCGATGACGGCGTTCAATTCCAAGCTCGGCGGTTTTTTCAAGACGACGGTTGGCCGTGTCCAGACGCCGACACTGGCCATCCTGGTCGAGCGCGAAGCAAGGATCAAAAAATTTGTTTCGCGTGATTTTTGGGAGGTCATCGGCACGTTTGATGCCGCTGCCGGCCAGTATATTGGGCGATGGTTCGACGAGAATTTTTCCAGGCCGGACACGAAGGACGGCGACGACCAGCTCAAACCCGAACGCCTTTGGGATGTTGGCCGTGCGCAAGCACTCCGCGACAAATGCCTGGGCAAGCCGGGCATTGTCACCGAGGAAAGCAAGCCCAGCACTTCGCTGTCGCCGTTGCTCTATGATTTGACGAGTTTGCAGCGCGACGCGAATTCACGGTTTGGGTTCAGCGCGAAGAACACGCTCGGTTTGGCGCAGTCGCTCTACGAAAGGCACAAGGTGCTGACGTATCCGCGCACCGATTCCCGCGCGCTGCCGGAGGATTACATCGCCACCGTCAAGAGCGCGCTGAAGATGCTGGGCGAAACCCGTTATGGGGCATTCGCTGAAGCGATTCTCAAAAATGACTGGGTGCATCCGAACAAGCGCATCTTCAACAATGCCAAGGTGTCGGATCACTTCGCCATCATCCCGACAACGCAGATGCCGCATGGTTTAAGTGAACCGGAACAAAAACTTTATGACATGGTGACGAAGCGGTTTCTCGCCATTTTTTATCCGGCGGCGGAATTCTTGGAGACAATCCGCATCACGCGCGTCGAGAACGAGCCATTCAAGAGCACCGGCAAGGTCATTGTCAACCCGGGCTGGCTGGCCGTCTACGGCAAGGAAGCGCAGGATGAAGACACGAATCTGGCGCCGGTGAAGCCGAACGAAAAGGTCAACACCAGCGGCATCGAGGTGAAGCAAAACGCCACCAAACCGCCGCCGCGCTACACGGAAGCGACGCTGTTGAGCGCGATGGAAGGCGCGGGCAAGCTGGTCGAGGATGACGAATTGCGCGAGGCGATGCGCGAAAAGGGTCTCGGCACGCCCGCCACGCGCGCCGCCATCATCGAGGGTTTGATTTACGAGAGTTATATTCACCGGAACGGGCGTGAGCTGCAGGCGACGGCCAAGGCATTTTCGCTGATGGAATTGCTCAACGGCCTCGACATTGCCGAACTGACCAGGCCGGAGCTGACCGGCGATTGGGAATTCAAGCTGCATCAGATCCAGCGC
The DNA here is from genome assembly GCA_963764175.1 of uncultured Verrucomicrobiae bacterium. Classification (GTDB taxonomy): domain Bacteria; phylum Verrucomicrobiota; class Verrucomicrobiia; order Limisphaerales; family UBA11358; genus UBA11358. The sequence goes on along the minus strand of CAVXRE010000015.1, from coordinate 50,625 downwards.
CGGCAGAAGAGCCGCGAGGAATTCATGTCGGAGATCGCTGACATGACGAGGCACATCGTCGAGCGCGCGAAGAAATTCGAACATGACACCATCCCCGGCGACTTTGGCGTGTTGAAAACGCCGTGCCCGAAATGCGGCGGCGAAGTCCACGAGCAGTACAAGCAGTTCCAATGTGTGAAGTGCGATTTTGCCATCTGGAAAACGCTGTGCAGCCGGATGTTTGAGTTCGAGGAAGTCGAGGAGCTCATTACCGAAAGACAAATCGGGCCGTTGCAGGGTTTCCGGAGCAAGATGGGCAAACCGTTCGCCGCGATGCTGAAACTGACGCCGGAATTCAAAATCGAATTCGATTTTGGCAACGAGCAGAAAAACGAGTTTGGCGAGGCCGCGGCGCCGGTGGATTTCACTGGCAAGGAACCGCTCGGCAAATGTCCGAAGTGCGGCGCCCGGGTGTTCGATGCGGGGATGAGTTACCTTTGTGAAAAGGCGACCGGCGCGGACAAGACCTGCACGTTTCGAACCGGCAAAATCATTTTGCAGCAAAACATCGAGCCGGCACAAGTCACGAAGCTGCTTGCCGAGGGCAAAACTGATTTGCTCAAGGGTTTTGTCTCCAAAAAAACGGGGCGCAAATTCGAGGCGTTTCTCGTGCTCAAGGATGGCGGGACCGCGTTTGAATTTCTGCCGCGCGAACGCAAGTCACGTTCGAAGGATGCGAAGCCAAAGGAGCCGCAGCCGAAGATTGACTTTGCCGGCAAGGAGCCGCTGGGCAAATGTCCAAAGTGCGGCGGGAAGGTTTTTGAAACCGACGCGGCCTATCTTTGTGAAAAGTCGCAAGCGGACAGGAAGCACTGCAAATTCAAAATCAGCCGGAAGATATTGCAGCAACCGATTGAGCGTCCGCAGGCGGAAAAGCTGCTGACCGTTCGCAAGACGGATTTGCTCAATCAGTTCATTTCCAAGGCCGGCAGGCCCTTTCCGGCATATCTTGTGATGGACGACGCGGGCAAAGTCACTTTCGAATTCCCGCCGCGCGAAGATGAAAAGGAAGTCGGAAGCTAGTTCGTGTCGTTGCGGCCTCGACGCGAATCTCCCGCAAGGCAGCAACAACATCCTGTCTATCATTGAGTTCTTGATATTATGGCTGCAAATGTTAGATTGTTTATGTGAATGACAGCCATGCAGCGGTTTTTCTTATAACTTTTCCAAATCTCAATTTCTGGTCCCGTCTTTCGAAAATAATCCGGCTGAAAATGATGCTGGCGGCTGGTGCCCTCACAATTTTTGCGAGTGCGACGCATGCGCAAACACTTGTGGACTTGGGCGCCGCCGCGCCAAGTCCTGGGGCGAAGGACATAATCCAATTTAACACCACTGGGAACACGACATTTCCCGACGGTTTGAATTACTATACCGACAATCAAAGTGGTCATAGTGCCGGTGAGCCGGGCCAGACTTTCACCACGGGAACCAACTCCTGGGGATACACGCTGATGTCGGTGTCTTTTATGACCGCCGGACTGGATTCCTACAACGGCATTGGCACGCCCCAGACTTATTACCTCCACATTTATTCTGTGTCCGGCAGCACGGCCGCGCTGCTGCAAACTTACACCTCGGCCAATTTCACCTTCAGCGACGGCGACTGGTTGCAGTGGACCAACTTGTCCATGACACTGGCAGCCAATTCAACTTTTGCGTATTCGTTCGGAAAGACAAGTGAGGCAGTGGGCGGCTGGGAAGCGCTTGCTGTCGCCAGCGGCAATCCGTATTCCGGAGGGCAGATTGGACTTATTTCTCCCGCCACCGGCGCAATCACTTTTGGCAGCGGCAATTATGACGCGGTTTTCGACCTGGGATTGGCACCGGCAAACGTGCCAGCCATCAATCAATTAACCGTGTCGCCGACGAACAATGTTTTTGTCGGGACGCTGGTGACCTTCACGGCCAGCGTGTCGGGTGCGCCGCCTCTTTACCTGCAATGGCAATTCAACAGCGGGAGCGGATTCACCAACATTCCCGGGGCAAGCACCAACACGCTGATGCTCAACGCGGCGATTACCAATACCGGTTCGTATCAACTGGTGTTGACCAATAACTATGGTGCGGTGACCAGTGCGCCGGTCACCTTGACCGTGACGCGTGACACCACGCCGCCAATCGTGTTGAGGGTGGTGAACATAGGTGCAACGAACGTGGAAGTGGACTATTCCAAGGTGCTCCAGGCTGTCAGCGCGACCAATGTCGCGAACTACGTGTTGACCAATGGCACCGCCATCAACGGCGCGTCATTGTCCGCCAACAACAGCACGGTCATCCTCACTACCGGGCCGTTGGTTTATGGCAGCAACTACACGCTCGTCGTCAATGGCATTCTCGATCAGGCCATCCCGCCCAACACGATTGCCACCAACACTCTTGCCAGTTTCACCGCTTCTCCTTACACGGCGCAGGACATCGGCAATCCAGCCATTTCGTCAAGCGCCACCTTGACGACGAATGGTGTGAACATCAGCAGCGCCGGCAACTACATTGGCGGCTACAGCGATCAATTCAATTTTGAATATCAACTCAGGGCCGGCAATTTTGACGTCACAGTCTGTCTGGGCTCGTTGGGTTTGTCCGATCTTTGGGCCCAAGCCGGATTGATGGCCCGCGCCAGTCTGGATCCCGGCAGCCCGTTCGCTGCCGCGCTGGCCACGCCGGGCATGAACGGCGATTTTTTTGCTTATCGCACTGCTACCAATGGCATGGCCGCCACCGGGGGAAATTTTCCCGTAAACTATCCCAATACATGGCTGCGACTCAATCGCGCCGGCAATGTGTTCACAGGTTTCGGCAGTTACGACGGATCAAATTGGACACAATTGGGCGCCGTGACAATTGCGATGCCCAGTCAGATTTATCTGGGCCTGGCCGTCAGCAGTCACAACACCAATCAACTGACCACGGCGCAATTTCTGAATTATGAAACCACGCCCACCAATGCTGTGGTGGCCACAATTGTCAATCCACACGAACCGCTTGGGCCTTCCAGCCGCAAAACCGGGATTGTCTTCTCCGAAATCATGTGGAAACCCGCGCCGCGCACCGACGGCAACAACGTGGAGTTTCTTGAAATTTACAATTCCACTCCCTGGTTTCAGGACATCAGTGGCTATCAGATTGTGTGTGCCGACATGAATTACACGTTTCCTTCGAACACAATCATTCCGGGCGGCGCCTTCTTCGTCATCGCCGCTTCACCGCAAAGCATGCAGAATGTCTATGGCCTGACCACAAACGTCTTCGGGCCATACAACGGCAGTCTCAAGCATTCAGAAACCCTGCAGTTGATTGACGAACAAGGCGCGGTGTTGCTGACGGTTCCGTATTCCGATGTTTACCCGTGGCCGGTGGCGGCCGACGGCACGGGCCATTCCATCGTGCTGGCCAATCCAAGCTATGGCGAAGGAGATCCGCGCGCGTGGGACATCAGCGATGTCGTGGGCGGCTCGCCGGGCCTGATGGATGCTTTTCACCCAAGTCCACTGCGGAACGTGGTCATCAATGAAATCCTGCCGCATTCTGAAAATCCGGCGGTGCCACAATTCATCGAACTCTACAATCACAGCACGAACCGCGTGGACATTTCAGGCTGTATTTTGACCGATGATCCCACGACCAATAAATTTATCATTCCTGGTGGTACGGTAATCGGCCCGGCTGGGTTTGTTTCGTTCACACAGCCGCAATTCGGCTTCACGCTCAATGGATCGGGAGAAACGCTTTACTTCATCAAGCCGGACGGCAGCCGCATTTTGGACGCGGTGCAATTCGGGGCGCAGGCTGACGGTGTTTCCTTTGGCCGCTGGCCGGATGGCGCGAACGATTTTTACGCCTTCACGACCAACACGCCGGGCACAAACAACAGCGCGATTTTAATCGGCGACATCGTCATAAACGAATTGATGTATGACCCAATCAGCGGCGACGACGATGATCAGTACATTGAACTCTACAACAAAGGCACGAATACAGTGAATCTGGCTGGCTGGCAGTTCACGTCAGGCGTCACCTTCACATTTCCGGCCAACGCGGTCATCGGTCCCAACGGCTACGTCGTGGTGGGCAAGGACACCACCAATTTGTTTGCCAATTACACCAATCTCAACTCCGGCAACACGTATGGCAATTACAGCGGCAAGCTGTCGCATAATGGTGAACTGGTCGTCTTGTCCCAGCCCGAATCTTATTTTGGAACCAACACCATTTACGTGGAGGAAGACGAAGTGACCTACGGCACCGGTGGACGCTGGGGCGAATGGTCCGGCGGCGGTGGCAGCAGTCTGGAATTGATTGATCCCCATTCCAATCACCGTCTGGCTGCCAACTGGGCGGACAGCGACGAAACCCAAAAATCTTCCTGGGTGGACATCGAAAACACCGGCGTGCTCGACAATGGCTCCAATTACGACGCCAGCATTGACTACGCGCAAATCGGTCTGCTGGACGCCGGAGAATGTTTGGTGGACAACATTGAAGTGGATTACAACGGGAGCAACTACGTTTCCAATGGCGCGTTTGAAAGCGGCACGAATGGCTGGTCATTCCAAGGCTGCATGACGCGATCCAGCCTGGAAAACAGCGGGTATCAAAGCAGTTATTCCCTTCACATCCGGTGCAGCGACCGTATTTGGACCGGAGTCAATTCCTGCCAGGTTTCCCTGGCCAACACCAACCTTCAAGCCGGCCAGACCGCCATTTTGCGTTTCAAGGCGCGCTGGCTGCATGGCTGGCCGGAAGCGCTGCTCCGTTTGAATGGCAACTGGCTCGAAGCCACGGCGGCGATGCCGGTGCCGGCCAACCTTGGCAGTCCCGGAATGCCTAACAGCAGATTCGTCACAAATGCCGGGCCGGCCATTTACAATGTGACCCACAATCCGAGTGTGCCGGCAGCCAGCCAGCCAGTGGTGGTGACGGCCAACGTGAGCGACCCTGATGGGGTGACAAACCTGACGCTGTATTACCGGCTTGATCCGGCGACGAACTACACGGCCGTGCCGATGAAGGACGACGGTACTGGAGGCGACGCGGTTCGGGGCGATGGCGTTTTCAGTGCGACGATTCCCGGACAGGCTGCGAATCAAATTGCCGCGTTTTACATTTCGGCTGCGGACGGCCTGGGTGCAGCCACACGCTTCCCGGCATTGCGTCCGCAGGACAATGAACCGGTCCGCGAGTGCGTGGTGATGTTCGGCGATGGCAATCCGGGCGGCAGCTTCGGAGTTTATCATTTATGGATTACGCAAACCAACATAACCCGATGGGCCAACCTGTCCGACTTGAGCAACGAAGGAAACGATTGCACCTTCGTCAACAACTCCCGCGTCATCTACAACATGCAAGGCCGGTTCGCGGGCAGTCCGTATCATCAGGAGTTTGACACTCCCAATGGCAGCCTTTGCCATTACAAATGGGAATTCAACGATGACGATCAATTTCTGGGAGCAACGGATTTCAACAAGATTCATCAGCCTGGCAACGGTCCGGGCGATGACGCCAGCCTCCAGCGCGAAGAGTGTGCCAATACCTTCCTGCGCGCGCTAAAGGTCCCGTGGCTGTACAAACGCCTGGTGGCGGTCTATGTCAATGGCAGCCGCCGCGGCGTGCTCATGGAAGACACCCAGGTGCCCGACAGCGACATGGTGAAGGAATATTTCCCGAACGACACCGGCGGCTATATGTACAAAATGCAGCCATGGTTTGAATTCGCCCCTTTCCCGAGCGGCAGCTACGCCTCGTTCAACATGAACAATTGGGTCACGCTCAACAACTACACCACAACCGGGGGGGCGAAGAAGGCGGCAAGCTATCGCTACAACTTTGAGATCCGCCGCACTGCCGATTCTGATAATAATTTTGCCGCGCCCTATTCGCTGGTGGACGCCGCCAATTCCTACGGGATGCCCAATTACGTGGCAAACATGGAAAACCTGGCCGACATGGAGAACTGGATGCGCGTGTTTGCCGCCAATCACGCCGCGGCCAATCGCGACAGCTTTGGCGCCACCACGGAACAAAACCTCTACGGCTACATCGGCGCGCTGGGCACGAAATATTCGCTGTTGATGTTTGACTTCAACATTTGTCTGGACCACGGCGCATGGGGGCCGGGACAAGACCTTTTTGCGGTCAATTATCAGGATCCCTACACTGCGGACATCTACAGCAACCCGACCTTCCTCCGCATGTATTGGCGGGCGTTGGAGGAACTGGTCAACGGGCCGCTCAACCTCGCCAACACCGCGCCCTTGTGCGACGCCAAATATAATGCCTTCGTGGACAATGGCCTGACCGTCGAGGATCCCAACGCCAGCATGCTGCCTTGGATTGCCGAGGCTCAGACCAGCATCGCCTCGCAACTGGCTGCGATCGATGCCACCAGCTTCACGGTCAACCCAAACGTGACGCTGAGTAACAACGTCGCTTACGTCACCGGTCAGGCTCCGGTGAATGTGGACACCGTCTGGATCAACGGCGTGGCGTATCCGCTGACATGGACGAGCTTGACCAACTGGACCATCACTTTGCCGCTGGCCGGCAGAACAAACAATTTGAACGTGGTGGGCGTGGACAGAAATAACCAGCCGATAACGGGCGACAGCAACAGCGTCAGCGTCATTTACAACGGAACCAATTCGTCACCCGCCGGCAGGGTGGTCATCAACGAGATAATGTATGCTCCGGCGGCCAACGACGCCCAGTTTGTGGAACTCTACAATAACTCGACCAACATGACGTTTGACCTGTCCGGCTGGCAGCTTCAAGCGTTGTCCTACACGTTTCCGAACGGTTCAATTCTTGCGCCGACCAATTACCTTGTCCTGGCAGAAAATGGCGCGGCTTTTGCCGAGGCCTACGGCGCGACCAATCCGGTGTATGACTATTTTGGCGGCACGTTGCCGGCGAGCGGAATCCTCGCGTTGAACACTTCCAGCAATGTGACCGTGGCCGAGGTGGAATATGAAAATCAACTGCCGTGGCCGACAAACGCCAACGGGACCGGCGCATCCCTGCAACTGATTGACCCGAACCAGGACAATTGGCGCGTCGGCAATTGGTCGCTCTCACCGTTTATCGCCACGCCCGGTGTGCAAAACAGTGTTGCAGCCTCTCTGACACCCTTCCCATCACTCTGGATCAATGAATTGCAGGCCGACAACCTGACGGGCATCACCAACAGCGCGGGTCAACACACCGGCTGGCTCGAACTTTACAATCCCAGCACCAATGTAATCCCGCTGAACGGACTTTATCTGGCCGACAATTATACCAACCTCTTGCAGTGGGCATTTCCAGGCAGCGCCGTCATCAATGCCGGCCAGTTCGAGGTGATCTTCGCCGACGGCCTGACCAACCTTTCGACAGCCAGTGAATTGCATGCCAATTTTATTTTGCCCAGCGGCACGGGTTCTTTGGCGTTGACCCGGCTCGCCACCAACGGTCAACAACAAGTGCTCGACTACGTTGACTACGTAAACATAGGTGTCAACGATTCCTATGGTTCCTTCCCCGATGGACAAAGCTTCAATCGCCAGGAATTTTTCCAGGCGACACCCGGCGCGCCCAACAACGGGACTGCGATGCCACCGCCTTCGTTCATTGATTACACGGCGGCAGGTTCGGTTTACACCCAGAACTTTGATTCACTGCCGGATCCCGGCGCAACCTCTGTGAATACCGCGAACCCGGTGACCATCAACGGCGTGACCTACTCCCTGGCGAACCCCTATGACTTCGCCTACCCGGCGATTGCCAGCGGCAACAGCGGCGGGCTGGGCATATCCGCCCTGGCCGGCTGGTATGGTTCCGATGTTCTGCTTTCCAGGTTTGGTGCGACCGACGGCGACCAGACCACGGGTGGTCAGCTCAGTTTCGGCCCGCCCAGCAGTTCCAATCGCGCGCTGGGCTTGCTCGCCACCAGCACGACCGGCGGAACCGCCTTTGGCGTCAGGTTCATCAACGGAACAGGAATCGCTTTGAATCGCATGAATCTTCAATTCACCGGCGAAGTATGGCGTCAATCCGACAAGTCCAAGACCTTGCAATTCTATTATTTCGTTGATCCAACCGGCACCGCGGCTTTCCCCGGCACCGCAACGGCATTTTTGCCGGCCCTGAATGTGAGTTTTCCGACCGTTGGTTCCGATTCGGGCGGCGTGGCGGTGGACGGCACCTCGCCGCTCAATCAGACCAACCTGAGTGTGCTGAATCAAACCATAACGAACTGGCCGGCGGGGACTGCGTTATGGCTGGTGTGGCAGATGACGGATAACACCGGCAAAGCCCAGGGTTTGGGCATTGATAATTTGAGTTTCTCCGCCAGCATTCCGCTGCCCGTGCCGGTGAGCATCCAGATTTTGGGAACAAACATCTTCCTCAACTGGCCGGCCGTGGCGGGGCAAAGCTATCAGCTCGAATTTAAAAATAATCTCACGGATCCGGTTTGGACGCCTGTGGGCGGTTCGGTGACAGGAACCGGTGGAACGCTTATAATCACCAACAACTTTGGTGGTTCACCACAACGCTTTTTCCGGCTGCAACTCATGAATTAGGCCAGTTTGAAAACTGGCAGGAGGCGCTGGAAATTTGGGTGAACGAGATGACGTTGCCGGTGGGGAAAATTCCAGTGGTGAAACATCCCAGTACGGAGATGTGTCGCGCGACCGGCAATTTCATGTATCGATTTGGTCGTACCGTCTCAACCCAACACTTCAAAGCGCAAGCGCCGGATTGTGGTCGCGGTCCGATGGAGGCTGAATTTGTATTCTGATTTTGAATTGTCTCAAAGAAACCGCCATGCTGGTGTCAGGCGTCCGTAGCTCAATTGGATAGAGCTTCTGACTTCGGATCAGAAGGTTGCAGGTTCAAGTCCTGCCGGACGCGCCATTAAAACAAGGGTTTCTCGCGTTTCGCCCGCCGCAAATACCGCTGAGTAGTATCAAAAGTAGTAACAGGGGCGTTTGAAACGCTCTGCTTTTCACGATTGCAAAGACTGTCCACGCCACGCGCCGAGACGCCGGAAACCACCCTATTACCGGACACCCAGCCAGTCAAAGCGCGTTCTGCGAAGGCTGGCAACGTCAGGCGGGGCATTAGAGCGGGTGCTGTCAGGCTTGCAAGTTACCCGGCGAACCCGGTCGCACCGTGTCACCCGCGCGCGGGCATCACCGCCGACACTGGCCGCGTGTCAGTCACCGGGCGTCACCGACAGGCTGTCACCGTCACGCCGCGTCACGCGCTCGCGCCCCGGTGAAACTGTCCGGCAACACGGAATCCCTTTTTTTCGCAGGCGCGACCCGTCCCCACGCCCTGCCGGGGGGAGGGGGAATTCACGCCAGCCGTTCGCCATTGGAGTCCCGCTTTTAACGAGAGGTTGTTTTGGGAAAATTACGAACCGGGTTCAACCCCCTTGGCGTCGGCACTTTATTAACTTGGGAAAATTCACCAGAACAGGCACGGCGATGAAATTCATCAATCGCTTCCTGGGTGAGATATTGCCGTCCGGCGATGTTGATGGTTTTGACCGGGTTCACTTTTCTGTACCACTTCGTGAGTTAGTCCTGAGACTGGGTTCATGTTAGTTTTTGGTTCTGGTTTTGTCCATCCCCGGCAGAGGGAGGGCGGAGCCCGACCGGCGCCGGGGATGGACTGAGTTGCGCCGCGAACCGGGCCGGGCTCAGATAACCCAACCGGCTGTGCGGTCTTTGTTGATTATATTCGCAGCGGTAGTCGCCAATCACTACTCGCGCTTCCGTCAGCGTCCACAGTTGCTCCCGATTCAAGCACTCGTCCCGAAAGCGACCGTGAAAACTTTCCACAAAGCCGTTCTGCCACGGACTGCCCGGCTCAATGTAAATCGTCTTGATGTGGTTCTCCGCCAGCCACCGCTGCACGATTTTGGCGATAAACTCCGATCCGTTGTCCGAACGCAGATATTCCGGCGCGCCTTGTTGTTCGATGGCCTTCTGCAACCAAGTCAGCACGTCCTGCGCGCGCAGCGCGCGGTCCACCCGCAGTACATGACACTCCCGCGTGTGTTCGTCCAAGATCGTTAGGATCCGCAAAGCCCCACCACGCACCGTTGCATCGGCGATAAAGTCCCAGGTCCATACGTGGTTCCGATGCGTGGCCGTAGTCGGCAAACCCGTGGATAGCCCGCGCCGAATTACCTTTCGTTTGGTGGGTGGGACGCGCAATCCCTCCGCTCGGCGCAGTCGTTGAATGTGCCGTTTGCCGACTCGCCAGCCTTCCTGGCGCAACAACGCTGCGATCCGCCGATACCCGTAGCGCGGATGCTCCTGCGACAGTTCCTGCAGCCGTCTCCTTAACTGTTGCTCGGCCGTGGTGGGGGCTCGCCCTTGATAACCGTAAGTGGACCGCGCCAGGCGCAGGAGCCGACAGGCAACCCGTTGGGAACACAGGCCTGCCGCCACCACTTGTTGTGCTGCCGCCCGGCGATGCGCCGGGCTCACAACTTTTTTTCGCATACAGCCTCCAAGACCCGATTCTTCAACAGCGATTCGGCCAGCATCTTCTTTAACTCGGTGTTTTCCTTCTGGAGCTCCTTGAGCTGCCGGGCCTCGGAAACATCCATCATGCCAAAGGTCCGCTTCCACCGGTAAAACGTCTGCTCGGCGATGTTCTTTTCCCGGCAGACCTCACCCACGCTCTTGCCACCGTCCACTTCCCGTAGGATGCGGATCTTGTCTTCCGTCGTATACCGTTTGCCTTTCATTGTCTGGTCCTTTCTTGGTCCCAGACTAACACATCAGATGGCCCGAAAAAGTGAAGTCACGTCACCAACACCGTTGTCACCACGGGAGTGCCGGCTGCCATTGCGCTGATTCCCGACCGCAGCACCATCCTGGCCGATGGCAAGGATGTGTCCGTGGTGACCGTGGCCGTCCTGGATTCCCAGGGCCTGATTGTGCCGACGGCAACCAATGAAATTAATTTCACGGTCAACGGCGGCGCCATCCTTGGGGTCGGCAATGGCAACCCCAGCTCTCACGAAGCGGACAAGAACAGCAGTCAGCGCGCGGTGTTCAATGGACTGGCTGAAGTCATCGTTCAGTCAATCAGTCAACCCGGTTCCATCACCCTCACTGCGGCTTCACCCGGTTTGACTTCAACCAACATCACCATCACGGAAGCGGCCAGCCTGCCGGCTCCCCCTGCCCCAACGGGAGTGGCAGCCGTCGGAGGGAATTCGCAGGTGACAGTCACCTGGGATATCTTGCCAGGCGCCATCACATACAATCTGTGGCGCGCCACGACCCACGGCGGTCCCTACACACTCATCGCTGGAAACATCGGGGGCGTGAACCTGGGTTATGTTGACAGCAACGTCACCAACCTGACGACGTATTATTATGTCATCACTGCCAATGGAAACGGCACGAGTGTCAATTCGGCGGAAGTTGCAGCCACCCCGCAAGCCATTGTGACCAGCCTGACGGCGACGGCCACCAATGGCCAGATAGTATTGAATTGGAGCGGTTCACCCGGCGCCAATTACAATGTGAAGCGTTCAGATGTCACCGGCGGGCCTTATAACATGATCGCCTCCTCAATCACTGCCACCAATTACAACGATTCCAACGTGGTTTCGTGCCAGACATATTTTTATGTGGTAACCGTCACCAACGGCAGCTTTGAAAGCCTGCCCTCGACCGAGGCCAGCGCATCAGGGCCGGGTGGAGCCTTGCCCTCGCCCTGGCTCAACACGGACATCGGAGCGGTGGGATTGCCCGGCAGTGCCACATATTGCAACGGCCAATTCACCATCTCCGGTTCCGGCGCCGACATTTGGGGCACCACGGACGCATGTCAATTTGTCTATATTTACGTGCCAGTGAGCACCAACTGCGACGTCCGCGCCCGCGTTGTGAGCGTTCAAAGCACTTCGAGCAACGCCAAGGCCGCCGTGATGATCCGCGAATCCCTGGCCGCAAACTCCCGGCAAGTGCTGGCGGACGGGGAGAATAGCGCAGGAATCGAATTCATTTGGCGGAGCACCACCGGCGGAACGAGCAGTTCTTCGACCGCCTCCGGAACTCCTCCAAACTGGGTGCGCCTGACACGCACCAACAATACCTTCACCGCGTATTATTCCAGCGACGGCAATTCTTGGACGCAGCTTGGAACGCCAACCAACATCACCATGGCCGTCGGCGCTTACATTGGCCTGGCAGTGTGCGCGCATAACAATGCCGCACTCAACACCTCGGTGATTGACAGCGTCAGCGCCAGTTTCCTGCCCACCAATACCGCGCCAACGCTTGCGCCAATCGCCAATCAGGACGTTAATGTGGGCCAGACGGTCGCCTTCACCGCCAAGGCAACCGATACCAACTCGCCGCAACCTGCGCTGAATTTCAGCCTGCTCAGCGGGCCGGCCAGTGCCACGCTGGCTCAAATCAACAACACCAACGCCAGCTTCAGTTGGCGGCCCCAGGTGACCGACGCCAATACCACCAACCCGGTCGCTCTGGTGGTCGCGGTCAGCGGCTCACCCAACCTGAGCGCCACGCAGAGCTTCACGATCACGGTCAATCCCCTGGCGCTGCCGACGGTGCCGGCGTTTGGCTGGAACAATGGCCAGTTCACAATGCTCGTGACGAACAGCATCCTTGGACCCGACTATGCGGTGCAGGCGTCCTCGAACCTGTTAAACTGGAGCACGCTCTTCATCACCAACTCCCCGCCGACGGCCTCCTTCCAGTGGACCGACACGAATGCGGCCGCGGCGGCAGCGCAATTCTATCGCATCAAGATCGGCCCGCCGCTCCCGTAGGCATAAAGCGGCTCGTTGAATCAAACCAAAAACTGCCAGCGGCTATTACCGAATCAGACTTTTTACCGCCACACGAATTTTCAGCAACAGTCACTCAGACATCATCGACTTTTGAAGTGACGGATGTTTCGGAGCGTTCGTCGCTATAATTCGGATGCCAGTTATTCCGCGCCAATTTCAAAGGGGATGGCTGGCAACGTGCCTACCGGGTTGCGGCGCTGGTTTCCAGCTTTTTGCGCAGACTGGTTTGCCGGCTGAACTTTAGGCAGGATGTCGACAATCAAATTCCCCTGAAGTCCGGGTTTGATTTTGTCGGCGTCGCAGTGAAACACAATATCCACGCCGTTTCCATCCGGTGAAACGCTCTGAATGGCAATGCCGTCCGGCGCCCCGTTTAATTCAAGGTCAAAGCGGTCTGCAAACGCGCTGGAAGGAGTGGCAATCCGGACGCTGGCTGTTCCGCCGGCGGGAATTTTCAAGGGGGTTGAGCTGAGGATTCTAATCGAGTTGCTGGCGAACGGCCGCGGATTTCCCGCCACGGCGACCATGAGTTCCTGTGCGGAAACCAGGTGCCGGTAGGCAAAGGCCTGCATCATGTTCTCCGCAGGCACGGCGGCGTGAATAATTTCCTGTCCGGCAATGATGGCTCTGCCTTCCAAAGTGAGGTTAAACGGCACCTTTGTGGCCTGCGGAGGCGCTTTCAAGGTGAACTGGGCCTTGTCCTGGTTCTCCAACACGCGTGCGCCGCTCAATAATAATCCGGGCGGCGCGCCTTTCAAGCGGAGATCAATTGCGTTGGTGAATCCATCCTTTCGCAACGCATAGACCATGACGGGAACGCTCAAGCCGGCGCGGACATTGAGGCTTGAGGGCACCACGCGCAACGCGAAGTCAGGCTGTGGCGCGCTGATGCGCAAACGATAAGCGTAATCCGGCCCGCCGTGTTGTTGGGCATCACTGATGCGAAGGTAATAGTTTCCATCCGCGGGCAAGGTGGCTGTGAGATAAGAATCGGCTTGTTGAGTCTCCAAGCCGAAACCTTTGTCATCGTAATCATCATTGAAGGCAAGTTGTTTGCCAGCGGCATCCGTCAATGTGAGTACTGAATCCAATGGCGAATCCAGCCGGCGCGCAAAGACCTCCGCGACGATCTGTTCCCCAGCGCTGCCAGCAAAACGAAACACATCCTGATCGCCGGGAACATCAATTCGTCCGTTGATGATGACGGGCAGCGCGACGGGCTGCGCAGTTTCCGGCGAATTGTTTGGTTCTTGTTCAAGACATTCGGGCAGGTTGTCCACGGAGAAGGTCACAGGGTTGGAAAGCCGTCCGTCGTTGGTCACGGAAATGGGATAAATGCCCGGTGTTTTGCCGGTATCATCCAGCGTGAGGGTGCGAGTTGGAAGATTCCAACCGGTCAATTCGACGGTGGTTTTCCCGCCCGCCGGCCCGCCGAGCGGAAAGATGCCCGCCACAAAAGGCAGTTCGCCCAACGTGAGCCGATATACAAAGTCCTCGCGCCCGCGAAAAATCGAATCGTGAATTTCAACGGCATAATCGCCGTCGCGCGGCACTTCAAAATGAATGACCGGATCTGGCCGGAAGCGATAGCGTTCGTCGTATGCGAGTGTATTTCCCCTGGCGTCATAAATCGTCAATGTCGCCTCGAACCAGCCGGGCACCGCATCGGCCAGATACGGAATCAACGCCCGCGCGCCCGCGCTTACGAGCAGTTGCTGCCCCTTTCGGGCCGCAAACCAGTAACGGTCCACACCGCCGGGCAGAATCTGTCCGTTGATGGTGACGGGCAAATAGACATGCGCGACATATTCCGGGGTGCCAGTGGCAGCGGGTTTTCCGCCGAGCTTTTCCAGAAAACGATCCAAATCAGGGTTGGGAGCCTTGGACAACGGCTTGGAAAATTCGTGCAGTTCGCCGACGCAAAAGACGAGCGGATTGGACAAGGCGCTGGAAGTTTTCAACCGGATTTCGTGATTACCGGGTTCGGCGTTTGTTGCGATGGAAATTTTCAAGGCAACCGTTTCCGCCATCGCCGGGTTGGCTTGGCGATTCGGTGGATTTCTGAGAATTTTATCACGGATTTCGCCAAGCCGCATTTGATCGTCCGAGGTCCAGACGTTGGTCACTGATGGCGACCGGCGCGCGGCCAGCCATTTGTCCTGCAATTTTTTCAGTTGATCCCTGAGGTCATTGAATTCCTTCTGGTTCATCGGCCGGTTGTATTCGATGACTTCGGCCTGAATGCCCGCGCCGGAAACATAGGCGTCGGAGACGGTGGTGAGAAATTGTCCGCCAACCGTGACTTGAAATGTCGCGCCCTGCTTGCCGCCGGCGGGATAGACGTACGCGATGTGCGGGATGTTTTGTTGCGCGCGGACAACAGGCGCAAGCATCAGCGCCAGCAACAAAACCGTGCATCCTCGGATTGGGGTCATGATTGCATGATTTCCTTCAACAAGCCGGCGGATTTGACACCTTCATCGGGTGTGGGCATGACGCGGGTGTCCAGCCCGTAGGGATTTGGAAGTTTCGCGTTTCCGCCAATGCCCAGCAATTCATACATGCTGCCGATGAGGTCCACGGGATATACCGGCCGTTCCCTGACCTCCTCGCCTTTTGCTTCGGACGCCCCGACGACGTGGCCGCCTTGGAATCCGCCACCGGCGACGACGGCGGAAAAGACTTTGCCCCAATGCCCGCGTCCGCCGTTCCACGGTTCCTCCCATTGAACTTTTGGGGTCCGGCCAAATTCGCCGCAGCACCAGACAATGGTGCTGTCGAGCAACCCACGGTCCGACAAATCCTGCAACAGCGCAGCCATACCCTTGTCCAGGTCCGGCAGCAAGCGGCGCATTGCCTGGAAATTTTCCTTGTGCGTGTCCCAACCGGGGGAATTGATTGTGACAAAGGGAACACCATGTTCGACCAGCCGCCGGGCGGCGAGGCAGGATTGGCCGAATTTTCCGCGGCCATACCGGTCGCGCATTTCCGGCTTTTCCTGCGATAAATCAAACACCTTCGCGCCATCGCCGAGAATCATGTCGTAGGCTTGTTGTTCCGCCTGATTCGATTCGGCCAGTTGCGCGTCATCCGGGATGGAGTGTTCCAGAGAGTTCAACTGATGGAGCAATTCGCGCCGGTCTTTCTGTCGCTGGTCGGAAATGCCCGGGGCCACGACGCCTTCGACGGCGAAGGGCGTCTGCGACGGATCGCCGCCGGTTACAAATGGCTGGCAGCGTTCGCCCAGAAATCCGGCCGGGGAAAAGCGCCCCAGCGGATCGGTCAGGACGATGTAGGGCGGAATCAGCCCCTTGTAACCCGCGCCGTAGCCTTTGAACAGCGATACCACCGCGCCGACACACGGATAAACCAGCCGCCCGCCCGGCATCCGTCCGGTCTGGACAATGTAAGCCGCTGTTTCGTGGGCGTTATCGCCATGGGTCATGCTGCGGATGATGGAATACTTGTCGGCCTGTTTCGCAAGCAATGGCAGCAGTTCACAGATTTTGATTCCGGGTACGTTGGTCTGGACTGGATTTTTGAAAGGCCCGCAATAATCGTAACCGGCTTCCGGTTTCGGGTCGAAGGTATCCAGATGTGATGGCCCGCCCCACATCCAGATTTGAATCACAGCCTTTGCCGTGGGTGAACGCTCAGCGGCGAAGGCGCGCAGCTGCAAACTGTCCGCCAGCATCAAACCGCCCACGCCGAGGAGACCGCGCCGGATGGCGTCGCGCCGGCTGATGCCGGAAAACGAATTTGATTTTTTATTTTTGCCCACAACATTACTCGGTTTCAGTGCCGGAAAAGAAATTCGTCACTGTTCATCAGCGCCCACGCCAAGTCCACCGTCGCTTCGCGGCGGCCCAGGTTGCTGGACTGGAAATATGTTTCGACGGTTTTCGACTCTTCTTCCGTCGGGAAACGGGAAAGGATTCCAAGATACATCCCGACGGCAATTTCGCGCGGCGTTTTGCCGGATTCCGTCTGGTATTGAATCATCCGGCTCTGCTCGATCTTTTGGCGCATCCGGCTGGAATTGAGCAGCCACAACTTTTGGGAGGCGGTGACGTGATTGTTGCGTTCCGATTCCAAACCAGTGTCGCGCGGCGGTCGGCCGAACATTTCCAGAAAAGAACTGGTGATGCTGCCATCCGGCAGGGCAATGGAACGCTCCTCCGTCGGAATGAATGTGTAAGGCTCCGGGATCGCACTGGAGTAGCTTTCCGTGGAACCGGTGATTTGATCCACGGCGTCAATCAGCACCTCTGCGTCCAGCCGCCGCAATGGATAAAAGGCAAAATTGGCCGCACCATCCGGGTCGGTGGTTTGCGGAATGGAAGAAAGCTGATATGTCCTTGAATTCAAAATCAGGCGATAGAGGTGCTTGAGGTCATAACCGGACGAAATCAATTCCTGCTCCAGATAAGCGAGCAATTCGGGGTTGGCTGGCGGATTGTCCGCGCGGATGTCGTCCGGTTCCTGGATGATTCCGCGGCCGAGCAGCCATGACCAGGTGCGGTTGACAATATTGCGCACAAACCATCGATTTTTTGGATCAATCAGCCAGTTGGCAAACGCCTCGCGCGGGTCCTTATCCTGCAACAACGTGACAGTCGTGCCGTCGGGAAAAGTCGCGAGGCGCGGCGCACCGGTCAAAGCCTGCGCGTTGGTCGCGGCGCGATCGAAATAAACAATCTGCTCCTTCCATTCGAGCGTGGATTTGTAGCCGACATTGGAGAAAAACGCCGCCAGATTATCCCGTTGTTCCTCCGGCCATTTTTCCAGTCTCACCCCCATGAATGTCAGGGCCACGGCTTGCGCGATGGTCTGGGGGTCCTTGCTTTGCAAGGCGCGGTAAAAATTAACCTGGGGCACGGCGAAATTGCTGCCGCTGGCGGTGAGCAGGTCGCGGGCGAATTTGTCATACGGCACATTTTTTCTGATGCAGTCACGGACCCAGTAGTGATATGCCTGCGCGGCGTTAGGCCAGAGGTTGATGGGGAACTCCGCCTTGATGCGCAGCAGGTCGCTCCACTTCATGGTCCAATAATCCGCGAACTCGTCGCGTTCGAGCAGCTGGTCTATCAGGATGCGGCGCTTGTCCGGGTTTCGATCCAGAATGAAGTTCTCCGCCTCCAGCGCCGTGGGCAGGGTGCCAATCACGTCCAAATAGACGCGCCTTACGAATACGGCGTCCGGGCAAACAGGTGCCGACTGGATTTTCAAATCCTGCAACTTTGCGGAAACCAGTTTGTCGATTGTGTCTTCCGACGTGAAGACGGCATTGCTTTCAAGGAGACCGGGTGCCGTGATTCCGCTCAGCGCGGATGACAGAATGAAGACCGTCAAAAGCAAACATGCCTTCATATGCGCTGGGCGATACGCTTTCGTTGCATTCAAACAAATAGACGTCGTGAAAATTGGCAAAGATACAACAAAACCAAACCGCATTTTGCCATTTTGCATGACAATATATGTTGAGTTACATCGCGTCCAGCGTTGTGTCCGGCACGGTTTACCGCAGTTTGTCGCCGCCTTTCAGACTTTCCATTTTTTTCGCCAACGCCTTCTCAAAAATCTGCCCAATCGCAACTATCAACTCGTGTTCAAAGCTTCGGTTAGAGACTTAATCCGGTGAAGTTCAAATGAATCACCGGGCGCTCGGTGTTCGGTGTGTAATGTTATTCGTCGGACGCATTGCAGGAGATCGAATCGTTCTTCAAGCGCAGCCATAAAGTCATCGTCGCCCTGACCGTGCAGGAAATCCTCGACGAGTACATTGCGAAGAAGCTGTCTGTGTGTATTGGACGGGCTTGGCAGGTTTATCTGCAACAGAAAAATTACGATCAGGCGGAAATCTATCTGCTCCAGGCCGCGGACAAAGCTCCGGCCACGCCGCCAGCGATCAACATTTGGCTTAATTTGACTGAGCTTTATCTGGCAGAGGGCAAGTTTGACCCGGCAAGGCAATGGGCGCAGAAGCTGGTGGATTCCGGACAGGGGGGAGAGCAGGCAAAACGACTGCTCAGAGCAGCGCAGGAAAATCGCCAAAGCATCGAGTAGCTCTTGGTTTGGGGAAAAATGGATGTTGCACCCCGCCAGCCTGGTTTGGAACTGATTCTCAACACCACGCCGATTCAAATGCTCGTGCTCGAAAATGCAAAAGACCACTGGACAAATTCCGTTTGCGCCGCAAAACCGGGCAGAGGAAATTCATATTGAACTGCCAGACTCTGTTTTTTGGATGAAAATAGTCTGTTACCTTTTCCCACCAGCGTCCATTTATAGGCGGATGACGTGCTGTCGGAAACCCGGCGGCGCGGGTTTGCACTGCCACGACTCCAATCGCGTTTCCACCCCGTCGTGGCGAGCGTAGTTCCTGCCGGACGCGCCACCTATGCTAGGCAATTCTCGGCGCGGGCCAATTTTTTCTCGTCAACAATTTGGTTTTGTGCCTAGGGTTGATTAACGCATGGAAGCCAAACGAATATTTCCTGACAGGCGTCAGTTCAACGATGCCAAGGGGGAGAACGACCGCAAGCTGCGGGATACGTTGCTCGACGAACTGCGTAACGTGTCGCAGGCCAATCCGGCTGAAGCAATCATGCGCGAGCAATTGGCGACAGGCTTGTTCAATGCGCTCTTCGACGCCAGGGAGGAGAACGACCTGAAGCGGCGGGATGCATTGCTCGGCGAGCTGCGAGAACTGTCGCAGGCAAATCCGGCTGACGCAGCGGTGCTGGAGCAATTGGCGAAGGGTTTGGTCAACACGCTCTTCGACGCCAGGGAGGAGAACGACCTGAAGCGGCGGGATGCGTTGCTCCACGAACTGCGCGTATTGTCCCAAGCCAATCCGGCTGAAGGGATCGTGCGCGGGCAATTGGCGAAAGGTTTGTTCAACACACTTTTCGACGCCAGGGAGGAGAACGACCTGAAACGGCGGGATGCGTTGCTCGACGAACTGCGCAAATTATCCCAAGCCAATCCGGCTGACATGGTCGTCCGCGAACAATTGGCGAAGGGCTTGTTCAATACGCTCTACGATGCCGGGGAGGAAAACGATCTGAAGCGGCGGGATGCGTTGCTCCACGAACTGCGCGAGTTGTCACAAGCTTATCCTGCTGACGAAGTCGTGCGCGAGCGAATGGCGAACGGTTTGTTTTGCATACTCAACGCTGCCAAGGACGAGAACGACCTGACACGGCGGGATGCGTTGCTCGACGAACTGCGCAAGCTGTTTGAAGCCAATCAAGCTGACGCCGCTGTGCGCCAACAATTGGCGAACGGTCTGGCCAACACGCTCTACGATGCCAGGGAGGAGAACGACCTGAAGCGGCGGGATGCGTTGCTCGACGAACTGCGCAAACTGTCCCAAGCCTGTCCTGCTGACGAAGTCGTCCGCGAACAATTGGCGAATGGTCTGGTCAACACGCTCAACGCCGCCAAGAAAGAAAACGACCTGAAACGGCGGGATGCGTTGCTCGACGAATTGCGAAAACTTTGGCAAGCCTGTCCGGCCAGCGAAGGCCTGTCCGGGCAATTGGCGATGGGTTTATTCCATGCGCTCAACGCAGCCAGGGAGGAGAACGACCTGAAACGGCGGGATGCGTTGCTCGACGAACTGCGAAAACTGTGCCAGGTTAATCCGGCTGAAGCCGCCGTGCGCGAGCGATTGGCGAAGAGTTTGTTCAACGCAATCAACGCGGCCAAGGAGGAGAAAGACCTGAAACGGCGGGATGCTTTGCTCGACGAACTGCGCGAGCTGTCCCAAGCCAATCCGGCTGACGCAGTCGTGCGTGAGCAGTTCGCAAACGGTTTGTTCAACACGCTCTACGATGCAAAGGAGGAGAACGACCTGAAAAAGCGGGATGCTTTGCTCGACGAACTACGCAGACTGTTCAAGGCCCATCCGGCCGACGCAGTCGTGCGCGAGCGATTGGTGAACGGTTTGCGCGCCACTCTCAACGCTGCCAGGGAGGAGAACGACCTGAAGCGGCGGGATGCGTTGCTCGATGAATTGCGCGCCTTCAAGTGACCGCCAGCAAAGGACGGGGCTGGAACAGGCGGGGGTTGCTCGCGACGGGCGGGTCGGATGTGCCTGATGGGTTTGATGAGCACGGAATTTTCTGCAAAGAGACTGACTTCGGATTTCCGCTTTCCAAATTTCTGATTTTACCGTTAGCTTCAGCGCATGGCCATATATCACTTTGCCGCCGCGCTTTGCCGGACCCGTCACCGTGGGAATAAGCAGGGGCCGGACGCCTCGCGATTCACGTTAAAACAATGTTTTTTCTCCGCATGCCTGGTTACGGCAGGAATTGTGATCACGGCCTCCAGCCAGGCCCAGACGGCGTTGGAATCGGTGCAGGTTCCGGCCAGCGGTGGCGCGGTGACTTTCACAAACAGCTTAGACCGGGGCGAATTATTTTTGCTCAAGGCCACCGGGGCTGTTGCTTTGGGGCAGAAACGGTTGGATGCCGAGTATGAAAACAGCGGCGCGTCGGCCACGGGGACGGATGTGGTGTCGGGCACGGACGTGGGCATTGACACCGGCCTCAAGGAACCGCGCTTGCCGAAAGGTGTTGTCCCCGGACGCATGAAATGGTTCGGGAACCATCGCGCGGACCATGTTTATTATCTGCTCGCCACCGGCACCGGCCAACCGCTCACGCTCAAGCTGGTCACCGGCGGCGACCAATCCGGGACCGGTGCGATCACCGTCACGCTGTTCCGCTTGTCTCCCGCGCCGGTGGAATTGCCAAAGCCGCTCGAAACCATGCAGGTTTCGTATCTGAACGAAACCGTACAAACGACCATGACCGCCAGCAGCCAGATGGTTTATCTGCTGCAAGCCTCCGGTTCAGGCAAAGTCGGTGGTGGCGGCCTGGGACACGGCGACGCCGAATACATGGATTACAAGGCCGACGGTTCGGGGGCGGAGGACATTGGCGATCAAAACATTGATTATGGCCTGGGTGTGGACGAAACGGACCCCCGCAAAACTCCCCGTCAAAACTGGTGGGGCCCGTTTCGTCAGGACCACATTTATTATATGCTTTACGTCGGCACGGGCCAGCCCATCCATTTCCACTATTACGATTCCGTCTACAGTGACAACTCGCCGAGCGACCGGCTGACGGTGAATGTCTTTCCTGTTCCTTAATGTATGCGGGCGTTGAGGTCGGCTTTTGCCGTGATTCTCTCACGGCAAAGTCATGAAATCAGAATGGCTTGCTTTTGCTCAATACCATCGGCCCCACCCAGCGTGTGTTGTATTTTTCAATCCAGCCGTCGTCGATCCCCGCCGGGCGCTGCTGGTGGTCGTATGCCTGATCGTCCATGCCATGGAACGGCAGCGGTTCAACCCGCCAGCCTTGGCCGACGTGAAAATCCGCGTCCTTGTCCCAGCCAACGGCATAAAGGAAAAAGTCGCGGACAAATCCCGCCGGTTTCGGCGTCAGTTGAGCAGATGAGAACGAAAGGGCAAGTTCATCGCCGCCATTCATCAACACCAGCGCGTCGTCGCTTTTTTGGAGCAGTTCGTCCACCGGACCATACCGCGTGCACCAGCCGGACGGCGTGCGCCGCCAGGGCGGCTCGGAGCGAGGCCGGTCGTAAACCGGCGTGAGCGGCTGCGAGGAGGGCAGGGGAGCAAACTCGCTGAATCCCCGCCAGTGCAAATCCGTGTGACCGGGAGCCAAAGTGATTTGGTGATTCTGATCAGCCAAAACCTTCTCGCACAGGCTGGCGGAGTCCCAATAAATCTCGAATGCCGTCGTCAGCCGGAGCCAGCGCGCGCCCGGCGGAAGCTTTTTGTCCAGGTCAACGAGGATGGTCTTGGTCTTGCCCGCAGGCGCGCCAACGTCGGTGTCAATTTTCTTCCACGAACCATCCGGCATCTCCGCTTCGAGCGTCGGAAACGGAAATGGCAGGTTTGGGTCCAGCGAGGCCGCCACATTTGCCATGCCGCCGCCGAAGCGCAGCCATCCGTTGAGGACGAGGACGAGCGGGCGGTCAACCGGCAATTCGCCAAAATCCATCGTGACGGAAAACGGTTCGGCCAGCCCGCGCAATTGCGGCTCGCGCAAGCGCACCGGCGAAACCATCCTGCCATCCGTCTTCGCCAATGCCTCGGTCACATCCAGACCGTCGCTGCGGATGGCTTGTTTGAGGGGAGCCACCGGGCGCAAAGTCCAGAGTTCGTGAGGCGGGAATGGTTTGCCGGGACGCAATTTGCTCGTCGGGCAAACCAGTGTTCCGGCTGGATGATCCACCACCACCAACCGGGCTTCGTCGAGATAAAGCACCTCGCGGAGTTCCTCGGTGATTCTGACTTCGTACGCGCCGTTTTTCGCCGGAAATTGTTGTTCGTCTCCCAATGCCAGAAATTCCTCCGGATCGGATTCGATGTAGCGCTTCTTGCTGACCGGCAATCCCAGTGGTGAAGCGCCGAGAATGTCGGTCACAAATTTGAATCGCTGGCCGTCCCAGGCATAAAGATACGGGCACGAGCCGGTGGGGAGGGTCAGCTCGTCGAGCGTCAATTGATTGGTGGGAACCGCCACGTCCACCAGCGTGCTGGAGAGGTCGAACCAGCGCGTTTTGAGAGCGTCTATCTTGTCGTGTTTGCCGACCCCGATTTCCAGGGGCAGTTGTTGCAGTGTGCGGATCGTCCGCCAGTTGCCGGCCGTCAGTTCGACGCGCACACCGAACGCGCTGGCGTTGGAACGATTGCCCGCCAGCCGCAGCTTCAGTTGACGGTTAGCGTTGCCGCCGTCATTTCTCAAAAATCGCAGGCCGTTGGGTGTGCTGGCGATCAGGTCAGTGGCGCCGTCGCCGGTAAAATCCGCCGCCACCAATTCATCCACGGGGCCGATTTTATCGAGACCAAGCCCGGCGGTGACATCAGCGAAACCGGCCCGGCCCAGATTGCGCCAGGCTCGCACGCCGTTGCCGTAAGCAATCACATCCAGCCACCCGTCGTTGTCATAATCCACGAGCAAGATTCCTTTCACCTGCAATCCGTGCAACGGCAGGGTCACCCGTTCCGTCATGCCGCCATAAATGATGGTAATTTCACTGTCACCGGCCACGACGAGGTCGTCTCGCAAATCATTATTGAGATCGCCGGTGGCGATGACGTTGCCGACCGGCCAATCCGCCGGTGAATTGGTCAACAAGAACGAACCCGCGCGTTGTTTTGGAAAGAAAACGGGCGGCTTGCCGGTGCGGGTGACAAAAACACCCGGCACGTCTTCGTTGTTCCAATCATCCACGGCAACATGCTCCACGCCTGCAAACGCCGCAGGCAGGCCTGATGCCTCCGTATTGTCCTGAAAGTAGAAACTTCCAAGGTTCTGATAGACGGACAGCCCGCTGCCATCCGGCGCAACCGCCAGCAAATCGAGTTTGCCGGTGAAATCGAGATCGGCCAGCAGGCCGTCGCTTGCCTTCAAATTTTTCAGTCCGGCAAACGCGGTCACCTCACGGCACTGGCCGTTGGTCGCGAATTTGAATGCGTGAGACGCCTGCTCACCCAGCACAATCACGTCGTCAAAGCGGTCATTGTTGACGTCGCCCACCAGGCAGCGGCGATAATTTGCACCCGGCTTGCCCGGCAAAATTTCGCCCAGCGGTTTGAAATGTCCGTTTTGATTGTCCAAGACGCGGAATCCTTTTTCGCCTTCCGTCACAAACAGGCTGTTGCGTCCGTCGTGGTTGTAATCCAGCACGCCCATCGGCCCGTGAAAATCTGACGGCTGGCTGAAGGCGGTGGAAGTGGCATCCGTGAAATGCACCGGAACACCGCGCCGGTCGGGTTCTTCGAGTTTGAATGCAATCTGCGGCTGCGTGTATTTGCAGCGCTCGAAGGTGGCCGGACCACTTGCGCCGCCGGGATTTTTGGCCAGGATTTCCTGGTGCTTCTGCATTTCCCGCGCGGCATCCTCCGGGCGTCCGACACGCCCGTAAAGCAGGCTGAGTTGATAGTGGACGGACGGATGCTCCGGTTCAAACCGCAGTACAGTTTCAAATTCGCTGATGGCGTCGTCGAGGCGCCCCAAACGCGTCTGGGCCAGGCCCAACTGGAAATGCAGCGCGGTCACCGCATTGTCAATTTGCCCGGATTGCTGGAACGCCTGAACGGCCGGTTCGGCCTGGTTCGACCGCAAATAAGCGCAGCCCATCAAGTAATAAGCCGCCGCGCTGTTCTGATCCAGATTGATGGCTTGGCGGCACTGTTCAACCACGTTTGAACTGTCATCAGCCAGCAGGTAGGCGTTGGCCAGATTCAATCGCGCGTCGAGATTGTCCGGCGCCAGTTTCACCACTTGCAGGTAGGTGGCGATGGCATTGGTGGCGTCGCCTTTCTCCAGATAACCGTTGCCGCGCGACATCAAACGGGTGAAGCCATCTCCCTCTCCAGCCGGCCGCAACAAAAAGATGCCCAGTCCCGCAAGGGCGAGACCCAAGATGATTAAAATCAAACGCTTTGACATAGGCCGAACAGGTTCATTCGCTCCCACGGTTCATGGTTTTACACCGTGATGAGTGATTCACGCCTACTTAACCGTGAAACCGGCCGGAGGAAAAGCGCAAACTGGAGGATCCGCCAAAGGGCCCAATCCCGTGACGTTTCCGTTGCTGGTTGCGGCCGATACATCAAAAAACCCGGCTTTGGCTCCGTTTGTCCCCAAAAGCGGACCGGATGTCCCAGAACAATTTGGCCGCACAAGAATGTATTGTAAAAGTTAATTACACAGTATGAGAATAATTACTTATTATTATCATAAGCTGATTTCACAAGACTCGGTGCCGGCCATCAAGCTGTGCTCCATCGTCAAACGGCCCGGCACCGGTCATTGCTTCACGCCGGCATCCGGCATTTTCTTATGAACAACAAATGTTTCTTCTGCAAAATCGCCGCCCTCGGTGCCGCCTGCCTGGCCCTGGCACTGGTTGCCGTTGCGGTCAATCGACATCTCACCGGCCGTGCCGCCGGCTCGACACCCTTGCCGATTCCAGCGCTGGCAGTCATTCCGCCGATTCCCGCCGGGCCGGATGATTTGTTCGAGGATGTCACCATCCAGGCCGGCATTCAATTCGTCAACCAGTTCTGCGACACAAAAATTGCGAACATTATCGAGTCCAACGGCGCGGGCGGGTGCTGGCTGGACTACGACGGCGACGGATATATGGATTTGTTCCTGGTGAACTCCGGCCCGCTCGATGGCGTCACGCATCATGCGCCCGGCACGGCCCGCGTGGGGCCGCGGCTTTACCGCAATCGCGGCGATGGAACGTTCGAGGACGTCACGGAAAAGGCCGGGTTGGGCGGCCTCGGCTATTGCACCGCCGCCGTCGCCGGCGATTATGACAACGACGGCCACACCGACCTTTATGTCGTCGGCGTGGGACGTTCCTATCTTTTCCACAATCGCGGTGACGGCACGTTCGAAGATGTCACGGAAAAGGCCGGTGTTGGGAATATCGGCGGCACGGGCATCGGCGCGGTCTTTTTCGACGCGGACAATGACGGCAAACTCGACCTCTTTGTCGCGAACTACCTCACCTTCGATCCCAGCTATCAGCTTTACTACAACCCCGACGCCTATCCCGGCCCGCTTTCCTATAAACCGCAATTCAACAAGCTGTATCACAATCGCGGCGACGGCACGTTCGAGGACGTCAGCAAATCTTCCGGCATCGAAATTCCCGGGCACCGGGCGATGTCCGTGGCCATGTTCGACTACAACAACGATGGCGCGCCGGACCTTTACATTTCGGATGACGGCACGCCGAACCTGCTGCTGGTGAACGACGGCAAGGGCCATTTCCAGGACAGGGCGCTGCAGGCCGGCGTGGCCTTCAACGCGATGGGCGAGGCCGCCGGTTCCATGGCCGCCACCATCGGCGACTGCAACAACGACGGCATCGAAGACATTCTCGTCACCCGGCTGGGCTACGGCTCGCTTTATATGGGCACGACCAACGGGATTTTTGACGACCGCATGATGGCGTCGGGTCTCGGTTCACTGACCGCGCAATTTGTCGGCTGGGGCGGTTGCTTTCTGGACTACGACAACAGCGGCAAGCTCGACATCTTTATTGCCAACGGCGATCCGCATTACCTTGTCGGCTGGGAAAGTTTGCTGCTGGAAAACCGGGGCGACGGCACTTTCACGGACGCGGCGGCCAGGGGCGGCGCATATTTCAAAACCAAAATCAACGCCCGTGGCAGCGCCGTGGCGGATTACAACAATGATGGCCACATGGACATCATCGTCACCACGATTGGCAACCGGCCTTTCCTGCTCCGCAACCGGGACAAATCCGGCAACCACTGGATTACGCTCGATCTCGAAGGCACGAAGAGCAACCGTGACGGCTTCGGCGCAAAAGTGAAGGTCACCGCCGGCGGCAAAACCTATTTTGCCGAAGCGCGCTGCGCGTCGGGCTTCCTCATGCAAAGCGACCGTCGGCCACACTTCGGTCTGGGCCAGGCGACCAACGTGGATCGCATCGAAATCCTGTGGCCGAGCAAACAGGTTCAGGAACTGACCAACGTCAAGGTGGATCAAATCCTCAAGGTCCGCGAACCCGGCGAACGGCAATAAACGTGAACCCCGCCAGCCATTTTAAAATTTCCATGCTTGCCGCCGGCCTCGTTTTGCTGGCGGGCGCCGGCTGCCGCAAACCCATGCCGCCCGTCGGCGCGCTGATCCTCACGCAATCGCCGGTCAACGCCGCCGTGACTCCGGCCTCTGATATTTTGGATTTGCGTTATCCGCCTGGCAGCCGCGTCGTACTAATCGAAGCGCCGTTGGGTTCCGGCCGTGTTCAGGTGCTTTCCGAAGGTTTGACCGCTGCCGGTGATCCGGTGGTTTCCTACGATGGCCGGCGCGTTTTTTTTGCGGGCAAAACGAGTTCCACCGCGGAGTGGCAGATTTATCAGGAGGATTTGGCGGATGGCCGGCTTCAGCAGTTGACCTCGATTCCCGGTGGTGCCATGAGTCCGGCGTTGCTTCCGAACGGAAGCCTGGTGTTCGCCTCGCCAGTGCCCAAAAGCGGCGGAATCAATCCCGGCCAGCCACCGTCCGCGCTTTATGTTCAACCAGCCGGCAGCCCGCCGCACCTGTTGACCTTCAGCTCCCGCGGCATCACCGAGCCAACGATGTTGGGCGACGGAAGAATCCTGTTTGTCTCAACCCCATCGCCGGAATCGGTCAACTCCACCTCCGGCCCGGCCCTGTTTACGATCAACAACGACGGCACGGAAATCACCGCCTTCGCCAGCCCGGAATCTCCCGACTCCGTCATCCAGCAGCCCCGGTTGCTCAACGATGGCCGCATCGTCTTTCTGGTCTCAAAGTCCGGTTCCGTCTTACCGGGCGGCGTGCCGGAATTGGTACGCCTGGCCCGGCCATTTCAGGGCCGCACACCGCTGTTTCCCGGTGTCACCGGCCGGGTCAGCTCGGTGCAACCTGCCGGCAATGGCGATTTGCTGGTGTGCGCTGAAAACCCACCGGGTGCTGGAACTTCACTCGCGCTGTTCCGGGTGGGTTCGACCGCGACCACATTGGACACGCCGCTCCTGGCGGATCCCGCGTGGAATGATTGTGAAGCGGTCGAATTGGCCTCACGCCCAAGTCCCATGGGCCGGATTTCGGGCATGGACCCAACAAAATCAACCGGAAAAATCCTCTGCCTGAACGCGAATTTTTCCAGCGACCCCGTGGCCGGAGCAATGCCCGTGGCCACCCATATTCGTATGCTCGCGGAAACGTCGCCGGGGAAGGTCAGCTCGCTCGGCGAGGTGCCGGTTCAAACCGATGGTTCGTTTCTGGCAGAAGTGCCGGCTGATGTCCCGCTCGGTTTCGAAACACTCGATGAAAACGGTCGGGTACTGCGGTACGAAGCGCCGATGTTCTGGGTGCGGCCGGCTGAAAACCGCGCCTGCATCGGCTGTCACGAACCGCGCAACCATGCGCCGCACAACCATCGTCCCCTGGCCGTGAGTGTGCCGATAACATCGGTGGCACTGAAAAATACCGGGACGGCCCAAACCAAATCCAACTGATGAAAAAGCGCCTCATCATCATCGTGCTAGTCGTGGCGGGCCTCGCCGGTGTCGCGCTCTGGCTCAGGCAATACTACTGGATTGACCACATGCGCGAGATGTCCGGCCAGAAAAACCTCACCAGCGTCACCTGCTACAATTGTCACCTCGTTTCCACGTCACGGTTGCGCTGGGCCCAGCCCCGCCCGCATCACGACGCACCGGCCGGCCTGGTGGTTTCACCGGATGGCCGCAACATTTACATCGCCCTGGATGACCGCGACCAAGTGGCCGAGGCGGACACCGCCACGCGGCAGGTCCTGCGCCGGGTCACGGTGCCTGGCCGGCCGTTTGGACTGGCCCTGGACACGGCCGGGAAAAATCTCTTCGTCACCTGCCGGGCCGGCGACCGGCTGGCGGTGCTGGACACGCAAACGCTTCAGGAAACCGGCTCAATCGCCGTGGGCATGGCACCGGTGGCCGTGGCCTTTTGCCGCACTGCGGCCGGCGACCGCTTGGTGGTGGCCAATTCCATGTCCGACGACATTTCCGTCCTCTCCGTCTCGCCGTTGCGGGAATTGGGCCGGCCATCGGCGGGTCGTGAGCCGTTTGCCGTGGCGGTTGCGCCGGATGGAACCCGCGCCTTCGTCGCCAATCGCATGGTCCGGCTGGTCTCGGTCAAAACCATTCCCGCGTCGGAAATCACCGAGATCAATCCCATGACCGCACGCACGGTGCGCCGCGAAGCGCTCGATTCAGCACACCTTTCCGAAGCCATCTGCGCCGTGCCAACGCGGTCGTGGATGCTGACGCCGCTGGTCAAGGTGCGCAATCTCGTCCCCATCACGCAGGTCGCCAATGGCTGGGTGATGTCGAGCGGTCTGGCGGTCACCGACACCAAAACCGGCGATGTCATCCAGATGCCGCTCGACGAGGCCAACAATTATTTTGCCGATCCGTCCGGCATTGCGGTGGACCCGGCCGGCCAGCGCGCCTTTGTCGCCTCCGGCGGCGGCGATGTGGTCACCGTCGTGGATTTGGACCGTTTGGCCGGATGGCTGGAAAAAGCGGACTCCACGGCCAGACAGGAGGCGATTTATGACATGTCACTCTCGCCTGAATACGTCACCGCCCGCATTCCCACCGAGCGCAATCCGAAGCAACTGACGCTCAGCCCGGACGGCGGCACTTTGTTTGTCGCCGAACGGTTGCAGGACAGCATCCTCGTGGTGGACGCGAAAAGCCTGGCGGTGCAGGGCCGGATTGTGCTGGGCGACGGCGGACTGAACGATCCCATCCGGCGCGGCGAGCGGGTTTTCACCCGGGCGGCTTACACCTTCCAGCATCAATTCTCCTGCCGCTCCTGCCACCCCGACGGGCATGTGGACGGCCTGAGTTACGATTTTGACACGACCGGCATTGGCGACAACCTGCTCGACAACCGCAGCCTGATGGGCGTGGCCGGCACCGAACCGTTCAAGTGGAACGGGAAAAATCCGAGCCTCGAAGTGCAATGCGGCCCGCGCTTCGCCAAGGTGCTGATGCGTACCGACCCGATTCCCCCGAAGGAATTGTCGGACCTGACGACGTTCATCAAGTCGCTTCCGCCTCAGCGCGTCATGGGCCTCAGCGCGGACGGAAAACTGACGCCGTCGCAGGAACGCGGCAAGGCCATCTTCTTTGCCACCATGACCACGACCGGCAAGGAGATCCCGCACGAACGCCGGTGCGCGACCTGCCATCGCCCGCCGCTGTACTCGGTGCGGCTGTCGTTTGACGTCGGCACCGGGGGAATGTTTGACACCCCGCATCTGCTGGGCGTCGCCGACACCGCGCCGTATCTCCATGACGGCCGCGCGCAGTCCCTCGAGGAAATCTGGACGCTCTACAGCACCAACGATACGCACGGCGTAACCAGTTACATGAATAAAATCCAGCTCAACGACCTGGTTGAATACTTGAAAATCCTCTGAACCGAAAACCATGAACCCCAAGTTAAATTTTCCGACGCTCCTGGCGGGAATCGCGCTGCTGCTTTCCTTCGCCGGCGCACCTGGCGTCCGCGCCGCGGATACCACGACGAACAACCCGCCCCTGCCATTCCCATTGATTGACCGGTTTGAAAACTTCCAAATGAAGGACGGAATGCCCACGCACAAGGTCCACTGCGTGTTGCGCGCCAGCGACGGCAAACTCTGGGTGGGCACCTACGGCGGCGCCTTGGTGCTCGAGGACGGAAAGTTCCGCCTCATCGGCACAAACGAGGGCCTTAGTCACCGGATGGTGATGTGTATGGTGGAGGACAAGCGCACCGGCGACATGTGGATCGGCACCATGCGCGGGTTGAACCGCTACAGCGCCGGCCGCATAACCACCTACACCCAGACCGACAGCGGCCTGCCGAACAACGTCGTTTATGGCTTGGACATCATGGATGACACGCTCTGGGTGGCCACCGCCGCAGGCCTGGGGGCGTTGGATCTCAAGACCGGTTCCTGGAGCATTTACGACCAGAACAACACCGTCATGCACGAACCGTGGGTCTATGCGGTGAAAGGCGCGAAGGACCGGGTCTTCGTGGGTGTCTGGGGCGGCGGCATTCTCGAGTACAATCCGGTCAGCGGGATTTTCAAGGAATACCGCGATCCGGACCGCGATTTTCACTTTGAACTCATGCATGATGCCGGCCCGGTTGCCGATATCACTTCCTGGATTGCCTGGGAGGATGGCATCCTTTGGCAGGGAACCTATTTTGGCATGTCGCGCTACGACGGCTCGCGCTGGCGCACGTGGCAGGAGAAAAAATCACCGCTCCCTTCCAACTTTGTCAACTTCATCTGGCCCCGCGGCCACGTCGCCTGGGTGGGCACCGACCGCGGCATTGCCGTCACCGACGGCGATACCTGGGTCAATTATCGAAACGACGAAAATGGCGCAGGCATCGTTGAAATCGCGCGTCCCGGCCAGCCCGTCGAGACCCGAACGATGCCCACCCACCTTCCGAACAATTTCGTCCTCGGCATCTGGGCCGACGACCAGGAAGCTTGGTTCGCCACCTCCGACGGACTGTCGCATGCAATTTTTGCCGCGCCACAGAAATCCACCAAAGTTGCGGACATGAAATAACCCGAATTTAGAAAGGTCACATATTATGAAATCAAACGTCATCATCCCCGGCAGCCAGGCGGATCGCCTGATCAACTATTCCGACGCGGAAAAAATCGCGCGCCGCGCACTCGGCCTGCCGGCGTGCGAACCCGCCCCCGGCGGCCTCATCAAACAACTGCCGAAAGGCCGGAAGGTGGTCGGCAAGAAGGCCATCACCGAAACGAAGGTCTTGAACGAAGCGTCCGATTACGGCGCGGCCTTCGTGCGCGGCCTGCGCGTGGACCTGCCCGGCGGCATCACCCAACTGCTCTTCAGCGGCACCGCCAGCATCGGGCCGGACGGCGAGACGCTCTACCCCGGCGATTTCCGCGCCCAACTCTGGCGCACCTATTACAACCTCACCGGCCTGCTCGCCAGTGAGGGCGCCACCTGGCACGACATGGTCCGGACCACCTGTTACATCCGCGACATCGAGCGCGACTACGGCGAATTCAATTCCATCCGCAACGAATTTTTCCACGCCCTGGGTCTGGACCCATTCCCGGCCAGCACCGGCATCCAGGCCCGGCTTTGCCGGAGCGATTTGCTCGTCGAAATTGAAGCCATTGCCATCCTGGTCAAATAGGAGGCCCATGAAAAAATTGTTTCTGATAATGACCGGCCTGCTGACCCTTGTGCCAGCCGGTTGGTGCGGTTACGAGGAAAAGGAGGACACCACCCCCAGCACCAACTTCATTGCCGAGCCGGTCCTGCCGCCGGGCACGCCGCCCGCGCAAAAATCGGAGGGCGGCTATCCTTTTTATGGGGGCGATTATCCCTTCTATGGAAACGTGCCGGAGGAAATGCTGCCCTACCGCAACATCGAACCCTCCTACCGTTACTGGCTCACCCGGCTGCCGTTCCGCGGGCCCGGCAGCGATTATCCCGATCCGCCCGGCTTGAAATCGCTCAAAATCGGCCTGCTCAGCCCCCCGCCCTACGGCCCGGAAGCCGTGCGCGGTGAAATGAGCAGGAAAGGCGTGCTGCTGGCCATCGAAGAAGCCAACGCCGCGCGCCAGCCCGGTGAACTGCCGTTCGAGGTCATGGAAAAAGCCGACTCGCCGCAGTGGGGCAGCGCGGCGAACATTGCCGTCGAATTTGCCGACAACAACGTGCTGGCGTTCATCGGCACGGTGGACGGCGACGCCACGCACGTCGCGCTGCGGGTGGTCTTGAAGACCGAGACGTTCATGGTCAACTGTTCCGATCCCGATCCGTCGCTGACCGAGACGCAAATTCCCTGGCTGTTGCGCGATTTTCCTGACAACCGTCAGCAGGGTTATCTCCTCGCCCGGTTGATGGTCGAGGAACGCGGCCTGACCAAAATCGTCGTGTTCCGCGGTAACAGCCGTCCGGGTCGCATGGGTGTCCGGCCGTTTGTGGATGCCGTGCGCCGGCTTGGCCATCCCGTGTTGCAGGAAATCAATTTCAAGGAAGGCGACCGCACGTTCGATACCCAGGTCGCCGTCATCAAACAGGCGGATCCGGACGCCGTGGTCTTCTGGGGGAATCCCGCCGAGACCGCAGCGGCGGCGGTACAACTGCGGGCGGCGGGCCTGAAAGCCGCCTTCTATGGCTTTGACCGGCTCGTGGACCCGGACTTCGTCAAGCTCGCCGGTCCGGCGGCGGAAGGCGCGACGGCGGCCTACTTTTTTGACCCGGAAAAAACCGACCCGGCGTGGACCGATTTCGTCGCGTGTTTTCAAAAACGTTACGGCCTGAAGCCGGACATCTACGCCGGTTACGCCTACGACGGCGCACAAATGCTCATCGCCGCGATCAAGAAAGCCGGACCGAACCGCTACCGGATTCAAGAGCAGATGAGAGCCATCAACGAATACAACGGGGTGTGCGGTTACATGCGCTTCGACGGTCGCTCGGACAACATCGCACCCATTGTTTACGCGCAATGCCTGCAAGGCCGCTGGCATTACTTCCCGGCGCCGAAATCGAAGCTCCCTCAAACTGCCGAAAAATAATCCATGTTTTTTTACGCGCGCCTTGCTGTGGTCGCCCTTGCCCTGATTTCGGGTGTGGCGTGCCTGCGGGCGGATGAAACGTCCGCCGACAACACCAACCTCGTCATCGGCCTGCTCGTGCCGCCGGAGGAACCCGCCGCCGCCAGCCTCCGCGACGGCGCAACCCTCGGCATGGAACTGGCCAATCAATCCCCCGGCCCGCGTGTAAGCCTGGTCATTCGCGGCCGCACCGGCCAGTGGGGCGCGGATGGCGTCGAGGCCGCCCGGATGGTTACCGACGACGGTGCATTGGGTTTGATTGCACCGCCGGACGGCGCGGCATCGCACCTGGAATTGCAGGTCTCCGGCCGCACCGCTGTGCCGGTGGTTTCCCTGTGCGCCGACTTCTCGGTCAGCCAGACGGGCGTCCCCTGGATGGTGCGCATCGTCCCGTGCACCGTTGACGAAGCCAAAACATTGTTTACGGGCATTCATGCCGGGCATTGGGTGGCCGTGATTCCCGACGGACGCGCCGGACGCGAAGCGGCCCGTGACCTCAACGAAGCCGCGCTGGCTTGTGGATGCTCGGTTGAGAAAACCCTGGAAGTAAACCGGTCGCTCACGAACGTGGCGCGGCTCGGCAGACAAATTCTTAAAACTCATCCCGACGCCATTTTGCTGTGGCTGGATCCGGCCACGGCCGGGACGCTGGCGAAATCGCTGCGGGCGGCCGGATTTGACGGCACGCTGGCCGGGCCAGGGCGGTTGCGCTCAGCGGATTTTGCAGCGGCGGCGGGCGGCGCCATGGACGGATTCATCGTTCCCGCCCCCATTTTGGAAAAGGATGCCGCAACCGCCTTTCAACATTTCAACGACGCTTTTCGGGCGCGGTTTGGCCACGAACCGGATGCGACGGCGACGGCGGCTTATGACGCAGCCGCGTTGTTGATCCACATACTGAAACAATCCGGCGACCGCCCGGCGCACGAGGCTTTTCCCCTCGCTTTTTCACTGGCCGGCGCGTCCGGAATTTTGACCTTTGACCCCCAGGGCAACCGGAAGGTAAATCTTCAATTGCTCGAAGCCCATGGCGGACAGTTCGTTCCCGCCGCGATCCAGGTGAACAAATAGCCGAGGCCCGTTATGAACCCAATCAAGCTGCGCACGAACCTTTCCAATTTCATTCTGGCCGGACTGATGGTCTTGGCCGGGACCGGTTGCGAGCGGCAACCTGCCGGACCGGCCGTGCCGCCGGAATCGGCGGTGACGTTCAAACCGCAGGAAATGGCGGACGCCCTCCATGCCGTGATTGCCGCCGACCACGAAACTTATGCCCGGCTGGTCCTGCAAAATTACCCGCCGGCGGGCGCGCCGGGGCAGGACGAAAATCTCATGATGCTCCATGCCCGGATGCTGCGCCAGGCATCTGAATCCGTCCAGCAACAGGGAGCGGAATTTCATTACGTCCTGCGTTCGCTCTGGCCAATCAATCCGAAGAATGCCCCCGAAACCGACACGGAAAAAGCCGGCCTCCAATTCGTTCTCGATCATCCCGGCCTGAATTATTACGGCCGTGAATCACTCGGGGGCCGCCGATATTTCACCGCCGTCTATGCCGAGGTGGCCACCGTCAATGCCTGCGCCGACTGCCACAACCGGAACCCGGCCAGTCCAAAGAAGGATTTCAAAACTGGTGATGTGATGGGCGGCCTGGTCGTGCGCGTGCCGCTGGAGTTTTAACGGCGGAAAACATCCCTCAACCAAAAAATGAATTCCATCAACGGCCCTGAAGTGCAATCCTGCTGAAAACATGAATCCGGTCACTGCCGCGCATATTCATCTGGTTCTGTGCCACGTTCCAGTTCTGGCCATCCTGTTTGGATTGGGCTGGCTGGCTTACGGGGTTTGGCGCGCGAGCCATGACATCCAGAAGGCGGCGCTGGCCATGTTCGTCCTGGCCGCAATCCTGGCCGTGCCGTTATATCTGACCGGCGGAACAGCCGCAGGCGTGGTTAAAGGTTTGCCAGGCTTCTCGGACCACATCCTCGAACAACATCAGGCGGCTGCGGGAGTGACGCTGGCAGGTTGCATCGTGCTCGGAATTGCGGCGCTGGCGGGATTGATTCTGTTCCGGGGCCGGGCCGTCGCCGGCTGGTTCAGCGTGCTGTTGCTTGCCGGCGCGTTGGTGGTCGGCAGTCTGGTGACATGGACGGCCCATCTCGGCGGCCAAATCCGGCATTCGGAAATCCGCCCTTACGATGCGCAGACCGAGTAGCTTATCGAAACGCTACGGGGTTTCCGTCACGGTCATCGGGCGGTCCACCTGAACATTTTCCACCTCTTGACGAATCCCGCTGGGCCAGTGGATTTCAACTGAATCGGGCCCGGGCGCATCTCCCAGGCCGATGGTGACGGGCAGTTCGGATTGGGAAAGGTAACCGCGTGTGGGCATGACCTGCCGCCAAAGTATCTGGCCGTTCACCCGCACCTTGATCCAGGCGCCGATGGCGTCGCGGTTGCTTTTGGTGCCGACAAGTTTCAGGCGGATCCAGTGGTGATGCAGGTTCTGGTCGTTGCGCAGCAGCAGCGGCGGGCCGCCGATTTGCGTGAGTACCACGTCCAGATTGCCGTTTCCATTAATGTCGGCAAAGGCCGCGCCGCGTCCCACGAGGGGTTTGAAAAGGTCGGTGCCGGCCTTGTCCGGTGGAACGGGCACGAAGCCCGTGCCTTTGCTGTCGCCACGGTTCCAGAACAATTGCGCGGGCTGGCGGTATTGCTGGTTGGATTCGACGCGATTGATTTCGGGTTCGAGATGGCCGTTGGCGGTGAGCAGATCAAGCCGGCCATCAAGGTCGTAATCAAAGAAAAAGAGGCCAAATTTCAAGAGCTTCTGGCTGGCCGGGCCGACCCCGGACTGGGTGGCTTCGTCGGCAAACAGGAGTGAATCGCGCCGGGCGACATAGAGCGCGTTCATCTCGTTGGCGTAATTCCCAATGGCGATGCCCAGCGTTCCGTTGCGGAACCGGGCGGAGTCAATGCCCATCGCGCCCCGGACCAACCCGTACGCGTCGTAGGCGACGCCCGAGCCCGCGCCGATTTCCTTGAAGGTGCCATCGTGCTGGTTGTGGAACAAAAAATTCGGCACGGTGTCGTTGGCGACCACCAGGTCAATCCAGCCGTCGTTGTCCACGTCCACCGGTGCCACGGCAAGCGATTTGGCCATTGGCAATCCGGTGGCGGGATCCTTGATCTGGATGCCGGCCT
Organism: uncultured Verrucomicrobiae bacterium; assembly: GCA_963764175.1. GTDB lineage: Bacteria > Verrucomicrobiota > Verrucomicrobiia > Limisphaerales > UBA11358 > UBA11358. The sequence continues at coordinate 13,334 of CAVXRE010000015.1, read as the reverse complement.
GCGCCGAGACGTCGGTGAAATGGCCGTTGCCGTCGTTGTGGTACAGATACGGAAATGTGCCCGCGAAGTTGCGGGGCGGGCCGTAGGCACGCCCGATGTTGGGCAGCACGTAACTTTTTGCCCGGTCAATTTCCGGCGACCATTGCACGTAATTGCAGACAAAGAGATCAAGTTTGCCGTCATTGTCGTAATCAATAAAAGCCGCGCCTGTGCTCCAGCCGTTCGTCGGACCACCGACGCCCGCTTCCTTGGTCACCTCGTGAAATTTGCCGTGTCCGTCGTTGTGAAACAGGTGATTGCCGCCAACGGCAGTGATGAAAACATCGGGCAGTCCGTCATTGTCATAATCCCCGATGGCCACGCCCATGCCGTAGAAGCTTACGTCGAGACCGGAACCTTTGGTGACGTCCGTAAAGTGGCCGTGTCCGTCGTTGTGATAGAGCGCCATTGTCGTTGGCTGTTTGCCTTCGGGAATGTGCCCAGGCCAGTAGGTCGAATTGATGAAGAGCAGATCCTGGCGGCCTTCGTTGTCGTAATCGAAAAACGCCACGCCGCCGCCCAATGTTTCCGGCAGCAATTTATCGCCGTAAGCGCCGTTGTTGTGAACGAAGGTGATGCCGGCTTCCTTGGTGATGTCGGTGAATTTTGCCACGGGAATTTCATCCGAAGCCATGAGCATGGACGCGCCTGCGGCCAGGCACAGTGCCGCGAACAATTTGCGCCCGCGTTGGCCCCAACCTTCCGTCCTTTTGTTGTAACACGCACTGGAGGTGCGGGTTTCCCGGTCTTTGAAAAGAGAGGATTTGTTTGGCATCTTGAAATCGGTTATAGCTTTTACCAGCAACCGGAACATCAGGCAACATGACAATCAAGAACGTCTTGCAAAGTCGCTGGATCAAATGGCTGCTTTGGTTTGTTTTTTGGACGCTGATCGGGTTGTCCTTCGCGTTTCAGTTTTACATTTCCAGCGCGAAGGCGGGATTGGAGGTGACCTGGAAACAGGCCGTCAGCTACGCGCTGGGCGACTGGTACGTGTTCGCGGTGCTGTCCATCCCGGTCGTCTGGCTGGCGCGCCGGTTTGATTTTGAGTCCGGAAACCGTGCGCGGAGCCTTGCCGTGCATCTGCCCGCCAGTTTGGTGTTTTCGCTGGGCTACATGATTCTGCGGGCCTGGGTGGGGCGCTGGCAGAGTGAGGCGAGTTTTGTTGAGGCCTTCCAGCCGCTGCTCGTAAAAACCTGGCATTTCAACCTCCTCATCTACTGGGTCATTGTCGCGGTCAGCTTTGCGTTCGACTATTACCGGAAATACCGGGAGCGCGAATTGCGAACAATGGAACTGGAGAAGCAACTGGCCCAGGCGAAACTGCAGGCGCTCCAGATGCAGTTGAATCCGCATTTTCTCTTCAACACATTGCACTCCATTTCCTCGCTCATGCATCAGGACATCGAGGCGGCGGATGGGATGATCACCCAGTTGAGCGACCTTTTGAGGACTGCCCTGGACAGTTCCGATACGCAGGAGGTGACTTTGCGCCAGGAGCTGGAATTCCTCCAGCGTTATCTGAAAATCGAGCAGACCCGGTTTGGCAGCCGGTTGTCCGTCAAGACGGACATCGCTCCGGACACCCTCGATGCCCGGGTGCCCAACCTGATTTTGCAGCCGCTCGTGGAAAATGCGATCCGTCACGGCATCGAACCTCACGCCAAACCCGGCCGCGTCGAGTTGCGGGCAAAACGCGAGGCGGGCACGCTGGTGCTGGAGGTGTGCGACAACGGCGCCGGCCTCCGGAAAGATGTGCCGTCCGAAGAAAGGGTTGGTTTGTCAAACACGCGGGCGCGCCTGCGAACGCTCCACGGCGAGGCCCATGGCTTCGAATTGCGCGACGCGCCGGGAGGCGGATTGCTGGTAAGGTTGGTCATTCCCTTTCGGAAGGAGAACTCCGGCACATGAAAATCCGGACGCTCATTGTTGATGACGAACCGCTGGCGCGCGACCGGCTGCGCCAGTTGCTGCAAGACGAGAAGAATATTGAAATCACCGGCGAATGTGCCGACGGGATCGAGGCCGTCGCCGCCATTCGGAAAACGGCGCCGGACCTCCTGTTCCTGGACGTGCAAATGCCCGAGATCGACGGGTTTGGTGTGCTCGAAGCCCTGGGCACGGTGCCGATGCCGGTGATTGTGTTCGTGACGGCATACGAACAGTTCGCGGTGCGTGCCTTTGAAGTTCACGCGGTGGATTACCTTTTGAAACCGTTCGACCGCGAACGGTTTAAGAAGGCGCTGCGCCGCGCTATTGACCAAGTCGGAAATCGGGAAGGAGGCGTCTTCCAACAGCGGCAGTCGGCCCTGCTCAACGATTTGTTGTCATCCAGACTGGCGGTGAAATCGGGCGGGCATGTCGTATGGGTGAAGTTGGAAGAGATTGACTGGATCGGTTCGGCGGATAATTACGCCGAGCTGCATGTGGGCGCGAAGTCGCACCTGTTGCGGGAGACGCTGGGTGCGCTTGAAACACGGCTTCCACCTGAAAAATTCGTTCGCATCAGCCGCTCGGCCATTGTCAATGCGCAGCGCATCAAGGAACTTCACCGGCTGTTTTACGGCGGCTATGAACTCGTTCTCCACAATGGCACGCGCCTGACGCTGAGCCGGCGCTACCGGGACAAGCTGCAGCAGCTTGGCGTCAAGTAACGTCTTCGTCCGCCAGCCTTTCGTCCCAGAATTCGCACCGCCCGTCCCAGTCATGTTGGCTTTTGGAATCAACAGTCATATTTTGGCGCAAGTTAACCAAAAAACAGTCGGCAAACATATTACCTGAATCATGAGCAGTATTTTCAACCGTCAAAACAAAATTGTCCTGGCCGGCGGGGCAATGGTCATGGCCGTTGCGGCCTCGATGTTTGCGCAGGATAAACCGTTTATGATGGGTGGCACCTCGCAGCCGCCGCTGCCATTTCCATCGCCAAAGGCCGTCGAACCCGCAGCCAGCGGCACCAATGCTGTCGCACCCGTTTCCGTCAATCCGGTGGAAAAATTTTTCGGCGGCCAGGTTCCGGATGCGATTGCCAAGGGAAAATTCAACCTCAACGTGCGCCTTCGTTATGAACAGGTGGACGAGGACAATCAGTCTCCTTTTACAAAGAATTCCTATGCGCCCACGGTGCGAACGCGGTTTGGTTACACCACGGCGCCGCTCTACGGTTTTCAAGGAATGCTCGAAGGCGTCAACGTCTCCGTGCTGGGGCCGGAGCACAATTACAACGCCGCCGGGGTGAACGGCCAGCCCGCGCGTCCGCCTGTTGGCGACCCGCCGATGACGCGGCTCGACCAGGCGTGGATGGGATACTCCAATACAAATTATGTTCCTTTCTCCGCCAAGGTCGGCCAGCAGCAGATCAACCTCGACAACCAGCGGTTCATCGGTGACGCCGGCTGGCGCCAGAACATGCAGACTTACGAAGCCATTGATGCCCAAGTCACACCGGTCAATGGTCTCAATCTGTATTACAGCTATATCTGGAATGTCGATCGGGTCTATGGCGAAGTGTCCGGTCTGGCGGCGGCCAACACTGACTTTGAATCGCGGTCGCACTTGATCAACGTCTCGTATTCGGGATGGAAATACGGCCGCTTCGTTGGTTACGCCTATCTGCTGGATCTCCACAACGCTGTCGCGGGCGACCCGAACTCCTGTGCGACGTACGGCGGCTACTTTGCCGGCGCCGCGCCCATGGACGACAAGGTGATGGTTGACTATCGCGCGGAATTTGCCTGGCAGGATCAATATGCCGACAATCCGCAAAGATACAGCGCGGACTATTGCAACCTTGAACTCGGCGCCAACATAAAACCGGTTGCCTTTGGCGGCGGCTATGAACTGCTGGGCAGCGGCGCCAACTCCGGCACGGGTGGGGGACGGGTTGGCTTCAAAACCCCGCTGGCCAGCCTGCACCCGTTCAATGGCTGGGCGGAAATGTTTATAACCCACCCGGCAAACGGCCTGCAGGATATCTACGGTTACGCACAGGTGACTTTGCCCTGGCAGATGCCGGTACGGGTTGTGTATCACAAATTTGACGCAGCCTATGGCAGCAGCGACTATGGCCAGGAGGTTGACCTGGTCGTCACCAAGAAGTTTGCAAAGTACTGGAGCGTCATGGTCGAATTTGCTGATTATCTCGGCGAAGATGCGGTCGCGGCACCGCCAGCCGCCTCGGATGTGAACATCCAAAAGTTCTGGGCGGCGGTGGAGTTTAATTTCTAACTCCATGGAGAACCCCATCCATTTCTCACTTTTAGCGCGACTGTCGTTTCTCCAGTCGCCGCGCGCCCTTCAAACAGGAGAAGGGCGCGCATTTTCTTTTAAAAATGACGCCGGGCCGCCGGTCAGATGACTTGCCGGGCGCCATTGACGTTCAACCTGAGGAAAGCAAGAATGAGGCGTAGTCCACATGGGAGATACTGAAATAAAACCGGGCGGCGAACCGGCAAAAAAGAAATACGTGCGCGCCATCGGCCCGCGCCTGCGCATCCTGCTGTATTTCATTTTTGGGCTGGTCGCCATTCTGGCCGCCAATTCCGTCTATCTTAGCGCCATCACCTTTCTGGAATGGCTCAAGAGTGATCCCAACACCACCTATCAAAACTGGTTTTACATGGTCATGTTCGGGACGCATCTCGCCCTCGGGCTCTTGATCGTTCTTCCCATTGTCATCTTCGGCGCCCTGCACATCAAAAATGCGCATGACCGACCGAACCGCCGCGCGGTCAAGGTCGGCTACCTGCTTTTTTTCACAACCTTGGTGGTCTTGATCAGCGGTGTGTTGCTGACGCGGATTGATATTTTTCAATTCAAAAACATCGGGTTGAAGGACCCGCGGCTGCGTTCCATCGCCTATTGGGCGCACATCATCACGCCAATCCTTGGCATCTGGCTCTACATCCTGCATCGCCTTGCCGGTCCGCGCATCAAGTGGCGGGCCGGATTGCAGTGGGGCGCGGCGGTGGGAGTTCTCACCATTAGCATGGTGCTCCTTCACTCCGCGCATCCGCGAAAAAACCAGGTCGGCTCGGTGGAGGGGGAAAAATATTTTGAACCTTCGCTGGCCCGGACAGCCTCGGGCAATTTCATACCGGCGCGGACGCTGATGATGGACAGCTATTGCTTGAACTGCCACCAGGACGCCTACAACGACTGGTTTCACAGCGCGCACCATTTCAGTTCATTCAACAACAAGCCGTACCTGTTCAGCGTGCGCGAGACCCGGCAGCTTTCACTCAAACGCGACGGCAATGTGAAGGCCGCGCGCTGGTGCGCCGGGTGTCACGACGTCGTGCCATTCTTCAGCGGTGCGTTTGACAATCCCCATTACGATGATGTGCATGATCCTACGTCGCAGGCCGGCATCACCTGCACGGCGTGCCACGCCATCACGCACATCAACAGCACCAAGGGCAATGCGGATTACACGATTGACGAGCCGATTCATTATCCGTTTGCCTTCAGCACCAACCGATTTCTCCAATATATCAACCAGCAACTGGTCAAGGCCAAGCCGGAGTTTCACAAGAAAACCTTCATGAAACCGTTCATGCACACGGCGGAGTATTGCTCCACCTGTCACAAGGTCAGCATCCCCGGCGAACTGAACCACTACAAGGATTTCCTGCGTGGCCAGAACCATTACGACACTTATCTGCTCAGCGGCGTGTCCGGGCACGGTGCCCGCAGTTTTTACTATCCGCCAAAGGCCGTGCAAAACTGCGCCGGCTGCCACATGCCGTTGCAGGAATCGGAGGACTTTGGGGCAAACTTCTTCAATCCGACAAACACCTCGACGCGTTATATCCATAATCACGAGTTCTTGGGCGGCAACACCGGTATTCCTTTCATCCGCGGCGACACCAACATCGTGAAGGCCGAGGAGGCGTTTTTGAAAGGGTCGCTGCGGGTGGATATTTTTGGCGTCAAGGATGGCGGAGAAATTGACAATACCCTGACCGCTCCGCTGCGGCCCAAGGTGCCGGCGCTCAAACGCGGCCACCGCTATCTGCTCGAAGTCGTTTTGCGCACCCTGAAGGTCGGCCATCCGTTCACCCAGGGCACGGTGGACTCGAATGAAGTCTGGGTGGATTCCAAGGTGAAGAGCGGTGACCGCATCATCGGCCGCAACGGCGGACTGGGACCGCACAACGAGGTGGATCCGTGGTCGCATTTCATCAACGTCTATATGCTCGACCGCAATGGCAACCGCGTTGACCGCCGCAATCCGCAGGACATTTTCACTCCGTTGTATAATCACCAGATCCCGCCGGGTGCGGGCCAGGTGGTGCATTATGATTTTACGGTGCCCGAAGACCAGAATGGGCCGCTGACCGTCGAGGTGAAACTGCAATACCGGAAGTTTGACACGCTCTATATGAATTACGTGTTCGACACCAACTACGTCCTGGGCGCACCGTTCACCGTGATCAATAACCTGCCCATCGTCACCATCGCTGCGGACAAGATTACTTTTCCGGTTGAGGGGGTCGACGTCGCGTCGGCACAAATGGCCGCCATTGCCGCACAAACTTCCAACATTCCCGGATGGCAGCGTTGGAATGATTACGGCATCGGCCTGTTTTCGGAAGGAACAGTCGGAGCGGAAAAGGGCGAGTTGATCCAGGCCACGGAAGCCTTCCAGCACGTGGAGAAGCTCGGCCACGCCGACGGCCCGGTGAATCTGGCGCGGGTTTATTTCAAGGAAGGCCGGCTGGACGACACGGTAGCCGCGCTGCAACGCGCCGCCAAGTGCGACCCGCCCGCGCCCCGGTGGACCATTGCCTGGTTCAACGGGCTCGTGGACAAGCAGAATGGCTTTCCTGACAAGGCCATCGCCGAGTTCCGCAGCATCCTCGATGATCGTTATCCCGAACTCGACCAGCGCGGCTTCGACTTCAGCAAGGATTACGAGGTCATTGATGAACTGGGCCAGGCCTATTACGAACGGGCAAAAATGGAACGTGGCAACCCGGAACTGCAGAAGGAATTTTTGAACCTGGCTGTCGGGGCGTTCGAGAAAGCGCTGGCGCTGGATTCGGAAAACCTGACAGCGCATTACAGCCTTTCCCAGATTTATTCGCAACTGGGCGACGAGGCGAAAGCAGCTTATCACCGCCAGGAACACGAGAAATATCTTCCCGATTACGATGCGCAGGATCGCGCCATCAGCATCGCGCGCCGGGCCAATCCCGCCGCCGACCACGCCGCGCAGGCCACCGTGATTTATCCATTGCAGAGGTCGGGCGCGCCTGAATTGCCGCCTGACATTTCGCGCCCGGCTCAAAATCCGGCTGGAACCGGCATGACAAAACCCGTTCCTGCGGACAATAAAATCCTCCCGACCCTGCCACCTGTGGTTTCACGGTAGCCTTTCCAGCCACAAGAACCTGATTTTACATGAAACAACAGCCCGACCCACCACCTGAGGAACAGGAGGAGCTTGCCCACCTGGACGACGCAATCATTGGCAAGGCAATCCGCTGGTCGCTTGTTGTGTTTGTACTGATTGCCCTCCTGTTCGCGGGAGCGGTTCTTTATCTCAAACGCAAACCTGCGCCGCTGCCGCTGCAGATCACCAAATTCAGCGCGCCGGTGGTGCCCGACCGGCCACGGGCGGAAATACCGGTGGCAAAATTCACCGACATCACCAAGGAAGCCGGCATCACTTTCGTTCACAACAACGGCGCCTATGGCGAAAAATTGCTGCCCGAAACCATGGGCGGCGGCGTGGCGTTTTTCGATTACGACAACGAAGGCCGCCAGGATTTGCTCTTCATCAACTCCTGCGACTGGCCGTGGCACCAGTCCACGAACAAACCGCCTTCGACCATGGCGCTCTATCACAACGACGGACACGGCCACTTCACGGACGTCACCAAAGGCTCCGGTCTCGACGTAAGCTTCTACGGCATGGGCGTGGCCATCGGGGATTATGACAATGACGGACTGCCCGATGTTTTCATCACGGCGGTCGGTGGAAATCATCTGTTCCACAACGACGGTCAGGGCAAGTTTCATGAGGTGACCAAGGAAGCGGGCGTGGGCGGTTCCACGAATGGTTGGAGCACGTGCGCTGCATTTTTTGATTATGACAACGACGGCAAGCTCGACCTTTTTGTCGGCAACTACGTCAAGTGGTCACGCGATATTGATGCGGAGGTCGGCTACAAAATTGATGGCCGGACGCGTGCCTATGGCCAGCCGATGAACTTTCAGGGGGCCTTCCCGTATCTTTACCACAACGACGGCAACGGCCATTTCACCGATGTCTCGGCGCAAAGCGGTTTGCAGGTAAGGAATCCCGCGACCGGCGTGCCTTCCGCCAAAACTCTTGGCGTCGCGCCGGTGGACATTGATGGCGACGGCTGGATTGACCTGGTCGTGGCCAATGATACCGTGCCCAATCTCGTCTTTATGAACCAGCACGACGGCACCTTCAAGGAAGTCGGGGCACAGTCCGGTGTGGCCTTCGACAGCTACGGTAACACCCGCGGCGCGATGGGCATTGACACCGCCTACTACAACAACGACGGCAAACTCGGAATCGCCATCGGTAATTTCGCAAACGAAATGACCGCGCTTTACGTCCAGCAAAACTCGCCCACGAATTTTTCAGATGAAGCCATCACCGAAGGCATTGGACCGGACAGCCGGCGGTATCTTAAGTTTGGGCTCTTCTTTTTTGATTACGATTTGGACGGCCGGCTCGATCTCCTTACGGCCGACGGTCATCTCGAACAGGAAATCAGCAAGATCCAGGCAAGTCAGACTTACGCGCAACCCGCACAGTTGTTTTGGAACGCAGGAGATCAAAACGGCGGATGCTTTGTCGCCGTCCCGCCGGAAAAGGCCGGCACCGATTTGTTCAAACCCATCGTCGGACGCGGCGCGGCCTTTGCCGATATTAATGGTGACGGCAATCTCGACGTGGTATTGACCCAGGTGGGCGGTCCGCCGCTGCTGCTGCGCAACGACCAGAACCTGCATCACCACTGGATCCGCCTGAAACTTGTCGGCACCAAAAGCAACCGCGACGCCATCGGCGCCTGGATCAAGGTCAGTGTGGGCGGCCGCACATTGATGCGGCAGGTGATGCCCACGCGCAGCTACCTCTCGCAATGCGAATTACCGGTCACCATTGGTCTCGGCGATACGCCCAGGCCCGATGCAGTTGAAATCCTCTGGCCTAGCGGTATCCGGCAGCAGGTGGAAAATGCCCTGGTTGACCAGCCGATGACTGTTACGGAGACTCAATAATTGTGGGGCCGGTAGGGCGCGTCACTTTGTGCGTGCCGTTTTCAAGTCCAAACCAACGGCGGGCAGGGGACTGCCCGCCCTACCACATTTTGTCCGTCAAAATAGATTTGTCACACGCCATGACGGGGTTTATGAATGGTTGAAACAGCGGCCAATTTTTTTTGGAGACCCCGATTATGAACGATTACATCGAACGCGTGGTGGACCTGCTCGACCCGGCCCTCAATCAAATTCACAACCTGAGCCTTGAGGAGGCGCGCCGGCGCGTGCTTTCCGGCAAGCCCGAAGCAGTGCGGGAGATTGACGGCTCGTTCGCGCTGCTGGCGCGCGACGGCAAGACCGTTCGCCTGGCGCGGTCGATGGACCGCCCGATGCGCTATTTCCTGGCCAAGCGCGCCGAAGGCCCGGCGCTGATCGTGGCCGACCGGATTGACGCCATCTTCAACCAGCTCAAGACCGAGGGATTGCACGGACAGTTTCATCCCAGCTACACACGCATGGTTCCGGCGCATTACGTCGTGGAACTCCAGCTCATCGGCTGTCCCGATCCCGACCCGACCTACACGCGCTATTTCACCCCGCAACGGAACGCGCTTTCGACCAACCTCGACGACATCGGCCGCCGTTATATCGGCGCGCTGGCAGACGAAATCGCCAAGTGGCTGAAGCGCATTCCTTCGCACGAACCCATCGGCGTGGCGTTTTCGGGCGGCATCGACAGCGGATCGGTTTTCCTCGTGACGTATCATGTCCTGCGGCAGCTCGGCCTCAGCCCGGCCCGGCTCAAGGCGTTCACGCTGAATTTTGGCGACGGACCGGATTTCCAACAGGCCCGAGAATTTCTGGGACAGCTCGGCCTCGGCCTCTTCCACGAATCCATCGAAGCCGAGCTCGCGTCGCTGGACATCGCCGAGACGCTCCGCGTCATGGAGGATTACAAACCATTGGATGTCGAGTGTGCCTCGATGGGACTGGCTTTGTGCCGCGGCATCCGCGCGCGATATCCGCAGTGGAAATACCTGGTGGATGGCGACGGCGGGGATGAAAACATGAAGGATTATCCCATCGAGGAAAATCCGGAGCTGACGATTCGCAGCGTGGTGAACAACCTGATGCTTTACCAGGAAGGCTGGGGCGTGGGCCGCATCAAACACTCGTTGACCTACAGCGGCGGGTTGAGCCGCAGCTACCTCCGCACCTATGCGCCGGCCCGGCATTTCAACTTCGTGGGCTTCAGCCCGTTCACCCGCCCGAACGTCATCGAGGTGGCTGAAGGCATCCCGTTCACGACGCTCAGCGACATGTCCGTGGAAAAACTTTATGCGCTCAAGGGTGAAATTGTTTCGCGCGGCGTCAAGGCCGTCACCGGGCTTGACCTGCCGGTGTTCGCCAAGCGCCGTTTTCAACACGGCGCGGTTCCCGTCGAGCGCCTCCGCCAGCGCGCGTCCGGCGCGGAATCCGAATACCGGAAACAATTCCTGGCGCTTTACCACTGAACCACCGGCAGCATGTGGGTTCGATTTTTCCAGCACACGACCGGTCCGCGTGGATTACGGCGCAGCGGCCGGTCCGGTCGGCGGCGCTGAATCCCTTCCAGCCGCACGGATTTTTTCTGGAGGCGGAACGGACCGCTGACGGACAAATCGCCCGTTCCGCCACGATTCTGCTGACCAACAAGGAATGCCCGTGGCGTTGTCTGATGTGCGATTTGTGGAAAAACACGACCACAAAAACCGTCCCGGCGGGCGCCATCCCGCAGCAGATTGAGCAGGCATTGACGCAACTACGCTCCCGTCCCGAACAAATCAAACTCTACAACAGCGGCAGCTTCTTTGATCCCGCAGCCGTTCCCCCGGCGGATTACCCGGCCATCGCCCGCGCCGCCGCGTGCGCGAAGCGTGTCGTGGTCGAATCACATCCGCGGCTGGTCGGGGAAAAGACATTGCGCCTGCGCGATTTGCTTTCCGGTTCGCTCGAAGTGGCGATGGGATTGGAAACCGTGCATCCCCAGGTGCTGCCACGATTGAACAAGAAATTCGATCTGTCGCATTTTTCGCAGGCCGCCGGGTTCCTGCGGAGCAATGGAATTTCCATGCGCGCATTTGTTCTGGTGAAGCCCCCGTTTCTGAACGAGGCGGAAGGATTGGAATGGGCGGTTAAATCGGCGGCGTTTGCATTGTCCTGCGGCGCAACGGTGGTGTCCTTGATCCCCACCCGTCGCGGCAACGGTGCCATGGAGCGGCTGATGGAAGCCGGCGAATTCTCCCCGCCGCGGCTCGCCACCCTGGAAAAGGCGTTGGAACTCGCCCTGGCTGTGCGCGGTGACGGTCGAATTTTTGCCGACACCTGGGATTTGGAACAATTCTCGCGCTGCCCGGCGTGTTTTGAAAAACGCCGGCAACGGATTCATGCCATGAACCTGTCCCAAAAAATCTTGCCGACGGTGGACTGCCCGGCTTGTGGCGAAGCATGACCAAAAATCATTTTCAGGTCCTCGTCGTTGGTTCGGGTTTCGCCGGTTCGCTCACCGCCATGATTGCCCGCCGGCTCGGTTTTTTAACCGCCCTGGTTGAACGGGGCCGGCATCCCCGGTTTGTAATTGGCGAATCGTCCACCCCCCTCGCCAATCTGCTGTTGGAGGAAATCGCCGGGGAATACAACCTGCCTTCCATCCGCCCGTTGTGCAAATGGGGAACGTGGCAGCAACAGCTTCCGCGACTGGCCTGTGGCCTCAAACGCGGTTTCACGTTCTATCACCACGAATTTGGCCGGACATTCGAGCCGGACCCGGAACGCCGGCATCAACTCCTCGTCGGTGCCAGCCCGCGGGATGAAATCGCCGATACACATTGGTATCGCCCGGACTTCGATCATTATCTCGTGCAACAAGCTCAGGCCCTGAGCGTGGAATATTGGGACGAAACGATTCTGGAGCGCGCCATCGCCGAACCAAATGGGATGCGGTTGACCGGAACCCGGCACGGCCAACCCGTTGAGATCACCGCGGAATTTGTCGTGGACGCCACCGGCCCGCGCGGATTCCTGTCCCGGGCACTTGGGCTGCCGGAAAAGCCATTCGACTCCATGCCACCCACGCAGGCGTTGTTTTCGCATTTCCGCGATGTCGGCCCGCTCCCGGACAATTTTTTCTCCACCGGCCAGACTCCGCCGTATCCGCCGGAACAGGCGGCGGTGCATCATATTTTTCCGGGCGGCTGGGTTTGGGTGCTCAAATTCAACAATGGCATCACCAGCGCCGGGGTTGCCGCCGTGGATTCCCTCGCCCGCGACCTGGATTTCAAGTCCGGCGAAGCAGGATGGCAGCGTTTGCTCGGGCGGCTGCCATCGCTCGCGGAAATTTTCACACCGGCCCAGGCGGTCACTCCTTTCATCCATTTGCCGCGTCCGGCCTATCGCAGCGGAGCGGTCGCCGGCCATCATTGGGCGTTGCTGCCTTCGGCGGCGGGATTTGTTGATCCGTTGCTTTCCACAGGTTTTCCTCTGGCCTTGTTGGGAGTCAAACGTATCGCTGGCCTGTTAAGCTTGCGCGGACAACAAAGAGCCTTTCAGGCCGGGCTGGAAGATTACGCGCATTTGACCCGGCTCGAACTGGACGCGGCGGCAGAACTGGTGGGAGCGCTTTATGCAACCATGGACTCCTTCGACCTGTTCCAGGAATTGAGCCTGCTCTATTTCGCTGCGGCGACATTTTCTGAAGCCGCCCAGCGCCTGGGGAAAAGTAATCTGGCAAATTCGTTTCTGCTGTGCCGGCACCCGGTCTTCGCGGACCAATTCCGTCGGCTTTGCAAATCAACCAGACAACCGATTGTAACCGGGAATCTCGACGCCGGGCGGCAACAGATTCGCGCGGCGATTGAACCTTTTGATGTGGCCGGGCTGACCGACCGCTCTCGGCATCCGTGGTATCCGGCCATGGCGAAGGATCTGTTGCGGAGCGGGCCAAAGCTTGGCGTGAGCGAACCGGAGCTCATGACGATGCTGCGGAAGTGCGGGTTGACTGCGGATTAGCG